>NC_009379.1:719830-1439660 GCF_000016345.1 Polynucleobacter asymbioticus QLW-P1DMWA-1 | reverse complement strand
CACCTGGCGGTGGCGCTGATACTTTAATTCGATTGCTCGCACCATCAGTTGGTGATATTTGGAAGCAGGCTTTAATCATTGAAAATCGTCCAGGGGCAAGTGGTCTCATTGGTGCTGAAGCAGTTGCACAATCTCCTGCGGATGGGTACACCTTATTGATGGGCTCGACAGCCGCCGTCACTGAAAAAAATATTGCCCAGTTTTCACCGGTTGCACTGGTGTCTGCTTCACCATATGTGGTGACGGTCTCACCCGCATTAAATATCACCTCAATCAAGGCATTAATTGCTTACGCCAAAGCCAATCCTGGTCAGGTGCGTTACGGCTCTTCGGGCCCGGGATCGGCATCGCATTTGGCTGGCGAGTTGTTTGCCTCAATGGCGGGGGTGAGCATGCTGCATGTTCCTTATAAAGGTACTGGACAGGCTTTGACGGATTTACTAGCAGGACACATTGATCTCATGTTTGCGCCGGCTCAAACGGTAATGCCTCAAATTGAATCTGGGAAACTGTTGGCTTTAGCTCAAACAGGCTTAAAGCGTTCAGAAGCTTTGCCAAATATCCCTACAGTAGCTGACTCAGGTTTGCCTGGTTATAGTGCTGTAGGCTGGTTTGGTTTATTTGCACCCGCTAAAACCCCTAAGGTAGTGACGCAAAAAATCAATCAAACGGTCATGACAGTCCTGGCTCAAGAGAAGGTTCGGAAGGCCATGTTGGAGCGGGGAAGTGACCCTGCCCATGGAAGTCCTGAGGACTTTGCAGCGTTTCTGCGCTTAGATCAGGCTAAATGGGCCAAATTGATCAAAGAAAACAAGGTTGCAGTGCAATAAAACCTTAAATCAGTATCATTTAGGGCTGATTACAGAAACCCCAGGAAATTACTATGCCAGGCTTACTTCCCAATGTTGATCCAGATGGATTATTAGAGTTCTCGGTTGTTTACACCGACCGCTCTTTAAATCACATGTCTGAAGAATTTAAGCGCGTGATGGTCGACATTTCTAGTGTTTTAAAAGATGCTTATAACGCCAGTTCTGCAGTGATTGTTCCGGGTAGCGGCACTTTTGGAATGGAGGCGGTTGCCCGCCAATTTGCCAATAACGAAAAATGCTTGGTTTTGCGTAACGGTTGGTTTAGTTATCGTTGGACGCAGATTTTTGATTTGGCTCATATTACGAGCGATGTTTCTGTTATCAAAGGCCGTCAATTAGAAAATTCAGCACAGGGTGTATTTGCCCCAGCGCCAATCGAGGAAGTCGTCGCTTTCATTAAGAGAGAAAAGCCAGCAGTAGTATTTGCGCCGCATGTGGAAACTTCTGCCGGCATCATCTTGCCTGATGACTACCTCAAAGCGGTTGGTGAGGCAGTGCATTCTGTGAATGGTTTGTTTGTATTGGACTGCATTGCCTCCGGTGCAATGTGGGTCGATATGAAAGCTTGCAATGTCGATGTATTGATTACAGCCCCACAAAAGGGTTGGAGTAGCTCCCCATGCTGCGCGTTAATCGCTCTTGGTGAGCGGGCGCGTGAGCGTATCGATGCCACACAAAGCAGCAGCTTCTCTATGGATCTGAAGAAGTGGTTGCAAATTATGGAAGCCTATGAAAAAGGTGGACATGTGTATCACACCACTATGCCAACAGACGCATTGAAAATATTGCGTAATGTTATGAAAGAAACGCAGGCCTTAGGCTTTGCTGCTTTGAAAGCTAAACAAGTAGAGCTAGGTACTAAGGTGCGTGATTTGTTGGTATCTAAGGGCTATCACTCAGTTTCAGCTAAGGGCTATCAAGCCCCGGGTGTGGTGGTGAGTTACACCAAAGATCCAGATATTCAATCTGGCAAGAAATTTATTGCCTTAGGTTTGCAGACTGCTGCTGGAGTTCCATTGCAGTGTGATGAAAGACCTGATTTCCGTACATTCCGCATTGGCTTATTTGGTTTAGAAAAGCTAGCTCATGTTGATCGTACTGTTGGGCACTTAGCTGCAGCCTTAGAAAAAATTACCGAAACTGAAGCACAGCCTGCCTAATCATTTTTTCTCTGCAATAAAAAGGCCATCAGATGATGGCCTTTTTATTTGTACTCGCACTACTTAACGTGCCAAGGGGTTAGGGGTGGCTTCACCAATCTTGCGTAAGGTGTTGGTATCAACGTGATGGAATAGCTCTATGTGATCTTTGATTTTCATCACAGTATCTTGTTCATATGACCAACTTTGATCATCATGAATAGTGACTTGAATCCGATATTCCACCGTGCGAAATGCATAGTTCAGAAAGGGGTTAGAGGAAATGCCGGCAGATGGATCTCCCTCTTTGGCTAGCAGCTCAAATTGCTTGGCATGGGCATCTGCTTTGCCACATGCCATTGTGATCATGCCGCGGGGAATAGTGAGCGTATGTATGACGTTTCCAGTGGCCGGCTCCCATAGCCAATAGCCCACTTGGTCATGATAGGTTTTGACTTGATCTGGCTTGGTGATATGGGTGTGATACCTCAAGCCATAAAACAATTGAGGGCCATTAGTTTGGGGGTCAACTGGCTGAAGTTCAATGCGCTCGACATAGGCTTGTTTCTTGGGGCCAGCCGCTTTTGGCTTTACATCCATTCCCCGAATACCCTCCCAAATCCCGGCCATGCCGGTGAGGGGGCCTAGGTTGCTGAGAGTGTCTACTGAGTAGCCTTGAGGCTCAGTAAAGATATCTTGGGGAAATTCATTCATGAGCAACTTTCTTAAAAAAGGCATTTATATTAATTTTTTGAGTATTATTAAATTATCCACAAACCTTATTGGAGAATTGCATGATTTCTCGTATCGCCCGCTTAAGCTTAGCCACACTCATTTCAGCCGCTATCGGTATTTCACCTATTTCCGTAATGGCTGCTGATCCAGCCCCAGCACCTGCTGCTCCAGTCGCTGCACCTGCCGCCGCTCCAGCTGCTGCACCTGCTGCTGCCCCAACAGATAAGGCCGCACAGAAAAAAGCGAAGAAGCAAGCTAAGAAAGAAAAGAAAGCAGAGAAAAAAGCAAAGAAAAAGTCCAAGAAAAAATCTAAAGCTGCAGCAGAAGCCGCCGTTCAGTAATCTTGAATCCTCAATTAATTGAGGATTTTTGCATCATCTACGTCACTAGATTCATTTGAGTCTGGTGACTTTTTCTTTGGCGGATCACTACGAACTAGTAGCCACATCGCAGCGATCACTAAAGTCATGCCGCCTATTTGCATCCAAGTGACTGGTTCTGACAAAATGAGATAGCCCATAAAAATGGTAGACACAGGACCGAGTATTCCCGCTTGAGCTACCAATGGCGAGCCAATTCGGTTGATGGCTATCATGATGAGTAGCATTGGAATAACAGTGCACAAACTTGCATTGAGTAAGCTGAGCCAATAAATTGGGGCTACTTGGTTAAAGATAGCGCTTGGGTCGTAGATGGTGGATTGAGCTATGCTTAAGACCGCCGAGGCAGAGCTGGCATAGACTACAAGGCGAACGCTGCCAATGCGGCGAACCATCTCTCCAGAGCCGATCATGTACATGGCATAGCTGCAAGCACTAGTAAAGACGAGCAGCATCCCCAACCAAGCATGAATGCCCGTGGAGCTTGCATCCTGAATGAATACCACTGTCACACCTAAATATCCAACGACTAGTGCATACCACTGCATTCGAGTGATGGGTTTTTGCAAAACAAAATAAGAGATTACCAAGACAATCGTTGGCGTCAGATACAGAACAATGCGCTCTAGACCAACTGAAATATATTGCAAGCCTAGAAAATCGACATAGCTAGACAAGAAATAACCTAGAAACCCTAAGAAAAATAATTTTCCACGATCGAGCCATGTAAGTGGACTCATCTGTTTGCGACGTGACTCCCACCAGTAGATGCTCCAAAAAAGAGGGAGTGCCATGAGCATGCGCAAGGCAATCAGCGTTTCAGCATTCGCGCCATATCCAAAAGCAAGCTTGACCAAAATCGCTTTTCCCGAGAAGAGCATCGAACCCACTCCGGCCATGAGGATGCCGTAGAGGTAACGTCGATGATGATGCGCTGCGCTGGCTGATTGCATAACGCTTTATAACAGCTTATTTAGCAGGCTTCTCATCTCCATAATCGTTTCTGAGGGGGTTAAGCCAATGGGTCCAACCCCTTTTTCCACGAGACTATCCGCTGCAGTCGCGTGAAGTTGAACGGCAATGCCCGTAGCCTCCCAGAGATTGAGCTGATGGCATACGCCTTGGGCTGCAATAGCGGTAATGGCACCGGTAAGGATGTCCCCCATGCCGCCTGTCCCCATTCCAGGATTGCCTTCCATGCATTGAGTCACTGCATGCTGAGGGGATGCAATGAGGGTGTGCTGACCTTTTAAAACCACAATGGATTGGGTCTGATTTACTAATGCATGAATTGCTTCTTGTCGGTCTTCTTGAATTTTGGCTGAGCTACTGTGCAGAAGTCTCGCTGCTTCACCAGGGTGCGGGGTAATCACGGTCATTTCTGGAAATTGCTGATTACGGTGTTGCAACAAATTCAATAAATCTTCAGAGTCCGCTATGCAATTTAATGCATCTGCATCAATGATGAGCGGTACCTTCGGAAAAGAGAGTACAGCCTTTATCCACTCAATTGCTATGGGTGAGCTACCTAAGCCGGGGCCAATCGCAATCACATCTGGATCCTGCTTGATAAGAGCGTCATGAGCCTGAGTGGAGGCAAGCCGAATCATCAGCTCTGGCTGATTCGCATCTGCGTGCGCAGAAGAGGGGTCAAACATTTCCAAAATAGTCCAACCTGCCCCCAGGTGTAAACAAGCATTACCAGCAAGGACTAATGCACCTGCCATTCCTGGTGCACCCCCAATCAGGATCGCTTTGCCAGCATCTCCTTTGTGTTCAGCGGGGCCACGCTTTAAGCGAGTCGCCAAATCAAAGCAGTTTAAGTTCATTGGTGTAGAGGTCATACTAATAGTATCGCTCTGATTAAGGGGATATTGAAAGCATTCTCAGGAGGAGTATTCTGATCGTATGAAGATTCAGTTTTTTGGGGCTGCTGGTGAAGTTACCGGGTCAAGACATTCGGTTGAGGTGATGCTGTCTGGCAAGCCAAGGCACTTCATGGTGGACTATGGGCTTTTCCAAGGCGGTCGTGAGGCCAATACTAAGAATTTAGAACCACTTCCTTTTGCAGCGAAGGACATTGAGTTTGTAGTTCTGACTCATGCGCATATTGATCACAGCGGCTTATTACCCCGTTTATGCGCCCAAGGTTTTAAGGGGTCCATATACTGCACCCCGGCCACGTATGAGCTACTTAAAATTTTATTGCCAGATAGCGCTCACTTGCAATTGGCAGATCTAGAGCGCGCAGAGCGAAAAATGAAAATGGGTAAATGGCGTGGTGAGATGCCATTTGCGCTGTACTCAAGAGAAGAAGTGGAAATGACTCTGGCGCAATTTGAAACGGTGGAATATGGTCAGATTCACGAGATCACTCCAGGTATTAAATTGGAATTTCGAAATGCAGGACATATATTGGGTTCTGCGATTGCTGTGTTAGATATTCAAGAAGATGGCGCCCAGAAAAAACGTTGTGTGTTTTCGGGGGATATCGGGATGAAGGGTAAGGTGTTGATGCCTGACCCGGATTTGATCTCTGAAGCAGATGTTGTGCTGATTGAATCTACCTATGGTGACCGTTTGCATCGAAGTTTAAGTGAGACTGAGGAGGAATTAGTGGAGGTAATTTCCTCTACGATGGCCGCCAAGGGCAATATAGTTATCCCCGCTTTTGCGGTTGGTCGCACACAAGAGATCTTATTTCTCCTGATTGATTTAGTCAGAAAAGAAAAACTACCGCATTTAGCGATTTGGGTAGATTCACCTATGGCTACTGCTGCTACTCACTTAACGCATCATTTCTTTTCTCAGCTCGATGCACAGTCACAAGCTACATTTCAGTGGTTTCAAAACCATCCAGAGGCACTCGATTTACGCTTCATTGCTGACGTAGAAGAATCTAAAGCCTTAAATAAGATTAAAGGCGGGGCAATTATCATTTCTGCTAGTGGAATGTGTGATGCCGGACGTATTGTCCATCACCTTGCCAATAATTTGCCGCGCTCTCAAAATGCAGTCATCATTACTGGCTTTCAAGCATATGGAAGTCTTGGCCGGCAACTAGTTGATAAGGTAGAGAAGGTTCGATTGTTTGGTGAGGAAGTCTTAGTGAAGGCTTCCATTCACACCATCGGTGGGCTCTCGGCCCATGCTGATCAAGCAGGCCTACTGGATTGGTTAAGGGGCTTTAAAAAGCCGCCTAGTAAAGTATTTGTTGTGCATGGTGAACCTGAGTCTTCAACAGCTTTCGCAAGCTGTATTCGGGATCAACTCAATTGGAAAGATGTTATTGTTCCCGAGCGTCTACACACATACGATTGTTGAAATTAGCGATTTACTCAGCCACTTTCGCACCTTGAATTTGATGTTTCTGCATTGATGCTGCTACAAATCCAGATTGTTTTAATTCAGCAATGGTTTCGCTTAAGTAAGCGGTAGCACTCTCATAATTGGCTCGGGCTTTCGGAATGCCAATTGCTTGGTTAATCACCATAAAGCGACCGGGCAGCATCCGCAAACCCTGATATCGTTTGGCATCACTCTCTAGTTGTTGCTTAACGCCAGCTGCAACATTGCCTTTGCCCGACATAAAGTCATCAATTACTGCTTGAGAGCTTGCTACTCGAAGTAGTGTGGCCCGTTGAATTTCTCGCGTGAGATAAAGATCATATGCACTTCCTTTGCCGACGACGATTTCATTATTGGGCGCATCTACTTCTTCGTTATTCTTAATGGGAGAGTTGCTCTTCACCATATAGGCGCCTTCAATCTGAATATATGCCGGTGTATAGCTGATATCGGCACCTCTTACTGGATCGATGGCGACAAAGACTAAATCAATCTCACCAGACTTCACGCCATCTACTGTGGCACCCGCCGTTTTAAAGGGGATTAGCTTCACAGGGAGGCCAATACGCTTTCCAATTTCTTGGGCAATATCGATTGTGATGCCATTGAGCTGATGCGTATTTGGATTTTCATTAGCTAGGATAGGATTGCCTAAGTTAATACCCACTCGTAACGTTCCGGTAGGTGCAAATGAAGAGATGAGGGTGGGATCAATGGTTTTCATAGGGGGCGATGTTTGGCTAAAACTAGATTGAATTAGACAGAGCGAAAAAAGAAAGAAAAATATTTTTTTCATCAGGTAAATGTAAAAAACCGCGGAGGACCGCGGTTTTCGTTTGACTATAAGGTATTACTTCTTGGCGTCAGCTGCAGGTGCTGCTGCTGGTGCTGTTGGAGCTGCTGGAGGAGCATCTTTTTTAGCTTCTTCTACATGTGTTGCTTCGGCGCCATGTTTCTCGCCGCTCATATCAACGTTACCGTCGCCCTTAAGGAGTAAATAGGCAGTGGCACCAATTAACACTAGCACCATAATGATGATCGAACGGTTGCTCATGAAATATCCTTCGGTTTGGTTGTAATTACATCAATATTAACTCTAGTTAGGGATGTGGTAAATCCATGGGAACCCCAACTATTGATTTCCTATAGTTGAACTAGGTATTAATACTAGGAAATTGTGTATCAAGGGTAAGATGACAGCACAACATCACGTTTTAAGGCAAGGATATGAGCCCTAAGCTCCCCATTAATAACGCTCAAACGATTACAGACTTCTTGAATCTTCACAAGAGTGAAATCTCAGAGGAGACCTCTGACGAATCGTATCGATTTGCCTTTGATGATGAAGCTTTTTTAGCTCGCAGGGAGACTATAGGAATTCGGTTTGAGTTGGAATTATTAAAGCCCGAAATCCTTTTAAAAGAACATGGGATTGAGCACACAATAACGGTATTTGGATCTACCCGTTTTGTTAGTCGTGAGCACGCCTTGGAATTGGAAAAAAATGCCAAGACTCCAGAGGAATTAAGTACGGCGCATAAAGCGCTACTGCATAGTGCTTACTATGAGTCTGCTCGAGATTTTGGCGCAATAGTAGCCCACTACAACGCCACCCAAGACAATAAATCAAACAAGCTTCATATTTGTACTGGCGGTGGTCCAGGAATTATGGAGGCCGCTAATCGCGGTGCTTTTGAAGCAGGGGATCAGACAATTGGTTTTAATATCAGCCTGCCCAGAGAACAACATCCCAATTCCTACATTAGCCAAGGTTTAAGTTTTCGTTTTCACTACTTTGCCTTACGCAAGATGCACTTCATGTTACGCGCCAGAGCAATCGTTGCTTATCCCGGTGGTTTTGGTTCTTTTGATGAGTTGTTTGAGGTATTGACCCTCATGCAGACTCACAAGGTACTTCCCATTCCTGTCATTTTGGTTGGGGCGGGCTATTGGAGAGAAATGATCAATTTCAAGCGTATGGTGGAGTTTGGCGTGATTGACGAAGCAGACATGCAAACCATTCATTTTGTGGAGACTGCCCCCGAGGCCTGGAAAATCATCAAGGACTGGTACCAGCTTGGCTAAATTTGTGGGTAGTCGCCTGTAAAATAGTCAAAATTAGCTATGAACCCAATACCAGTCACCATCGATTCCTCTTTAGATCTACCGGCCTACTTTGTCGGGGCAGTAATCTTGCTGCTCATTATGGTTTTTCATGGGCTCATGCTACTTCAAATAGCGAAGCGATATGAGGTAAAAACATTTCTCTATTTGGCTGAAAAGAAATACTCCGCTGTAGCTACCTGTTTTTATATTAGCGTTTTCTGTCTTTTTGTAACCCACATTAGCGAAATTCTGATTTGGGGAATTTCTATATACGCGTTAAAACTACTACCTTCTTTAGGTCAGTCTATTTTATTTAGCGGCAGTACTTATACCGCGATGGGCTTTATGGAGGATATTCTTCCGGTTGGCTGGAAGATGTTGGCAGTCATCATTGCTTTTTCAGGAATGTTTGCATTCGCGTGGACTGCATCAGTCATGATTTCAATGACGAAAAATTATCGCCAAGCCTACACTAAGCTGCATATGAAAAAACTCAATATTGCTTCTGAAGTAATTGATCGTTTTGAGTGAAGTATGAGTAAAACATGGGATGCCATCATCATTGGTGGTGGTGCAGCTGGTTTATTTTGCGCAGGGGTAGCTGGCCAGTTAGGTAAAAGAGTTCTTGTCCTAGACCACGCGTCAGTATTGGGTGAAAAGATTCGTATCAGCGGAGGGGGCCGCTGTAATTTCACTAATTTACATAGTAGCCCCGCAAACTTTCTTTCACTCAACTCGCATTTCATCAAGAGTGCTTTGGCGCGTTACCCTTCCAGTGAGTTTATAAAGCTCGTGAATGCTCATGGGATTAATTATCACGAGAAACATCAAGGGCAATTATTTTGCGATGATTCAGCAATGCAAATTATTGAAATGCTCATGACAGAATGTAAAAAGGGTGGAGTCAAGATACGCTTTCCAGTGACCGTAGAAAGTATTGCGCAAGATGCTAGCGAATGGCTTATTCATACAAGCGACGGAGTTGAAAAAACCAAAGCGGTAGTAATGGCTACCGGTGGGTTACCAGTCCCGGCGATTGGAGCCAGCGCGTACTCATTGGATATTGCAAAACAATTTGGGTTATCAGTGGTGGATCCGCGACCTGCTTTAGTGCCACTATCTTTTACAGCAGAGACCTTTGGGAATTTAAATGATTTAGCTGGCTTAAGTGTTCCTGTCAGAATTGCTGCGGGTTCAAAAGGTCACCGTTATGGGGCTTGCCGTTTTAATGAAGATCTCCTGTTGACTCATAAAGGATTATCTGGCCCCGGAGTGCTTCAGGCTAGTAGCTATTGGGTCGAGGGTGAGCCAATTCATATTGACTGGTTAGGCGCTATAGAACGACCAGGTGGATTTAACTGTGATGTACTTTTCAATAACGATGAAAATCGCCTGAAATCAGCTGAAACTATTCTTGCGTCTGTTTTGCCGCAGCGATTGGCAAAAGCATTTGCTGAGCAAAAAAATCTCATGGGTCGCAAATGGGCTGAGGTCTCAAAAAAAGATCGGCAGGCACTCAAAGAGCTGATTACTAATTGGTCTGTGAAGCCAGCGGGTACGCTTGGATGGAAAAAGGCTGAAGTGATGTTGGGTGGCGTCGACACTAAAGAGTTAGATAGTCAGACGATGATGGCTCGCAACTATCCTGGACTATTCTTTATTGGAGAATGCGTGGATGTCACTGGACACTTGGGCGGCCATAACTTTCAGTGGGCTTGGGCAAGTGGCTTTGCTTGCGCACAGGCGCTTAATTCTTTTTCTTAAGCTTTTTCTTTTCACGCGCACGAATGTTCAAGAGCTCTACTGAGAGTGAGAAAGCCATTGCCACATACACATACCCCTTAGGAATATGAACTCCCATCCCTTCTGCTATGAGTACAACACCCACGACCGTTAGGAAGGAGAGGGCTAGTACTTTAATAGAGGGGTGATGATGGACAAAGTCGCCAATAGGCTTGGCAGCAATAAGCATGATGAGGACAGAAGCCAGAACAGCAGCAATCATGATGCTAATTTGATCGACCATGCCTACAGCGGTAATCACGCTATCGAGTGAAAAGATGATGTCGAGTAACCCGATTTGTAGAACAGAGCCCATAAAGAGGGCAAACATTGATTTACTCGAATCTGCTTTGCCTGCACCAGCATCTGCTTCGTCTTCTTCACCTACTTCTACTTCGGCATAGATTTCTTTTGATGCTTTCCAGATAAGGAAAAATCCACCCAACAATAGAATGAGGTCTCTACCGCTGATAGCGTGATCGAATGCCGTAAAGAATGGGTGAGTAAGACCCATTACCCACGAAAGACTCAGTAACAATAGAATGCGAGTGAATAAGGCAAATAGAAGACCAAAGCGACGCACCTTTTCTCGAATCTCGATTGGTAAGCGATTGGCAATAACGCTAATAAAGATGATGTTATCTATGCCAAGAATAATTTCCAAAGCGGATAGCGTGAAAAAAGCAACCCAAGCATTGGGGTCGCTTAAGAGTGGTAAAAAACTATCGGTCATTGTCTATTTCGCTAAAGTGGCTTTAGGGTAAAGTGTATCTAAGTAAATAAAGTAGACCATGGTATGTATAAGCCCACACAATTTATCTGGACATTACTCTTGGACTGACTAACTTGAGCTATTTTTAATTGGGCTGATTTCTCATCCAATTTGCTGTGTTGAAAAAAGACTCTTCTAGTTGTTTGGCAACATTACCTTCGATGCCGCATTCTTCCATGGCTTGATACATACAAGCCAACCACTGATCCCGCTCTAAAAGTCCAATCTTAAAAGGGAGGTGTCGTGCACGTAGCATTGGATAGCCGTATTTGGGTGAGTAAATATCAGGCCCTCCCATCCAGCCTGTGAGAAAGAATTTGAGCTTTTCTCTTGAGTTAGAGAGATCGGGGGCATGCATAGCGCGCAACTCCTTATATTGGGGCTCCAGATCCATTAAGTCATAGAAGCGGCCCACCAAGGTATCTACTTGGTCAATGCCGCCAATAGCCTCAAAAATAGTTTGTCGCTCACTCATTCCCGTATTTTAATGCTGGAATTCGGGGGAATTGGCAGTTTGGCTATTTCGGTATAGAGTTAATAGGAGAAACCTCATCAACCCTATATTTACAGGAGCGTAAAAATGGATGCGAAAGATTTTCAAAAATGGCAACAAGAGAAAGCCAAGGAGTTGTTTGATTACTCCCACAAGTTATTGGATGCAGCTAAGCAGTTAAGTGAACATCATGTTGCAGAAATTGAGTGGGGTATTAAAAATGCATTAGATAGCGCTAAATCTGCCGCTAAGAATGATCTCAATACTCTAAAAGACTTACAGCAAGAAGCTACAAAAGAAGCTGCCAAGCGCGCAGCAGCTTATCAAAAGAAAGTGAAGTCTGTCTTAAAAGATATTGGTGAAAGCGCTGCGGATGAGACTGAAAAGCATCTTGAGAAAGTTCGCCATTCATTAGTAAATTGGCTGGAAGACGCGGAGAGCAAGGTCCCAGCCCATGCTGATAAGTTATCAAAGGTTGTGAATGAAATGTCTGCTACCGGCCAAAAGATGTTTAAAGAGGGGCGTCGCATCGTGAATCAAGTGGCAGAAGCGGCTGAAAAAAACATTGATGATTTAGTAAAAAAATCTCCAGGATCAAAAAAGAAGAGCGATTAATCTCTTCTCAAACCAATAAAACCGCCTTGTTGTACTAGGGCGGTTTTTTATTTCCAGCCCTGTAGCCAAAGTGAACTATCAGTGAGTTCACGCCATGCAATTTGGGTAACTTGCTTGGTGAAGACTGCCTCAATTTCTACCCACTCAATCTTTTCATTGGGCGGCTCTGGAAGAATCACTTTACTAACCAAAAAATGCTTTTGCTTGGCGATCGGTTTCACCGCAGTCCATTTTGTGAGCAATAACTTTTTAGGGCTTAATCTGTTCATGAATTCAGGCTGGCAATAGTTCACAAGCTAAAGGGCTGTGCATTGATATTCTTGGCCATCATTTATCAGTAATCCTGAAGACGGAGTGAAGATAATAGGGGATTGTTCAGTCTGAGCTGAGCATTTAGGGGCAAAGTAGCTTTGGGTTCCCAAACTTCCGCAATAGTCTGAGCGAGCTCCTTTAAATTCCATTTGAGCCTTTTTTAGCACCATTGGTATTTTGGCCTCGGCTGGTGTGCTGCAGTTCCAGGTGGTGTAGGTATCTCGCTCACAGGCGCAAAGCCCCAATACGATTAGGGCGTAGGTCATCAGGCGAATATAAGGCATCGCCTAAGCATAGCGAAGTTTTCAGTATTCTGCCCAAGACTCTCATTTCGTATTAATATTTATGGCAGATTGTTCTAGAAAGAACGACTAAAAATAAATTGATATTCTTTAAGGAGACGCTGTGGATACAAATCGAAGAGATGCACTGAAATTGGGTGCATCCGCTGCCTTGAGTGGCATGCTCATTTCTAATGCTGTTGCTGCTCCAGATGAGCGTCAACCTATTGTGGTTGAGCCATTAACTGGCAAGGCAGGTTTCCGAGTTGCCAACTATTTACCAAGGATGGGCGCAAGTTCCAGATTAGGTTTAGTCACTAATGATGGCTTAGTAGTGGATATCCCAGCTGAAGCTGCACGCCAAAAAATACAACTGACGTTTGATCCTACTTCAATGATTTCTTTGGCGGGTTCAGGCAATCAAGGCTTACTTCAATTAGCTGCGATCTTTAAAAATCGTGGATCCAATTTAGCAAACGTAAACCAAGTGATCTTGTTATCACCCATTCCTAAGCCTCAAGCCAATATTTACTGCGTAGGTTGGAATTACTTAGATCATTTTGAAGAAGGCCTAAAGCATCGCGCTGATACTGCGGTTAAAGAGTATCCAAAGGTACCCGTGCTTTTCACTAAGGGCACTCAAACAATGAATGGGCCATTCGACAACATTCCTTATGATGCTGGTATCTCTACCATGATTGACTGGGAAGCAGAGCTGGCTGTCGTCATTGGCAAGAAGGGAAAAAATATCTCGGAAGAAAATGCAATGGATTATGTCTTTGGTTATTCAGCTTATAACGACACCACTGCGCGCGATATTCAGCAAAAGCGTCAGTCCGGTCAGTGGTTTAAGGGTAAGAGTTTGGATGGCCATGGACCTATGGGCCCATGGGTTGTGACTGCGGGCGGAGTGAATTTGGATGACACACGCATTATTTGCAGTGTGAATGGTGTAGAAAAACAAAACGCCAGCTATAAGCAGATGTATTTCAAAATCCCCGCCATTATTGCTGAACTTTCTCGTGGTCTGACTTTATTGCCTGGCGATATTATCGCCACTGGCACACCTTCTGGTGTAGGTGCCGGAAGAACTCCTCAAGAGTTCATGAAGCCGGGCGATATGATGGAAACTAATATCACCGGCATCGGTATTTTGCGCAATAAGATTGGCTGATCAATAAAGCTAAGGCAAGGATTTAAAGAACCCAAAAGTGATGGGTTCCATCCTTGCCTAGTTGTTCTACCAAACCAAACTCCCAATCAAGATATGCCTGCATTGCTGCAGGATCTACGCTAGTCCCCTCATAGGGACGTTTATAGCGATCTAAAGGAGATGAGGCTAAGTGACTAGGCCCTTTTTCTAGCTCTAGCCCTGCTGCCAACCATGCTCCGTTCCCACCCTCTAAAACCACAACATCTGATTTAGTTAGCGCTTTCAATTCTTGCGCGACAAAATAGCTCAATTGGTTTGGGGTGCTCGTTAGTACGTAACGATCGACTTGCGGAATTTTTTCGACTGCATCGGCAAGTTGTGAACGTAAGGCATACCAACTTCCAGGGATATGGCCTTTGACATAATGAGCGTGAGTACTGAAATCCACTACGATCGTATTGCTATCCAGTTTTAGCCAAGCAGATAAGGTTTGTGCATCGACAGTCTCTACCGTGGGCAGAGGGGGAAGCGGTGGATTCCATAAACCTTTTTCAGTAAGCTCAGAAGCTTTAATATCGTCGAGCACATACACATCCCATGCCATTTGCGCCAACCAAGATGCTGGCATATTGGCACGTACGCCATTGCTTGGATCTGTCAAAACAATACGCGCACCTCGAACTGGAGCAACCATTTCTGTTTCTTGAACTAGCTGGCCGCCTGGAACAGAGCGAAAGCCAGGAAGATGGCCAGCTTCATATTCTTCGGGAGTGCGGGTATCAAAAAAGTAGGTGGTGCGATCAGATTGCGTCTTCCATATGTCTAGGTCAGCAATACTTGCGCGTTTCACGCCAGCTCGATCAGCAACGCTGCGTGATCGCTCTGCTGCTTCTTTTGCAGTACCCGAATCTACCTCTGTAAATTTGCGAGTTTGTCCTTTATCAAGCTCTTGTCCAGCTAAAGTCCAACCAATCGTCCCATTACGCAAAGCATTTACTTCATTCGGTATTCCAGCGTTAATTAAAGATTGGGTACCAATAATGCTGCGCGTTCTGCCAGCGCAATTGACGATGATCTTAGTTTTAGGGTTGGGTACTAATTCGGGGAGGCGAAGTACAAGCTCTGCACCAGGAACGCTGATACCAGTTGGAATGCTCATGGTGTTGTATTCATCAAAGCGTCGTACATCTACGACTACGACATCCTCTTTTGCATCAATCAACTGCTTTACTTCTTGAGCCGATAAGGAGGGTGTGTGGCGTTTAGTCTCAACTAGCTCACCAAAGGACTTGCTGGGGACGTTGACGTCTTTAAATACTTCGCCACCTGCCGCTTTCCAGCCCTGTACTCCACCTACAAAAATGGAGACATCGCTATACCCAAGGTCAATAAGTTTTTGTGCTGCTAGCAAGGAATAGCCCTCACCATCATCAAGAGTAACTATCGAGATATTCTTTTTTGGCAACTTTCCAAATGCATCAATTTCAATGCGAGCGAGTGGGAGATTAGCGGCAAATAAAGGGTGTTCCTGAGCGTGAGGATCTTCCTCTCGAACATCTAGTAATGCAATCTCTTCTTTATTGAGAAGTTTATTGCGCACAAAAGCATAGTCTTTAGTTTGAATACTCATACTGTCTCTTTAATTATTTTTTAAATTATTCCAGCCGATTAATCCAACTTAGCACCGGATTGTTTTACAACCTCTCGCCAACGAGTGATTTCTTGATTGATGTAATTCGTTAACTCTGGTCGAGTCATTTTAGGAACTGTTGCACCCATACTTGCCCAGCGCTCTTTGATCTCAGGTGAGGCTAAGGCTATTTGAACCTCTGCACTCATTTTATCAACGATATCTTTTGGAGTGCCCTTAATCGCCCAAAGCGCGTACCAACTGGAGACCACAAAATTTGAGATCCCTAGCTCTTGCGCGGTGGGTACATTCGGAAAGGCTTCGCTACGTTTGTTGCTTGCGACAGCGACGGCGATGAGCTGTCCGCTTTTAATAAATGGGGCAGCGCCAGCCAGGGTATCAAACATCATGTCGACTTGACCCGCGACAACATCTTGCAATGCTGGACCGGTGCCACGATAGGGAATATGGGTGATGAACAATTTATTATTCATCTTAAACAGTTCGCCAGTTAAATGTTGAGATGTGCCATTACCGGTAGATGCATAGTTATATTTACCTGGGTTTTTTCGAATCTCTTCGATGATGGATTTCAAATCATTTTTTGGAAATTTATTAGGATTGACAACAATCACATGAGGAACGCTTCCGATGATGGCAATCGGTTCAAAATCTTTGGTGATGTCATACGATAAATTCGTATACATACTCGGTGCGATGGAGTGATGAACTGCGCCCAGTAGCCAGGTATATCCATCAGGTGCCATTTTTGCAGCTACGGCCGCGCCTAAGGTTCCGCCAGCACCACCACGATTGTCGACAACAATAGAGTCGTTTAACTGGGTGGAAAGCTGCTTGGCCAAGGGGCGACCAAAAGCGTCGACTGCCCCACCTGGGGGGAAGGGGTTAATAAAGGTAATAGGGCGATTTGGGGCCGGCCAAGAGGTATTTTGGGCAAGCGCCACCAACGAAAAGAGTCCTGCAGCGATAAAAACGAGGATATTTCTGATCATTTTGGGTATTTTTGTTGGATTTCGTTTAATTCTCTTATTTTGGCCGAACTAGGCTTTCTAAGAGTTATCCCTGATTTAACAGACGATTTTCTGGACTTTTTATGGGGATATACTGATTTCGTTGTTGGTAAGTATATTTATTCGATTAATAGGAGACAAGATGTCACAACACGATACATTGTTGGCCGCATTTGAAGCATACAAAGCGGAGAACGAAAAGTTCATTGAAAAAGGTATTAAGGCATCAGCAGCACGTGCTCGTAAGGCCTTGCAAGAAATTGCTGGTGCATGCAAAGAACGCCGTAAAGAGATTACTGCTACAAAAGAAGCAATGGAAGCTAAGAAGTAATTTTTAGACTATTGATTTCTAAGCCTAGCTTTATACGAGCTAGG
Source organism: Polynucleobacter asymbioticus QLW-P1DMWA-1 (assembly GCF_000016345.1). NCBI lineage: Bacteria > Pseudomonadati > Pseudomonadota > Betaproteobacteria > Burkholderiales > Burkholderiaceae > Polynucleobacter > Polynucleobacter asymbioticus. The sequence continues at coordinate 1,422,636 of NC_009379.1, read as the reverse complement.
CTTTTTTTACGCCAATTTATATTGCAACCCCAAAAAGAGTGAGCTTCATTGCTTTGTTGCGAATCGATACAAGCGCTTGGTATTCAGGGCTATGTGCCCAAGCATGAGCTAGTGCTTGAGTGGGGAAATGTAATTCCACAAATGCACTAAAGGCACCGCAGCATAGCTCGTTCCAAAATATTTCAGTAACGGTTCCTCGAGATTGTATGGAGCCTTGATAAAGCTCAACGGTGTTGCCAACCTGAGCGCGGTAAAGCTCAAAGGCCGATTGATCTTGGAGCTCAATTAAACCCAGCACCCTAATAGTCATGTATACCCCAGTATTCTCTTTGTGCAAATAGCGTATATCCAAGCTAAAGTGATAGCATGAACATAGCACAATTTATTTCTATGCTGCATCAGGATGGATATCCAGAGCCTCTTGAGGTGAAACGTGAGCCCCTAGGGCAGCTCGGTGACCACACCCATCCATTTGAAGTAAAGGCTTTAGTGATCGAGGGCAGTATTGAACTAGTTGTGAATGGAATCCGGAAGCAATATCTCTCAGGAGACATCTTTCATCTTGGATTTGAAGAGCTTCATTCTGAGTTGTATGGCCCCCAGGGTGTTCGCTATCTTGTCTCTAGAAAAGAGTAAAGCGGGAAAGTTCCTAAGCAGAGATCACAACATGTTTATTTTGTAGCTTGCTCATTTGCCCAATGACGCGGGCGCCTAAAAATTGATGCTGGCTAAAGATATTTAAAACATTTTGAACGCTATCAGGACTGCAGGAAACCAGAAGGCCACCGCTAGTTTGAGGATCCGTCAGCAAGGCACGCTGCGCGATTGTGAAATCTGCAGGTAAACCAATCTTGTCACCATAGCTTGCCCAATTACGATCAGATGCGCCAGTAATGACGCCGTCATCTGCCAAAGTTTGCACATTGGAAAGTAGGGGAACTTGGCTCCAGTCGATATGGGCCGTACATCCAGATCCTTTTGCTAATTCCAGGGTATGCCCCGCAAGACCAAAGCCTGTGACATCAGTTAGCGCATGAACACCCGAGAGTTTAGCTAATTCAGGGCCTGCTGAATTGAGCTTGGTCGTGTTGGCGATCATCTCGCGATATCCCTCGGGTCCTAGCAAATCTTTTTTCAAGGCGGCAGATAAGATGCCGACACCAAGAGGCTTGCCTAAAATCAGTACATCGCCAGCTTGGGCGCTTGCATTGCTTTTTATATTCTTTGGATCTACTAGGCCTATTGCGACTAAGCCATAAATAGGCTCGACTGAATCAATTGTGTGACCACCAGCAATTGGAATTCCAGCGCTACGGCAGGCCTCAGCGCCACCTTCTAAAATACGAGCAATCGTTTTATTGGATAGCACTTTAATTGGCATACCCACTAATGCAAGTGCAAACAGGGGTGTGCCACCCATCGCATAAATATCGCTAATCGCATTGGTCGCAGCAATTTTTCCAAAGTCGAAGGGGTCATCCACAATCGGCATGAAAAAATCTGTTGTTGCAACAATTGCTTGCGATTCATTAATTTGATAAACCGCAGCATCATCTGCAGTTTCAATGCCAATGAGTAATTCTTTTGGAAAAGGCAATTGCGGAACACTCTGCAAGATGTCAGAAAGAACGCCAGGGGCAATTTTGCAGCCACAACCCCCTCCATGTGAGAGAGAGGTCAGGCGTGGTTCGCTGCTAGGTGTTTCTGTATTCATACCGCAAGGGTATCAGAAGGCATGGTCTTATTGGCGCAAAAGGACTTCAATCTTCCCCTTCACCTCGTTGCTATCGACGTTCTCAATCGCCCCGATCCAGACGCCTTCAATTTTTCTCGTTTTACCAACTAAAAATGAGGTTGGCAGGCCGCGGGCTTTCCAGGATTTATAGGCAATACTATTTCTATCTTGAAGAATCTCAATCCCATTTTCTGGCAAGCCATTGCCTTTGAGGAACTGGGTAATACGAGGCTTCATTTCTGCTAGGTTGACCGCTAAAACAACTAAGCCTTTAGCTTGATAGTTCTCTTGAAGTTGAATGAGCTCAAAAAACTCTTCACGACAAGGTTCACACCAGCTCGCCCAGAAATTGACTATAACGACCTTGCCTTTTAAAGCGTTAAGGTCGACCGCTTTGCCTGCCAGGTTATTGAGTTGCAGTGGTGGGGCTTGGGTCAGACCTGCCTCAGAAGCTGGGCGCCATTGTGCAACAGCCTCATTGCTGATGGTGACATTCAAAACAAAAGCCAGCGCTAGAAAAAAACGTAATGCTGGCTTATTGATGATGGTCATGCTCAAGCCATTCAATCATAGAGAATCATTAACCGATCCGACGGCTAGTAATTTTGTATTTGAAATTATCTGGGTCTAGTGAATCAAAGCGACCTTCAGTATTTTCTGCTTGTGGGTACATCAAGAAAGGAATATCACCTTTGCTGCCTAGCTTGGATCCTGGCAATGCAATATCGTGATCATAGTTGTATGCCATCCAATTCATTTCCCAGTTGCCAAATAAGTACTCACGAATCGCCAATACTTTAGGGTCGTTCACTGCCAAGCCACCTGTTTCTTCTAAGATCACTTTACGAACGTCTGCTGGATCGACTGGAACCCAACCATAACCATTTGCATAGAACTCTGCGCGGCAGTGCTGTGCTTTGGTGATATCGCCTGATTTACCAAGGCTCTTATAGCCACGTGCAGAATCGGCAATACGAATACCGTAGACATCACGGGCTGGAATACCAGCTGAACGCGCTAAGGCGACAAAGACAGCATTGATATCGGCACACTTGCCTCCCAGATTATTGGTTTCCAGCATCAACTTCACATCACCTTGACCGCAACCGCGAGTTTTAGGATCACGATGAGTGTTATCTACAACCCAGTTGTAGATGGCTTTTGCTTTTTCTACATCAGTAGCATTTGCAGGGGTATTAGCAAGCGCTTCCTGTGATTTAGTTTTCACAATGCCATCAGTGGGAAGGTATTTTGTAGATCGAGTCCAAAAACGCTGATCTTCTCTTGAGAGCTTTAGTGCAGGGCTAGGGGGGGCCATTTCTAAATGGCGGTTGAATGTACTTACCAAGATAGAAACTTTGACACTATGGTTTGTTGCAGATTTATCCCATTTAGTCCAAAGCATGCGCGCTTGTTTATCTGGCGTCTCGTAAATTTGGTTTACTGCTTTAGGATCGCTTGCTTCAGATCTGATGGCTAATGTTTGGAAGTAATTAGTGTCCAATACCAGGGGTAATGGAATCCAAGATTCTGCAGCCCCATTTGGCGACTCTAAATTCACTTCGGTTACGATTTCGTAAGTAGTCCATCCGACAGGTGCTTGCGCAAATACAGAAGAGATAGGCGATAGCGCAGGAATAGCCAAAGCTCCGGCAATTGTTTTTAGGGCTGAGCGGCGGGTAGTAGTCATGGTATTTCCGGTATGTTTATTTAAACAGTGAGGGATATTTTAGCTAAGCGATTAGCGGTTAAATGATCTTTTAGGTGGGCTGCTGCGTTTAGCGGGGGCCTTTTTGGCTGGTGCGCCACCAGATCCTGCTACTTTTGGCCTTCTGGATTGTTGATGTTGTTGGCTACGCAACTGAATAGGCTGAGCAATTGCATTCGGATCAGGCTCAAAACCTGCAATAACTTCTTGCGGTAATTTTTGCTTAATGAGTTTTTCGATATCTCTAAGCATTTGATGTTCGTCTACGCAGACTAGAGATACTGCAACACCATTTGAGCCAGCGCGTCCGGTACGGCCAATACGATGCACATAGTCTTCAGAAACATTTGGCAAATCGTAGTTCACCACATGGGGTAGTTGGTCGATATCGATTCCGCGTGCAGCGATATCGGTAGCCACCAATGCTGTGAGCTTTCCTGCCTTGAAATCTGCCAAAGCTTTAGTGCGTGCGGTTTGGCTTTTATTGCCGTGAATCGCCATGCTCGTAATGCCATCTTTTTCTAACTGAGTAACTAGCTTATTGGCTCCATGCTTGGTGCGCGTAAATACAAGAACTTGTTTCCAGTCGTTGGACTTGATCAAATGAGCCAGCAAAGGATGTTTTTGATTTCTATCGACTGGATGAATCAATTGTGCAATAGCTTCATTAGCACTATTACTTCGCGCCACTTCAATGAGCTCAGGCTTATTCAATAGGCCATCGGCAAGCGCTTTAATTTCAGTAGAGAAGGTTGCTGAGAACAGGAGGTTTTGACGTTGCTTAGGCAACGCAGCCAATATCTTTTTAATATCGCGCAAGAAGCCCATGTCTAGCATGCGATCCGCTTCATCTAAAACCAAGATCTCAATATCGTTCAGTGAAACACATTTTTGAGACATGAGATCTAGCAAGCGACCTGGGGTAGCAACCAAAATATCAAGACCTGCTGCAATGGCTTTGATTTGGGGATTTGCACCAACGCCACCAAAAATGACTGTTGACTTTAAGCCGGTGTACTTGCCATAAGTAACGACGGATTCTTGTACTTGGGCTGCTAACTCACGTGTAGGAGTCAAAATCAGAACGCGCAACACACGCTTTCCTGAGCTTGCCTTGATAGAGCTTAGGCGTTGCAATATAGGAAGCGTAAAGCCAGCAGTCTTGCCTGTGCCAGTTTGTGCTGCAGCTAAGAGATCTCCGCCCTTGAGTACTGCAGGAATGGATTTTGCTTGAATGGGGGTGGGGCTGGTGTAACCCTCTTCTGCAATGGCGCGAAGAATGGGTTCAGATAAACCGAGATCAGTAAATAACATAGGGGCCAATAATGTATTGACCCGTATTCAATTAAACGACTATCCCGGTCAATGGGGTGAGCTGCTACGCTAAAGCGTTTGCAGTAAGAACCTCTATTTTAAGCCATTGCGCCAAAAAGCTAGTGAATTACGCGGGATTCCATAAGTTTGGAACAACCGTATTTGCGTATCCCGAGATAAAGGACTTCTCTGCGCCGGTCAGTGGATCGAATACAGAGCGATGGATACGAGCAATATTTCCACCGTATACATGGATGCTGATTGAAGTTTTGTCGGTCAAAGTGTTCTCTACTACATGAATATCGTGTGTATTAGGTGAGACTGTATCAACGTGCCCTGGAGGTGAAACGCTACCCATACCAGCTTTAAGACTGCCATCTGCCTGAAAATAATAGGGTGTTCCTTTTTCTTCGCCACGCAGTTGCCCGATCATGCCCCAAACAGTGTGATTGTGAACAGGCGTCTTTTGGCCAGGACCCCATACAAAGCTCACAATCGAAAAGCGGTCTAATGGATCGGCAAAGAGCAAGTATTGTTGGTAATACTGAGGATGGGGTTTAGTAAATTCTTCTGGCAACCAATCATCCGCTGAGATCAGGGTCTCTAGCAGTTTTTTGCCTCGAGTAAAGATGATCTCTTCACTAGGCTTTTCTTCTAATAAAAGACTGAAGCCCTTAACAAAGTTTAATAATTTTCCGTCGGACATGGGGCACCTTTTTATTCTGCAAGAAATAACCAATCGGGAAATGCTTTTGGTTTGAGAGTAGTAGAGTCTAAACAAACGATATTGATTAAAGCGCTAGCGATCACTTCTAGCTCCTCAGTATCGGCGCCGACAACCTTGCGCTGAGCGGTTTGCTTGACAGCAACATGTGTGCGTCTACGTTGCTCAATGACTTGGTTGATATAGAGGATGTCGTCAAGACGGCCAGGCTTGTGAAAGTGCATAGAGAGTTCTCGTACCGGGAGCAAGATACCGAATTCATTGATGAGCTTAGTAGGGCTCAGGTCACGTTGAGCCAACCATTCAGCGCGACTACGTTCAAAGATATCGAGATAGCGGCCGTGATAAATAAAGCCAGCAGCATCGGTATCCGCGTAACAGACACGATGAACGTAGGGAAAGGGAGTAGTAGGTGATGTCATGGCGATCAGCGAATTCGTAGGGCAATCAAGTTATGCGGACAGTAGAAGAATCATATTACGATGAGCAATACCCGCCTCTTGATACTCTGGACCTTCTGGAAGAAAACCAAGTTTTTCATAAAAGGCGATGGCAGTTATCTGGGCATGCAGAATGATTGAAGTGGAGCCTTGCGTTTTAGCGAGCTGAATTAACTCTTTTAAAATGCGCTGACCAATGCCATTTCCTCGATATTTAGCTAAGACTGCCATGCGGCCAATTTGCATAGATTGATTCCCAAGACTCACCAATCTAGCAGTACCTACGCAATGCCCATTTTGATAGGCCAGTGCGTGCATTGCAGCCTCATCCTGCTCATCGACTTCAAGCTCATGCGGTACTCCCTGCTCCCGAATAAATACCTCCTCGCGGATGGGGTAGGCTAGGGTGCAAGCTTGAGACCAGGGTAGGGTAATTATTTCTAATAATTTCAATGACTTAGAGTTTAGCAGTGGCTTATTCGGAATGTATAAGGCTAATTTACCAAATAAGCCAGATTAAATGATTCTGGCATGGTTACAATGATTGCGAGGCGCTGGTTAAGGCCCATATCCAATCCTTCATTTATCTAGGAGTTATCTTGAAGAAATCTTTACTCGCTGGTTTATTCGCCGTTATTGGCCTTTCTTTTGCTGTTTCAGCATTTGCTCAAATGCCTGCAAAAATGTTGCCTTTAGCTGCTGAAGTAGTTGTATTGTCTGCAACTGTTGACTCTGTTGACGTTAAAAAACGTACTGTTGTATTGAAAGATGCAAACGGTAATTTGGCGCAAATGAACGTTGCTAAATCAGTAAATGATTTGGACAAAGTTAAAAAAGGTGACGTATTTTTGGTTGAAAACGCACAAGCGATTGCAGTTGGTCTGACTGCTGCTCCTAAAGGTGCTAAGCCAGGTGTTTCTGGTGTTCGCTCTGTAGTGCTTGCTGGCAAAGGCGCTGCTAAGCCATTTGAAGAAGTTACTGAAACTGTTTACGCATCCGTAAAAATCGATACGATTGATACAAAAACACGTCTTGTAACATTTACATTACCAAGCGGCGAGAAACAAAAAGTTAAAGTTGACCCAAGCGTTCTCGGTCTTGAGAAATTCAAAGTTGGTGATGACGTAATCGTTGAGTATGTTGACGATACTGTTATCGGCTTTGCAACTCCTAAGAAGTAATTAGCATTCTTGCTGGGACTTATTCCAGTGAAAATAAGAAGCCCGCTAACGCGGGCTTTTTTAATGGGCAAAACCTGAGTAATTAAGCGCTTTTGGCAATCATGACATCAGAAGCTTTAATCACTGCCCAGGCTTGATCGTCTACCTTGAGTCCAAGCTCATCTACCGCTTCATTGGTGATAGAGGCTGTCACAATATGACCCCCGCCAATATCCAACTTAACGTGTGAGGTGGTTTGACCCATTTTGAGTTCAACTACTTTTCCGTTGAGGGTATTACGAGCGCTAAGTTTGACCTTAAGTTCCATGAGTTCTCCGTCTAGATTGATTTAATTAATTCATTTTCCAGCATTTGGAAAGAAGAGCTGTTCTCCATCAATCTTGTAGCTAGCAATGACGTCTTGTCCGCCCTTAGAGATCAACCAGTCAATAAATGCTTGGCCTTCCACTTTCTTTACGTTGGGGAACTTCGCTGGATTCACCAGCATCACACCATACTGATTGAAAAGCTTAGGATCCCCCTGAACCAGAATGACTAAATCACCGCGGTTTTTGAAGCTAAGCCAAGTTCCTCTGTCTGCAAGAATGTAGCCATTCATGGCTGAGGCGGTATTTAGAGCGGGACCCATACCTGACCCAGTCTCTTTGTACCAAGATTGGTTCGGTGTAACGGCAATCCCAGCATCTTTCCAGTAGCGTAGTTCGGCAGCATTCGTGCCGCTTTTATCGCCGCGAGAAATAAATGGTGCTTGAGCAGCGGATATCTTCTGAAACGCCGCTTGAATGTCTTTTCCACCACCAATTTTTGCTGGATCTGATTTCGGCCCAATCAAAATGAAGTCGTTATACATCACCTCATAGCGTTTAGTTGAATAACCTTCTTTTACAAAAATTTCTTCGGCAGGCTTGTCATGAACAAAGACAACATCTGCATCACCTCGACGTCCAATATCTAATGCTTGCCCAGTTCCAACGGCTACTACTTTGACATCGATACCAGATTTCATTTTAAAAATAGGCAGGATATAACCAAATAATCCGGATTGCTCAGTAGATGTGGTTGAGGAGACGACGATGCTTTTTTCTTGCGCTAAGGCAATCGGACTAGCGAGAGTGGCAGCAATCAGAATGCTTGAAAAGAGGGTGGAGAGAAGTTTCTTCATGGAGTGCACCAAATGATTAATTAAGTTAATATCATCGCATATATCTTTTAACCACTTGAATATGCAAAAAATTACATATGCAAATTGAAGTTTGTCCAATACTTGTGTTTAAAGACTCGCTTGGGGGTAAAAACTCCATCGACCTTAATTGGCTTGCCCGGTTACTGGACGATATCGGCAATGGTTCCTCATTGGTGGAGGCAAGCAAAAAATCAGAGATGTCTTACCGCGGGGCTTGGGGAAAATTAAATGAGGCTGAGGATGCTTTGGGCATTCCACTAGTTGTACGAACTAAAGGGCATGGATCAAAGTTAACTGAGTTTGGAGTTTTTTTAATTCAATTTATTCATCAAATGCAAGTTGGCTACAGAGATTCAGGGCAAATGCATCAGAATATATTACTCAAGGAAATAAAAAAATTCCAAAAAACTGAGAGTGTTAAGTGGAAATTTTTATCCAGCAGTGACTCGATTATTCAAAAAGCAGTTGGCGAGGTAAAGGGTATTGATTTAAAAATCGCAGGATCAGGCGAGTCATTAGAGAGGTTGCTTAACAACGAAGCACATATAGCTGGATATCACGTCTCCGACGAAAAGAGCTCCAAAGCAATACATCATCGTTTGTCGAAAAATGATATTGAAATATTTCCAGTAATGAGACGCGTTCAGGGTTTAATGGTTAAGAAGGGCAACCCGCTCAATATCCGAACTATTTATGACTTGGTTAATCGTAAGGTGCGCTTTATTAACCGTCAAATCGGCTCAGGTACAAGATTGCTATTCGATACCTTATTGCTCATCGAAGATATTGCTCCATCTGAGATCAATGGCTATTTGCAAGAAGAGTTCACGCACTCGGCAGTGGCTAATGCCATTCTGGCTGGAAAGGCGGATGTCGGTCTTGGGGTTAAAAATATCGCAATTGAAAATGGCTTGGGATTCATCCCCTTAAGAGATGAGGTGTTCTTTGTGGCCATGAAAAAAGAGATGTTGGCTCAATCTGAGGCATCAAAGCTGATTCGAAAAATTCGTAGCTACTCTAGTGAGACACCTGGGTACAAAGCTATTAGCTTAAATCGTCAAATTGCAGGGTGGTTATAAAAGTAGTCAAAAAAGCAGCAATAAAAAAGGAGGCAGTATGTTTCATCTATTAGATAAAGAACGCACTATTGCAGGCCCAGGCTTTAATCGCTGGCTTGTTCCACCAGCGGCACTAGCAATACATTTGTGCATTGGTATGGCGTATGGCTTCTCCGTATTCTGGCTGCCATTATCCAAAGCCTTAGGAGTTTCGCAGGGTGGTACAGAAGCCATTAAATGTGCTGCTGATGTTGGTTTCTTTGCACAACTCTTTACAACTAGCTGCGATTGGCAAATATCTACGCTTGGTTGGATGTACACCATGTTTTTTGTGCTGCTTGGTTCTTCTGCTGCCCTTTGGGGTGGCTGGTTAGAGCGTGCAGGCCCACGTAAAGCCGGCGTTGTTGCTGCATTCTGTTGGTGCGGCGGCATGCTGTTCTCAGCATTGGGGGTTTATCTCCATCAGTTTTGGATGATGATTCTGGGTTCAGGTGTGATTGGTGGTATCGGCTTGGGTCTTGGCTATATCTCTCCAGTGTCCACATTGATTAAATGGTTTCCAGACCGTCGCGGTATGGCAACGGGTATGGCGATTATGGGCTTTGGTGGCGGTGCGATGATTGGTTCACCACTAGCCGCAAACCTCATGAAGTATTTTGCTACCCCAACCAGTGTTGGTGTGGCGCAAACATTTGTTGTAATGGCATTGGGTTACTTTGTTTACATGATGGCTGGTGCATTTGGTTACCGCATTCCGGCTAGTGACTGGAAGCCCGCTGGTTGGACTCCACCAGCAAGTCAAGCCAATAACGCCATGATTACGAGCCGTAGTGTAAACGTTAAAAAAGTATGGGGCATTCCACAGTTCTGGTTGGTATGGATGGTTCTCTGCATGAACGTTTCTGCTGGTATTGGGGTGATTGGTATGGCTTCACCAATGTTGCAAGAAGTATTTGCAGGTAGCTTGATTGGCGTTACTCAAACTTTCACAGAGCTTGATAAGACTCAGCTCACTGCTATTGCAGGTGTTGCGGCTGGTTTTACTGCATTGTTGAGCCTCTTTAACATTGGCGGTCGCTTCTTCTGGGCCAGTTTGTCTGACAAGTTAGGTCGTAAGCTCACCTACATTATTTTCTTTGTGCTGGGTGGCGTTCTTTACTTCAGTATTCCAAGCAGCGCGGCAGCTGGCAATCTGCACTTATTTGTTGGTGCCTTCTGCATCATCTTGAGTATGTATGGCGGCGGCTTTGCAACCGTTCCTGCATATCTTGCCGACCTGTTTGGTACGCAAATGGTAGGGGCAATTCATGGTCGCTTGTTAACTGCATGGGCTACTGCCGGCATCTTGGGTCCAGTTGTAGTGAATTACATGCGCGACTATCAGTTGAGCTTGGGCTTACCACGTGCACAGGTATACAACCAAACGATGTATATCTTGGTGGGCATGCTGGCGATTGGATTAATTTGTAATTTGATGATTCGTCCAGTGGCCGATAAGTGGTTTATGACTGATACTGAACTAGCTGAAGAGAAAAAGCTGGCCCATGAGAAAGCGCTTGATTCAGTGGTTAAAGGCGCGGGTGGTAATGAGCATACTTCTGCCGCAGCTGTTTACTTAGCTTGGGCTGCCGTTGGAGTTCCACTTGCTTGGGGTGTGTATAAAACCTTCTTAAGCGCTTTAAAGTTGCTAGCATAAAGAGGTAGCAAGTTTATAGAGAATCGACCCTAATTAGGGTCGATTTTTTTATCTATCCACTAGAATTGTCCCAATGAAATCTGTACGCTTCCTCACTTACCTATCCTTTTTGCTTTTATTTGCCAATATTGCCTTGGCGCAGAGTCCGGCCGTTGCTGTCGCAGCCAATATGAAAGATGCATTCAGCGAGATAGTTACAGTATTTCAAGCAACAGGTAAGCCGGGGATAAGGGTTGTATACGGATCTTCCGGTAATTTCACGGCGCAAATCATGAATGGAGCCCCATTCAATCTATTTATTTCCGCAGACGAGCATTTTCCATTGGAGTTATATAAGAATGGCAAAACGGTCGATGAGGGCAAGGTTTATGCCATCGGCAAATTGGCGATCATCACAAAAAATTCAAGCGGCATTCTGCTAGATGGTGATAAAGCATCTTTAGTTAAGGCAATAAATAAGGCCAATAAGATTGCTATCGCTAAACCAGAATTGGCTCCTTATGGAAAAGCTGCTGTTGAGTATTTGAAAGCAGAAGGGCTATGGGAATTAGCTAAGGGTAAGTTGGTTTATGGCGATAACATTGGTCTTGCAACGACCTATGTTGTTACTGGTGCTGCTGACTTGGGTTTTACCGCTCTTTCTCTTGCAAAGTCTGCGGAAGTATCCAGAGATACCAATTACTTGCCTTTAAGTGATCAGTTGTATGAGCCTATTAAGCAGAGAATGGTCTTGATGAAGGGTGCTCCTACTGAGGCTGTTGAGCTCTATCAGTTTATGCAGGGCTCAACCGCTAAAGCTATCTTACGAAAATACGGTTACACCACTCCTTAACCGTTTTAATTGGGCTTCATGTATTTGAGCATCTCATGAAGCGCTTCTTGTGGAGATTGCTTTAGCTCATCTACAACTGCAGCGTAATCTTCGGCTGGACGGTTTTGGCTGAGCTTAAATTTTCCGACTATATTCTGAATATCTATCTCAATGCCTACGATGGCCTTAAGCATCATCTGCACATATTCCTCTGGCGCGTCATCGAGCTTCCAGTCAGATTGATAGGTGGGCTCATGAATATTGGTCATCTGCGCCACATGACTTCTAAGCCACTGAGGATCTTCTATTAATTTAATATTGCCCTCAATATGAACTACTGCATAGTTCCATGTTGGCACTACTTTCCCGGTTTCTTTTTTGGATGGATACCAAGCGGGGGTGACATATGCATTTGGACCATTGAATACTGCTGTTACTGCTGTAGCCTTGCTCGTAGCAATTTTTGATAGTGGATTCGTTTTGGCGATATGACCATAAAGTTTAGTTTTGTCTGCGCTTAACATGAGGGGCAGATGATTAATCTCCAGATGGCTATCTAGATTTCCAACCAATGTAGCAAGTGGGTACTCAGAGATTAGCTGTGCTAGTAAGGCTGGCTCTATGACTGCAAAGTGTTTCGGCAGGTACATGAAATAGGTGCTCTAGTGAACAAGACACCCATATCTTACATCTCTATATGGGCTCTTAATCCAAAGAAATTCACTGGGCCACGTGCTGAGTTATAGGCTGGATTGGCTATGCGTTGGTAATCCGCTGAAATATAGAGTTCTTTATACACTTTGGCGCTATAGAAGGTTTCAAGAATTTGTTCTGTTTTATAGCTCAGGTTGCCATCCCCAATAAAAGGGGACATGCCACCCAGTTGCAGATAGGTCCTTTGAATTGGGGCGATTCCGTTCACCGCAAAACCTAGGCCTACGCAGTCGTTAGGTCTCGACCAGCTAGCACCTTTAATGCTGACGCCACCAGACAAAGAGCGGCTAATGTCAACCGTTTGCGTTTCCGAGTTGCCTGGGTTCCAGCTCCAACGACCAAATACCCCAATGTCTTCTGAAATGGACTGTTCAAAATTGAGGCCATATCCCCAAGAGCTTTGGGCGGCAAGACGAGTATTGGTGATATCGGGGGTGGAGTTAGTTTGTTGGGCAATATCTACAGCACTTTGGTAGTTGCCCATAAAAGCATGCTGTTGATAGTAGAGTGCACGCACCGCGCCAGCTTTACCCCAAAGTTCATGCTCATGAGTTAATTCAATCTGATTTCCATAATCCTGGGTCAAGCTGTAATCAAGCTGAGCGGTATTCGGAATAGTTGGCATTGCCAAGCGAGCCATTTTTAAGATCCAGTCCTCTTGATACCACTCAGCTACAACACCATAGGTATAGCCCTTGCTGTCTGCAGCATAGCTATAGGCACCCATGGAAAAAATGGCAAAGTTTTGAAATTGGGTACGAGGATCATGGCTATAGCTGTTTTGATCGAAAAAGTCTAAAGTTGCAAACTTGCCATAGCTCACTACAAGCCTGTTTTTATCTACGTTGCCTGCCAGTTGATTTGGAGCGCCTTCAATATGCTCCTTACCGCCGCCAAGCCCAAAGGTTTGTCTAATAAATGCGCGGGCAGTGTAATAGATAGGCGGTGCATAAGATCCTTTCTGCAACTCGCCATTCTGAAATCCGCCCAAGCCAACAAGTTGTCCGTTAAAGGGGGTTCCCTCAAACATCTCTGGATTCCAATAGACTTCTGCGCCTTCCCAAAGTCTTGCCCCCAAGAAAGCAGTTGCGCTGAAGGTGTAGCTCTTCCCGCCACCCCCTTCAGATTTATTTAAAAGACTATTTTGTCCGTAGTAGGGTGAATTGAAATTATTTTTTTGCTGAACAATATACGTAGACTGACCATGAATACTCCATTGCTCAGTTTCACCTTCATCTGCATTAGGTGCATCTATTTCTGGCTGATCACTAACAGGTGCCACTGCAAGTAGGATTGGTGTGTCGCTCACCGGAGCTTCTGCATGTGCAGACAAGAAAGTCCACAGGACAAAAAGGGTCACAAGTAGACCTTTCAGTAGGCATAAATTGATATTGATGCCGAATCTGTAAGAATCCTTGCGGTAGGTCAAAACCTCAAATTTTCCTTGTGAGATCATGTAGTTGGCTGTACTTAAGGTGCTTTGTAAATGAGAACTATTCTCAATTATAAAGTATATAATGAGAATCGTTCCTATTAATTGATAAAAGTGACAGTCCTCCATGCATTTGGACCAGGTTGATTTAGATGCCATTTACCGCGTTTGCACGGTAAATGCGCCCAAAGGTGCTCCGCAAATTAAGGGGCAGCTGGAAGATATTGGATTTCTTCCGGGTGAGCAGGTCACTTTATTGCGCAAAGGCTTACTTAAAAAAGGTCCGTATTTGGTCCGCATAGGCGCCTCTACTTTTGCCTTACGCAAATCTGAAGCACGCATGATCGAGGTCGAACCGATAACGCATGTCTGAATCAAAAGTCCATTTTTTTTCTAATGAGCCATTGGTCGCTTTATTGGGCAATCCCAATTGCGGAAAGACAGCCCTATTTAATTTGCTGACTGGTAGTCGTCAAAAGGTCGCTAATTATTCTGGCGTTACGGTTGAACGCAAAGAGGGCCGTCTTGCTCTCGACTCAGGAAAAAATATTCGCATTCTGGATTTACCAGGCGCCTATAGTCTTTACCCAAGATCTTTGGATGAACGCGTTACTTGTAATGTGTTGTTGGGTAGGGCGGAAGGGGAGAAACGTCCTGATTTAGTGTTATGCATCTTGAGCGCCATGAATTTGCGACGCAATCTTCGCTTAGTTCTTGCAGCAAAGCGCCTTGGTCTGCCTTGTATTGTCGTGTTGAATATGCTGGATATCGCCAAGCGTCAAGGGCTCCAGATTGATACTGAGGCGCTTTCTAATGAGTTAGGCCTACCTGTCCTGACTAGTATTGGCATTCAATCGAATGGTGCGGATGAAATCAAAGCCCATCTCTCGCAGTTGGATTGGCGCAATCTCAATAGCTTACGTACCGGCACCTCAGATGCTACCTTAGAAAATGTGGCTTCACATATCGCGCATTCTGAATCTGACAACGTTCAAGTACAAAGAATTTTGCAGAACTTGCATTTAGATGAAATCATTCCCGATCATTTCACTGATCGCCTAGATTCGGTTTTGCTGCATCCCGTTTTTGGCCCCATCATTTTGGTTGCCCTTCTATTTTGCATTTTCCAGGCAGTATTTAGTTGGGCCACCTTTCCAATGGAATTGATTAAGACCTCCGTTGAATACCTTGGCACTCAAATCGGCGAAGTCTTGCCCAATATATGGTTACGTAGTTTGCTCATCAATGGCATCTTGGCTGGCCTTGGTGGAGTAGTAATTTTCTTGCCCCAGATTTTGATATTGTTCTTCTTCATTCTGTTGCTCGAAGAGTCTGGCTATCTTCCAAGGGCGGCTTATTTATTGGATCGCGTGATGGGATCGGTTGGACTTTCTGGCCGCTCCTTTATTCCGCTGCTATCGAGCTTTGCCTGTGCAATTCCTGGAATTATGGCTACTAGAAGCATCTCGAATGCGCGAGATCGTTTGGTAACCATTCTGATTGCGCCAATGATGACTTGCTCAGCGCGTCTACCGGTATATGCCTTATTAATTTCTGCGTTTATCCCAGAACAAAAGCTATGGCTGGGAATTGACTTGCAGGGACTCGTTTTATTTTTACTATACCTGGCGGGTATCTTGGGCGCCATGGCAGTAGCTTGGATCTTGAAGCGCTTTACCAGCGAGCAGTTCAGGATGAATGCCCTGATGATGGAGTTGCCTAGTTACCACTTACCGCGCTTAGGCAATCTGGCAATCAGCCTATGGCAGCGTGCAGAAATCTTTTTGCGTCGGGTCGGAGGCATCATTCTGATTATGACCGTGGGCCTCTGGATTTTATCTAGCTTCCCACTTCCGCCTGAAGGTGCCACACTCTCCCCAATTCAATATAGCTTTGCCGGCATGTTGGGGCAGGGCTTAGTGCATATCTTCTCGCCCATTGGCTTTAATTGGCAAATCAGTATTGCTTTGGTTCCAGGGATGGCCGCACGAGAGGTGGTTGTGAGTTCATTAGCAACGGTTTATGCCTTATCTAGCTCTACAGCAGATGCTGCTGACGCCCTCATCCCGCTGATTTCTTCAGGCTGGTCTCTAGCAACAGCCCTTTCCCTATTGGCATGGTTCGTTTTTGCTCCCCAATGCCTATCAACAATCGCTGCGGTCAAACGCGAGACCGGTGGCTGGAAAATACCGGTCATTATGTTGAGTTACTTGTTTGGCTTGGCTTATCTTGCCTCCTTTATCACCTACCGAACCGCAATTTTCTTTGGCTTAGGTTAGTCATTCCTCCTATTTGCTGCACCACCGCATAAATAGCTGCAGTAATATGCCTTTTGTAGTTAAAACAAATAACAACATTAGGAGATTAGGATGAGTTCTCGTCGTGAATTTATGAAAACTGCTTCAGCAGCTGGCGCTGGTTTAGTTGCGGCCTCTACTATGGGTGTGATGCAAGAAGCATCTGCTCATCCCACTTCTGTGTGGGGTGGCGAAGTTTATACGGGCCCACGTGAAATGGTAAAAAATAGCAAAATTCTATCCATCATGAATGCTGATGGCACAGAGACCCTCGGTGTTGTTACCCCTAAGGGCGTAATTGATGTAAGGGCAGTAGCAAAGAAAATGAAAATTGCAGCCCCTGTCACTTTGGATCAATTACTGCAAGAAGGTAATGCCCAGGGATTTAACAAAGTGGTTGCTAGCGCAGATCAATCTGGCGTACCTTATTTGCAGGAGTCCAATATTACTTTTGGCCGCTTGTTTAAGAGCCCTGGCAAGATTGTTTGTGTTGGTTTGAACTATCGCGCCCATGCAGACGAAGTGGGAATGGTCCATCCTCGCGTGCCACCATTATTTAATAAGTACAACAATAGTTTGGCGGCGCATAACTGCTTGTTACAAATCCCACCACCATCAGTATCTTATAAGCTTGATTATGAAACTGAGCTTTTAATCGTGATCGGCAAACAGATGCGTAATGTACCTGAGTCTGCTGCCCTTGATTATGTTGCCGGTTACTGCACTTCAAATGACTTTTCATCTCGTGACTTGCAGTTGGAGTTACCGAGTGGTCAGTGGATGATTGGAAAAACCTTAGATCAATATGCACCTATCGGGCCTTATTTTGTGACTGGAGATTTGGTGGGTAATCCAAATAATCTTCAGGTAAAAACCTGGGTGAATGGTGAGTTACGTCAAAACTCGAATACATCTGACTTTATTCACAACACACAAAAGATGCTTTCGTATATCAGCACCTATTGGGCTTTAGAGCCAGGTGATATTGTCTTTACAGGCACTCCACAAGGAGTAATAGCAGGTATGCCAAAAGATAAGCAGGTCTGGCTGAAAAAGGGCGATAAAGTGGTGAGTTCTGTAGAGAAGTTGGGCGAGTTGAAGTTCACCCTTGCTTAAATAGATTTACTAGTAAGCAGTCAGTATCTAACTGTAGCAATGAAAGCCATCATCACGATGGCTTTCATTATTTGAGTAATGATTTTGTTCTCTTTTAATTTTAATAATGTATTAGGTAAAAAAATGAAGCGATTATTCAGCCTTGCAGTTTTTTTGATGGTTACACATACCCATGCTGCAAGCGTCCAAGAGCAAATGGAGCAAAATCCTGCTGTCAAGGCTGCAGTTGAAGAGCTAGTTTTAGCAAACCATATTTTGTATGATCAGAATGCTGTTGATGGCTATGGTCATATTAGTGTGCGTAATCCAACCAACCCAAACACATTCTTTTTGGCCAGGAGTGTAGCCCCTTCAGTCGTGCAGGTGGACGACATCATGGAGTTTGATATGAATGGCAAAGCTCTGAATGGGGATACACGAGTTGCTTATGGCGAGCGCTTTATTCATAGCGGTATTCTTAAAAACCGTCCCGATATTAATTCTGTTATTCATGGCCATGCAGCATCCACCCTAACATACGGATTGACGGGGACAACTTTAAAGCCGGTCTATCACATGAGCGCATTTTTAGGTGAGGGCGCTCCTATTTTTGAGATTCGGAATTTTGCTAAGCCAAACCCAGATACCGATATGTTTATCAGCAATGTTGAGTTGGGTAATGATTTGTCGCAAACCATGGGTTTGCAGTACTTTGTCTTGATGCGCGGTCATGGGTACGCAGCAGGAGCAGATTCTATTAAAAAGGCGGTATTTAGAGCTGTTTATGCCATTCAGAACGCCAGTATCCAGGCTGAAGCAATGAAGATGGGACAAGTTCAATACCTCACACCAGGCGAGGCAGTCATCGCGCAGGAAACGATTGAAAAGACAATCAACCGCCCATGGCAGTTGTGGAGTGAGCGCGTCAAGAAAACGCAATAATTGTTAAACTTCTGCATCATGCAGAAGCTAGCACCCCCATCCTTTTTATTGCCAAGACGAATTCTGCAGTTAGTCCTGGTATCAGGATGCTTGTTGTTCACTCCCTCAATCTCTATGGCGGTGTTGCAGGATGAGATTCAGGTTTACGATGATGAGATCAACGACAAGGGTAAAGCTAGCCTAGAGCTTCATGTAAACAATACCCCAAACGGAATTCAAACGCCGTCTTATCCTGGTGAAGTTACGAACAATAACGGTACTCGCGTCACTCCCGAGTTTGCCTATGGCCTCGGCCATGATTTAGAGGCCGGGCTCTATATTGCTTACGTTAACTACAATAGTAAGTTTCAATATGCCGCAACCAAAGTTCGCATGAAATGGCTTCCGATACGAGAAGATAAGGGCGATAGTTTTTTTGCGGGACTGAATATTGAACTTGCTAACGTTCAGCCGCAATTTGAGGAATCCAGATATAACAGCGAAGCTCGCTTTATTATTGGCAAGCACTTTGATGAGTGGTTATTTTCTTTCAATCCCGTTGTTGGGATGCCGCTTTCACAGCCCTATGTTCATCAATCACCTTATTACAGTACGGCCACACGTTTATCCCGTGAGGTTTTACCCGAATTAGCCTTGGGCGTGGAGTATTACTCCAATGTCAATCAACTTGGCCAGCCCATTAATTATCAAAATACCCAGCAACTGGGTTTTTTGATGATGTACTACGAGGGTAACCCCATCTCTTTTCAGGCCGGGGTGGGGAAGGGCTTTTCTAATAGCACTGACTCTCTCACCCTAAAAGCAATTTTCTCTATTCCGCTGAACTAGGAAAAGTCAGTACTCGGGTATTGCGCACAATCCTCAATATATGTTTAATATTGAGTCAATGGGTTATAAAACCCAAATATAACTATTACAGACTTTAGTCGGAGACACTTATGATTAGCTTTTATGCGTTGACGCGCGCTTGCGTGATGAGTTTTTCTGCGCTGGCATTATTGCCATTTATATCTCAAGCAGTGAATGCTGCCGCACCATTTCCAAATAAGCCAATCAAAATTATTGTTACTGCATCACCAGGTGGCACAACAGATATTTCTGCTCGAGCTTTATCTGATATCTTGGGTAAAGAGTTGGGTCAAAGCGTCATCATCGAAAACAAAGCAGGCGGCGCCGGTATTATTGGTATTCAAGCATTACTCGCTGCCCCACCAGACGGTTACACGATGGCGATGGGCAATATTGGACCCAACGCAATTAACTACAGCCTCTATAAAAACTTGCCATACAAAATGGAAGATATGGAGCCTGTAACCATCGTGATTGCTAATCCCAATGTTTTGGTGGTGAACTCTGATTTTCCGGCAAAGACTGTGGGCGAATTGGTGGCAATGGCTAAGGCTAATCCAGGTAAGTATTCTTTTGCCTCATCTGGTCGGGGTCAGTCAATTCACATGTCAGGCGAATTGCTCCGCTTACAGGCGGGAATTGATGTAATCCACGTACCTTACAAGGGCGCAGGCCCAGCTCTTGCCGATCTACTGGGCGGTCAAGTGACGATGATGGTGGATAACTTGCCGAGTTCAATGTCCTATATCAAGGCGGGTAAGCTAAGGGCATTGGCAGTTACTAGTAAAAACAGAGTTGCAGAATTACCAGATGTGCCTACGATGATGCAATCGGGCTTTCCTAATTTTGAAGTCACTGCATGGTTTGGTTTATTCGTTCCAGCAGGTACCCCAAAGCCAGTAATTGACAAACTTTATGTTGCTGTAAAGAAGGCGCTTGAAACTCCAGAAATCAAGCAACGCTGGAAAGATCTTGGTGGTTGGGCGGTTGGTGATACACCAGCTAATACCAAAATATTCATTGCTGCTGAAAAGAAAAAATGGGAACAGGTTGCACAGCAAGCCAAAATAGAGGCTGAATAATATTTATGCATACAAATTTACTTTCTAACAAACTACTTCCTAAGGTACTCGCATTTGATGTCTTTGGAACGGTAGTCGATTGGCATGGCTCGATTGCTGCTGAAGTAGCTCGCTTAAAAATACCAGTTGATCCTAATGTATTTGCGAGCGCCTGGCGAAATGGTTATAAGCCTGCTATGGCTAGAGTGCGCTCAGGCGAATTGGGTTGGACCAAGATAGATGATTTGCATAGGCTAATTCTTGACCAAGTTCTCGATCAATTTAGCATTCATTCGCTCAACGAAGCTCAAAAAGTTGATCTCAATTTGGTTTGGCACCGCTTGCAGCCATGGTCAGACTCAGTTGAAGGCTTGTGTAAGCTTAAGCAACATTTCACGATTGTGACTCTGTCGAATGGCAATTTAAGTCTCTTGGCCAATATGGCTAAGAACGCAGGCTTACCTTGGGATTTGATTCTATCTGCCGAAGTCTTCCGGCATTACAAGCCTGACCCTGAAACCTATTTGGGGGTGGCTGCTACATTTGATGTAAAGCCAGGAGAAGTGATGCTAGTTGCTGCACATAAGGATGATTTAGTGGCAGCCCATGCCTTGGGATTACAAACTGCCTTTATAGAGCGCCCCAAAGAGTTTGGACCCACCCATCAACGTGATGACATGCATCGAGAAGATTGGGTGGATTACCATGCGAGCGATTTTAAAGATCTTGCTAAGCAGTTATCTCTCTAAGACGGTAGCGATTAAGCTTAATCTGGTTTGATATTTGAATCCTTAATGACCTTGTTCCACATGGTGAGCTCGCGAGAAATGCGCTTGGTAGATTCTGCAGGATTTAAGTAGTTCACATAGACACCAGCAGCAAGCATGCGCTCTTGTACATCCGGACGCTGCAAGATTAATTTGATATCACTACTGAGTTTATCGATGATGGGCTTAGGCGTATTAGCAGGCGCTTCAATCCCAAACATGCTGACAACATCAAAGTTAGGTAGACCAGTTGCCTCAGTCACCGTTGGCACGTCAGGAAGTTGGCTAATACGCTTGGCTGTTGTTACTGCCAATGGCCTTAACTGACCGGCTTGAATAAATTGCAAAGCTGCGGGTACGGTTTCTGACATACACAATACTTGGCCGCCTACCAAATCGGTCATTGCCGGACCGCTACCTTTATAGGGCACATGAAGCAGATCAAGGCCTAGTTGATAGCGAAACATTTCCATGGCGAGTCGCTGCGGTGCGCCAGCACCAGAAGAGGCAAAGGTGAGCTTTCCTGGATTGGCTTTAGCGTAAGCAATGAACTCCTTCATATTCTTCACGGGTACTGAAGGATTTACAACGAATACCAATGGCACTACACCAACAATCGCAACTGGGGTGAAATCTTTCTCTAGGTTGTATTTGATTTTGTCTTTATCTAAATAGGCATTAATAGAGTGTGATGTAAGAGCACCCATGAGTAGGGTATATCCATCTGCCGGGGATTTGGCAACCATATCAGCGCCAATATTGCCGCTGTCTCCTGCACGGTTATCTGGAATAACCTGCTGACCAATTGTTTTGGAAAGCTCTTGAGCCATGATCCGCCCAATCACGTCAGTCGCGCCACCTGGGGGGTAGGGGATGACCAGACGAATCGGCTTATCTGGATAATTTTTGATGGACGCATTGCTGCTTTGCGCAAATACGGGGGTAGACATCACTGTAGCGCACAGGGCGATAACAATCCATTGGGTAATTATTTGTCTCATGATCTCTTTTTATAGGTTTAAATGCTTGTCCATTATCAATGAAATTGGACGTTAGCCAACTACAATTTACCTATGAATTTCCCCATTAATTTGCAACCTCACCATATTGAAATCATCGGTTATTGCGCTGCATTCTTAACTACGATTGCATTTTTGCCGCAAGCAATCCAGTCGTGGCGTACTCGTGACCTATCGGGAATCTCTTTGGGTATGTATTTCTTATTTACAGTTGGGGTTGGCTTATGGCTAGTCTATGGCCTCATTATTGAGAAATGGCCCTTAATTGTGGCTAATGCTTTGACCTTTGCTTTAGCTCTCAGTATCTTGTTATTGAAATTGCGTCATACTTCTAATCATCGTAAATAAAGCAATATTGAATTTCACAGAAAGGTTTTTATGAGTTCAGCATATGTAATCGAGCCACCAGCACAAATCTCCTTGCCGGTCACTGGTGATGCGCGACGTTTTGCCGTGAATCGAATTTACTGTGTTGGTCGCAATTACGCTGATCATGCGCGAGAGATGGGTCATGACCCAGACCGAGAGCCGCCATTCTTTTTTATGAAGCCAGCCAATTCCATTGTGACGGATGGAAAAAATATGGCCTATCCTGCTTTATCAAAAGACGTTCATCATGAAATCGAGATGGTAGTAGCAATTGGTAAGGGTGGTTCCAATATTCCCGCAGATCAGGCGCTCGATCACGTATATGGTTACGGTGTCGGTTTAGATATGACAAGACGCGACTTACAAGGCGAAGCAAAGAAGATGGGCCGTCCATGGGATACGGGTAAGGCCTTTGATCAATCTGCCCCTTGTGGTGAGATTACACCTGCTAGTCAGTGCGGTCACCCAAGTAAAGGTGCGGTGAAGTTATTAGTCAATGGTGAAGAGCGCCAAGTAGGCGATCTCAATCAACTCATTTGGAATGTGCCAGATACGATTGCTTACTTATCTACTCTGTTTACTCTAGAACCCGGAGATTTGATTTTCTCTGGAACTCCAGCAGGTGTTGGTCCCGTGAAAAAGGGTGATGTTTTAGAGGGCAGTGTTGAGGGATTGGCGAATTTAACAATCACCGTAATTTAATACGCCAGCATGTCCTTCATTAGAGCCATTCTTATTGCTTGTGCGCTGCCGCTAATATTGGCGGCATGCGCAAGCACAGAGCCACCTTCTAATACTGTATCTGCAAGTTTATATAAAGATGCAGCTCCTTTAGATTTGCGTCTCAGTAATTTGCCTTACCCCTATCCTGTAAAAGAATTTCAGACTCGTTTGCAAGGGCAGGCTGTCACGATGGCTTATATGGATGTAAAGGCGGTCGGTAAGCAACGGGGTGTGGTCCTGTTATTTCATGGAAAGAATTTCTCAAGTGATTATTGGGCCCCCACTATCATAGGCTTAACGCAGGCGGGCTATAGAGTCATTGCCCCAGATCAAATTGGCTTTGGTAAATCATCCAAGCCGAATGTTTCATATCATTTTGATAACTTGGCAGCCAATACCAAGGCTTTATTGAATGCTCTGCAGATTAATCATGTCTCTGTCATTGCTAATTCTATGGGCGGCATGTTGGGCATTCGCTTTTCCAGGCTCTATCCACAAACAGTACAAAAGCTTGTACTTGAAAATCCACTTGGTTTAGAGGATTACAGCAAAGATATACCTCCCCAGGATAATGACAATTTATTAAAGCTGGAAATGGCTCAAACAGAAACGAGTTATCGACGCTTTCTACAAAGCTACTTTCCCAATTGGAAGTCAGGGTATGAGAAGTTTGTAGAGGTTTATGTACGCGTACAAAAAGGGCCGGACTATCCTGCTTACGCACAAACTTCAGTCTTAACTTATCAAATGATCGCTGAAAAACCAGTTGTGAACGATTTACCTTCTCTTCAGATGCCGGTACTGTTAATTATTGGACAACAAGACCGCACCGTTTTCGGAAGGCGCTTTGCACCCCCCGAAGCGGTCAAATCTTTAGGCAACTTTCCGGAGTTAGGAAAAAAAGCTCAGAAAGTAATTCCGAATGCAACCCTAGTGCCAATTGACAATGTGGGTCACGTTCCTCATGTTGAAGTGCCAGTGCTCTATGTAAATACCGTTGTGCAATTCTTAAATCAACCGCAGTAATTCTATTGATTGCTAGATTGCTCTAGACGCCAATCAGCCCCCATATCGCGATGATTATTTCTAAAGTCCCTTATAGAGTCGCCTTGGTTTTCTTCGGGGGATTTCTCATCCTCAGTAGCACCTTGGCTAAGGCTTCTTATATAGAGAAGTGCTTGCGCAATGAGCAGCCTGATCGGCATTGCGCACAAATACAAGCCAATATGGAGCGCTGGACTGATAGCATTAATGAAGCTGCGGATAAAGTTAGCATTGATCCTTTATTACTAAAAGCAGTAGTCGGTATTGAGTCTCACTTTAATGACAGCGCCCACTCACGTTCAGGCCCTGTCGGGCTGGTCCAAATATTACCGGCCACCGCATCCAAGTTAGGGTTCAGCAAAGAGCAACTCAAAAATCCAGAGATGAATCTAGAGGCGGGGGCTACTTATCTCAAGGTACAAGAAGCCCAATTTCATGATAATTATTTGGCAGTTGTAGCTTACAACTTAGGTGGAAGAACAACATCTCCAAATAAGAGGGCTCAGCACCATGCTCATGCCTATGCCAAAGAAGTGATGTCTCTCTTTGACTATTTCCAATCACAAGGAAATGGCAATCCAGCTAACTAAGGGTAGGTTGAGTAACCGCAGCATGAATTCCAAGTAATTGGCTTTCAAAGCTTAGCAGTCCTATTTGCCAGTCCATTTCGGTGGACGCCCTTCAAGGAAGGCATTAACACCTTCTTTGAAGTCTTTGCTGTTATAGGTCTCACGCATGAGATCCGTACAGTCAGGTAAGTTGTTTTGTAATATGCGCGCTAAAGTGAGTTTGCTGGCCTTTTGAGTAATGGGGGCTAGTGCAGCCATCTTCTGGGCTAAAGCATCAGCTGCTTGAGATATCTCTGAAGCTTCAATGGTTTGATAGAGATAGCCAGTTACCAGAAGTTCTGGCGCCTTAATCAACTCGCTAGTGAGCAGCATTTTTTTCACCATCGGAATGCCCAGGTGTGCACTTATCCATGCGAGATTACTCGGCGACAAACAGTTTCCTAGAGTACGTGCAACTGGAATGCCAAAGCGTGCTTCGGGTGTAGAGATTCGGAAGTCACAAGCGGTTGCAATTAATAAACCGCTGCCAACTGCCAAACCCTCTATTAGGGCAATGGTGGGAATAGGCAGGTGTTGTAAAGAATGAAAAATGTTATCAACTGCAGTCTCATAGGCTTCATCTTCTTGCAAGTCTACGAATTGTTGAATATCACTTCCAGATACAAAAGCTTTATCTCCGGCGCCTCTAAAGATGGCTACCCGAATCTCTGAGTTCTTGGCGATTGAGTCACAAATATCCTTAAGCTCTTCATACATAGGCCAAGTCATGGCATTACGTGCTGCAGGATTATTAAATGTGATGTGAGCAATTTTCCTGCTGATCTCAAGCTCAAGACAGGGTGGAGTGGGCTGGGTAGTCATAGATGCATTCTAATCATAGTCAAAAGACCATTCTCTAGGCCCTGATTTCTGAATTTGCTAGAGGAAAAGGCATCCTGCGCTAGAATTCTGATATGTATATGTTTCTCCCTTTTCTGACTGCTTTTATCGGACTGATCTTGGTCTGGTTTGAGAAGCGCTTGGCGGGCCTGACAGTCTTGGCAATTACGGTAGCTATTCTCATGATTTGGTTCCGCTTTCATGCCACATCACATCTCAATATCAGTCTCTAAGCAATATCGTGAGTAGACATTCATTTCCATCGCTCGCTGCTCTTGGCAATCAACTGGCTTTGTTGGCGGTAATTGGCGTCCTGTCTTATGCATTTGTTGATCAACTCTATTTTGGTGAATTGCCTTGCCCGCTTTGCTTAATGCAGCGAGTTGGATTTGTCATTATTGGATTTGCCTTGGTACTCAATATTCGTTGTGGTGCTCACTCTGCGCATTACGGCTGGGCCATTTTGGGTGGACTTGTAGGTATGACGGTTTCTCTACGCCAGGTTTTCTTACATATTCTTCCTGGCGATAAAGGATTCGGCGCTACTTTTCTAGAGTTGCATTTTTATACTTGGGCTTTCGTTGGCTATATGGGCTTATTAGCTGGCCAAGCCATTTTGTTAATGCTGCCTAATCGTGAGGTGCGCTCACGCACCTGGTTTGCTAATGCCTTAGTGATTATTTTTATTTTGCTAGTGTTCGGCAATCTACTCTCTACACTACTAGAGTGCGGCTTTGGTCCTTGTGCTGATGACCCAGTCAAATACGATGGGTGGCTTTGGTTGCGCTCACGATTTGGTTTTTAAAGTTCTGCCGCTCAATCCCTGATTGGGCTTCAATATGATGCAACTTACTCAAGCGATTAAACGCTTTGCTCTGATTTGGTTTATCGCTGCAGGGGTACTGGTTGCCCATGCTCAAAGCAAGCCGCCAAGCCTTCCTAATTGGCCCAAGCAAGCCATTCGAATTATTGTGACCTTTACTCCCGGCGGTGCCCCAGATATTTTGGCTCGAGTATTGGCGGAAAGCTGGCAGCAAACCCTAGGGGTAGCAGTCTTGGTAGAAAACCGTCCCGGCTACGGTGGAAATATTGGTGCGGATTTAGTAGCCAAGAGTGAGCCAGACGGCTATACCTTACTCATTGGTACAGTAGGTATTCATGCGATCAATGGATCGCTGTATGAAAAAATGTCTTTTGATCCAGTCAAAGACTTCACACCGATTAGTTTTTTGGCAAGCACACCAAATGTACTGATTGTGAATAAGAAATTGGGTGTCAATAATTTACATGAACTCATTGAGCTTGCTAAAGCAAAGCCCAATCAACTCACTTTCGGCTCTTCGGGTGTTGGCACTTCGCTGCACATGTCGGGTGAATTGTTTAAAGAAATGGCGGGTATACAAATTCGTCATATTCCATACAAGGGGCGGGCGCAATCTTTGCCCGACGTTATCAGTGGACGCATTTCGATGCTCTTTGATAACTTGTCATCCTCCTTGCCTTTGATTAAAGCGGGTGAGGTGCAAGCTTTGGGGGTGACTACTTTAAAGCGCTCTCAAGCTGCCCCTGAAATCCCCACTTTTGCCGAGCAGGGGCTACCCGGTTTCGAGGCAGTTTCCTGGTTCTCATTAATGGCGCCAGCCCATTTACCCCCAGTAATTCAGAATCAATTAAATCAATTAACTCGCCGCACATTAAGCAATCCCGATGTTAGAGCGCGTCTGTTGGCCGGCGGTCTGGAACCAGCCCCTGGAAGTCCCAAAGAGCTTTCTCAGTTGATTGCGATGGAATCAGCTAAATGGAGTAGGGTGGTTCAGCAATCCGGTGCAAAATTAGATCAGTAAACACCTCTTTTCTTGTCAGCCTAGTCCTTCTTGGGGCGTTATATACGGTATGAGTAGCACCCTTCCTTTGGGATTACCCAATTTGCTTAAATTTTCAGCAATAGACTTAGCTAAATTCAGCTGCATTCTGGCGATTTGCTTGCTTACTGGCTGCGCAACGCAAACCCAGCAGATCAAGATGAATGAGTCTAAAGAGCAATTTAAGAATGGAGATTTGCAAGGCTCAGCAAACGCGATTGAAAGCGCCTTTAAAGACAAAAACACCCTCTATTACCTTGAGATGGGTGAAGTTCAACGTTTGCAGGGAACATCTCAAATTCCCAACAGCACAAAAAATTTACGCATTGCAGATCAACAAGTAGATCAATGGGAAATTGACACGCAGGAAAAGTTAAAGCGCTCATTCTTTAATACCAGCGCTTATTTTTTATCTGAAGGTTTTAGTAGTGACTACGATCCCAAGCCTTATGAAATTACACTCTTAAGTCAAACGCTCGCATTGAATCATCTCTCTCAAGGAAATTGGAGTGATGCGATGGTGGAGGCCAAGAAAATGGCTCAGCGAGAAAAAGTGATTGAACAACTGATTCAAAGTAAAGTATCTGCAGTTACTCAAGCTCAACAAGAGCAGCAGGCTAATCCACAAACTCAAGGTTCTACAAGTCGTATCCAAGAAATTAGTGGCTACCCCATTAATTTATTGGATGATCCAGAAACTCGCAGTCTCAAGAATTCTTATCAAAACCCTGCAGCCTACTATTTGTCAGGCTTTATTCATGAATCACAGGGAGAAGCCAGCTTGGCAGCGCCAGGCTATCGCTTGGCAATCGAATTACGCCCATCAGTCAACTTTTTTAAAACCAGCATTGCTAAATTGGATTCCAATATTGCCAACCAGAGTAAGAAAAGTTTTGCCGATACTTTGATCATTATCGATACTGGTTATTTGCCAAAAATTGTTCCCCAACAAATTAGTCAGTCCTTTGCCATTGGCGGAAGCAGAAAGTTAGTCACTCTGACTTTCCCGGTGATTGAAAGATCTACCGAGCGATATACGCCAACCCAAGTTCAGATAGGCGATAAAGTAGCTAATCCAGAGTTGGCTGCAAATATCGAGGCAATGGCAAGAAAAAATCTAAGCGATGAAATGCCTGGTTATGTATTAAGAGCCTCATCGAGGGCGCTGACATCTTTAGCCGCTCAATATGCAGCAGATCGCGCAGCCCAACAGGCAGCTAATCGCAATAATCACAACAATCAAAACAACCCTACTGCCGCTATTATTGGAGCAATAGCATCCATGATTACTGGGTATAGTCTGCAAGCGATTAATGTTACCGATGTCCGCCACTGGTCTACGTTGCCCGCCCAGACTTATATGGCCAGAATGGGGTTACCAATTGGTGCAAATGTGCTGAAATTCACATTGCCTTCAGGGGTTGTTCAAAGTCAGACGATTAATTTGGTTGGCGGATATAACGTCGTGTATATCCGCATGTTCAGAAATAAAGCGACTGTTCTAGTTTCTAATGATCCAAGTGCACTACCTGTAAAAGCAGCGCCTACCACCCCTGTAGCACCCGTTCCTAACCCGACAACAGAGGTGGTTTCTGCTGCTAAGCCCACTCTTATAGAGGCACCTTTAACAACTACCCCGGTAGAGCCCATTCCAAACCCTGCTAGCGGTAAGATGGAAGGGGTGAAGCCTTATGAGCCCCCTAGTTTGCTCAATAGTGTTCAGCAGCTTTTTAATTAAGAGAGAATTCGGATGAAAAAATACCTCACCATCA
The DNA here is from genome assembly GCF_000016345.1 of Polynucleobacter asymbioticus QLW-P1DMWA-1. Taxonomy (NCBI): domain Bacteria; kingdom Pseudomonadati; phylum Pseudomonadota; class Betaproteobacteria; order Burkholderiales; family Burkholderiaceae; genus Polynucleobacter; species Polynucleobacter asymbioticus. The sequence goes on along the minus strand of NC_009379.1, from coordinate 1,393,392 downwards.
TATTGACGACCTTGGCATTAGCAGCTTGTAGCTCTAATCCCTCCATGAAAGAGATGACGGTAAGAATGGGTGATACCGACAGTATCCAAATTACCGATATGCGTAGCATTACACGTAACGGTGTATTAACTGCACAAGTTACCATTCAAAACGACAGTAAATCAAACCTCGTAGCCTACCGTTTTAAATGGCTCGGGCAAAATGGTATGACTGTCGCCGATGAAGAAGCTTGGAAGCCAGTAACAATAGGCAAAGGACAGACCACCGTTATCATGGGAATTGCACCAACACCAGATGCAACCGATTTCCGATTTGAGTTAAACCAGTACAAATGATCACTGCACACTAAAGACTAATTATGAAAATTTCTCATCAAACTTTCCGTCTCTCTGTACTTTCCGTGACTATGGGCTTGTTGGTTGCTTGCTCTGGTCCACAGGTGCGCTATGGTGATGCCAAGCAAGTTGAAACTGTGAACGCGGACTACGGCTCAACAGACCTTCAGATGATTGCTGAAGCGATGACTAGATCATTACTCCAATCTAAAGCCATCTCGGGCAGTAAAGATGCCCCGATTGTGACTTTGGCTGATGTGAAGAACAAGACCTCTGAATACATTGATACTCGTGTGATCACCGATAAGATTCGCACGCAATTGCTCAAGAGTGGCCAGGTCCGTTTTGCAGTAAGCGTTTCTGAAATGCAAAACCAAACTGAAGAGCTGAAGCGTCAAAATCAATCTGGCCTCTATAAGAACAGCACAATTTCTAAAACTGGCAATATGCAGGGTGCGCAATACCGCATTGAAGGATCTATTGCATCCATTGTTAAAACCAATAAAGACGTAAAAGATGTTTATTACGTGTTTAATTTAAATCTCATCAATAATGAATCTGGCCTCATTGAGTGGGCTGATGAAAAAGAAATTCGTAAAACGGCTACGCGTTAATTGATGGATCAACATGATCAAAAAGGTGTCATAGTGCAAATTTCTAAGTTAACGGTTTTATGTTGTGCTAGCGCAAGCTTTGCCTTACTTCTGGGCTGCGCCTCTAAGCCTCTAGTCCAGCCTGAGCAGGCAATTGTGGGACAAGTGCCCGCAGACCCCCCTAAAAATCCTGTGATTAATGCTGAAGCACTGAAGACGGAATCGAAATCGATTGCCGTCACGGATATTTACTTCAAAAAAGAAGGTAAGAACCTCACTTACATTGAAGAAACCAGAACCACTAGCGATAACAACACGAACTCGGTCATTACTCCAAAAGTCATTGAAGTAGATGCAGACAAAGCGAACGCTTCTGCTTTGACGGGTGGTCCCAACTCTTCAGCCCTGCCTGTGAAATTTACCAATCTGGCTGACCCCAGTGCAACAGCGCCAGGAACAGCTGTGCCTCCAACTCCCGCGCAAGATCCTGCGGTATCAAATAGCTCTTCGACTGCCTCGAGTGCGAATACTCAGACCCAGAAGAAGTCTGGCTACCAATCAAATGTTGAATACGGCGAACTGCGTTACTTGGCCAATCCCATCCGCGGGCTTTTGATCAAGTCTGGCTATAAAGTAGTTCAAGCTAAACCATCAGTCGCAGTTCCCAATCAAGGTGATGAGTATTTTGATATCGTTAAGCGGATTAAGGCTGGTGATTTTGGTGATGCTAACTATGTTCTGTATGGTGTCTTAGCTGAAATTTCGGTAACTGATAATGTGGATGATATTCCTGGCACTAAATCTACCTCTCAGCAAGTCGCCCTAGAAGTAACAGTGGACTTTAATGTGGTCGATACCCAAACCAATCAAATTGTTGCTTCTTTCATCGCATCGGGCGATGGCAAAGAAGTGCGCATTGACGGCAAAGACAATAACTTTAAGCCCAGCATGGCAAAGTTAATGAAGTTAGCTTCTCTTGATTTAGCTGAAGACGTTCGCAAGCATTTGGCCGATCAAAACTTCATTACCAATAACCCAGGATCTGCAGGCCAGATGCGTAATTTAAAAAGACGTTTGGATGATGATCCAGCTACTTTGAAGGTTTATAAGTAAAGCGACCTAAGCCTCTACCGGCGGATGTGTTTTCTCATAGCGCTCCGCCGTTCTTCTGAAAAGATAGAGTAGCAAGCAAGCGGCTAAGCCTAAGCTAATACTATTGCCAGCCCAGAAGCCATTGGCACCTTGTAAAAAGGTGGGGGTATTTCCAAATACATTGAATCCCATCAAATAGCCGCCGCCAAGCCCTACACCCCAGAGTGAGCCGGCATAAATCAGCATTGGCCAGAAGGCAATACGATAGGCTCGCAGAATAAATGCAGCAGTCACTTGCAGTGCATCAAATACTTGGTAGAAGGCGATAAACAAAAATAGCGGTATGGAAAATACTTTAATCTCAGCTGGTGGATCGTAGAGATCGAGTAGTTGCATGCGGAATATCCAGACAGCAAAGCCTATCGTGATACACAAAGCAGTTGTAAAAAATACAGATGACCAGCCAATTTCTTCGGCACGCTCAGGTTTATTAGCCCCAATCGATTGGGATACTAAAGTCATTGTTGCAATAGAAAGGGAGAGGGGCACCATATAAATGACCGTTCCCATGTTTGCCACAATTTGATGCCCAGCTAAGGCAGTTGTACCTAAGCGCGCAATAAATAAAGACATGAAAGTGAATGAAGTCACTTCAATTAAATAACTAAAGCCAATCGGCGCTCCTAGTTTGAGCAAAGTCCAAATACGATGCCAGTCAGGAAGGCTAAAACGTTCAAAGATACGGAACGGATGATAGAAGCGATCGAAAAGAACAAACCCCAAAGTCATTAAAAGCCATGACCAGTTGATAATCACAGTAGCCACGGCACAGCCTGGGCCACCCATGCCTTCAATGCCTAGACCACCGTATATAAAGAGTAGGTTCAATGGAATCTTTAATCCCAAACCAATTATTTGCACTACGGTAATAACAGCGGGACGGGATACTGCGTTATGGAGCGCCATTAGCACGCGCATACCCATGCTCGCAGGCAAGCCTAAGGCCAATATATTGAGATAGAGGCGTGCCTTGCCTTCTATCTCCGGACCCACATGGGAGATGGACAGTAGATGATCGGCGTTGAGTAAAACAAAGCATCCTAAGACTGCTAGGCCAAAAGCAAGCCAAGTGGCTTGCCTTACTTCTTCTCCAATCTCATCAAATCGTTTGGCCCCAAATAATTGCCCAGCAATGGGAGCTAAGGCGGAGATGACACCAGTTAAACCAACATAGATGCTGATAAATATCGCTGAAGCCATTGCAAGCGCTGCAAGATCATCCGCAGAGTAGCGTGCTGTCATTGCGGTATCTAGTACGCCAAAAGCGATAACTGCTAATTGACCAATGAGTAAAGGCCCAGCTAATTTGAGTAAAGCAGGGACGTCCTCGCGTAAGCGCGATAGCTTAAAGTGCAGCATTGATTTATTCCGGAATGACTTCGTAAAGCCGTAAGCGTTCGTCACGATCAGCTGCGCGACGGTCTTCCCAGAGAAGATTAAGTTTCTTATTGTTCAGCTGCGCATAGGCCTTAGCTTCAGTTTGGTTATGCGTCAGCATCCAAGGACAGTTGGGGTCATCACGCAAAGGGAGTTTGGTGAAATAGTCAAAGGAGGCCAATTGCGCCATACCAATATTGCTGGTATTGATGCAGCCAGCACCTGGCGGTACTACTTGTGAGAGGCGCGCAGACACGGGGCGATAGGTTTTGGCGTAGTTAATCGTCGGTAGCCATAAAGTCATCAGGAGAACCCACATTAAGGTGGTGCCTGACGCAGAAATGATCAGGCAGCGCCAAATTTCCTTAGGGGCACGCGATGTTCTCCAGCGAACGATCGCCAACCATACGCCGGTAATGGCTAGTGCCACGATGAACGCGAGCCAATTGAACTGACTTTCAAAGCCTGGCAATAGGCGCGTGATGTTAGCTGCAGTAGTCTCAGGGTAGCCTGTAATTTTTGCTAGCCAAATAATCCAAATCGCTAATGCAATCAAGGTAAAGCTAAACATGGCAAGCCAGTCAATAAAGCTAATCACACTACGTTTCAAAATCGGCAAGCTAAATGCTGCAATGATCGAAAGGCTTGGTATCAAGATCATCAGATCATGCTCATTCGCCTCAAGACGAAAAATTACATAGATCAAGCTGCCAATAAATAAACTGAGGGGAATGCAAAGATGTGGTGCACGCCATGCGCCTGCAGCCTTGACTCGACCCCAGTGGGCTAAAGAAATCATTGCTAGCGGCCACACAGGCCATGCGTAAGCCCAGAAATTAATACTTAAAAACCCAAGCGATTCTAGTGAAGGAGTGGAGCGCATCTCGGGAGTATTGCGCCAACCTTCTTCTGCGATATGGCGCCATTCTGTTGGTAGACCAGCCAAATACCAGATGATCGGCCAAAGCGCAAAGCCGATTAAGCCTAAAACAGTACTTGCTAATGTCCAGCGAAAGCGTAACTTAGCATTACTTGCAATGACGGCGATGATCGTGGAGGTAACAATGATTAGGCTTAAGGTGAGGTTGCTCGATAAAGCCACAATCGTGATGCCTAGACCTGTCCATAGACCGCCTTGCCAAGGCTTATCTAAGCCGCGCACAGTGCCGTAAAGAACAATACTGATGCCCATCAGTTGCGCCATCATTGGTGTGGTTTCATGCGCGCGCTGAGCGAGGCCAACGCAAGCCAAGAAGATGAGCAAAGCGCCATCAGCCAACGTCATCCCATAGCTTTTTAAATCAGGCTGTCCACCCATTGCTAGCGCCATAGGCTGAACTTCGCGCCGACGACCTAATAAGTAAGTGGCATACCAAATAGCCAGTGCAGCAGAGAAAAAGCAAATCGCTGAATATAAGCGAGCAGCATTTGCAGCGCCAATATACTGACCAAATAATTCGATGAGACCAGCACCCATCCAGTAAGGAAGTGGGGTGCCTAAAGAGATGTTGCGACCTGCTAAGTGAGGGACGACCCAATCAATCGAGTTACCACGAAATAGAGACCACATACCGCCAAAGCCAATGGCATCTTCATTTTTCCATGGATCACGAAAGAAGAGGCCAGAAAAACCATATACCAATGTCAGCGCAAAAATAATAATGCGCGGGATCGATTTAGTGGCGGCGGCGGTGAGTTTGACCATGTACTTTTCAATGTAAAGCAAAAAATAAAAAAGGCAGCAAACGCTGCCTTAATTATCTCGCAGGGAAGGTATTTTCCATACCCCGCGATTAGAAGGGAATTAAGCCTTCTTTTTAGCTGGCTTTTCAGCAGCTTTAGCTTCTGCAGCAGCTGCTTTTTTCTCAGCAGTTTTAGCAGCGCCATCACCGGAAGCTTTAGCAACCGCTTTTGTACCGAATTTCTGACGGAATTTCTCAACACGACCAGCGGTATCCATGATTTTCTGGGTACCAGTGTAGAAAGGGTGTGACTCAGATGAAGTCTCGATCTTGGCCAATGGATATTCATTGCCATCTTCCCACTTGATTGTCTCTCTAGTAGACATGGTGGAGCGAGTCTTGAAGCTGAAGTTGTTAGAAACGTCTACAAAGACGATTTCACGATATTCGGGGTGAATGCCAGGTTTCATTATGAGTCCTATGAGCGGGTAGCCGTTTAAGTTAAAACAACCTAAATACTTTCCCAAGTTAAAAGCGGTAAAGGCGAAATTATGCCATGAAATCAACAACAAAGCGCATCTTTAGGGTCTAAAAAGGGCTAAAACAGCCCCCTAGACCCCTAAATTAGCCTCCGCGACGCATTAGGTCGAAGAATTCGCCATTGTTTTTGGTGGATTTGAGCTTATCTACGATGAAGTTCATCGCTTCGATGTCGTCCATATCGGCCAGTAATTTACGTAATACCCAGATCTTCTGGAGATTCTCAGCCTTCACTAAGAGTTCCTCGCGGCGGGTGCCTGACTTATTAAGATTAATCGATGGGTAAACACGACGCTCAGCTAAGCGACGTTCAAGGTGCACCTCCATATTGCCGGTACCTTTGAACTCTTCGTAGATGAGGTCATCCATACGGCTGCCTGTTTCAATCAAGGCGGTAGCGATGATGGTCAATGAGCCACCTTCTTCAATATTACGAGCGGCACCGAAGAAACGCTTTGGACGTTGCAATGCATTGGCATCCACACCACCAGAAAGTACTTTGCCTGATGAAGGAACAACGGTGTTGTAGGCGCGTGCTAAACGGGTAATCGAGTCAAGCAAGATGATGACATCTTTACCCATCTCTACTAAGCGTTTTGCTTTTTCAATCACCATCTCAGCAACTTGAACGTGGCGAACTGCTGGCTCATCAAAAGTAGAGGCAACAACTTCACCGCGAACAGAGCGTTGCATTTCAGTCACTTCTTCAGGACGCTCGTCAACGAGCAAGACGATCAAAATAGCTTCAGGATTATTTGCTGCAATTGCATGAGCAATGTGCTGCATCATCACCGTCTTACCAGACTTCGGTGATGCCACGATCAGTCCACGTTGGCCGTAACCGATTGGGGAGATCATGTCGATGATGCGGCCAGTCAGATTCTCTTCTGCCTTGATGTCACGCTCTAGGCTAATTACACGGTTAGGGTGCAATGGCGTTAAGTTTTCGAACATGATGCGGTTCTTAAGGGCTTCTGGAGCCAAACCGTTAATCTTATCCACCTTGACCAATGCAAAGTAACGTTCACCATCTTTTGGTGTTCGCACTTCACCTTCAACGCTATCACCAGTATGTAAGTTAAAGCGGCGGATCTGCGCTGGGGAGATATAAATATCATCGGGTGAAGCCATATAAGAGGCTTCAGGAGAACGCAAGAAGCCAAAGCCATCTGGCAACACTTCTAATGTACCGTCGCCGAAAACAGTTTCACCAGCCTTCGCGCGTTTCTTCAGAATCGCAAACATCAGTTCTTGTTTGCGCATCCGTTGGGTATTTTCAATCTCCAGACTTGCTGCCATTTCGAGCAGGGCGGATACGTGGAGGACTTTGAGTTCAGTTAATTGCATGTGGTTCTCTGGTGTAAATAATGAGGTGTGTAGAAGCTAGATAAATTGAATTTATTTTTGGGGTTTGCCGTCGTGATGAAGATCAGACAGATGTGAAAAACAGAATTTGGATTTTGCTAAGAAAGGGGGAGGTAAATTACTGAAAAATCGGAGCACTTCTTAGTGCGTTGAATTACTTGTTAGAGTGATACTACACCATATTTGACTGGACACAAGTCAACTAAAACCCCTAATTAATGTGGCCAAAAGCCAATGGAGACCACAGGCTCATTTGCTGAACCTGTGGCATGAGACTCTTAGATATTGCTATCAATGAAAGCGCTAAGCTGGGATTTAGCCAGGGCGCCTACTTTTTGAGCAGCTACGGTGCCATTTTTAAAGAGGATAAGTGTAGGAATGCCACGAATATTAAATTGGGCAGGTACACCTTGGTTCTCGTCAACGTTCATTTTTGCGATTTGCAATTTGTCGCCATACTCACCGGAAAGCTCTTCCAGGATGGGGCCAATCATTTTGCAAGGACCGCACCACTCGGCCCAGAAGTCGAGCAGAACAGGTTTATCGGACTTGAGGACGTCTTGTTCGAAGGAGGCGTCAGTTACATATTTAATGCCGGCACTCATGAAAATTCCTTATTTAGGCTTATTTAGTTATAACGTTACAGCGCTTATATTAGCAATAAGCGAAACATTCTGCTCAAAAATGAAAATTAGACGTAAAACTATCATCCAACATACAGATTAATGTCTCAGCCATTTCCGATGCTTACTGAACAGCAACAGCCATATAGCTGGGCTATCACGCCTAATGCTGGTGCTCTGAAGGAACTCGCCAATGGAATTTGGAATTGTGCAGTGCAAACTAATCAACGCCCCTTAGTGGTGCTTAGTACGGCAGGACCTTTAATGGGGGTGAGAAGGGCGCTGGAAGTATATCGTCCAGCCGACTTACCCAATCACCTTGCCTTTTTGCCTCAAGTCATTAGTTTTCAAGATTGGCTGGAGGCTGCTCCAGGCGCATGGAAGTTTCCAAAAAAACAATCTGATCTAGAAAGGTGGTTAGGTGTTTACTCCACTCTGCGTAAGCACCCCGATCTTCAGGCATGGTTTAAAGCTGAGAGTGAGACGGGCGCATGGGGTCTTGCTCAAGCAATCGTGAAGGCGTGCGATACCTTATCGAAGGCGGTAAGTCCACATCTTCAAAAACAGATTCATGTATTCATGCAGCAGTATGAAAGCGATCAAGATCAGCAGAACAAGATAGGTGAAGTTTGGGGGCGTGAAGTTCAAACGTTGCTAGATGCCACTATTCAAGAAGCATATCGTGGCATGGCGCGTAAGGTGGTAGACCAAGAGGCAAACGTATTGCTTACTTTCTGGCGTTATACCGCCAGTGTGAGTGACCCCGCTTTTCGCAATCAGTTTGCGATTGCAGCCCACCTTCATGCACTTGCACAAGCGCAAGCAGTCCATCAAGCGCGACCATTAATTTGGGTTGAAACCGCAGATCCCACTCCAATTGATCAAGAAATTATTGCTGATTTACTTCATCAATATGCTCAGCTTGCACCCGCAATAGAAGTCAAGATGGATTGGAGCGCTGTGGGTTTGTGGCCCGAAGCAATACAGGGCGGTGACAAGTCAACGCAAGCTGTCCAGAATGTGCATCATGCTCAGATTGAAGGTTGGAGACTAGTTTCTGCAAAACGATTTGAAGAGCTGGCATGGACTGCAGCAAAAACAATTGAGCAGCATCTGATTGATGGCAAAACCAATTTAGCATTAGTAGCTCAAGACCGTTTAGTTGCCAGAAGGGCGCGCGCCTTGTTGGCTAGGTTAGGGCCTGCATTAAATATTGCTGATGAAACTGGCTGGAAGCTTTCTACTACCCGCGCTGCTGCTGCACTCAATAGTTGGCTAGAGTTAATTCAGTCACCTAAAGATGGGCCAAGCGTCAAAGTTCTACTTGAGTTCTTGCAAAATCCTTTTTTAGATATTGAAAAAATCCTGAATCGAGAAAAAGATTTCTGCATCGGATTGATTGCAGAGCTTGAAGATATTTTGATGGCAAGTAAAGCGGAATCCGGATGGACTACTTTTTATTTAGCCATCGAGCGCGCACAGCAATATGCCGTTAAAACTGCGTCTGCTATACCAAGCTCAGCTTTGTTAGAGCTCTTGCAGTTCGTCAGAGAGCGTCATCATGAGTGGTCAAAACTAAAGGTTGATTGCAATAAAGCTTATAAGCTTTTACAGGCCAATCTGCAGGCCACTGGCATGGCGACTAGCCTAGAAAAAGACTCTGCTGGTAAACAGTTATTAGAGGTCTTGAAGAGTTTTGATTTGCATCGCCCCGACCATCAACTGACTGTAATGCGTTTGAATGAATGGCTCAGCTTGATCAAAACGGTAGTGGAGGGTGCTAGCTATCAAGAGGAGGGTGGGGATGCTAGGGCCAATTTGAGCATTCTGCCTCTAAGCTCTGCCCGTTTAAGAGAATTTGATGCCATCGTATTGGTGGGTTGTGATGAGCAGCAGCTTCCAGCCTATTCTGAGCCGCCTTTATTTTTTTCGGATGCCTTAAATCAATTGCTCAAGACATCTACCATTGAGATGCAATTTGTGCAGCAAGCAAGAGATCTTTCTCAGTTATTGGTTTCATGTAGCCAAGTCGATTTACTCTGGCAAAGTAAAAGTAAGAATGGAGAACCTTTAAGACCTTCCGCTTGGATTCAACGCTTACAAAGTAAAGTTGATTGGCATGCGCTGAGCCCTCAAATACAGAAGCGGGTATTTGAGCCCAACCCGATTGACATGGCAGTAGCGCATTTTGAAGAAGATTTGCCTATGCCGCTTTCAATGAGTCCTAGTGCTTATAAGGCATTGCGTGATTGCCCTTATCGCTATTACGTTCGCAGCTTATTGGGCTTGCGCAAAATAAAAAGTGTTGACGAAGGATTTGATGCATCGCTAGCCGGGCAGACCTTGCATCAGGTTTTGAAATCCTTCTATCACTCGCTGAAAACGGAAGAACATAAAAATCCCAATCTTAAAACGCAAGATGAGGAGCGGCACGAATGGATGGAGGCTCGTCTCAATATGGAGTCTGAGCAAGAGTTCGCCCCTTTAATTGAGGGTGATGCGAGGGTAATGGGGGCCTTACGCGATTGGCAAAAGCAAATCCCGAGCTTTATTGACTGGCAATTACAACGCGAGCAAGCAGGATGGCAGTATTTTGATGGCGAACTAAAGGTAGGTTTTGATTTACCTTTTGCTGATATCGATGGCAATTTCAAAACCATTCGTATTGAAGGCTTTGCTGATCGATTTGATATTCATATTGACGATAGCAAGCTTGCTTCAGTAATTGATTATAAGAATCAGCGTTTCGAGCGAGTTAAGCAGCGTGCCGAACATCTATTAGATGATCCGCAACTATTAATTTATGCGCGCGCAGCGAACGAGTCTCAAGAAAATCACAAGTTGCTTGGGCGTCAAGTAAAACAAGCCGAGTGGGTTGCTTTAAAAGCAGACCTCTCAAAAGAGGCGCAAAAGGCTGCTCGCTCGCAAGAGGTTCAAGAGATGCCTGAGATGATGATGCAATTTTCAGCGCAAATTACCGAAGATGTACAGGGTCTTTGGTCTAAAAAACCAATGCAAGCTTTTGCACCCGAAGGCGTTTGTCAGTATTGCGAAGCTCGCGGTATTTGTAGGAAGGGGTTTTGGTAAATATGCCATCAGACCCAAATCAGGCTATGAGCAAGGTTCTTAGTGAGGTAGAAAAGCAAGCCTATTCTGAAAGCTTAGCTTGCGATCCTCATCAGTCAGTGATTGTTTCTGCATGCGCAGGCAGTGGAAAGACCTGGCTATTGGTGGCACGCATGGTGCGTCTCTTGCTTGATGATGTGAAACCGCAAGAAATATTAGCGCTGACATTTACTCGTAAAGCTGCGCAGGAAATGCGTGATCGTTTGTATGGTTTGCTTGAACACTTTTCAAAAATAGATGATGACTCCTTAATGCAGGAGCTAATCGCCAGAGGTTTGAATGTTGATCAAGCGCGATCCTATTTGCTGAAAGCCAAAGCACTTTATGAGGAGGTACTCGCAAACCCCCAGCCAATTGTGATTGACACCTTTCATGGCTGGTTTGGTAGATTGCTTGGTGCCGCTCCAGTTTCCCTGGGGATCCAACCAGGCTTTACATTGCGCGAGGACGCTAAACGTCTGCAGTCAGAGTGTTTAGATGATTGGTGGGGAAATCTTCCCGCCGAGCACAAGGGTCATTATGACGTCCTACTCAAGCACTTAGGTTCACACGAGACCCAAAAACTCTTAATGGGAAAAGCAAGTCTCTTTAAGCAAAGAGGTGCTTGGAATTTTTATACAAAAGATTGCATTCAAAAAGGCATCAGCCCCGTAGATCGCTTAACGCAAGTTTTGCATCGCCTCCATCTTCCCAATCCATTAATGGTTTTATGGGACGCCTCCAATGCTTTAGAGGATTTAAGATTCTTGGCTAAATGCTTTGCTAATAGCAGTTCGCAGGACAGTGATCTATTGGAGTATTTACTTCCTGCAATTGATTGCAAAGAGCAAGGCGGAAGCGTCATGGATGTGGCAAGTACTTTGCAAACTACATTCTTAACTAAAGATCTAAAGTACCGCAGTAATAATGACAAAGCTTTGGGGGCTCTGCAAAAGTACCTTGATGCAGAGGGGCTGTCAGATCGTGTAGCCGAGCATATTGCAATAAAACAATCATGGGGCCATTCCTTTGAAGCCTATTTGTTGTGGCAAGCTGAGCAGGATGTATTGGCAATCAATCAGGCTTGGTTTGCTTTGAATCAATCCATGATGGCTCACGCCAGCGCCAAAAAAGAAAATATGCGGGTCCGTGATTTTGATGATCTGGAGATTGGTGTAAGCACCTTGATGGCAGATGCAGCGAATGCAGCCTATCTACAAGCCCGTTTAGATGCAAAGTACAAGCAAATCCTCATTGATGAGTTTCAGGACACAAATCCATTGCAGTGGCAGATTTTGCGTGCTTGGCTAGCAGGCTACAGCGCAGGCGATGACAAGCCCAAAGTATTTATAGTGGGCGATCCAAAACAGTCAATTTATCGTTTCCGCCGCGCTGATCCTAGGTTGTTCGAAAGTGCAAAGCAATTTTTGCATGAGGAGTTAGGTGCGGTTTATATCGAGCAAGATAAAACCCGCCGCAATGCCCCAGAAATTAACCAAGCTGTGAATCGAATATTTACAGACGAGCAGATTCCGCCGGAATATCCATATTCAAAACAAGAGACTCTCTGGACTTCACCAGTGCTGGATAGACCCGGTGATGCCTATGCTGAGCAAGGTGAGGTATTTCTTCTTCCTTTAATTCCCTATGCTGAGAAATTGGAAGAAGTGCGTGAAGGAAGCGCATTTGATAAAGCAATTGCTGATCCAGGGCAGACTAATGCAGCCATCCAGCGATATCGAGAGGGACAAGCTCTTGGTCGCCTCATTAACCATCTTCTCAAAACCCGAAAAGTACCGGATCAAGCGGATGGTAAAACAGTCTGGCGTGCTGCGCGAGCAAGTGATTTCTTGCTGTTGGTTAAGCGACGCCAATTCTTAACGGAATATGAAAGAGCATTGCGTGAAGCAGGGCTTGCCTATGAAAGCTCACGCCTAGGCGGCTTATTAAATACTTTGGAAGTAGATGATCTGATTGCCTTATTGACGGTGTTGGTTACTCCCCGTCATGATTTACCGTTGGCCCAAGTCTTACGTAGTCCTATCTTTAACTTTACTGAAAAGCAAATGCAAAAGCTTGCTGTGGCGATGAATGCTGATCAATATCGCTCATGGTGGGACGCGTTACAAGATAGTCAAGACGCTCAATTACAAACCGCTGCTCGCTATTTAAAGCATTGGCATCTTTTAGGTGAGCGTTTGCCGGTGCATGACTTATTAGATCGCATCTATCAAGAGGGTGATGTACGCATTAAATACGCCGCCATATGTCAGGAGATTGACCGTCCACAGGTGTTGGCTAATTTAGATGCCTTCTTGGAGGTCGCGCTTGATCAAAACGGCGGTCAATATCCCAGCTTAAGTCGATTTATTCAGGAAATTAATGCCAAGCGACGTGGCGATGATGATGAAACCCCAGACGAAGGGGATGTTGACGCTACCGGTGATGAAAATTTAGTCGAACTTAACGGCGAAAATGACATGTCGGAGGAGGATCAACAGCAGCGTGTTCGCATGATGACGATACATGGCGCTAAAGGTTTGGAGTCACCGTTTGTCATATTGTTAGATGCCAATAATACCGACGCCAATGTTGACTATAGTGGTGTCTTGATGGATTGGGCGCCGCATGAACAAAGTCCATCCCACCTGTCTTTATTTACCTCTAAGACTCTAACTAGCCCTCGACTAGAGTTAATCGAAGCGGAAAAGAGCATTGGTGAAAATGAAAACTGGAACTTGCTCTATGTGGCGATGACCCGCGCACGCCAGGGCCTCTGGATTAGTGGAGATGCGCAAAAGCCGACGAAAAATAATCCAGATGGTCTCGATAAATCCTCCTGGTATGGCAAAGCGAGTAATGCCGGTATTCCAATTGCAGTGGTTCCAGTAGGAATGGAGCATAAAGAGCCCGCGCACTTAACTAAAGACGGCGCTCATGAGTCCGCTATAGAAGACTTTGTCTTAAATTGGCTACCCGCCATTCAAAATCATGATCAATTGCTAAGCGATATTGAAGGCGGGCAAACACTTGAGGTGTTTGTCGGGGGCGACAAACAAGTCGATGAGCCGGATCCAGAGATTTTGGAGGAGGGCAATCACTTCCATCAATTACTAGAGATGATGACTGCACAAACTAGCGCGCCTCTGATGCAAGCTATGCCTAGCAAACAAGAGATTGTCGATTGGTTGGGTATTCATGAAGATCATGCTGAGCAGTTAATCAAGCGTGTAACAGCGGTATTGGAAACGCCTGCATTAAAGAAATATCTGACTGATGGAGCCTGGGTGCAGGCCTGGAATGAATTGGATATAGCCTCTCAAGATGGCAAGAGCTACCGCATGGATCGCTTAGTAGAGTTTGATACCCATTTGGCCATCATTGATTACAAGTTAACTATTCCACCTGAGGGAAGTGAGCAGTACGAAAAATACTGTAAACAACTGGCAAACTACCAAAAGGTATTGGAGCACATTCGCTCGGATAAGCCCAGCAAGGCTTTTTTAATCTCCTCGCTTGGTGAGTTAAAGCAGCTTCTTTGAGGCCCTTGAATTTCGTCCTAAAGCCCTCATATGGCTAGGGAATGATAAAAGTTCCTAAACTAACGATAATGAAATTCGCAGCATAAATTGCATAAGGAGTCATGATGAAGATGCGCCATGTATTGAATGTGTTTATTGGGCTATTTGCCAGTGCCGTGTTACTGACTAGTAACGTAGCCTTTGCTGAACCTACCTTACCTGAGGTGTATCAGGCTATTGAATCTGGGCAACTTGCCAAAGCAGATTCCATGATGCAAGAGGTCTTAAAAAATCACCCGAATAGTGGCAAGGCCCATTACATCGCCTCTGAACTTTATCTGAAAGAGGGTAAATTAGACGCAGCCAGAAATGCATTTGTGCAGGCAGAAAATTTAGCGCCTGGTTTACCATTTGCGCAACCAGAATCAGTGCAAAAATTGCAAGCACAATTACGAGCCGGCGCAGCGCCAGTCAGCACAGCAAATACTGGTGCTAGTTCAATTTTCACTAGCCCACTCTTTTGGATATTGATTGCCATTCTGATTGTGGGCGTGATGTTCTTTATGAAAAATCGCAATCGCCCTGATGCCGTTCAAGTCTATAACGCTCCCAATGCAAATGGTCCTTATCCCGGCGCCCCCGGCGGCTATCCTCCTGGCTATCCTGGCGCACCAGCATCTGGTATGGGCGGTGGACTGATGGGTAGCTTGGCTACGGGCGCAGCGCTCGGTGCCGGTATGGTGGCCGGTGAAGCCTTGGCAAGCCGTTTAATGGGCGGAGGCCAACATTCAAACCCTGGAAATATTAATAATGATTTCAATCAACTCGGCGGTCAAGTAGATGCGGCTAACTTTGGAGTGAATGACGCTAGTTCCTGGGATGATGGCGGCGCAAGCTCTTGGGATGATGGCGGTGGCGGCGGTGATTTTATGAGCGACGTTTAAACAAATTATTTAGAAAAGTAGCAAAGTAACTAACGCAAAGAAAGCGAAGATAGCAACGATGGCAATATCAATGTACCAAGCATCAATTCCTCAGTTAAAAAAGATGCTGAGCAATCTTTCTGTCATCCTTAAAAAGGGTGAAGAATATGCAAAGACTAAGAACGTAGATGAAAAAGTGTTGGTTGAGGGCAGACTGTTTCCGGACATGTTCCCGCTTTCAAAGCAAGTGCAAATTGCATGTGACCAAGTTAAAAATGGCATGGCTCGTTTAGCGGGTGTTGAGCCACCGAAGTTTGATGACACCGAAGTGACTTTTGCGCAGCTGCAAGAGCGTATCGCCAAAACGATTGCTTTTGCTGAGAGTATTCAGCCTGCGCAAGTTGATGGCACTGAGGCCAAAGAGATTAAATTCTCTATTAAAGAGTGGAATTTTGAGTTTGTTGGAGAGCAGTACCTGCTTACCTGGATCATTCCAAACTTTTATTTCCACATCACAACTGCATACAACATCCTCCGCCACAATGGCGTAGAAATTGGGAAGTCTGATTACCTAGGGGGCTAGTAGCACCCCATTTAAGGGGTTAAAATCACCTCATGGAGTATTTTTCTGAAATCCTTGAGGTGGTTTATCCCTGGTTCTTTCGAGCCAGTTTGCACCTATCAAACGCCTTCTTGGACGATCCAGCGATTCTGGCCTTCGCCTTTTGCTAGGTAGCGCTTCAGCGCTGTCAATTATTATCTTTAGAATCAATAAGATAGCAATTGTCAATAATTCGACTTTTCCATTTTGTACCCTATAATCCTTTAAACCCCCTAAAGCGGTAGCTAGATATCTCGAAATCAGCATTAGGGGCTAGAAAAACAGCATTTATATTGATTTAGAGGCAGCCGCTTTTGTTGATTCTCGGCATACGTAAAATTAGCGCATTATTTCCAATCAAAAGACTCGCTTTTGCTCTATGCGCTTCTTCTTTTTCTGCCGCAGTTTTTTCACAAGTCGGCGAAATTCCCCCTGCAAAGGTCACCGTTCAGGGTGGTGATACTTCCTTAGCTGTGCCGCCATCGATTGGGTCTCAACTGAGCTCGCAAGAGCAACCAAGTAAAGCATCAGAATTGTTTGCGCCAGTAACTAAGGCCAATACGCCGAAAATTTATACCAAGCCAGCTGCTTCAGGCCCTGCTGAAATGGATTTACGTCAACTGTGGAATGAGCTGAAAATAAATAACCCCCAGCTTTCCTCTTTGCGCGAATCTTATTTGGCAGCAAAAGCAACAGTGCCGCAAATTGCTGCGCCGGCTAATCCGCAAATTGGTTTAGTGTGGTCAGGCATGCCAGTAAATTCCCCATTTGCACTAGGCGGAGCCAATGCGCCTTCTACTCAGTACCCTAATGGCATTAGTAGTAACAATGCAATTTCTATTGCCCAACCATTTCAGTTTCCTGGCAAAAAGAGTCTGGCGGCAGACATTGCCAACACCAATGCTGATGCATTATTAGCGCAGTCAGAAGTTGCATACCTGCAATTGGGCGCGCAACTCTCCAGTCTTTACTACAACGCTCTAGCGGCGCAAAAGCAATTGCAAGTTTTAAAAGAGTCTGTGATTCGCCTGGAGATGATTAAGAATGTCGCAAAAGCACGCTACGCAAACAATGCTGCTGCTTACGTTGAGTATTTAAATGCGCAGGTTGCTCAAAGTGCTGCTGAAGCAGATCAATTTAATTTAGAGCGTCAATTGCAGGTTTCGATAAACAATATCAATACTTTAGTTGGTCGTCATTCTCGTGAAAAATTGGTGCTGCGTGCAGATGTGAATCGTGCTTTAACTAAAGTGCCAACATTAGTTGAGCTGGAAGATTATGCCGAAAGCAGTCATCCGGCTTTAAAGAGTTCTGCCTTACAGCTTGAAGCTGCACGTAAAGGTGTGGACTTAGCAAAGAAAGCCTACTTGCCGGACTTCCAGGTGATTGGATCTTCTTATACTCCGCGCGGCCCTTTCTCGGCGAATAACGGCGCACTATTCTATCAATTTGAGTTAGATCTCATTATTCCTTTGTACTTTTTTACTAAAGAAAAGTACGGCGTTGAGCAAGCGCAGCGCAATCAAGCCTCTGCAGAAGCTGGCGATATCTCCAATAGGCAGCAAATCGTCTTGGCAGTGAACACTGCATATGCAGCTTATGAGCAAGCCAAAAGGCAAACTCAATTCTTGAGGGAGCGCCAGGTACCTCAAGGTGACGCCGCCTATAAAGTAGGCCTAATTCAGTATTCAAATAATGGTCAAGGATTTAATGATTTATTGACAGCCCAAACCCAGTTGCGTAGCTTGGAAGTGCAATTGGCTTTGGCGGAAGCAAATCTCATGCAGGCAGAAGCAGTATTGCTCGTGACTGCTGGCAAAGAGCCTTATTAAGGAGTTGTTTTGAAGGACAAGATCACCACCATCCTAAAGCGGGCTTACGAAGAGGCTAAGCAATTACCAAATCGTTTTAAAGCTCGTGTTGAGGCAAATACAAATGAGATTCATCGATCTTACTGGGCTCTCCCACCGGAGACGCGTGCTCGACTGCGCTTAGTTATTATTTGCATCTCTATTTTGATGCTCGGCATCGTCATTGGGTTGTTTGTGAATGTGAACCGCCCAGTTAAATTGGAGAAAAGTGATAAGTCACTAAAAGTAGAGAGCTCTGGCGTAATGGAGTTAAAGCTCCCGGGCCTTAATTTAAATCCAAATATTTATGTATTCAGTGAGGCTGTTAAATCAGATGTGCCGGTTGAGCTAAATATGCCCGGCCGATTAACTTTTAATGCTGAAAAATCTAAGGTGATTTCTGCTCGAGCAGCCGGTCGAGTTGAACGTATTGTTGCTTTTGATGGGGCGCAGGTCCAAGTAGGCTCCCCTGTTTTAGAAATGTATAGCCCCGATTTCATCTCTGCCGAACAAGAATATTTATTGTCTTCAAAAACTACCAAGATTTTAGAGGGCAATAAGGCCTTGGGTGACTTGCTTTCTGATTCACGTATTACGCAAGATGCGGCCGCTAACCGTATCCGTAATCTAGGTGCTGGGGATGGGGAAATTAAGAACCTAGAAAGAACTGGTAAAACTCAAACTAACCTAGTAGTGCGTTCCCCAATTGACGGGGTTGTAGTCAAGCGTGCAGTAGAGCCAGGTGCATTTGCCAATATAGGTGATGTATTGGCAACCTTGGCCGATCCTAAAGCTCTCTGGTTCTTGGGTAATGTTTATGAACAAGACATTGCCAAGATTCAAAAAGGGCAAACTATTATTTTACGTACTGAAGCTTACCCAGATAAGGTGTTTACCGCACGAGCAAACTTTATTGCGCCAACAATCGATCCGGATACTAGAGCTTTAGTCATTCGCTGCGATGTTGATAATCCTGAGGGCTTGCTGCGCCCCGATATGTTTGCCTCTGGAAAGTTACAAGTAGGGTCTAGCCAGGCAGTTGTTTTGCCTCAAACTGCCATTGTGCGTGTCCGTGAGATGCGCTATGTCATTATTAAAACGGCCTCAGATACTTATAAGCGGTTTGCAGTGAAGGGCTTTGATTTGGATGGCAAACAATTTGCCGTTACTGAAGGGGTGGAGCCTGGTATGAAAGTATTAACTGATGGCGCAGTCCTGTTGAATGACCGATTCGCCAAGCAGGAGGAGTAATTGAGTTTCGCAACGAATTTTCTAAGAGGTGTTTTAGACAAGCGCATACTAATCCTATTTGCCTCTGCGGTACTTTTATGCTTGGGAGCATACAGCCTAAAGCAGCTGCCTATTCAGCCTTATCCAGGTGTAGCGCCATTAACTATCCAAGCAATTTCTCAGTGGCCAGGACGCAGTACTACTGAAGTAGAACAACAAGTTACGATTCCAGTAGAAAATGCTTTAGCAGGTATTCCAGGGGTTAAAGCATTTCGCTCCGTTTCTTTATTTGGACTTTCTGTTGTCACGCTAAAATTTAATGACAATGCTGACCCCTTTAAGGTTCGGCAAATTTTTATTTCTAATTTGGGAAATGTAACTTTTCCGCCGGGCGTAAGCTCAAGTGTGAGCCCTGATTCAGATGCTACTGGCGAAATTCTTCGCTATCAAGTGAAATCAGACTATGCATCCCCCACTCGTCTAAAGACTTTGCAAAATTATGAGATCTACAAAGAGCTCAAACAAACTCCAGGCATTGCAGACGTTTCCTCTTTTGGCGGTAAGGTTCGTCAGTACAACGTAATCGTTCGACCCGAAAGCCTGCAATCCAAAAATATCACTATTTCTCAGTTAATTGATGCCTTATCGAAGGCAAATGACAACACTGGAGGCGGCGTATTGCCAAGTGGTGAACAGCAATTTGTGGTGCGTGGGGTTGGCCTACTGAAGAACTTGGACGATATTAGAAGAGTGGTTGTTGCTGTCAACAACGGCGTTCCTGTTCGCATTGGTGATGTGGCCACAGTTGAAATTGGAAATGCTCCCCGCTTGGGTTTGTTCCAGTTTGATGAAAATCCAGACTCGGTTGAAGGAATTGTGTATTTACGTCGAGGTGAGAATGCCTCAGAAGTATTAGCCCGCGTTAGAGAAAAGATTGTCACGATCAATGCCCATGTATTGCCGCCGGGCATTGAGGTTAAGCCTTTTTATGATCGCCAGGTTCTCTTAGATATCACTGTGGGCACTGTTAAGCACACCATGTTTTTTGGCATCACTATGGTTTTGGTTTTGCTTTACATATTCTTGGGTAATTTCCGGGCTGCCGCTGTCGTTGCAGCAGTTATTCCCCTGGCGCTGTGTTTTTCTTTCATCATGATGTACATATTTAATGTACCAGCCAACTTGATTTCTTTGGGTGCGATTGACTTCGGGGTGATCGTAGATGCAGCTGTAATCATTACGGAAAATGTGATGCGTCACTTGGAAGAGGGCGGAAAGCGCTTGAATCAAAGCATTATTTTGGCGACTGCTGAAGTGCAAAGGGCTATGGTGTATTCCACCAGCATCATTATTGTTGCTTACTCACCATTATTTTTAATGGGTGGTGTGGAGGGGATTATATTTAAGCCGATGGCCTTTACGATGGGCTTTGCCTTGATTGCCTCGATTGTTCTGAGTCTCACCTTCTTACCCGCATCGATTTCTTACGCGTTCGGTGAAAATTTCCATCATCAACCGCCTAAGTTTATTACTTGGATACTCGACCATTACAAGCCCTTATTGCGGCGCTTAATGGATCACCCTCGTCACGTCATTACTGTTTCTATTTTGGTGCTTGGCGTTACCTTAATTAGTGCAACTCGTTTGGGTACTGCATTTTTACCCACCTTAGAAGAAAATAACATTTGGCTTCGTGTTGTCCTGCCAAATACTGTTGATTTAAATTATTCAATTAGTGTTGCCAATCAGTTGCGAGAGACATTCACAAGGCAGCCTGAGATAGAGCGAGTGGCTGTTCAAATTGGTCGCCCAGATGATGGAACTGACTCTACTGGAGTATTTAATCAGGAGTACGGTCTTTATCTAAAGCCTCCTGAGCTGATGCCGAAGGGGTCTAGTAAGGCAGATCTATTGAAGCGCTTACAGGGTGAGCTGGAGCGCATTCCTGGGATTTCATTTAGTTTCTCTCAATACATTCAGGATAACGTGAATGAGGCTCTGTCTGGGGTGAAGGGTGAAAACTCTGTCAAGATTTTTGGAACAGACTTAACAATTCTGAACACAAAGGCGCATGAGGTCATTGCCCAATTAAAGAAAGTGCGTGGCATTGAGGACGAAAGCATTCTGAAGGAGCTGGGTCAACCAACTTTAAATATTCAGATTGATCGCGATAAGGCAGCGCGATATGGGGTAAATGTGGCCGATGTGCAAACTGTAGTTGCTAATGCCATCGGTGGGGCCCCAGTTTCTAATTTCCTGGAGGACGAAAAGACGTTTGGCATTGCTGTGCGTTTAAATGAAGATAGTCGAAATGATTTGCCTGATATTGCCAATTTACTGATTGACACTCCTGTTGGCTCCAGAGTGCCTTTGGGGATGGTAGCAAATGTAGAGCTTACAGATGGTCCATTCTTTATATATCGGGAAGCCGGTAAGCGTTACATTGCGGTTATTTTCAGCGTGCGTGATCGAGATCTTGGTAGCGCAGTCGAAGATGCCAAATATTTAGTCGAGAAGAATGTAGCGCTACCTGCAAACTATTCGATAGCCTGGGATGGTCAGTTTAATCAGATGAAGGCGGCGCAACAAAAATTAATGGTCATCATTCCGCTCACGCTGGTGGCAATTTTCTTGTTGTTGGTAACTGCCTTGGGTAACTTCCGAGATGCGGTGATTGTTCTCATCAATGTCCCATTTGCAGCCATCGGCGGAATTATCGCCCTGCATCTTGGTGGCGAAACGCTGAGTATTTCTGCTCTATTTGGTTTCTTATCTTTATTTGGTATTGCCATTCAAGACGGCGTGATTCTGATTTCTTATATCAATAAGACGGTAGCTGAAGAGCATGGTGCTATGAAAGATGCCATGGTTGATGGCGCAGCTTTACGTGTTCGACCTGTTTTAATGACTGCGATGTTAGCGGGCTTGGGTCTCTTGCCTGCCGCCTTGTCTCATTCAATTGGTTCTGAAGCACAGCGCCCATTAGCCCTCGTCATTGTAGGCGGCATGGTAACCACTACTATTCTCACGCTCTTGGTGTTGCCGGTGATTTATGCGGCAATGAGGGGTCGTGGCAAACATAAACCAGGAATCGTTTAATCATGTCAAAGCAACCCCATATCCTGGTTTCCAATGACGATGGTTACCTAGCTCCTGGTTTATTGGCTTTAGTGAATGCGGTTCGTCCCTTAGGTCGAATTACAGTGATTGCCCCCGAGCAAAACCATAGCGGAGCATCTAATTCACTCACGCTATCTAGGCCACTATCGATTCATCGAGTAGCTGGTGGCGAACGTGATGGCTTTTTCTTCGTCAATGGCACTCCTACCGATTGCGTTCACGTTGCGATGACTGGTTTCTTGGATGAAAAGCCAGACTTAGTCATCTCTGGAATCAATCAAGGCGAGAACATGGGTGAAGATACGCTTTACTCAGGTACGGTGGCTGCAGCGGTTGAAGGGGTCATGTTTGGTGTACCCGGCATTGCTTTCTCGCAAATAGATCGTGGCTGGAATCGAATTGAGGATGCCGCTAAAGCAGCACATGATGTTGTTGCGCAAATGTTAGTTTCCGCCTTGGCTCGTACAGAAGGTACTGCAACATTACTCAATGTCAATATTCCAAATCGTCCTTATGCTGACCTTTATCGCTGGCGCGTAACCCGTTTGGGAAACCGCCATCACTCCCAACCAGTAGTGGTACAAGATAGCCCGCGTGGCGAAAAAATTTATTGGATTGGTGCTGCCGGCGAAGTAAAAGAAGGCTCTGAGGGTACCGATTTTCATGCGATTGCCGAAGGATGTATTTCGATTACGCCGATGCAGTTGGACTTGACGCATCATGCGCGCTTAGCAGCGATGCGAGCAAATGGCTGGGATCGCGGTTGAAGGCTCCCACAGAACGCTTTGCTGCCTATCGCCAGGCTCTAGCAGCCAAGGTCCATGCTAGTGGCGTGAAACATGGCAAGACTTTAGAAGCCATCGCGACCGTTCCACGTCATGCATTTATGGACCCCGGTTTGCATGCGCAAGCTTATGAAGATACCGCTCTGCCAATAGGCCATGAGCAAACAATTTCAAAACCCTCTGTAGTTGCTCGTATGATTGAGTTATTGCACAAGCCAAGACATAAGCTAGGCAAAGTTTTAGAAATCGGGACCGGTTGTGGGTACCAAGCTGCGGTATTAAGTTTGCTTGCGGATGAGGTTTATACAATCGAACGCATCCGGCCATTGCATGACATGGCTAGAGCTAAGCTTCGACCTTTTCGTATTAATAACCTGCGCCTCATTTATGGCGACGGAATTTTGGGATTACCCCAAGCCGCACCGTTCGACGGGATCATTTTGGCTGCGGCTGGTCTCGGTATTCCTGATGCCTTAATGGATCAGTTGGCTATTGGAGGCCGATTAGTTGCCCCAGTTGCCAAAAATGAGAATGAACAGCAACTGGTGGTAGTAGAGAGAATGAGTTCTCAGCGCTATCAAAGAACTGTACTGGACGGGGTCTTTTTTGTCCCCTTACAATCAGGGGTAGTATGAGATCTATATTGAATCCAATGTCCAACGTCATGCCAAACACTGTTTCTAAAAGTCTCTTGATTTTGTTCCTGACCGCATCTTTGATGCTGACAGTGGGTTGCTCTACACCTCGCACGAAGCCTGCAAGCGTTACAGACCGCAGTGGCGGATCTAGCGAACCTGCACCTCCTGGCTACTATCGGGTGAAAAGGGGTGATACCTTGGCACGCATTGCCTTGGATAATGGTCAAGCGCCTCGAGATGTTGTGCAGTGGAACAAGGCTATTAATCCAAGCTTTAATCCAAACATTATTGAAATTGGCGATTTAATTTTGATTAAAGCACCGGCTGGTTCTAAGCCAGTAAAAGTGGCTGAGAAAGTAACTGAGAAAAAGCCAATCCCTGTAACCGATAAAGCAGATGTACCAAGCCCTACACCGGAGCCCACTAAATCAGAAGTAGTTGCAGAGCCAGGTATTCGATTGTCTTGGCCAGCTAAAGGTAAAGTCACTGATGACTTTAGTGATAAAAATAAAGGTATTGATATTGCTGGAAAAGTGGGTGAGCCAGTCTTAGCTGCTTCGGATGGCAAAGTGGTTTATGCCGGCAACAGTTTGCGTGGTTACGGCAATTTAGTCATTGTTAAACATGACAATACGTATCTCACTGCCTATGCACACAACAGTAAGCTTCTAGTAAAAGAGGGTGATACGGTTCGCAAAGGTCAAAAGATTGCGGAGATGGGCGATACCGATACGACTTCTGTAAAGCTCCATTTTGAGTTGCGTGTAAACGGCAAGCCAGTAAACCCTACACCGTACTTGCAGTAAGCGCCTATGGCCACCGTACTGGTATTTGATATTGAGACCATTCCGGATGTTGCTGGCCTACGTCGTCTGGAAAGTTATCCGGATACTTTAAGTGATGCTGAAGTAGCTGCTCAAGCTATGACTGAGCGAGCAGCCAAAACCGGCAGTGAATTTCTGCCTCTATTTCTGCAAAAGATCGTTGCCATTTCTTGTGTGATTCGTAGAACTACGAAAGAGGGTTCGCCTCAAATTAAAGTAGGTACTTTAGGTACGCCGCAAGATGATGAAAAAGTCTTAATTCAAACCTTTTTTGATTTGGTTGAGAAGTACACCCCTCAATTGGTTTCTTGGAATGGCAGTGGTTTTGATTTACCAGTATTGCACTATCGTGCCCTAGCGAATCATGTTCAAGCGCCACGTTATTGGGAAATGGGTGAGAGCCAAGAATCCGATAGTCGAGAATTCAAATGGAATAACTACATTAGTCGCTATCACATGCGCCATCTAGATATGATGGATTTGCTGGCTAAATTTAATGGCAGAGCCAATGCTCCTTTAGATGGCCTAGCTAAGCTCTGTGGCTTTCCTGGCAAGATGGGAATGGATGGCAGCCAAGTTTGGCCTGCTTACCAAGAAGGAAAGATTAACGATATTCGTCGTTATTGCGAAACCGATGTGGTCAATACCTATCTCATGTACTGCCGCTTTCAATTGCTCCGTGGTGGCTTTTCATTAGAGGAGTACCAAGAGGAGATCGCTTTTGTGAAGGCCTATCTTGAAAAAGAAGCCAAGGAGCCTAACGGTGGGCAGTGGCAAGAATATCTTCAAGGTTTTGCAGCGGATGCGTAGAGGTGAAAAGCCGGTCAATATTGAAGTGACTGAGCCTATTCGAGTCGAATCTCTTGATCTTGATGCTCAAGGTATTGCGCGCATGGCGCCAAATGAAGAAGGGGCCGCTGAGGGCCATAGTGGGAAAGTCATTTTTATCCAAGGCGCTTTGCCAACCGAGTTGGTGACGTACACGATTACTCGAGACAAGGCGCGCTTTAGTAAAGCAAAAGTACTCGATATCTTAAAGCCTGCAGTTTTTAGGGCTGAACCTAAGTGCAAGGCGTTTGGTGTGTGTGGTGGTTGTACGATGCAGCACTTAGATATTCGGGCTCAGGTTGCTATGAAGCAGCGTGTATTAGAAGATGATCTGCAGCACTTAGCAAAGTTAAAGCCACAAGAAATTTTGCGTCCCATGGGTGGGCCTACCTGGGAGTATCGACATCGCGCCCGTTTAAGCGCTGTTAATCGCTCGATTAAAAAAGGTACCGTCCTCATTGGTTTTCATGAGGGCAAGAGTGGCTATGTTGCTGATATGACTGCTTGTGAAATTTTGCCTAAGCATGTTTCTAATTTATTGCCGCAGTTAAGAACATTAGTAAACGGCTTATCCATTGTTGATCGCATGCCACAAATAGAAGTGGCAGTAGGTGAACCAGAAGACCCAAATTCATTGGATCCCAAAAAAGCGAGGCCAGTAACAGCCTTGGTCTTTCGAAACCTGAAGCCCTTAACCCAGGATGATGAGCAGCTTTTAAGATCCTTTGCAGACGAACATCAGGTTTGGATTTGGTTACAACCCAAGGGGATTGAAACAGTAGCGCCGTTTTATCCTGAAACAGGCAAGTTGTGCTATCGCTTGCCGGAGTTTGAAATCGAAATGCCGTTTATGCCGGCTGACTTTACTCAAGTGAATCACTTGATGAATCGTGCATTGGTTAGTAAAGCGATTCGTTTGTTAGAAGTAAACCCCAGCGATCGAGTCTTAGATCTATTTTGCGGTATTGGTAATTTCACCTTACCGCTCGCTAGAAAAGCAAAAACAGTATTGGGTATTGAAGGGTTAGAAACTCTTACCACTAGGGCCAAAGCAAATGCTGTGCACAATGGATTAGCGGATAAGGCGAGCTTCATGCGAAGTGATTTATTTGAAGTAACGCCAGACACAATTGCATCATGGGGTAAAGCGGAGCGCTGGCTCATGGATCCACCACGTGAAGGTGCAATGGAAATTTGTAAGGCACTTGCAGAGTTACATGAAGAGGATAATCTATTGTTGCCGCAGCGAATTGTGTATGTATCTTGTAATCCCAAAACCTTAGCCCGTGATGCTGAAATCTTATGTCATCAGGCTGGTTACACACTCCAGAGCGCGGGGGTAGTCAATATGTTCCCCCATACCTCCCATGTTGAATCCATGGCAGTTTTTGACCGTTCTGAGTAAGACTGTGTCCTAAGTTGGTGCAAATAGGGCACCGCTTTGGATTCTTCCTGCAATTCAAGTGCATTCAAGTTCTGAAATAGGTCTTATAGAAGAGTAGATTGAAATTGTACAGTCGACTAAGGCTGTTAACGATTCAACCTACTAGTTGGAGAACATCATGAAAGCCTCGGATAGTTTTGCGATCTTGTTAATTTTGATTGCACTTTCTTACGCAGTGAGTATGTTTGTAGCGAACTAATTCATTCGTTTACCAATTCATCTCATTGGAGGGTAATCAATAAAAAAGGCGCCCGCAGGCGCCTTTGAGAAGTAACTAACTTAAAAATTGTTGTCTAGTCTCTGTTACCACCAACAATACCCAAGAGGGCAAGCAGGTTTGTAAAGATGTTGTACACATCCAAGTAAATAGCCAAAGTAGCCATGATGTAGTTGGTTTCTCCGCCGCTGATGACGCGCTGAACGTCAACCAGGATGAAGACGGAGAAGATCGCAATAGCAAGCACCATCACGGTCAACATCAAGGCGGGCAACTGGAGCCAGATGTTTGCAACAGATGCAAGGATTAATAACAGAACACCCACCATCAAGAATTTACCAAGACCTGAGAAGTCACTTTTGCTTACAGTGGCAATCGTGGCCATGGTGGCAAAGATTGCAGCAGTACCACCAAAAGACAGCATGATCAGGGTCGCACCATTGCTGTAACTGTTGAGGGTAAAACCAATCAGACGGGACATCATGATGCCCATGAAGAAGGTAAAGCCCAGCAAAAGCAACACACCTACACCAGTGTTTTTGTTCTTTTCAATTGCCCAGAAGAATCCAAAGGCGACAGCCATAAAGACGATAAAGCCCATAAATGGACTACCGGCAAAAAGGTTTAGACCCATTGCTACGCCAAGCCATGCACCAATGACTGTTGGCACCATGGAGAGGGCCAGTAATGCATAGGTATTTCGAAGTACGCGGTTGCGAACCTGGATATTGCTAATCGAGCTAGATTGCCCAAAGCCGTAAGAGTTCAGATCACTCATATTGACTCCTTCTTTTTAATTAAACTCATGAGCCCATGAAGGGCTGTTGACAGTAAGTATAGACAAAACACCCCAATTTCAAGTTTAGGAGCAAAAAGACTACAGCTTGAGGGGTTATGCCTTGTAAATTCAAGGGCTTAGCCTAGCCCCTATAGGGGTAAATACGGTCAGGCATTGTATAATTCGGGGGTCGTTGAAGTAGGGCGGGGCATGGAGTCCTTTTAGGATTCTTGCGGCGCCTATTCAACAAATACCTTTGAAATCACTATTGGAGTCTTGCATGGCAATTGAACGCACCCTTTCTATTATCAAACCTGATGCTGTTGCTAAGAACGTCATCGGCAAAATCTATGACCGTTTCGAATCAGCTGGTTTAAAGATCATTGCCTCCAGAATGGCGCATTTGTCACAAAATGAAGCTGAGCAGTTCTACGGTGTGCATAAAGATCGTCCTTTCTTTAAAGATTTGGTGAGCTTCATGATTTCTGGTCCAGTCATGATTCAAGTATTGCAAGGCGAAGGCGCCATTGCTAAGAACCGCGATTTGATGGGCGCTACTGATCCTAAGAAGGCAGATAAAGGCACTATTCGTGCTGACTTTGCTGACAGCATTGATGCTAATGCAGTACATGGTTCTGACGCTCCTGAAACAGCTGCTGTGGAAGTTGCTTTCTTCTTCCCTGGCATGAATGTTTTCAATCGTTAATTTTATAAACCTATTTAATTTATAAGTAGGCGCATTGACCTCCCCGCGCGTAAATCTCTTAGATTTTGACGCTGACCAAATGGCAGCGTATGTCGCGGGGTTGAATGAAAAGCCCTTTAGGGCAAAACAACTCATGCAATGGATACATCAACGTGGTGTATCCGACATTAATGACATGAGTGATTTAGCAAAAAGCTTTCGAGCAACTTTGCTCGATAAAGTAGAAGTCCTATCTCTCCCCGTAATTAAAGATGAACATGCTACAGACGGCACACGCAAGTGGTTGCTGGATGTCGGCGCCGGTAATGCGGTTGAATCCGTATTTATTCCCGAGGATGATCGAGGTACATTGTGCATCTCTTCTCAGGCAGGCTGTGCTGTCAATTGTCGTTTTTGCTCGACAGGCCGCCAAGGCTTTTCACGTAATCTCACCTCAGGTGAAATCATTGGCCAACTCTGGTTTGCAGAGCATCTTTTGCGCAACGATCCCGAGGCTATTCGCAGAATTGAAAAATATCCCACCCCAGGCTGGGAGCACACTGGACGTGTCATTTCCAATGTGGTGATGATGGGTATGGGTGAGCCTTTACTGAACTACGACAATGTTGTTTCTGCATTGCGTTTAATGCTCGACGATAGAGCGTATGGATTGTCTCGCCGTCGTGTCACAGTATCTACATCAGGTGTTGTGCCGATGATTGATCGTCTAGCGCAAGATTGTCCAGTTGCCTTGGCAGTTTCATTGCATGCGCCTAACGATGCCTTGCGAGATCAGTTGGTTCCTCTAAATCAAAAATATCCATTGCGTGAATTGCTTGATGCCTGTGAGCGCTACTTGCCATTTGCACCAAGAGATTTCTTGACCTTTGAATACTGCATGCTTGACGGCGTTAATGATTCGGATATTCAGGCGAAAGAATTGGTTCGCTTGCTGAGAAATATTAAGTGCAAGATCAATCTCATTCCATTTAATCCTTTTCCTGAATCTGGGTTAAAGCGTTCATCGGCTCAGCGAGTCAATGCCTTTGCTGGCATTCTGTTAGATGCTGGAATGGTAGCCACTGTGCGTAAAACACGCGGCGACGATATTGCCGCTGCGTGCGGTCAGTTGGCTGGCGATGTTGTTGACCGTACTCGTGTGCGTGAGCGCGATATACATAGCGCTGAGATCGAAATTGCAGAAGTAGAGTCTGATGTACAACCTAACGAGCAGCCAATTGAATGGCTCAAAAAGTTAACTTAAAAATTTAACCTCGATGAGCTCGAATAATTCTTTACCAAAGTTACCATTAGGACCATCCCCTAAGAGAGCAACACGTCAAGCAACGGTTGCCTGGAAAACAAACGTTATTACGGTTGGTGGCAACGCGCCAGTCCGCGTGCAGTCTATGACAAATACCGATACTGCCGATGTAATTGGCACTGCGATTCAAGTAAAAGAATTGGCTCGCGCTGGTTCAGAGATGGTGCGGATTACTGTAGATACGCCAGCTGCTGCGGCAGCCGTGCCTTACATTCGTGAACAGCTAGACAAGATGGATGTGTTGGTGCCGTTGATTGGCGACTTTCATTACAACGGCCATACTTTATTAAATGATTTTCCAGAGTGCGCTAAAGCACTCTCCAAATATCGCATCAATCCAGGCAATGTGGGTAAGGGCGCTAAGCGTGACCCACAATTTGCGCAGATGATTGAAGTGGCCTGCAAGTACGACAAGCCAGTCCGCATTGGTGTGAATTGGGGTAGCTTGGATCAAGAGCTGTTAGCGAGCATTATGGATAGCAACGCAGCACTAGCTACCCCAAAGACAGCTCAAGAAGTCATGATCGAAGCATTAATTCAATCGGCCTTGCAGTCTGCAGAAAAAGCAGTAGAGCTGGGTATGAATCCAGACCAAATTTTGCTGTCTTGCAAGGTGAGTAATGTGCAGGACTTGGTAGCTGTTTATCGCGATCTCTCACGTCGCTCTGATTACCCGCTCCATTTAGGCTTAACTGAAGCAGGCATGGGAAGCAAAGGGATTGTTGCTTCGACAGCAGCTATGGGTATTTTGTTGCAAGAGGGTATCGGCGATACGATTCGAGTGTCATTAACCCCTGATCCTGGCGCGCCACGTGAGAACGAGGTGATTGTTGCTCAAGAGATTTTGCAAACCATGGGATTACGTAATTTCACACCAATGGTTATTGCCTGTCCAGGTTGTGGCAGAACAACTAGTACGACATTCCAAGAGTTAGCAGCCAATATTCAGTCCTATTTGCGCCAACAGATGCCGGTTTGGAAAAAGACCCATCCTGGTGTGGAAGAAATGAATGTGGCTGTGATGGGCTGCATTGTCAACGGCCCCGGCGAGAGTAAGCATGCCAATATAGGTATTTCTTTGCCGGGAACGGGTGAAACACCCGCCGCCCCCGTATTTGTCGATGGTGTCAAAGTAAAAACATTGCGCGGCGAAAACATTGCGCAGGAGTTTCAGGTGATTGTTGATGATTATGTGAAACAGAACTACGCAGCAAAAGTTGACTAAAGCCACGCTAGAACAAGAATAAAAATGACTGATCAAAACAAACCAGAAAAAGTCCAGAAGACGCAAAAAATAAATGGCGTGCGCGGCATGAATGATTTGCTGCCAGCAGATGCTGCGCATTGGGCACACCTTGATCATGTGCTACGCGATTTAACCCGTGCCTATGGCTATGAATTTTTGAGAACGCCCATTGTTGAGGCAACAGCAGTATTTCAACGCGGTATTGGTGAAGTCACCGACATTGTTGAAAAAGAAATGTATTCCTTTGAGGATCGATTAAATGGTGAGCAACTCACTTTACGTCCCGAGGGAACAGCTGCAGTAGTACGCTCTGTAATTGAAAATAATTTACTGTACGAAGGACCAAAGCGCCTTTGGTATACAGGCCCTATGTTCCGTCATGAGCGTCCACAGCGCGGTCGTTATCGTCAATTTCATCAGTTCGGGATTGAGGCCTTAGGTTTTGCAGGTCCTGATATTGATGCTGAGATCATCTTGATGGGTCAACGTCTTTGGGATGAATTGGGTCTTAAAGGGGTTCGTCTAGAAATTAACTCCCTAGGGCAAGCCAATGAGCGCGCTGAACATCGTGCAGCCTTGATTAAATATTTCGAGAAACATCAATCTCAATTAGATGAAGATTCACGACGTCGCCTTCTTACCAATCCTTTGCGTATTTTGGATTCTAAAAATCCCGAAATGCAGACATTAATTGACGGTGCACCACAGCTATTAGATTTTTTGGGTGAAGAGTCGCTCAAGCACTTCAATGCAGTACAAGCCTTACTAAAAGCAAATAATATTCCGTGCAAGATTAATCCTCGTTTAGTTCGTGGACTCGATTACTACAACCTCACCGTGTTTGAATGGGTGACTGAAGAGTTGGGCGCACAAGGAACTATTGCAGGCGGTGGTCGTTATGATCCCCTGATTGAGCGTATGGGTGGTAAAGCTGCCCCTGCTTGTGGTTGGGCAATGGGAATGGAACGGGTTTTAGAGTTGATGAAGGTTTCTGGTTCTTTACCAGAAGCCCAAGCTCAATGCGATATTTTTGTATTGCATCAGGGCGGAGAAACCTTGACTGCAGCAATGATTATTGCTGAGCGTTTGCGTAGCGCTGGAATCGATACCATCCTTTTTTGCCCTCCAGATGGTCAATCTGCCAGTTTTAAGTCGCAAATGAAGAAGGCAGATGCTAGTGGTGCTGCTTTTGCTGTGATTATTGGGCCTGATGAACTGGCCAAAAATGAAGCTCAACTCAAAGACCTAAGGGGTACCGGGGAGCAGAAGTCTGTCCCGCTGGATGAGGTCCTGGGAGCAGCAATTGATGCCTTAGTAGGCGCCTCCGAATAGAATAAGACTAGTAAACAACTGAATTAGCCTTTAATTACTAATAATTACCCTGGATTGACATGCCTTTAGACCTAGAAGAACAAGAACAGTTAGACCAATTTAAAGCGTTTTGGCAAAAATACCGTAACTTGATTACTGGGGTGGCGACTGCTGCTTTGTTTGCTTATGCTGCCTACAGTGGATACCAGTGGTGGCGTAATAACCAAGCTCTTGAAGCATCCAAGCTTTATGAAACGATGGTCAGTGCGATTGCTAAAGGCGATAAGGAGCAGACTTTGCGTGCTGCTGACGACTTGCAAAAAGACTTTGGTCGTACACCATATGCTCCGATGTCGAGTTTGGTTGCCGCCAGAATTGCGGCGGACGCTGGGGATAGTGCCAAGTCATTAGATTATTTACGCTGGACTGCTAAGAACGCATCCAATGAGGGATATTTAGCTTTGGCAAAAATGCGTTTGGTCTCTCAGTTAATTGAGCGGGGCAGCGAGAAGGATTTTGCTGAAGCAGATCAAATTCTAAAAGATAAGCCAGTTGCTGGATTTGAGGCGCTATGGCTTGAGCGTCGCGGCGATTGGTACTTGGCTCAAAAGAATATTCCTGAAGCCAAGAATAGTTATCAAGCGGCGTGGAAAAAATTAGACCAAGATAAAGAATTTCCAGAAGAGGCGCGTCGCCTATTGAAGGTGAAGTTGGATGCCGTTGGAGGAGTTGCTCAGTGATGACTACAGGGATAAAGGCGATGAAGCGTTTACCAAAAATACTGTGCAGTACTTTATTGATTGGTACTGCTGCACTTGCTTTAGTAGCATGCTCTGGAAATTCACGGGTACGTCAACCAGCAGCTTTGGTCCCAGTCTCTAATCAGTTTGATTTACAGCCTGTTTGGTCTACTAGTATTGGCTCCTCAGAGCCCTATAACTTTCATCCTGTAGTGGCTGGAGATGCTGTATACGTTGCTTCACACAGTGGCAATCTAGCGAAGATCAATTTGCAGTCAGGCGCCAAGGCATGGGAAGTTTCTGTTCCAGAAAATCTGGCTGTTGGTCCGGGATCCGATGGTCGAACCACAGTCGCTGTAACCACAAAGGGCCTTGTTTATGCCTATGACGACACCGGTAAACCGTTATGGAATGTCGGTGTAGGTAGCGAAGTCTTAAGTGAGCCTGTAGTTGCTTCTGGCATTGTGGTGATTCGCACTCTAGACAATCGATTTGTTGGCTTAGATGCCCAAACGGGTGCGCGTAAATGGATTTACCAGCGCCAACAATCTGCTCTCTCATTACGAGTTGGATATGGCATGCTGCCAATCAACAATGAAGTGATTGTGACTGGTTTTGCTGGTGGACGTTTTGGCATGATCGCGATTGCCAATGGCGGATTGATTTGGGAAACACCGGTATCTTTCCCTAAAGGATTTTCAGAAATTGAACGCTTAAATGATGTGTCTGCTAGACCTAGCATGGAAGGCGACACATTGTGTGCAGTGTCTTATCAAGGGCGAATTGGTTGTGCCCAAGCGCGTACCGGCAATCTTTTGTGGTTTAAGGATTATTCAAGTTATACCGGAACCGCTCAAAGTCCTGAGCTTGTATTTTCAGCCAATGAAAAATCGTATGTCACCGCTTTTGCAACCAAAGATGGCACTCAGGTCTGGGAAAACGTTCAGATGACTTTCCGCGATGTGGGTGAACCGCTCGCAATTGGCAAGGTATTACTCATGGGTGATGCGCAAGGTTACGTGCATGCACTTTCACAGGCGGATGGCAAGATGCTTGCGCGTATCCGTCACGATAGCAGTCCAATCACAGCCGCCCCGATTGCAGTAGGCGGTCTCATCTTGATTCAATCTCAAGGTGGAAAAATAGCGGCGTACAGTCCAAAATGAATCCAGTCATCACTATTGTCGGGCGCCCTAATGTTGGGAAGTCCACACTCTTTAATCGCCTCACACGTTCGCGTGATGCTTTAGTTGCCGATTTTTCAGGCTTAACGCGAGATCGCCACTACGGTAAGGGCCGCATTGGCGAACGTGCTTTTATTTGCGTTGATACCGGCGGTTTTGAACCAGTAGCAAAGACCGGCATTGTGGCCGAGATGGCCAAACAAACAAAACAAGCCGTTGCTGAATCAGACATTGTGATTTTCTTGGTGGATGGCCGACTTGGAATGGCTCCGCAAGATCGCGTGATTGCTGATTTCTTGCGCAAGACTGGTCGACCAGTCATTTTGGCAGTCAATAAAACTGAGGGCATGCAATCCGGTATTGTTACTGCAGACTTTCATGAGCTTGGTTTAGGTGAGCCTTTCCCAATCTCTTCAGCGCATGGTGATGGCGTTAAAGGCTTGATCGATGATGCACTCGATTCATTGGGAATTGCAGAACCCGATGAAGATGAATTAGCGAACGATCCTAATCGTCCAATGAAGATTGCTGTAGTGGGGCGTCCAAACGTGGGTAAGTCCACATTGATTAATAAGTTAATCGGTGAAGAACGCGTTATTGCATTTGACATGCCAGGTACTACTCGTGATGCCATCGAAGTTCCTTTTGAGCGCAATGGCAAGCCGTATATCTTGGTTGATACTGCCGGCTTGCGTCGTCGTGGCAAAGTATTTGAAGCGATTGAGAAATTCTCAGTAGTGAAAACCTTGCAAGCAATTGCAGATTGCAATGTGGTGATCTTGATGTTAGATGCGCAGCAAGATATTTCTGAGCAAGATGCACACATTGCTGGCTTTATTGTTGAAGCAGGGCGAGCGCTTGTAGTGGCTGTTAATAAATGGGATGGTCTTGATGCTTACGTTAAAGAGCGTGCGCGTTTAGAGATCGCCCAAAAACTTCGTTTCTTGGACTTTGCAAATGTCCATCCGATTTCTGCTAAAAAAGGTACTGGCCTCAAAGACCTCTTTAAGGATGTGGATGCAGCCTATGCAGCTGCTATGGCTAAGTTGCCAACCCCACGTTTGACTCGTATCTTGCAAGAGGCGATCGAGCATCAGCAGCCTAAACGTGTCGGCATGGGCCGCCCTAAATTGCGTTACGCGCACCAAGGTGGTATGAATCCCCCCATTGTGGTAATTCATGGCACATCACTGAGTGGCGTGACCGATAGCTATAAGCGCTATTTAGAAGGCCGTTTTAGAGATGTCTTTAAGTTACGCGGCACCCCCTTGAGAATTCAAATGAATACCGCCAAGAACCCTTATGTTGATGCGGATAAGGGTAAAAAGGGCAAAAAGCACTAATTTTGAGATAAGCTTTTGTTCTTAAGCTACATTTGGGCTTGATTTTTAGTAGATTAGGCCCAATATAGCTGTAATAGAGTTGTGTATTGAAGGTAAGTACTTAATAAAAAAAGCAAGACTCCCAAAATAAAACAAAGCAAGTAAAAGCAAATAAGGAGCAGTATGAATAACAATAAAATTCAATTACTACAGGATCCATTTCTGAATGCATTGCGTAAAGAGCATGTACCTGTTTCCATCTATCTTGTGAATGGTATTAAATTGCAAGGCAATATTGAATCGTTTGATCAATATGTTGTGCTTCTGCGTAATACCGTGACGCAAATGGTCTATAAACACGCAATTTCCACGATTGTTCCTGCTCGTGCAATTGACTTTCGTTTAGAAGAAGCCAGCCCTGTATAAAACTGGAGTAGATGCGGCACGCGCTGTCCTGGTTGGCGTAGATACAGGACGCGAAGATTTTGCAGATAGCATGGCCGAACTCAGTCTCTTGGCTGATAGCGCCGGCTCCATACCCACAGCCAGTGTCATTGCTCGTAAAGGTAGGACAGACCCCGCCTTATTTATCGGCTCCGGAAAGGCTAATGAGCTCAAGAAGGTGATGGAAGAACAAGAAGCCGAATTAGCCATCTTCAATCACCCTTTATCTCCAACGCAGCAACGAAATCTAGAGCGTCATATTGGTCGACATGTGATGGATCGCACCGGTTTGATTTTGGATATCTTTAGTCAACGGGCACAAAGTCATATTGGTAAAACTCAGGTTGAACTCGCGCAGGTTCGATATCGCATGTCACGTTTAGTAAGAGCGTGGAGTCATTTGGAACGTCAACGAGGCGGTATTGGTGTGCGTGGTGGTCCAGGTGAAACGCAGATGGAGTTGGATCGCCGGATGCTAGCGACCAAAGCAAAGCGTTTAGAAAATGAATTGGAAAAACTTCAGCGCCAACAACGCACCCAAAGAAGGGCGCGCAATCGTAAGGATGTGTTTTCTGTATCCTTGGTTGGATACACCAATGCCGGAAAATCAACCTTATTTAACGCCTTAACTAAAGCGGGCACCTATGCTGCCGACCAGCTTTTTGCCACTCTCGATACCACTTCTAGGAGAGTTCATTTGGAGGGGGTGGGGTCGATTGTGGTGTCAGATACCGTAGGATTTATCCGAGATTTGCCCCATCAATTGGTAGAGGCCTTTAGGGCAACTTTGGATGAAACCATTCATGCTGACCTGATTCTGCACGTAATTGATGCCTGTAGTCCAGTTGCTAGGGAGCAAAAGGCCGAAGTAGAGGCTGTTTTAGAAGAAATTGGGGCAGATGACATCCCTCGGATCGAGGTGATGAACAAGATTGACTTGATGCCGCAAACCTTTACTCGGGGTGCGGTTTTGGAGCGTGATGGGCAGGGCTTCCCAAGCCAGGTTTTCCTATCCGCCCAGACGGGCTTAGGCCTCGATTTACTCAGGTCAGCCCTAGCGGAATGCTCTCAAATGACTGATAGAATAAGGGTCGAACACAACCGTGCCAAGAAGCAAATGGCCCCGGACGAGTTTTTAGCCCCTTTACCCGAACGACCAGAAACAGCTGAATTTAACCCTATTCCCAATCGAAGTTATCTTTCTAATGACACGTAAATTTCTCGGCCTATTTTCGGTCAATGATCCAGGTTGGGGCAATAACCCCAATACCGGTGGATCTAAAGATGCCAAAGATGGGCAGGGCAGTGAACAAGCTCCAAAAGTAGATCCAGATCCAGCGACTTCACCAAATAAGCAGCCTTCCGGTCAGCCATCTAAACCAGATGGCCCTCCTGATCTCGATGAATTATGGCGGGATTTTAATGACCGATTAGCGGGCATTTTTGGTGGCAAGAAAAAACCGGGTGATGCTGCAAGTAGACCGACTAGTAAGCCAAATAGCTCAGATATTCCTCCTCCCTCAGAGCGTGGCGGAAATGGTGGCGGTAGCAATGGCGGACCTTCAGCGCCGAACTTCAATTTCACAAACCCATTTAGTTCCAAGAGCGGCTCATTGGTCGCAATTGCAGCCGTCTTCTTTATTTGGGTATGCAGTGGCTTCTTCATTATTCAAGAAGGTCAAGCCGGAGTCGTTATGACTTTTGGAAAGTACGATTACACCGCTAAGCCAGGCATTAATTGGCACCTGCCTTGGCCGATTCAGTCAGCTGAAACGGTCAACCTTTCTGGGGTACGCTCAGTTGAGGTGGGGCGTCCTACTTTGATTAAGGCAACCAATCAAAAAGATTCTTCAATGTTGACTGAAGATGAAAACATTATTGATGTTCGCTTCGCTGTGCAATACCGCTTAAAAGATCCAACAGATTATCTATTTAATGATCGTGATCCTGATGCAGCGGTTGTTCTTGCAGCAGAGACGGCCGTGCGCGAGATCGTTGCTCGTAGCAAGATGGATACCGTTCTCTACGAAGGGCGCGAAAAGATCGGGATAGATTTAGCGGCCTCCATTCAGAAGATATTGGATAGTTACAAGACAGGCATCTATGTCACTAGCGTCACCGTACAAAATGTACAGCCACCAGAACAAGTGCAGGCAGCTTTTGATGATGCAGTGAAGGCTGGTCAAGACCAAGAGCGTCTAAAGAGCGAAGGGCAGGCCTATGCCAATGACATCATTCCCCGTGCTAAGGGAACTGCAGCTCGCTTAATTCAGGAGGCTGAAGGCTATAAGGCACGAGTTGTGGCAACGGCAGAGGGCGACGCAGCTCGCTTTAAGCAAATTTTGGTGGAATACTCTAAAGCTCCCCAAGTCACTCGTGATCGGATGTACATCGATACCATGCGTGAGATGTACACCAACGTCACTAAGATTTTGGTTGATACCACCAAGAGCAATAATCTCTTGTTTTTGCCGCTCGATAAAATCATTGCGCAAGTGAGCGCTGAGAGTTCGCAGGCAGCGAACACTCAAGTGACTCAAGGTAGTGCCACAACCCCAACAGGTTCTGTCACTGTTGGCGGAGCAACTGGAACCACTGCTCCTGCAACTACAAGCACATCGACTGCACCAGCATCCGCCTCTAGCAGCACTCCAGCGATTGAAAAAACAGTTGATAAGCGCGATGGTTTGCGTAGTCGTGATCGGGATTCTCGTTAATGAATAAGAATCGCCTGATTGCTGCTGGTATCGCCTTCATTGCCTTGATCTATGTGCTTTCTTCAAGCATTTTTATTGTTGATCAACGCATGTTTGCGGTCGTGTTCTCATTTGGACAAATCGTACGCGTGATTGAGCAGCCTGGATTGCAGATTAAATATCCAGCGCCATTTGAGAGTGTGCGCTTCTTTGATCGCCGTATTTTGACAATCGATAATCCAGAGGCAGAGCGCTTTATTACTGCCGAAAAGAAAAACCTATTGGTCGACTCGTATGTGAAGTGGCGTATTGTTGACCCGCGCAAGTTCTTCATTAGCTTTAAGGGTGATGAGCGTTTAGCACAAGATCGTCTTACTCAGCTGGTACGTTCGGCTTTAAATGAAGAGTTCACTAAACGCACTGTACGTGAGTTGATTTCTGAGCAACGTGAAGAGGTGATGCAGGGTATCCAGAAAAAAGTAGCTGTTGATGCTTCGGACATTGGTGTTGAGATTGTCGATGTTCGTTTAAAGCGAGTTGACTTGCTGGCAGAGATTAGTGATTCGGTATATCGCCGTATGGAGGCGGAGCGTAAGCGCGTAGCAAATGAATTGCGCTCTATGGGTGCCGCAGAGTCTGACAAGATACGTGCGAATGCAGAGCGTCAACGCGATACGATTTTGGCTGAGGCTTATCGTGATGCACAAAAAATCAAAGGAGCCGGGGATGCCAAGGCAACCGCGCTTTATGCTGAGGCATTTGGGCGTGATCCCCAATTTGCTCAGTTCTATCAAAGTCTTGAGGCCTATCGCAATTCCTTTAAGGATAAGAAAGATGTGATGGTGGTTGAGCCTAACGGCGAGTTTTTCAAGTACCTGCATAAAAAATAAGAAAGCGAATATTCCCAATCATGAACCGTTGGTTACTTCCTGAAGATATTGCAGATGTTTTGCCGGCTCAAGCGCGCAAGGTAGAGACTTTACGTCGCGCCATCTTGGATCTTTATCAGTCCTATGGTTATGAGCTTGTCGCTCCTCCTATCTTGGAGTTCTTAGATTCTTTATTAACTGGAACTGGCTCAGATCTTAATTTACAAACATTTAAGTTAGTGGATCAGTTATCAGGCCGCACTCTCGGCCTACGTGCGGATATCACCCCACAAGTAGCCCGTATTGACGCCCATCTCTTAAATCGTGCTGGCGTAACTCGTCTTTGCTATGCTGGTTCAGTAGCGCAGGCTCTTACACCTGTTGGTGGCTCTTCACGTGAGCAATTGCAATTAGGTGCTGAGATATATGGTTGCGCTAATGGGGAAGCGGATTTCGAGGCGATTACCTTATTACTAAAGACTTTGGATCTTGCTGGATTAAAGAAGGTCTATTTAGATCTCTCTCATGCTGGCATCTTGACCGGCATCCTAGAAGGGCAGCAGCTTGATAAAGAATCCATTGAAACTTTATATGGCTTATTGCAGAGCAAAGATCGCCCTCGCCTAAGGCAGTGGGCGACTTGCTTACCGGCAAAATTAGCCGCAGATCTACTTGCTTTGACTGAGCTCAATGGTCCTTGTACTGAGGTTATTGCCAACGCGAAAAAGGTATTGCCAAGGCATGCAGCAGTTGACCAAGCTCTAGCTGATTTAGAGTGTGTCGTATCTGCTGCCTCTAAATCATTAAGTGGCGTAGAGCTCAGCATTGATTTAGCGGATTTACGGGGTTATCAATATCACAGCGGTGTGATGTTTGCGGCCTATGTAGACGGATTGCCGCAACCAATTGCAAGAGGAGGTCGCTATGACCAAGTCGGTAAGGCATTCGGTCGTTCACGTCCAGCAACTGGTTTTTCATTAGATTTGCTGACCTTAGCTGGTTTATCGCCACTGAACTGTCGCAAGCTAGCAGTGCTTGCTCCTTGGATTGATGATGCAGACCTTAATCAAGTCATTGCAGATTTGCGTAATCGTGGTGAGGTAGTCATTCAGGTGCTTCCTGGTGAAGTGCTTGAGGCTGCCGAGTATGAATGTGATCGAGAGTTGGTAAAGCAAGGCAACTCTTGGGAATTGAAGAAGAAATAAAGCAGCGCAGTAAAGCAATTATTCATTTTTTGTAATTATCTTTTTGGATTTTTAATATGTCTTCAAAGCAGCAAGCTCAAGGTCGTAACGTCGTTGTCATTGGCACCCAATGGGGTGATGAGGGTAAGGGTAAGGTGGTTGATTGGTTGACCGATCATGCACAAGCCGTAGTTCGCTTTCAGGGTGGACATAATGCTGGCCACACTTTAATCATTGGCGATAAAAAAACGATCTTGCGCTTGATTCCTTCAGGAATCATGCACAAGGATGTCATTTGCTACATCGGTAATGGTGTGGTTTTGTCGCCTGAGGCGTTATTTAAAGAGATTGGTGAACTAGAAGCTGCTGGTTTGGATGTTCAATCGCGCTTAAAGATTTCAGAAGCAACCACTTTAATTCTGCCGTACCACGTTGCAATTGATCATGCCCGCGAGAAAAAACGCGGTGAAGCAAAGATCGGTACAACTGGCCGTGGTATTGGCCCAGCCTATGAAGATAAGGTAGCTCGTCGTGCATTGCGCGTGCAAGATTTGTTCTATCCAGAAAAGTTTGCCGAGCAATTGCGTGAAAACTTGGAGTATCACAATTTCATGCTCA
Source organism: Polynucleobacter asymbioticus QLW-P1DMWA-1 (assembly GCF_000016345.1). NCBI lineage: Bacteria > Pseudomonadati > Pseudomonadota > Betaproteobacteria > Burkholderiales > Burkholderiaceae > Polynucleobacter > Polynucleobacter asymbioticus. Next base: position 1,352,238 of record NC_009379.1, on the reverse strand, counting down.
CGAATTACTATGGTGCAGAGCCTGTGAATTATGAAAAGACGCTTGCTGAGGCAATGTCTTATGCTGAGCGCCTTAAGCCGATGGTGGTTGATGTATCGAGTGCTTTGTATGCCGCTGAACAAGCAGGACAAAACCTCTTGTTCGAAGGCGCACAAGGCACTTTACTCGACATCGATCACGGTACTTATCCATACGTTACCTCTAGCAATTGCGTAGCAGGAAATGCTGCCGCTGGTTCAGGTGTTGGTCCTGATTCTTTGCAATATATTTTGGGAATTACAAAAGCTTATTGCACCCGCGTTGGTGCTGGACCATTCCCAAGTGAGTTATATGATCACGATAATCCAGCAAGACAAGACCCAATAGGCGTTCGCCTAGCTGAAGTAGGTAAAGAATTTGGATCCGTCACTGGCCGTCCCCGTCGTACTGGTTGGTTAGATGCGGCAGCGTTAAAGCGTTCTATTCAAATTAATGGCTTGTCTGGTCTGTGCATTACTAAATTAGATGTACTTGATGGCTTGGAAACGATCCGTTTATGTGTAGGCTACAACTTAGATGGCAAGAAATTAGACGTATTGCCACGTGGCGCTGAATCTGTGGCGCGTTGTGAGCCAATTTATGAAGATTTCCCAGGCTGGAAAGGCACCACATTCGGTATCCGTGAATGGGAAAAATTGCCTGTAGAAGCCCAGAACTTCTTGCGCCGTATCGAAGAAGTGGCTGGAAAACCAATTGCCATGGTCTCTACCGGTCCAGAACGAGATGAAACGATCTTGCTCCAGCATCCTTTTCAGGATTGATGGAAAATAATCGATTAACCCTATTTATTAACTTTTGTATCAAAAATTAAGGTTTTGAACATGACTGCGCGCACTACCTGCAATAGCCTTCAAGTGGCAACCCCTCTATACCGTTTTATTGAAGACAAAGTCCTTCCAGGAACTGGAATTAAGAGTGCTGACTTTTGGAAAGGCTTTGATGAAATTGTTAAAGACCTCACCCCTAAAAATGAAGCATTGCTAGCTAAGCGCGATCGCATTCAGGTGGACTTGGATAAATGGCATCAAGCTAATCCTGGCCCAATTAAAGATATGCCTGCTTATCGCAAGTTCCTAAAAGAAATTGGGTACTTAGATGATGTTCCAGGAAAAGTATTGGGCACTACCGAGAATGTGGATGATGAGTTGGCATTGCAAGCTGGCCCACAACTCGTGGTTCCAGTTCTCAACGCGCGTTATGCATTAAATGCGGCCAATGCTCGTTGGGGTTCTTTATATGATGCTCTGTACGGCACTGACGTACTTTCTGAAGAAGACGGCGCTACAAAAGCGGGCGCATACAACCCAATACGTGGTGCGAAGGTTGTAGCCTTTGCTCGCAATTTCCTGGATCAGTCCGCCCCTTTGGCTAAAGGCTCTCATCGCGATGCCGTTTCATATACGGTTGATGGCAATAAATTATCAATCAAGCTCAAGGATGGCAGCACAACAGGCCTGGCAGATGAGAAACAATTCGTAGGCTACCAGGGCGATGCGGCTGCGCCCAGCTCAATTTTGTTGCGCAATAACGGTGTGCATATTGATATCGAAATTGATAAGAGCAAAACGATTGGCTCAGGCGATCCTGCTGGTATTAATGACGTAGTACTCGAAGCAGCACTCTCTACCATTTTGGATTTGGAAGACTCTATTGCTGCAGTAGATGGCGATGACAAAGTGCTGGCCTATGAAAACTGGCTTGGCATCCTAAAAGGTACTTTGGTTGAAGAGGTAAGTAAGGGTGGAAAAACTATTACCCGTGCCTTGAATCCTGATCGCAAGTACAAGGCAGGTATTGGTGCCGTAAATGCAAAAGATGGAGTTGTGACTTTGCATGGCCGCTCACTCTTGTTCCTTCGTAACGTTGGCCACCTCATGACCAACCCAGCAATCATCACTGGCGAAGGCAAAGAGATTTACGAAGGTATTTTGGATGCAGTAGTTACAGTATTGATTGCGTTGTACGACATTAATCGTCCAGCGACTCAGGCTATTGGAAACACACGTAAGGGTTCTGTTTATATCGTTAAACCAAAAATGCATAGCCCTGAAGAGGTTGCTTTTGCAGGCGAATTGTTTGGACGTGTTGAGAAATTGTTAGGCTTACCAGCCAATACAGTGAAGTTAGGCATCATGGATGAAGAGCGTCGTATGAGCGCCAACATCAAAGCAGCAATTGCAGCGGCTGGTGCACGCGTAGCCTTTATTAATACCGGTTTCTTGGACCGTACTGGCGACGAAATGCACACCTCTATGTATGCGGGCCCAATGATTCGCAAGGGCGATATGAAAGCCAGCAAATGGTTATCCGCTTATGAGCGTCGCAATGTGTTTGCAGGTCTAGACTGTGGTTTACGTGGTCGCGCCCAAATTGGTAAGGGCATGTGGGCTATGCCAGACTTGATGAAAGCCATGGTTGAGCAGAAGATCGTTCACCCGAAAGCAGGTGCAAATACTGCTTGGGTTCCATCACCAACAGCTGCTACTTTGCATGCGCTTCATTACCACCAAGTCAATGTAGCGGAACTCCAAAAAGAAATGGAAAAGGTTGATACGGCAGCGGAAGCTGAAGCATTGCTGAATGATCTCTTAACGATTCCGGTAGCAGAGCAAGCAAATTGGTCTAAAGAAGAAATTCAACAAGAATTAGATAACAACTGCCAAGGTATCTTGGGTTATGTAGTTCGTTGGATTGATCAAGGCGTTGGTTGCTCCAAGGTTCCTGATATTCATAACGTTGGCCTCATGGAAGACCGCGCTACATTGCGTATTTCCAGTCAGCATATTGCAAACTGGCTATTGCACGGCGTTGTTACTGCCGATCAAGTCAACGAGACATTGCAACGTATGGCTAAAGTGGTTGATGGGCAAAATGCTGGTGACTCTTTGTACAAGCCTATGATGCCCCATTACAAAGATTCTTACGCTTATAAAGCTGCAAGCGACTTGATTTTCAAGGGTCTCGAGCAGCCCAATGGCTACACAGAGCCTTTGTTGCACGCTTGGCGCTTAGAAGTAAAGAAGGCGAACGCATAGTCATTTAAATCTGATGCTTCATTAAAATGGATTTGCCCAAAAAGCAAATCCATTTTTTATTGGGCAATCTCTTATGTTTAGTTTTTTAAATCCTTTCTCTAAATCCCATAGTCACTTCCCATTTCAACTGAATGATGGGGGAAGGGATGCTGCCGGCTTTAAGGGAGGAGCAGGGGACTGTGTTGTGAGATCGATTGCGATTGCTGCTAAGCTACCTTATATCCAAGTCTATGAGGATCTGCGTGATGCCAACGCGCGTTATGCTGAAAAAAGAAATGATCGCTTGGCGAAGCGCTTGAATGAAAAAGGCTCATCGCCGCGTAATGGCAATCACCGTAACGTATTTCATGATTACATCTTGAGTCATGGATTTGAGTGGGTGCCCACCATGAAAATTGGGGCAGGCTGTCAGGTGCATCTGAGACCTGACGAGTTGCCCTCAGGAGTACTGATTGTGAAAGTCTCGAAACACCTCACGGCAGTGATTGATGGTGTTATTCAGGATACGCATAACCCCTCGCGTGGAGGAAGTCGTTGCGTTTATGGGTATTACATTAAGAAGAACTAAGGTCTTTTTGGCCGTACTTCAAATTCCATGCGTTTTTATAAGTATTAGTCATGCCAATCATGACGGACGTTGTCCATGCCAGACAAAATAGACCTGAAAAAGAAATAAAGAAGGCTAAGCTTTTCCATCCCATGGGAAGTGTATCTGGAACAAAACCCACGGTGGTATAGCAGCTGCCCGCAAATAATAAAGCATGAACAGAATCATCCATGAGGCCCAATCCCGTTATAAAAAAACACCAAATGATGATTTCACAGATATGCATTAAGGCGATAAAGAAAAAGGAAGCATAAAAATGCATAAATACGTAGTTATATCGCCCTAGCCTTAAGTGTTTATTTGCCTGCTTTTCAAAGCGCATGATGATGTGATTGATGGCAACACCGTGATACATTAGGACGAGAATGAGGCCCAGTATTCCAAAAAAGACCTCAACTATCAGAGGCATTATGGGGAGACCCAGTACGGCTGTCTGAGATATTGATTCTGGAGGGATTAGCATATATTAAGAGCCTGCAAGTATTTGTATCAAGGGGGATAATGTCATATTGACTAAAGCATGTAAAGAAAACCTTGACACAGCAATCCCACCTTTTTGAATCCACCAAACAGGAGCGCTTTTTTCTCCTCGCGTTATCTGGAATTCAATTTACCCATATTCTGGACTTTATGATCATGATGCCTTTAGGGCCTCAGTTCATACAAGCATTGTCCATTAACACTCATCAGTTTGGCTTGTTACTTTCCTCTTATACTTTTGCCGCTGCAATCGCAGGAGTGTTTGCAACCTATTACATCGATCGGTTTGAGCGTCGTACGCTTTTACTTCGCTTGTATATATGCTTCATTATTGCGACAGTAGCTTGCGGCTTTGCACCCAATTACCATACTCTATTTTTTGCACGCGCCTGTGCGGGAGCATTCGGTGGAATATTGGGCTCACTGGTGCAGACCATTGTTGCCGATTCGATTCCCTTTGAGCGCAGAGGAAAGGCCCTGGGAACAGTGATGGCCGCATTTTCTGTTTCAACAGTTGCCGGAGTTCCGCTCAGTTTATTTTTAGCCAATCACATTAGTTCTTTGGGTTGGCGTGCGCCATTTATGTTTATTGGGCTCATATCTCTTTTGATTCTCTATATCGCCTATCGCAATATTCCACAGATCTCTGGGCATTTACATCATGTGCAGGAGGGGAGTCGGTTTAAACAAATTTATGAGGTATTGATTGCCCATCGCCATTTACGCGCCTTTTTGTTCATTGGCTTGGTGATGATGACTGGTTTTTCAGTTATCCCTTATATCGCCCTATATCTCACTGCCAATGTGGGTGTTGCTAACTCCTACATTTCGCTCATCTACCTTTGCGGTGGTGTGGCCACCCTCATGAGCTCAAGGTTTATTGGCCATATGGCGGATAAGTTTGGCAAAGTAAGGGTGTTTCAAGTCTTAGCAATTATTAGTCTGGCACCCATATTAATCACTACCAATCTCGGCCCTGTTCCTCTGTGGATTGTCTTAATAAACCAAACGGCATTCTTTATTTTGATCTCTGGCCGTATGATTCCAACGATGGCTATCGTAAGTCAAATGGTAGAACCCAAGATTCGAGGAACATTTATGAGTCTCGTTGGCTCAGTTCAAATGTTAGCCTCGGGTATAGCCTCGGTAGTAGCGGGTGCCGTGGTTACTATTGCAGCAGATGGCAAGATGGAGCATTACAACTTAGTTGGATATGGGGCAGCAGTGTGTGGCTTGCTCACATTCTGGCTGGTAGGATATATTCATTCCGATACAAAAAAAGCATAAGAAAGCAGACATGATTGAATACAAAAGACCAGATGGTCAATCCGTTAAAGGATATTTAGCGCAGCCCGCGAGTGCAGAAAACGCCCCTGGCGTAGTCGTGATTCAAGAGTGGTGGGGCTTAGATGACGAAGTGAAATCGGTAGCCGATCGTTTAGCGGCAGCGGGATATCGTGCACTGGTACCCGATCTTTACCGGGGTAAGTTGGCTTTAGAAGCCAAAGAGGCAGAGCACCTCATGGGTGATCTGAACTTTGGCGATGCAGCGGGTCAAGATATTCGTGGCGCAGTGCAATACCTGAAAGCTACTGGCAGTAAAAAAGTGGCCGTCACAGGATTTTGTATGGGTGGTGCTTTAACCGTTTTAGCTGCTTGTAATGTTCCAGAGCTAGATGGCACAGTGGTTTGGTATGGTTACCCTCCGTTGGAGTATGTCGACGCAGCAGCTATTCAGAAACCGATGCTCGCACATTGGGCCACTCATGATGATTTCTTTGCCATATCTGGGGTGGATCAACTCGAGGCAAAGTTAAAAGAGGCTGGTGTAAATTATGACTTTGAGCGCTATGACGCTAAGCATGCTTTTGCTAACCCTAAGTCTGATTCTCGTGGGCTCCCCCCATTGCAGTACAACCCAGAAGCTGCCAAGTTGGCTTGGGAAAGAACTTTTGATTTCTTGAAAAAGAATTTGGCCTAACTTTACTTTTAAATTCATTCACGATGCACCTCTTTTCAGAAAACCTCGCACTAGAAATTGCTTCTTACTACCGTAACCTTGCTTTGGCTCACGGCGTGATTCCGAAGATCTTTACCTTGGTGAATGGTGATGGTGACCAATACCTTTTCTTTGTTGATGACCTCAGGATGGAAAAGGAAGAAGAGGATCAGTTTTTGTCCTATATTGTTCAGGCACATGACGCAGTTTCTTATGCCCGAGGTACCTTAGTGATTGTTCAAAAGCATGAGCAGTTCATCGAGTATGCGGTAGTGGATAAAGACGATGAGCAGGCGATTGTTTGCTCAGCAGAGTTGACACGCGATATAGACGACAAGCCAATCGGTTTAACGGAATTTGAAAAGACAATGGTTAAAAGAGAGTCGATTGTATTTGGAAGGCTCTACGATCCTATTGAGCTTTCTGAAGCCAAGGTTGAAGATTTTGAAAGCCTCTGGGAGGAGATGAAATCTAAGATTTTGCACAGAGAAATGGGAATCTAGTTATTAGAATGACCTCGGAACAGAAGCGGGCCTTTATAGAAGGCTTTAAAGAGATGTCACGGTTCGGTGTGACGATTCTCACTTGGGGGTTTGTGACTGGTATTGCCATGGCCAAGTCTTCCCTGACGGTACACCAAGCTTTGACAATGAGTCTTTTAGTTTATGCGGGGTCATCCCAGTTAGCAGCACTTCCGCTAATCACAGTAGGTCTGCCGATCTGGATGATATTAATCACCTCTTTTATGGTGAATCTACGCTTTGTTATTTTTAGCTTGGGATTGCAAGCCCATTTTTCATATTTACCCATGTGGCGCAGAATTCTTCTGGGTTATATGACTGCTGACTTTAGTTATTTCTTCTACATTAAACGTTACCCCACACCGCAATCCACTTCCGAGCGCCATGCCGATAAAGACCATGTCCGTTTGTATTGGTTAATCGGAATGCAGTTTTCTAATTGGGCGCTATGGCAAGTAGGATCTATTGCAGGAATTTTCTTGGCTAGCCAAATTCCGAATAGCTGGGGGTTAGAGTTTGCAGGTGCCATTGCTTTATTGGCAATTATTATCCCAATGCTGGATCGAGCTGCTGCACGTTGGGCGGCACTAGCTGCTACCGTCGTTGCGGTGGCTACTTATGGTTTGCCATTTCGGTTAAATATTGTTTTAGCTATTGTGGCTGCATTAATAGTAGGGATGGTCACCGATCGCACCCCTAGGTGGGTTGCGCCTTAATGCAAATTGATCTCAATATTTATTTATTGATTATTGGCATGGCTTGGGTAACTGCATGGTCAAGAAGCTTCTTTTTGATTTTGGGCGAGCACGTAAAGGTTCCGGATTGGGCGCTAGAGGCAATTCGTTTTGCGCCTTTGGCGGCAATGGTAGCAATTTTGGCTCCGGAGATTTTTTTGCCGGCTAGTGCTAGTAGCGTTGCCCAATTTAATCTCAGGCTGCCAAATATTTGGGGAGGCGTGGCGGCCATCATTGCTTTTTATTTGACACGAAAAATGCTCATTACCTTGATTGTTGGTATGGGTGTTTTTACCGCAGCCAGATTTTGGCTATAACTCACATAAGCTGAGTAACTCAGACTAAGCCCAGCATTACTTTCCCCGATATTTTCTGGATACTGCCTCTAGTGCAAAGGAGCCTATAAGCGCACCGATCAATGCAATGGCACTTCCGGGTGCGGTTTCAACAACATTAATAAAGAGCGTGATGAATAGTCCTAAGTTGATGATGATCGCTGCCCAAAGTGGCCAAAGCTTTGCGCCGGTTTGTTTGCGCACTTTTATGTGGCCGGCAGTGATTGCTGCATAAACGAGCAAGAAAGCTAGACTAGCCATTTTCCCGACTACATCTAAAGGAAAGGCGCATACCAACACAACCACAATTAGCGCTGAAATAGTTAAGGCCCGCATCTGTGTTTTTAAAACGGTATTACCCAAGGTTTTAGAAATAGAAACTTTGCTTGCCATGTCCGCAGCAATATTCGATGCGGCAAAGATAGTGGCGTTTAGTGCTGCTGCACATGCCAATAATGCAGAGGCGCCAATCACAACAAAACCTGTTCTTCCGGTAACCATTTCAGCAGCATCGGCTAAAACATGACCATTAAACGCAATCATTTGAGCTGGGGTCAGTAAAAGCTCAGTTGCAGTACTGACTAGGAGGTAGGCAAACGTTACTAAAATGAGCGCAGAAAACATGGCTAGCGGCAATTCTTTTTGTGGCTGCGCCATTGCGTTAGAGGAGTTGGTTACAACCCCAAAGCCTTGATAGTTGATATACAGAATGCCGGTTGCGATAGCGATGCCATTGATCGACCAATCTGACCAATGGAACATGGCGCCGCTAGAAGCATGTATGCCTTTTGCAGAAAATATCAATAGGGCTATGACGACAAAACCAATGGCAACAGTTTCCGCTCGACCAACAATACTCGTGCCTAATAAATTGATGCCAGCACAAAACACCACAATAGCAGCCCCAACCATTTTGACTTCAAGCGGTGATAGCGGGTTCCCTAATAAAGTATTTGCATACTCTGAAAAGCCGGCTGCATAAAGAGCTGCGGCAATCAAGTAGGCGATATATTGAAAAATATTGAGGCCGCCAGAAATGACGCCGGGACCAAAGCACATCACTGTGAAAGTCGCGCCGCCACCACTACTTGGAAAAGTGGCACCTAATTTGGCATAGGAGTAGACCGAAAATGAGGCGGCTATGGCTCCAATTAAAAAAGCGATAGGTATATGTGTGCCAGCATGAACGCTCGCAGTGCCTAGAAGTGAAAATAGCCCAGCACCCATCATGCCGCCGATACCTAGGGCAGTAGCTGAAAACAGGCTAATTTGGGAGGCTTTTTTGCTCGGTTTTTTAAGGAGAGCGGTATTCACAGGATCTTCGGAGTTTCTTTACGGCAGATGATGGGATTCTATTATGCAGGCTGGCAGATTAAGCGGGGGGCTTGCATTCGAGCGTATTGACCTCATATAAGGTCTAGTAAAGGTGTTTGGTGCCCAGGAAGGGACTCGAACCCCCACAACCTTACGATCGCCAGCACCTGAAGCTGGTGCGTCTACCAATTTCGCCACCTGGGCATGCCTCTATTATAGAGGGATGGGCGTTTTAGGGCTTATTTGAGCTCAATATGGCTTTTTCTCTTCAGACTTGGTGGTTTGATACAGTAGTCTTATTCATAACAAAAACAGATATCACTAGATATATAGATAGGGCATGTATTGCCGAAGGAATTAAATGCGTAAAGCAAAAGACTTGATGCCGCGTGAGGCTGACCGATTAGGAACAGTTCAGGGGCATCGAGATGGATTTGGATTTGTTATTCCCGATGATGGTGGTGAAGATATTTTTCTCTCCGAGAGAGAAATGTCACGCGTCATGCATGGCGATAGAGTCAATGTCAGAGTATTAGGAACAGATCGACGAGGCCGTCCGGAAGGGCAAATTGTTGAGGTAGTTCTGCACGCTAACAAAGTGGTGATCGGTCGTCTCTTAAATGAGAATGGTGTATTAATTGTTGCGCCAGAGGATAAACGTATTGGCCACGATATTTTGATTCCACCTAAAGGCCAAGGTGTCGCCAAATTAGGGCAAGTAGTTAGCGTTGAAATCATTGATTACCCAGATAGCTATCGCCAGGCGGTAGGTCGTGTAGTTGAGGTTTTAGGTGAGATTGATGATCCCGGAATGGAAATCGAAATAGCGGTACGTAAGTATGGCGTTCCTCATGAATTCTCAGCAGCTGCCTTAAAAGAAGCGGCAGCATTGCCAGATACTGTGCAGCAGGGGGACTTAGAGGGCCGCGTTGATTTACGCGACGTACCTCTAGTGACGATTGATGGAGCAGATGCGCGTGACTTTGATGATGCCGTCTATTGCGAGCCAGTAATGTATGGGCAAACTAAGGCTTGGCGTTTAATTGTCGCGATTGCCGATGTTTCGCATTACGTTAAGCCTGGACAACCATTGGATGACGAAGGCTTATTGCGTGCAACCTCCGTTTACTTCCCGCGCCGCGTTATCCCGATGCTCCCAGAAAAGATCTCCAATGGTCTTTGCTCTTTAAATCCTGGGGTTGATCGCCTTTGCATGGTCTGTGATTCTGTAGTGGACAACAATGGCATCGTATTGGCATACCAGTTCTATCCAGCAGTCATGCATTCGGCTCAGCGCTTTACCTATGACACTGTTTGGGAAATTCTCTCCAACAGTAAAGGGCCAGAGGCTACGCGCTTTGCACAGTTCCGTCCTTTATTAACGAATCTATATTCTCTTTACAAAATTTTATTGGCTGCTCGTGAGAAGCGTGGCGCAATTGAGTTTGAAACGACTGAGACCCAAATTATTAGCAACGAGCTTGGCAAGATCTTACGTATTGAGCCGCGCATTCGTAATGATGCACATCGCTTAATTGAAGAATGTATGTTGACTGCAAACGTTTGTGCAGCTGACTTTATTGATAAGAACAAGCATCTCAGTTTGTACCGTGTACACGGTGAGCCTTCAGAAGAGAAGTTGGTGACTTTGCGTCAGGTGCTGAGAACTTCAGGCCTTTCTCTAGGCGGTGGCGACAAACCAAAGCCGCGTGACTTTGCTAAATTGATTCGGGAGATTAAAGATCGTCCGGACGCCAATATGCTGCAATCGGTTGTTCTACGGGCAATGCAACAGGCGATGTACCAGCCAGATAATGAAGGCCACTTTGGCTTGGCTTATCCCGCTTACTCACATTTCACGAGCCCAATTCGTCGCTACCCAGACTTGTTAACTCATCGAGTCATCAAATCGATTCTGCAGAAAAAGCCTTATGTACCGGTCTTGCCGCCTAAGGTTCCGCTTAACCTTACCTTGCCACGCAAGGGTAAGGGTCGTGAGAACGCAGTTAATGCCAAGAAATCTCAAAGCGATGCAAAAGCTGGTGCAGCAAAGGGTGTAAAAGTTCCCAAAGGCGCCAATGCCGCTTTACCAATTTGGGGTCAGCTGGGCGTACATTGCTCATCAAATGAGCGCCGTGCTGATGAAGCATCGCGCGATGTCGAGGCATGGTTGAAGTGCTATTACATGCGCGATCATTTGGGTCAAGAGTATTCCGGCACCGTTACAGGTGTTGCCAATTTTGGATTATTCATTCAGTTGGAAAATCTCTTTGTAGAAGGCATGGTTCACGTAACCGAGTTGGGTGGGGACTACTTCCAATACGATGAGGCTCGTCAAGAATTGCGCGGTGAGCGTACAGGTATTCGTTACCGCTTAGGTGATCGCCTACATGTATTGGTCAGCCGGGTTGATTTAGATGCGCGCAAAATTGAATTTAGTTTAGTTAAAAGTTTTGGCGCAGAAGGGGGCGGTGGATCTTCTGGTCGACGTCAGGTGTTATTAGCTGCCGATACTGGTAGACCCAATAAGAAGGCTGCCCCCAATAAAAGTAGACCTGCCCATAAAGCACCCCAAAAACCAAGCGGCATTAATGTGAATGCAGCTAAATCGGCGGGGACTTTGGGTGCCAACCAATCCAAGAGTCAGGCAAGTCGCAAGAGCAGCAAGGCTGCTAAGCCAAGTCGCCCTGTAGGCAAACCCGCTGGTAGCAAGCCGCCTGTTCGCAGTACCAAAGCGCGCCGTAAATAAAAAAAGTGATTTAAAAAAGATGAAACAAATATTAGTGGGTTTTCATGCGGTTCAAGCGCGCTTACGCGTTGACCCAGATAGTTTGAAGTCGGTGTATTTTGATCCCAGTCGTCGCGATCGACGCATGGGAGATTTCTTAAAGCAAGCCGAAGAGATTTTGGGAGAGCGTTTGCATGCAGCTGATGCAGAGCGTCTTCATAAATTAGCGGGTCATGATCGACACCAGGGAGTGGTCGCTCTTGCAGAAAAAATCACTGTTGCTCGCACCATCACTGAAGTGGTGGAAGATGCAGAGAGTGCTCAGAAGAAACCATTGTTCTTGGTTTTAGATGGTGTGACTGATCCCCATAACTTTGGCGCCTGCTTACGTGTTGCCGATGGTGCCGGCGTCGATGCGGTAGTCATTCCTAAGGATCGCTCTGCCTCTATTAATGCCACTGTCAGTAAGGTATCTAGTGGAGCTTCTGAGGTCATACCCGTTATTACCGTAACCAATCTTGTGCGTAGCATGAAAGAAATGCAAGAGGCGGGTGTTTGGTTGGTGGGTACCGATGATGAAGCTGAGAAATCTATCTACGATCTTGATCTTACCGGTCCTATCGCTATTGTGATGGGGGCTGAAGGTGAGGGTATGCGTCGTCTAACCCGTGAAACCTGTGATGAGCTCGTACGCATCCCTATGCAAGGTGTAGTAGAAAGCTTGAATGTTTCTGTAGCAAGTGGCGTATGCTTATATGAAGCGCTTAGACAGCGTCTTACTAAAGTAGCGAAGTAACTCTAAGGGGGTTCTTATGAAATGCAATGTTGGTCACACAGAACGCGTTGTACGTATGACCGTAGGTGTAACGCTGATGGGATTAGCCGGTTTTGGTATCACTGGCCCCTGGGCATGGATTGGCATACTTCCATTATTGACAGGCATGATTGGTAACTGTCCTGCATATACCTTGCTAGGTATTAATACAGCTAAAAAATAAGCCTAAGAATGTGGCGGCACTATCGAATGGCGGAGGGTTAATACTTATTTAGCTTAAGCAATTGAGCTTTATGATCAAGATACTTGCTGAACCATTATTTAAGGTAGTTAGATGACCCTTCTAATCGTAGTTGCCGCTTTAGTTTTCCTGATGTTTGTAGCTTATCGCGGCTATAGTGTCATTCTTTTTGCTCCCATTGCCGCCCTTGGCGCGGTGCTCTTAACCGATCCCACTTTAGTAGCCCCGATGTTTACCGGCTTATTCATGGATAAGATGGTCGGCTTTGTGAAAAGCTATTTCCCAGTCTTTTTATTAGGCGCAGTATTTGGAAAAGTGATCGAACTTTCGGGTTTTTCTAAGGCCATCGTTTCTTCAGTAATCAAGATAGTGGGGGCTAAAAGAGCCATGCTCTCTATTGTCTTAGTCTGCGCTCTATTGACCTATGGTGGTGTCTCACTATTTGTAGTTGTTTTTGCGGTGTATCCATTTGCTGCCGAACTCTTCCGCCAAGGTGATATTCCAAAGCGCTTAATACCCGGCACGATTGCATTAGGGGCATTCACCTTTACGATGGATTCATTGCCTGGAACCCCTCAAATCCAAAACGTGATCCCCACATCCTTTTTCAAGACAAATATTTATGCTGCGCCAGTATTGGGCATTATGGGGTCCATCTTTATTTTGACGCTGGGTATGTTTTATTTAGAGTGGCGTCGCAGATCTGCTCAGAAGTTAAATGAAGGTTATGGTACCAACCACATCAATGAGCCGGTAGCTTTTGATTTAACTGAAAAGCTTACCAATCCCTTAATCGCTGTTCTTCCTTTGCTCATAGTGGCATTTGCCAATAGGATCTTTACCGATTGGTTGCCAAAGGTTTATGGAGACACTGTTTCATTTATACCTGCTGTTATTGGAAGCCCCGCTCCAGTTGTTCAGGAGGTCGGAAAAATTTCTGCAATATGGGCTGTCGAGGGTGCATTGCTGCTGGGTATTCTGACCGTTATTTTGTTCGCACACAAACGTATTTTTGAAAGTTTTGCTGAGGGCTCTAAAGCGGCGGTAAGTGGCGCGCTTCTTGCTTCGATGAATACAGCTTCTGAATATGGTTTTGGGGCTGTGATCGCTGCACTACCTGGTTTCTTAGTTGTTGCCGATACTCTTAAGTCCGTACCTAACGTCTTGGTAAACGAAGCTGTGACCGTCACAGCCTTAGCGGGAATAACTGGTTCCGCTTCAGGAGGTTTAGGCATTGCTTTAGCTGCGATGTCCAATTTCTTTATTCAAGGAGCGCAAGCGGCAGGCATCTCAATGGAGGTTTTGCACAGAGTTGCTTCCATGGCGAGCGGCGGCATGGATACTCTCCCACACAATGGTGCAGTAATTACATTACTTGCGGTTACCGGCCTATCCCACAAAATATCTTACAAAGATATTTTTGCCATTACTTGTATTAAAACAATGGCAGTATTTTTTGTTATTGCTACGTTTTATTTAACTGGTTGGGTCTAAACAGTCAGCGCATCAGGCATTTGACCATCTAATTTATAACTCGAGGATTTTTTGCCCCATTCACATCTATCACCCTTATTGCATGCGGGTAGTTCCGGAAAAATTATGGCGGCCCATGAGGCTGTGCAACTAATTCAGGATGGGGATACCATCGCCACCGGCGGCTTTGTGGGAATTGGATTTGCAGAGAATATAGCCGTTGCTCTTGAAGATTTATTTTTAGAGGGGTTGAAGTCACCTCTTGAGCATCAAGGGGGACCAAGAAATTTAACCTTGGTATATGCAGCTGGCCAAGGCGATGGAAAAGATCGAGGCCTTAATCATTTGGCTCACCCCGGCTTAGTTTCTCGTGTCATTGGTGGTCATTGGGGATTAGTGCCCAAATTACAAATGATGGCAATCAGCAATCAAATACAAGCGTGGAATTTGCCTCAAGGGGTTATTTGTCACTTATTTAGAGATATCGCGGCTGGCAAGCCCGGAACCTTGACTCATGTTGGGCTTGGTACATTTGTTGATCCACGTTTTGGTGGTGGAAAGCTCAATGAAAAGACGGTAGAAGATTTGGTGGAGTTGGTCAAGATTGGTGGCGAGGATTATCTTTTTTACAAGGCATTGCCCATTAATGTCGGCATCATTCGTGGGACGAGCGCTGATCCTGATGGCAATATCACCATGGAAAAAGAAGCGCTGACCTTAGAGGCTTTAGCAATTGCTATGGCTGCTCATAATTCTGGCGGCATTGTGATAGCGCAGGTTGAGCGGATTTGTGCTGCCGGCAGTCTTAATCCTCGGCAAGTAAAAATTCCAGGGGTATTGGTTGATTGCGTAGTGGTTTCAGAAAAGCCTGAATACCATATGCAAACTTTTATAGAGCCATACAACCCTGCATTTTCTGGTGAAATACGAGTTCCGCATTCCACTCGTCAAGATATGCCTTTAGATTCTCGTAAAGTCATTGCCCGTAGAGCGGCAATGGAATTGCGACCAAATGATGTAGTTAATCTAGGTATTGGGATGCCCGAAGGAGTTTCGGCAGTAGCAGCAGAAGAAAATGTGACCGATCTATTCACGCTTACGACTGAACCAGGCGTGATCGGAGGAATTCCTGCGAGCGGCCTAAATTTTGGTGCCGCAGTCAATACTCAGGCAATCTTAGATCAGCCTTACCAATTTGATTTTTATGATGGTGGAGGATTGGATATTGCCATTTTGGGGTTGGCCCAAATGGATGAAAGCGGGAATTTGAATGTATCTAAGTTTGGCGATAAGTTAGCAGGAGCAGGTGGGTTTATTAATATCTCCCAAAATGCCAGAAAAGTTGTATTTGTTGGCAGCTTTATGGCAGCAAAGTCACATCTTGTTATAGCCCATGGAAAGCTGGTAATTGAGCGTGAGGGTATGGGGAATAAATTCGTCAAAGAGGTCGAGCATCGCACATTTAGCGCTGAGCAATCTTTGAAAAAAGGGCAAGAGGTCATCTACATTACCGAGCGTTGTGTCTTTAAGCTCACCCAAGAAGGTGTTGCGCTGATCGAAATAGCGCCTGGTATCGATCTTGAAAAAGATATTCTTAAAAAAATGGATTTTCAACCCTTAGTTGATGCCCATCTCAAGTTGATGGATCAACGCATTTTCTATCCAGAAACTATGGGTTTACGTTCTGAGCTGCTAGATATTCCCTTTGGTGATCGATTCATCTATGACCCACTTAAAAATATCCTCTTCGTCAATTTAGAAGGCTTCATGGTACGAGCGGATGCAGATGTTGAAAATATCCGCAGGGCAGTAGAAGAGGCTTTAAAAGCTATTCCACATAAAGTTGCCGCAATTGTGAACTATGACCGTTTCGATATCAGCCCAGAGTGGATTGATCGCTACGCAGATATGGTTAAATGCTTAGCAGATCGTTTTTATAGTGAAGTTACGCGTTATACGTCGAGCACTTTCTTGCGAGCTAAGCTTAATGAGGCACTAAAAAAACATTCTGTAGATCCTAAGATATATGAAACGCTGATGGATGCACGCGGTCATCTAGATGTTTCAAAATAGATCTCCCTCTAGATTTTAAAAAGCGCTACCCAATATTCCAATGTAATTAAAAAGAGTAATTATGAAAACCATAGCTAAATCCCTATTTGTTTTAAGTACACTGACTGCCGCGCTTTCTTGCCATTCTCAGGCGGCACCAAAGACCGCAACGCTCTATGAAAATGTACGAGTGTTTGATGGTACTTCAGAGAAATTAACACCCCCAATCAATGTATTGGTAGTTGGGAATGTGATTCAGACTATTTCAGTTAAACCTATTCAAATTCCGAGCGGCACAACTGCTACCTTTATTGCAGGTGGTGGTCGTACGCTGATGCCGGGTTTAAGTGATGCGCATGCCCATCTTTATATTGCTGGCGTTACAGCAGATCAAATTATTGTTCCAAATCCAGATATAGCATTTTTAGATAAAGTTGCTTCAGAACAGGCACAGGCCATGTTGATGCGCGGCTTTACCACTATTCGAGACATGGCAGGCCCTATTTTTAGAGTTAAGGATGCTATTGATCAAGGCAAGGTAATTGGACCGCGTATTTATCCAAGCGGCTCGATGGTTTGTCAAACCTCTGGACACTGCGACTTTACTCCACCAGAACAATTACCGCGTAGCTTCGGAGGGCCTTTGACACCCCTTGAGCAAGTACGGTTCTCATCCATTGTGGATGGACGTGCACAGGTTTTAACGGCAACACGGTTTAATTTGCGCAATGGCGCCACTCAAATTAAGTTGGCTACTAGTGGTGGTGGCGAGTCCCATATGGACCCGCTTTATGTGAATGAATTTACTTCAGACGAAATTAAGGCTGCTGTTGAGGCGGCGACTGATTTTGGAACTTATGTATCAGTACATTCGTATACGCCGCATTCTGTACGTCGCTCAATTGATGCCGGCGTCACAGTGATTGAACATGGTCAGCTCTTGGATGAAGCAACAGTCAAGTATATGGCCGATAAAGGTATTTGGTTGAGCACCCAAGTCTTTGATGAGGCTGGCCCATCCTTTCCACCTGACGTACGCGCAAGAAAGCATGAGCTGGTACTAAACCAGGGCAATGTGTGGAGATGGGCTGTAAAAAATAATGTCAAGTTAGCCTGGGGAACAGATTTATTGTTTGAGCCGCAAAATATGTACATGCAAAATACTGAGTTAGTTGAAATGAAACAGTTCATGACTCCGGCTCATGCTCTTAAGATTGTGACTCACGACAATGCTCAGCTTTTTGCCTTATCGGGTAAGCGTAACCCTTATACAGAAGGTAAGTTGGGGGTAGTGCAAGAGGGTGCTTATGCAGATTTACTGTTAGTTGACGGTGACCCTACCGTTAATCTCGACATCATTGCCGATCCTCAAAAGAACTTCCGCGTCATCATGAAAGACGGAACTATTTACAAAACTACTCTGTAGTTCTAGGCTGTAAGATATCAAATAAAAAAACCCGCTTCGGCGGGTTTTCTTTTTGGCGCTAAATGGTTATTTAGCTAGGAGCGCCTCTAATTTCTCTGTATCAATGCAGAAGTTACGAATACCTTCCGCTAACTTTTCTGTAGTCATTGCATCATTATTGAGTTGTAGGCGGAAACTGGATTCATCTAACTTAAGGGCTGTTATTCCTTCGGCAGTCAATGCAGCCTTCGCATTGATCGGATCTAATTTTTTATCAACGCTAGCGCCGCTCGCTTGAAGATCAGCCAATAGCTCTGGGCTAATAGTTAATAGATCACAACCAGCTAGCTCAAGGATTTGGCTGGTGTTACGAAAGCTAGCACCCATGATTTCAGTAGGGATACCAAAGTGTTTGTAGTAATGAAAAATGCGCTTTACTGAAGTGACGCCAGGATCATTTTCACCGCCATTATTGATATCATTCCAATTGGCTCCCAACTTTGCCTTATACCAATCAGTAATGCGCCCCACAAAAGGGGATATTAATTTGGCGTTCGCAGCACCACAGGCTGCAGCTTGAACTAATGAGAACAGCAAAGTCATATTGCAGTGGATGCCGTCAGCTTCTAATTCTTTAGCGGCGGCAATTCCTTCCCAAGTGCCTGCTAGTTTGATCAAAATACGATTGCGATCAATCCCATGAGATTCATAAAGGGCAATAAGATGTTTTGCTTTTGCAATAGTTGCTTTGGTATCGAAAGAAAGCCGGGCATCGACTTCAGTAGAGACGCGGCCAGGAACGATTTTTAATATCTCCAAACCAAAAGCCACCAAGATGTAATCCACTAAATCGGTAGTGCTCATTCCGGGGTGAGCCACCTTAACTGCGTTCACTAGAGACTGGTAATTGCTCTGCTGAGCCGCCTTCAAGATTAAGGAAGGGTTGGTGGTGGCATCTTGAGGTTGAAAGGCCTGCATGCGCTCAAAATCACCTGTATCGGCAACGACCGTAGTGAGTTTTTTCAGTTGCTCTAGTTGGTTTTGGGTTGAAGTAGCACTATTCATGGGCTTGGAGGCAGTTCTCAAATGGTTTTTTCTGAATATCATATGATAGATGGATTAACTATTCAGTTCCAGTAAAGGCCTTTGGTAAAGCAATGAATCAAGATCAACTTAAGAAAATGGTGGGTGATGCGGCACGTGATGAGGTATTAAAGCTGCCTGCTGGACAAATATTAGGCGTTGGTACAGGTTCAACGGCTAATTGTTTTATTGATGCCTTAGCTCCTCACAAAGATCATTTTGCGGGTACTGTGTCTAGTTCCAATGCCACTACCGAGCGCCTACTTAAGCATGGATTCAAAGTGTTGGATCCCAACGATGTTGTTAGCTTACCCGCTTATGTCGATGGTGCAGATGAAATTGATCCTCAGGGCCACATGATTAAAGGTGGCGGCGGGGCTTTAACCCGTGAAAAGATTATTGCATCTATGGCGCAGCAATTTATTTGCATCTGCGATTCGTCAAAGCAAGTGCCTGTTTTAGGTAACTTCGCTCTCCCGGTAGAAATTATTCCGCTTGCAAAAGGTGTTGTCACGCGTGAGCTAGAAAAGCTTGGCGGGAAAGTCACTTTACGCTTGGCTAAGTCTACTCGTGCAGATTTAAACCAAACACCGAGTGAGCCATTTGTAACCGATAACGGTGGGTGGATACTAGATATCGCTGGACTACAGATCGCTGACCCTTTAAAGATCGAGAGTCAAATCAATCAAATCGCTGGTGTAATCACAGTGGGCTTATTCGCCAAAGAAAAAGCAAACATTTTGCTGGTGAGTAATGCTGCTGGCGTAGATCGCATCGTACTTTAGGAATAAAAAAACCCGACGGGGTATGCCCATCGGGTTATTTGCCGTGGTATCCACGGCGTAGACGCTCGGAAGGTATTTAGTTCCTTAGCCTATAAGTACATAGATGTACTTATTTGAAGTGGCTTTCGCCAATGTAGCGGGACACTCAAACTGCCTCACTACGATTACATCCTATGCCTGCAAATTCAGAGTGTCAACAGCTATAAACAATTTTTATCAATTTATTTATGCTGTACCGCAATACCCAACATACGGCCAATTATTCGGCTTCAGGAACGTAACCTTGCGCCATATCCGCGCCACCTTCAAAGAAGTACTTCTCAACTTGCTTTAATAGGTATTGACGTGCACGAGGATCAGCCATATTGAGGCGATTTTCATTAATTAACATGGTTTGTTGTTTTAACCAGGCAGCCCAAGCTTCTTTAGATACTTGATTCCAAATCTTTTTACCAAGTTCGCCTGGTAGTGGAGCAAAGTCCATTCCTTCTGCTTCTTTATTTAACTTAATACATTGAACCATGCGTGCCATCTGTAATGCCTTTCTTATAAATCTTTAGTTAAAACCATGGACTTGCGGTCCCAGTTGTAAATTTGTTTTCTTTCTTCTGGTAGATCATCTACCGTGGCACGTTTAAAGCCGCGCTTCAAAAACCAATGCTCTGTTCTTGTTGTGAGAACAAATAATTTTTTGATGCCTTCTTGCTTCGCGCGCATCTCAATGCGTTTGAGCAAACGTTCACCATCCCCCGAGCCTTGTACATCAGGATCAACAGCTAAACAGGCGAGTTCACCTACGCCATTGGGGAAGGGGAAGAGGGCAGCGCAACCGAAAAGAACACGATCATGCTCAATCACTGAGAATCGTTGAATATCCCGTTCGATGACATCTTGGCCGCGTGCAGCCAAAATACCCTCATCTTCAAGAGGCATGGTCAACTGCAAGATGCCGCCAACATCATCTTGGCTAGCTTCACGCAAATTCTCAATGTCGGAAGAGGCTAGCATCATGCCGATCCCATCATGCGTAAAGAGTTCCTCAAGTAAAGCGCCATCTTGATTTGAAGGCAAGAAGTGAACACGGCTAACACCGGCACGAATGGCTTTACCCGCAATATTCAGTAAGCCCTTCATTCCAATCTCCATCTCTTTATTCTGGCTCACATATTCCTGGAGCTGTGGTAAAGAAAGCTCGGTGATGATGTCACCTTCGGCATCTTTCAGGCCTGGGTAAGGGCTTAAGAAAATGAGCTTATCCGCCTTGAGAGCAGCAGCGGTCGAGGCTGCTACATCCTCATAGGCTAGATTGAAGGCCTGGCCTGTTGGTGAAAAACCCAAAGGTGAAAGCAGCACAATTTTGTTGCTATCTAAAGATTGCTTGATAGAAGAGGAATCTACTTTTCTGACTAAGCCGGTATGAATGTAATCGATTCCTTCAACAACGCCTACTGGCATAGCGGTAATAAAGTTTCCGGAAATCACCGAAATGCGTGATCCTGCCATTGGGGTGTTGGGTAGGCCACGACTAAATGCTGCTTCGATATCGAGGCGCAATTCACCAGCGGCTTCTTTAACGCACTCTAAAGCGGCAGCATCAGTAATTCGATAGCTGTGCATTGTGCTCTTGCCAAATTTGCTCTTAATCTTGCGCAGCATAAGCTGCTCTTCAATCTGCGGGCGAATACCGTGTACCAATACGATGCGCATACCCATAGCATGCAGCATGGCGATATCCTCAATCAGGTTCTCTAAGCCGATTTCTTGGACGAGTTCACCTGCAAAAGCGATAACAAAGGTCTTTTCTCGAAAGCTATGAATATAGGGCGCAACATCGCGCAACCAGCCCACAAATGGGAAATTGGAGGCAGATTCTTCGGCGCTGGGCGCTAGGTTTGGTGCATTTGTCGGCATAGTGAGAAAATTATAGGGTGCAAGAGCCTATAAACCAACAAAAACCCAAAGTTATCTCACAGCCTGTGCCTGCCTCCAACACCCGGCGCAAGCTAGAAATCCGCTTTCCGGAAGAATTACCTGTCTCAGGTCAGCGTCAGATCATCAAGGATGCCCTGCAGAGCCACCAGGTAGTGATCGTATGCGGTGAGACGGGTTCAGGTAAGACCACCCAGCTTCCAAAGATCTGCCTAGATCTGGGTCGTGGGACGATCAATGGCGGCAAGCTAATCGGCCACACACAGCCTCGCCGAATTGCAGCCACTGCCACAGCAAAGAGAATTGCTCAAGAGCTAGGCTCTCCTATTGGTCAGGATGTGGGCTACCAAGTACGCTTTGCTGACAAGACTAGTCATAGCGCTTCAATCAAGTTGATGACTGATGGCATCTTGCTGGCTGAAACTCAGCGCGATCCTCAACTACGTGCCTATGACACACTCATTATTGATGAGGCTCATGAACGTAGTCTCAATATTGATTTCTTATTAGGTTATTTGCGCCAGCTGCTGCCCAAGAGGCCAGATCTTAAGCTGATCATCACCTCAGCAACCATTGATGCCCAGAGATTTGCAGAGCACTTCGCCATAAATGGCAAAGTCGCACCAGTCATTGAAGTGAGCGGCCGTTTGTTCCCAGTAGAGCAGCGTTACTCACCCTTGGAACCAGACGCTAAACCTGATGGTAAAAAGGCATCCAAGGCTGCCAAGGAAATTTCGGATGCGGTGACAGAAGAGATTGCGAGCTTATGGCGTGAAGGTGCCGCTGGTTCAGGAGATGTGCTGGTTTTTTTACCGGGCGAACGTGAGATCCGAGATTGCGCGGAAGCTTTGCGCAAGGACCACGTGTTGCAGCAACGCTTTCACCCAGAGATTTTGAGTTTGTTTGCCCGTCAATCGGTTGCGGAGCAAGAAAGAGTATTCAGCCCAGGAAATGGACGCCGCATCATTTTGACGACCAACGTTGCCGAGACCTCTTTAACCGTTCCTAATATTCGTTATGTCATTGACAGTGGCTTGGCACGGGTAAAGCGCTACTCCTATCGCAATAAGGTAGAGCAACTCCAGATTGAGTCCATCTCTCAAGCGGCGGCCAATCAAAGGGCAGGCCGCTGCGGTCGTGTCTCGGATGGTATCTGCGTACGTCTCTATAGTGAGCTGGATTATCAAAGCCGCTCTCAATTTACCGACCCTGAAATTCTGAGAAGCTCTTTGGCTTCAGTGCTTCTACGTATGAGTTCATTGCGTTTGCCTAAGATTCAACACTTTCCTTTTATTGATAAACCTTTAGGAAGAGCGATTGCCGATGGTGTGCAACTTCTAGATGAGTTGGGCGCCATTGAATTTGACGAATCTGAGCCGGCAGATGGAAAAGATATTAACAATAGCTTTAAGCTCACCGCCATTGGTAAGCAATTAGCAGATTTACCGCTTGACCCCTGTATTGGCAGAATGCTTTTAGCGGCAAAAGAACAGAACGCCTTAAAAGAAGTGACCATTATTGCTTCTGCATTAGCTACGCAAGACCCTCGCGATCGCCCCATGGATCAAGCTACGGCGGCAGATCAAGCTCATTTGCAGTTTGCGGATGAACGCTCAGAGTTTTTGAGTTTCGTTAAGCTGTGGAATTGGTATCAAGATGCTTTGCAACATAAGCATAGCAATCGTCAGCTAGAGACTCTCTGTAAAAGTAAATTTCTGTCACCGCGCCGTCTGCGTGAGTGGCGTGATATTCATGGTCAGTTGCACACGATGTTAGGCGAGAAGGGCTGGAAAGAGAACGGCTTAGCTGCAACTTATGAGCAGGTACATCTATCCCTGCTAACGGGTTTGCTTGGTTATGTTGCCAAAAAAGAAGAGGATGAAAAATCCCAAGACCGCAATAGCAAAACCGGCGGGTATGTTGGCGCACGTGGGATTCGCCCCTTTATTTGGCCGGGATCAACGATAGGTAAAAAGGCAGGCGCCTGGATTCTGGCTGGTGAGCTACAAGAAACCAATCGCATGTATGCACGCACGATTGCCAAAATAGAACCCCAATGGGTGGAACGAGTTGCTGCACATCGCCTGATCAAATCCCTCAGTGATCCATTTTGGGACAACCGCCAAGGTGAGGTCATGGCCTTTGAGAGGGGCACTTTATATGGCTTACCCATCTACCATGGTCGCCGAGTCCGTTATGAGCCCCATAACCCCGATGAAACGAGAGAATTATTTATTCGCCAGGCTTTAGTGCAAGAAGAGATGTTTGGGCGCATGGATACTCCAGCACTTCAGCGAGAGACCGAAACAGATGCCAAGAAAAAGTATCCCAATCTCTTTAACTTCTTTTGGCATAACCGTCGACTTATTAAAGAAATTGAAGCGCTAGAGCATCGCTCGCGTCGCCCTGATGTATTGGTAGATGACGATCTACTCTTTGCCTTTTACGACTCCAGAATTCCAAAAGAGGTGCGTAGTCGTGAAAGTCTCAAAGCATGGTTTAGTAAAGACCCTGAATTAGATAGTCAGCTCCGCTTAGAAAAAGCCGATTTGATGCGACATGAAGCGGCTGGTATCACAGTAGATCGTTATCCTAAAAATATGTTGGTAGGTGGTGCACAGCTCAGTCTGACTTATCACTTTGAGCCCGGCAGCCCTAAGGATGGTGTGACGCTAGTCGTTCCTTTGACCCAACTAAATCAGGTGGATGGCCGCCGTTGTGAATGGTTAGTGCCTGGCATGTGTGAGGAAAAGGTTCATCTATTGCTTAAATCATTGCCCCAGAAGTTACGACGTCACTGTGTGCCGCTACCCGATTATGCAAAATCTTTTCTTGAGCGAAAACTAGAAGAGAAGCAATTTGGAGTAGGCGACTTTCTAGATAGCCTCATTAGTGACATCCGCAAAGAGCGCGGGCTCGAAATTAAACGTACAGACTTTAGGCCTGAATCTTTGCCGCTGCACTCATCAATGAACTTTCGCCTCATTGACGAACATGGCCGTCAGTTGGAGGTAGAGCGTAACTTATCTCGCTTGCGTTCCGAGTATGGTGAGACGGCCCGTAGCGCCTTCCAGGCAATAGCCCAAGAGACTGCGCAAGTAGAGTTAGGTGTTGAGCCTACCCAGAAGGCTGGCAGTAACAGCTCTAACGAGGCTAATGCCCGCAAGGTAGAGCAGGGCGGCTATCGCGCATGGGAATTTGGTGAGCTACCTGAAACTTTAGAGATTCAAAAAGGCAACAAAACTTTATTTGGCTATCCCGCTTTAGTGGACCGTATCGATTATTGTGATCTAGAGGTATTTGATGATCTGCTGGAGGCTCGTAAACAGCATGCTTTAGGATTGCGTCGCTTGTTTGCGTTGAGTAATAAAGATACGCTCAAGGCATTACAAAAACAGTTGCCCGGCATTCGAGAATTGGGATTGCTTTTTATTAATGTCGGTTCAGTAGAAGGTTTAATAGATCACATTCTCAATCTTGCACTCGAGCGTGCGTTCATGGGTGAATCCCTTCCAGTAAACGCCGAACAATTTACAGAGCGATTGCAAGCAGGTAAACCTAGGTTAGCGCTGATTGCCCAAGAGATTTCTCGTCATGCTTTAAATGCATTGCAGGCCCATGCAGATCTTCAGAAAAAGATAGCCAGTGCAAAAGCCGCCTCACCAAGTGCTTATGCTGATATTCAAGCGCAGATGCAGGGATTAATCTTTCCGAAGTTTGTGGCTGATATACCTTATGCCCAATTGGTTCATGTGCCACGGTATTTAAAAGCGATTGCGATGCGAATTGATAAATTACGCTCTAACCCGAGTCGCGATGCTCAGTGCCAGAAAGACTGGGAATCCGTTGCACGTCCATGGCAAAAGCTCATGCAAGGAAATAAAGGGGCTGCTTCGTATGCAATGACTGAAGACCAGGCCTTAACTGATTTTCGATGGCAGCTAGAAGAGTTACGGGTAGCTTTATATGCTCAGGAGCTTAAAACACCAACCCCTATGTCCTTAAAGCGTCTCGAAAAGGTTTTAGCCAGCTTGCGCTAGATCAAATCCATTGATGCTTAGAGGGCTTTTAAAGCCTTCCAATTGCTTACAATAGAGGGATGTATACATTTAACAAGATTAGAGGATTTCGCATACTTGCGACTTCCGCTGTATTTGCTCTTCTGTTGGCGAATCAAAATGCTTTTGCACAGGCTGGCAACCCTAGTTCCCCTTCAAATCCTGCCGCACAACCAAAGTTAGCGGTAATTCTGAATTCGGGTGCAGCCTCTGTCAGTCTGATTGATATGAATACACGCGAAGTGGTTAAAACCATTCCCGTTGGTAAAGAGCCCCATCACTTGATGATGACGCCGGATCAAAAAACCCTATTGATTGCAAATGCTGCCGGTAACGATGTTGTTCTCATGAATCCTACTACTGGTGAGTTAACCGGCAAGATTCCAAACATCATTGACCCATACCAAATTGGCTATTCACCGAATCACAAGTGGTTTATTGCAAATGGTAATCGCTTGGATCGTGTAGATATTTATTCTGCTGATAGCGCTAATCTGAAATTAGTTAAAACTCTTAAGTTACCTAAAACACCAAGTCACATTGCCTTTACATCGGATAGCAAAATTGCTTTTATTACCTTGCAAGATTCTAGTGAGTTGGCAGCAATTGATCTAGAAACACAAAATGTCTTGTGGGTAATACCCACTGGAAAAGTGCCCGCTGGTTTGTGGATGACTCCTGGCGATCAATATTTATTGGTTGGCATTACTGGCGAAGATAATGTACAAGTATTTGACTGGAAAAATCGCAAGGAAGTAAAGCGAATCTATACAGGTAAGGGCGCGCATAACTTCCGTCCACTTGGGGATAAGAAGCATGTATTTGTGAGTAACCGTATTGGTTCTACGATTAGCTTGATTAATATGCAAACCCTAGAAAAGGTGGGAGATATTACTGGCTTGCCAGCCGGCCCGGATGACATGGAGATCACGCCAGACGGCAAGACCATGTGGGTCACTTTCCGTTTCTCGAAAAAGGTTGGCGTAATTGATATCCCATCAATGAAGTTGGTGGCCGTTATTCCGGTTGGTAAATCACCGCATGGTGTGTTCTTCACTCCAAGAGCAGGATGGGAGTAAGAGCTCGGAATGAGTCATACAGTTTTTATCCGTATTGCAGCCGTGCTTTTGCTCGGCTTTTTTTCCTTTGGAATTAGTGCTCAGACGCCTGCGTGCAATAAAACGGTTTACCTCACTTTTGACACCGGCAATATGTCAGTTGCACATAAAGTGGCGGAAATACTGAAGCGCCAAAATGTAAAAGCAACTTTTTTTCTCGCCAATGAAAAAACTTTTCGAGGTGACTTCGCCTTGGAAGACTCATGGAAGCCATTTTGGCAAGAGTTGGCTCATGAGGGTCATCACTTCGGTAGCCATACCTATGATCATGATTACTTTGTGAAAGATGGCCCTAAGGGTGCGGTGTATGAAAAGCCGCAGTTTGGTCCAAAGGCGGGGGAAACCATTCTCTACAACGAAGCGATGATGTGTAAGCAAATTCGTCGTGTAGATCAACGCTTTCAGGAAATGACAAATCAGCCCCTACAAAGAATCTGGCGTGCACCTGGTGGAAAAACCTCGCCTACATTAATTCGGATCGGCGATTTATGTGGTTACCAACATATTGGCTGGGCACCCGCTGGTTTTTCAGGTGATGAACTCAATTCTGATCGTTATCCGAACGACGTTTTATTAGCAAAGACCAGTCGAGATCTGGCTGATGGGGATATTACGATGGCTCACCTAGGTATTTGGTCTCGGAAGGACCCATGGGCCCCAGCTGTTTTGGAGCAGTTAATTGCTAATCTCAAGGGTCGCGGGTTTTGTTTTGGCTTACTGCCCAAAAATCCTACTAATCCATCAAAATAAGACATGGATTTCAACGCCATCACTTCAGCAATCTCTAGCGCTTATGGAAGTGCTCAGGAGTGGATTTTTGCCGCGATCGTAGGACCTATTCTTTATCAGTTTGATTTAATGTCATGGGCAGAAGATGCGTTCGACGGAATAGATTGGTTTTTATTTGGTTGCGTACAGATTTTCTTAATCATGATTGTTTTAAGGGTGTGGGAGCGCATTGCCCCTGCGGAAACTCAAGAACGGTTTTCCTCTTCTAGTAAGGCAGATCTTTTTTATACTTTTTTTCATCGCCTAGGAATATTTCATGGCTTGATGTTTATTGCACTTTCAGGATTCTTTTTTGAGCTAGATTCCATCCTGCATGACTTTCGCTTTGATCGTCTCAATGTAGAGTCATGGTGGCCTGGGGTGACCTCCATTCCTGTAGTGAGTTTTGTGATTTATCTCATCTTGCTCGATTTTGTTGATTATTTGTATCACCGCGCTTCACATACGTTTAATTGGTGGTGGCAGTTACATACCTTGCACCATAGTCAAACCGTTATGACTGCTTGGTCAGACAATCGCAATCACGTATTAGATGACATCATGCGCACGACCTTGATGGCTTTCTTCGCGCTATTGTTTGGAGTATCTCCCGGTCAATTCATCATGCTGATTGCATTAAGTCAATTTATTCAGAGCTGGCAGCATGCCAATATCAAGGTTCATCTTGGTGCCGCAAGATTTGTATTGATTTCACCGATGTATCACCGCCTGCACCATGCGGTAGGTTATGGACATGAAGCAATTGGTAAGCCAGGTGTTTTGGGTGGCTGTAACTTTGGGATTTTGTTTCCTTGGTGGGATATGCTTTTTAGCACTGCAATCTTTCCAAAAGAGGTTTACCCCACAGGCGTGCGAAACTTAACTGTGTCTAATAATGTGATTACTCAGCAGTGGCAAGGTTTGGTACGTTCCGTTAAAGAATTATTGCCCAAATA
Organism: Polynucleobacter asymbioticus QLW-P1DMWA-1; assembly: GCF_000016345.1. Classification (NCBI taxonomy): domain Bacteria; kingdom Pseudomonadati; phylum Pseudomonadota; class Betaproteobacteria; order Burkholderiales; family Burkholderiaceae; genus Polynucleobacter; species Polynucleobacter asymbioticus. The sequence continues at coordinate 1,323,803 of NC_009379.1, read as the reverse complement.
AACACGTCTCTGAGCGTGTAATAGGAGTTTTATGATCGGATTGCAACAGGTGGTGAAGTCTTTTGGGTTAGCGCTCGTAGGAACGATGCACCCCAGAATGCTCTGGCTCAGTTTGCGACCATTTTTGATCGTGTCAATTTTGTGGGGATGTCTGATTTGGTTGACGTGGACGCCCGCCTTAGAAATGCTGAGCATCTTTCTTACTAATTCCATCTTTACCAGTTGGATTCAAGACGGGTTGATTTGGGCTGGCTTTGAAAATGCGAGAGCATGGATTGCCCCTTTATTTTTTGTAATGCTGATCATTCCTTTGATCACCATTAGTCTCTTAGTTTTTATTGCTTTTACTACCGTGCCTGCAATCGTGAATATTGTTGCAAGACAGGCCGGGTATCAAGGCCTAGAAATTAAACGGGGTGGGGGCTTTTGGGGAAGTCTGGTTTACACACTTTGGTCTGCTTTGCTTTGTTTGGTCTTGGTGATATTGACGCTACCGGTTTGGTGGTTGCCACCCCTCGTAGCAGTATTGCCTCCGCTACTTTGGGGATGGTTAACCATGCGCCTCATGTCGTATGACGTGCTGGCGAAACATGCGAGCTCCCAAGAGCGAGATTTATTATTGGAAAAATACCGTTGGCCCTTATTGTGTATGGGTATAGCCTCAGGCATGCTGGGCGCAGTTCCTACCTTCTTTTGGGCTACTTCAGCGCTAGCATTGGTTTTGTTTCCGATTGTCAGCTTTGTGGCGTTGTGGATCTATTCCTTAATTTTTGTCTTTGCTGCCTTATGGTTTAGTCACTTCTTGCTCGATGCATTAAAAACATTGCGCCAACAAGAATTGGATAAAGCCTTAACAGTAGAAACTCGTGTAATTGATTTGGAGCTTCCGTACCATGGTTGATGCATTGAAAAAAGTGGTAATTGATGAGCCGGCAAGTGATGCTAAAGCGGCTAGGCGTTTTGGTTTGATCGTGATTGGCGACGAAATCTTGTCGGGACGCCGTCAAGACAAGCACATGGCTACTTTGATTGATTTATTAAACGAAAGAGGCCTGAGCCTTGCATGGGCAAAATATGTTGCTGATGATCCAGAGCAAATTACTGCCACTCTCAAAGAGAGTTTTGCAAGTGGTGACGTGGTGTTTAGTACGGGCGGTATTGGTGCCACTCCAGATGATCACACGCGTCAGTGTGCGGCGCTTGCATTAGGAACTAAAACAGAATTGCATCCTTCTGCGCAAGAGTTGATTGCTGGCCGCATTCAATCGATGGCCGAAGGTGATCCGATTAAATCTGATCTGAATACTCCAGAGAATCAACATCGCTTCAAGATGGGGGAGTTTCCCATTGGTAGTGAAATTATTCCCAATCCCTATAACCAAATTCCGGGTTTTCGGATCAAAGAGCATCACTTTGTACCGGGCTTCCCAGTGATGGCAGCGCCGATGATGGCTTGGTGCTTAGACACCTATTACAAGGATTTATTCCATCAAGAAAATAAGGTGGAGAAGAGCTTTATTGTTCCCAAGGGCATTGAGTCCACCTTAACCCCGCTGATGGAGAATATTGAGGCCAATTTCCCTGGGGTAAAGGTGTTTAGCCTGCCCTCCGTAGGAGACGCCTCTAAGGACGGCGTTTACGCCCAAAGACACATTGAACTGGGTATTAAAGGCAATGCCAATTTGCTGGAAAGCGCCTGGATTGCCTTGCGAGCTGGCACTCAAGAGCTGGGTTATGAGATTCACGATATCACCTGAGTCTAATTTGCACTAATCTAGTGCAAAAAGGATATTTTCAGGCTATAAAACGGGTAATTGAGCACTTAAACAGTGCAATAATGATCATTCCCTGTTGTTTGCTTCAGTAAATTAGATACATCCGTTAGGCATGTTGAATGCCTGGAATGAACAAGGGTGTATGCCTTGCTTAGGAATTCCAAATTTAGTTAATAGAGGAGATTTGCATGACGAAGACCGTCGCTGATGTGATGAAGTTGGTTAAAGAGAAAGAATGTACATTCGTTGATTTCCGCTTTGTAGATACAAAGGGTAAAGAACAGCACACGACAGTTCCTATCTCTGCTTTTGACGAAGATAAATTTGAGAGCGGTCATGCATTTGACGGTTCTTCTATTGCCGGCTGGAAAGGTATCGAAGCTTCTGACATGTTGTTGAGACCAGATCCAACAGCTGCTTACATTGATCCATTCTATGAAGAGCCAACCTTGGTTCTCACATGTGACGTTATCGAGCCAGCTGATGGCAAAGGTTACGATCGCGATCCACGTTCTATCGCTAAACGCGCTGAAGCGTATTTGAAGAGCACCGGTTTAGGTGATGCTGCTTACTTTGGTCCAGAGCCAGAATTCTTTATTTTTGACGGCGTTCGTTGGGGTGCCGACATGCAGGGTTGCTTCGTGAAGATTGATTCCGAAGAAGCTCCATGGTCATCTGGCGCAGAAATCGAAGGTGGTAATACTGGTCACCGTCCAGGTAAAAAAGGCGGTTACTTCCCAGTAGCACCAGTAGATACATTCCAAGATATGCGCTCTGAAATGTGTTTGATTCTCGAATCATTAGGAATTCCAGTCGAAGTGCATCACCATGAAGTTGCTGGTCAAGGCCAAAACGAATTGGGTACTAAGTTCAGCACATTGGTACAACGCGCTGACTGGACTATCTGGCAGAAGTATGTCATTCAAAACGTAGCGCATGCTTATGGCAAGACAGCAACATTTATGCCTAAGCCAGTGGTTGGCGATAACGGTTCTGGTATGCATGTTCACCAATCCGTTTGGAAGAATGGTGAGAACTTGTTTGCTGGTAATGGTTACGCAGGCTTGTCAGAATTCGCATTGTTCTATATTGGCGGCATCATTAAACACGCTAAGGCATTGAACGCGATTACTAACCCAGGCACAAACTCATACAAGCGTTTGGTTCCAGGCTTTGAGGCCCCAGTGAAATTGGCCTACTCTGCACGTAACCGTTCAGCTTCTATTCGTATTCCACACGTTCCAAGCCCTAAGGGCCGTCGTATTGAGACTCGCTTCCCTGATCCATTAGCTAACCCATACTTGGCATTCTCTGCCTTGTTGATGGCGGGTCTGGATGGCGTACAGAACAAGATTCATCCTGGCGACGCTGCTGACAAGAACTTGTATGACTTGCCACCAGAAGAAGATGCAAAGATCCCAACTGTTTGCGCGAGCTTGGAAGAGGCATTGGATGCATTGAAGAAAGATCACGAGTTCTTGACTCGCGGTGGAGTATTTACTGAATCTATGATTGATGCTTATATCAATTTGAAGATGGAAGATGTCACACGTTTCCGTATGACTACACATCCAATCGAATTTGATATGTACTACTCCCTGTAAGCGAAGGAAAGAACTTGAGCGCAGGAAAATTGCGCAATTCGTTCAAGGGAGCAGCTTCGGCTGCTCCTTTTTTTCCGACATTGCTCGATCAAATGCCCAATGCCATCGTGGTTTTTGAGGCCCAGAACCAACAATTGGTTTATGTGAACCAGTCTGCTGAGTCAGCACTCGATCTTTCGCGTAAATCACTTGAGGGTCAATCTGTGCATGATTTATTTGGTGAGAATGAGGCACTTGCAAGCATGATTAGCGAAGTCAGTCATGGCCATGTAGCCACTCAACGTCAAGAAATGTTGTTGCATTCAGTACCAGGAAGCATTCATCAAGGCACTGTCCCAGCTCATGTTGTCATCGCTTCCCTTGAGGATCCTAGTTTGATCATGATGGAATGGTTTCCAATCGATCAGCAGTTGCGTAGTGAGCGCGATGAACGTGTAACACAACAGGTTGAAGCAAATAAGCAGTTAATGCGTAATTTGGCGCATGAAATTAAAAATCCCTTAGGGGGTATTCGTGGGGCTGCTCAATTATTAGAGTTTGAGCTTTCTGAAAAGGGCTTACATGAATATACCCAGGTCATTATTAAAGAGTCTGACCGTCTACAGAGTTTGGTTGATCGCCTTTTAGCGCCGCACCGCAAGGCCCATGTCATTGAGGCTTTTAATGTACATGAAGCCTTAGAGCGTGTGCGTAGTTTGGTGTTAGCGGAATTCCCTAAAGGCTTGCGAATTATTCGCAACTATGACACCAGTCTACCCGATGTCATGGGGGATCGCGAGCAATTGATTCAGGCAACCCTCAATATTGTTCATAATGCTGCGCAAGCACTCTCCGAGGAGATTCGTTTGGGTGTTGCGCAGATTGAATTAAAGACCCGGGTAGCGCGTTCCGTCACGATTGCTAAACATCGCTATAAGTTAGCCATGGATTTACATGTAATTGATAACGGGCCGGGGATTCCGGAAGAGATTATTGAGCGTATCTTTTTTCCATTAGTTTCAGGGCGCGAAGGAGGTAGTGGTTTAGGCCTTACTTTGGCGCAAACTTTTGTTCAACAGCACCAGGGATTTATCGCATGCGATAGTCGCCCAGGCCGTACTGATTTTCATATTCAAATTCCATACCGCAAGCAGGAGAAAACATCATGAAACCAATTTGGATCGTCGACGATGACCAATCTATTCGTTGGGTTTTAGAAAAGGCTTTAGCGCGAGAGAATATTCCGCATAAGAGCTTTTCTAACCCAAATGATGTGCTTAATGCCTTGGAAAAAGAAACCCCACAGGTACTGATTTCAGATATTCGTATGCCTCGCGGGAATGGCTTGGATTTGCTGCAGCACGTTAAAGCTAGCCACCCACAATTACCAGTCATCATCATGACTGCGTACTCCGATTTGGATTCGGCTGTCTCTTCCTTTCAGGGTGGTGCATTTGAATACCTCACTAAACCCTTTGATGTAGAAAAAGCAGTTGAGCTAATTCATCGTGCAGTAGAGCAGGGTATTCGTAGTGAGTCAGGCTCCAAGGAAATGGCCGGTTTTAGGTTAAATGACGCAGAGATTATTGGCCAAGCACCTGCGATGCAAGAAATATTTCGCGCTATTGGCCGCTTAGCGCAGTCTCATGCCACCGTATTAATTACCGGTGAGTCTGGGACTGGGAAAGAATTGATTGCACATGCTTTGCATAAACACAGCCCGCGCGCTAAAGGTCCTTTTGTTTCATTGAGTACATCAGCAGTACCAAAAGATTTGCTTGAGTCTGAATTATTCGGACATGAGCGTGGTGCCTTCCCCGGTGCCCAAGCTTTACGTCGTGGTCGCTTTGAGCAGGCTGATGGTGGCACACTATTTTTAGGTGAGGTTGGTGACCTCCCATTTGATTTGCAAACAAGACTCTTGCGCGTTTTAACTGATGGTCATTTCTATCGCATTGGCGGTCACGATCCTATTAAGGCAAACGTGCGCATTATTGCCTCGACACATCAAAACCTAGAGAGTCGTGTTGCTGCAGGTTTATTCCGGGAAGATTTATTACATCGCTTGAATGTCATTCGCCTAAGAATGCCATCGTTGCGTGAGCGTAATGAGGATATTCCCATGTTGGCAAGGCATTTTATGCTGGCATGCGCTAAATCTTTGGGTGTAGAACCTAAGAAATTATCAGACGAGGTTTTGAAAGAGATGAGCGCCATGCCTTTCTCTGGAAATGTACGTCAACTGGAAAATTTATGCCATTGGCTAACGGTGATGACACCAGCTAATATCATTGGCTTGAGCGATTTACCGGCAGATATTGTTGCGCAGGCTAGCGAATTACCTATCGCTACATCGCAGGGTGAATCTTCAGTTGGCGCTACAGTGGTTAGCAAGACTGCCCCTGGTGATTGGGAAGCGGGTCTTGGTCGTTTGGCTGTCAAAATGCTTCAGGATGGCGATAAAGAGGTTTTCGATGCTTTATGTTCGCGTTTTGAAAAAGCCGTATTGCTAGCAGCTCTAGAGGTTACTCGTGGCCGTCGAGTCGAGGCGGCTCAGCGATTAGGTATCGGTCGCAATACCATCACACGAAAATTACAGGAATTGGGGATAGATGACTGATTCAATTCGAATCGCCGCATGGAATGTGAATTCCTTAAAGGTTCGCCTTCCACACGTTATTCGGTGGTTAAAAGATCAGGAACAAGCAAACCAGCCAATTGATGCACTTTGCTTGCAAGAACTTAAACTCACTGACGACAAGTATCCCCATCAAGAACTAGAAGACGAAGGTTATGTCAGCTTGGCAGCAGGACAAAAAACCTATAACGGTGTAGCCATTATTGTTCGCAAAGCTGCATTGGCACCAATTGCATCTGATGAATCAACCACTTTCTTAAAACAGGCCAGAAATATTCCTGGTTTCGAAGATGAGCAGCAGCGCATATTGGCTGCCACGATTCCATTTGCAGGAATGCAGCCTATTCGTTTGATTTCGGCGTACTTCCCTAATGGACAGTCCCCTGATAGCGACAAGTTTGCGTACAAGCTCAATTGGATGCAGTCATTAGAAGACTGGCTCGTGCAAGAGTTACAAAGTAATACTCGCTTAGCTTTATTGGGGGACTTTAATATTGCTCCGGCCGATGCAGATGTACATGATCCAAAAGCGTGGGAAGGCCAGAATTTAGTTTCTCCTCCAGAGAGAGCTGCATTTGAATCGCTCATTAAATTAGGCTTGTGCGATTCTTTTAGGATATTTGAGCAAACACCTAAGACTTACAGCTGGTGGGATTACCGCATGATGGGCTTTAGAAGAAATGCCGGTATGCGGATAGACCATATCTTGCTCAGCGACCCCCTAAAAGAAAAATGCAGTGCCAGTTTTGTTGATAAACTTCCCAGAAGTTGGGAGCAACCTTCTGATCATGCCCCCGTTGTCGCAGAGATCGCAAAGGAGTAGCTATTGAGATGTCTGTATTAGTTTGTCAAACCAAAAAATATCTACTTTAATTCCTATCGTAGATTCAAACACGAAGTGCAACACGGTTTAAAGACTGCATAAATACTTCATTGGGGGTTTTAAATCCTAATCGTTTTCTAGGTCGGTTGTTTAAACGGTCTTGGATCATTCTAAGCTCCTTATCGGTCACAGTAGATAGCGGTCTCTTTTTGGGGATGTATTGCCGCAATAGACCATTGAAGTTTTCATTTGATCCACGTTGCCAACTAGCAAACGGATCCGCAAAGTACGTCGTTGATTGAAGAGCTGTATCAATCCTGGCGTGCTCGGCAAATTCCTTGCCGTAGTACATGCAGAATGGTAGTCAGCCGCAGCAATTTAAGCCATGCTGGTGATTGCGAGATCATCAATAAGGAGTATTGCTATGGCTGACCACTTAAACAATAAACCCTTTGGGGCATGGATTGCAATCGATATTGCCAAGGACTTTAATGCCGTGTTAAGCGAGACCAAGGCGGGTAAAAGGCAGCATTTTCGGATGGCTAATTCTGCTGCCGATCATGATCGTTTTATTGCTTTTCTAAAGAGCTTACCGCCGCCTTGCATTATTGGGTTTGAGGCAACCGGCAATTACCACCGCGCATTAGGGCATCGCTTGGTAGCGGCGGGGTTTGAAGTCTGTTTTATTTCCTCGGTAGCGAGCGCCCGGTATCGGGAGGTGATGTTCAACTCCTGGGATAAAAATGATCCCAAGGATGCTGCAGTGCTTTTAGAGCTGCTTAAGCAAGGGATTACTCAACGTTATGTTGACCCATTAATTGCAGGGCATCATGATCTCCAAGAGTTATCTAAAACCTACTATCAAGTGACCTTGAGTCGCACGCGCCTGCAGCATTCCATCCTCACTCATTACCTGCCTTTGTATTTTCCGGAGATGGGTAAATGGTGGAACAGTACTCGCGCAGACTGGTGGATTAATTATCTTTTGCGCTTCCCCATCCCTAGCGCAGTAACGAAGCACTCTCAAGAAGCGTTTTGCGAGATTGCCAGCCCTGTCATTGGCCGCAAGGTTAATAAAGCGGCTAAGCTTATTGAGCTCTATGAGACCGCCTTGCATAGCATTGGACTACCTGTTGAGGCAGATTCCTTGGCTTGCAAAACCTTTCAAATACAACTGAGACGCTATCAAGAGATCAATGCTTGTCGCAAGCAATTAGAAGAGACGGCTCAAGCAGTATTGGCCGATAACCCGGACTCTGCCATCTTGCAAAGTGTTCCGGGGATTGGCCCGATTAATGCCCTAACGATTCTGGCGGAAGGCGGGGATCTACGTCGCTTTAGCCATCATCGTCAGTTCTTGAAGTATTGTGGGTTTGATCTAGCCAAAAATCAATCAGGCAACTATCGTGGTCAAGAACAAATCTCCAAACGAGGTAATGCGCGTTTACGTTTGGCGTTATGGATGGCAGTGAACACTGCTATCGCTCAACCAGAAAATAGTTTCCAGCAAAAATATAGCCGCTATATTAAAGGCGCACCACAGGATAAGGATTTACAGCGCAAGGCTAGGACTGCGGTGGCAGCGAAGATGGCGCGTGTAGTGTATGGATTAGTGAAGTCAAAACAGATGTATCAAGGTTACTATGAAAAAGCTTTACCCAGTGGATCGATCCCTCTCTGTAGGGCCGTAGAGGCCGCAAGGACCTCGTAGATAATGTTTGGACCTTCCACTGGGACCTCAGATTGTTTTAAGTAGGGTAAAGACCAAAACGTGAAGTGGCGGATCTTGTGTTCATTATGGTTAATCGGGACCCCTGATTTATTTGTGGAAGTGACCGTTTGGGTATAGACAAGTAGTAAGTTTGATTTTTTAACTGCAAATTGCAGTTACGGTATGGCTTTGCCTATCGCTGGAAAAAGTTCTTGCATTTAGTACGTTGTCAAAAGTCAGGGTTTTAACGAGTGGGGTCACGGCGTTTAATTTAGTGATGATGGCGCTACTGACTAAATCCGACGTCTTGTTCTTGACCTTAGCCAAAACGACATAGCCACTCTTGCGCTCAACCAAGGTCACAACAGCTTGCCTGTGGGCCGCTCCAATTACAGTATCGCCTTCCCAGTGGCCGACTTGGGATCTTGTCTCAATGTGCGCTGGGCGCTCACTGATCGGCCGCCTACCTACTATTTGGCCTCTGCGATCACGGCCGCTGGCATAGCGTTTCTTGCGCTTTTTTTGGCAACGCAGCTGCTGGTAAAGATTGCCGCCAGCGGCTTTATCGGCGTAGACATGGCGGTAGATGGTCTCATGACTAATGCCAACCTGATTGGCAATTTGGACGGGGCTCCACTGAGCTAAGAGGCAATCCACTGTCTGATTCCATTGATCGGCTGTTATTTGGGCGGCATTACGGCAGCCTAATGAGCGTTCTTCTGCCAACAGGCAGGCTTGCTTGGGACGGTAACCTTTGAGCCCCGTATTGCGAGCAAGCTCTCGGCTAATGGTCGACTTATGCCGATCCATCAGTTGGGCTATTTGAGTTTGGGTTTTTCCGTCTTTCATGAGGATATAAATCTGATATCGTTCAGTTTGGCTAAGGTGTTGATAGGTCATGGCTACTTTGACTTGCAGGTCTAGAAGCTTTGGATACTAAAACATCCTTAGCCTCCTTAACTAGTTGTTCAAAGTTGCACTTCGTAGTTGAATCCACCTATCATTTTTAGGCTCCAAAATGAAATATTTATTTTTCGTAATCTTATGTATTTTGTCTCTCAGCGCTCATGCCCAATCTACCGATGGTCAAAAAAGAAGTTTTGAAGGATTCTACGGTCAGATTGGTGTAGGGTATCAAATAACTAACATCACTTATTCTGGGGTAGTTCCTGGGGCGCCCAGTAACATCAGCCTTGCTCCTGGCTCAGGCCCTTCTTATGGTATTACGGGGAATGTAGGTGCTGGCTATACCTATTCTATAAATGATAGATTTACTATTGGAGCGGGTGCTGAGTATTACCCGGTAGTAGGGCCTCCAGGAAATTACACATTAACCTCCTGCACTCCTAGTTGCAGCACTGGAAACGGAAGTTATCACACGCAAAATATGTATAACCTATTTGTTGCTCCGGGAGTGACCTTAGGCGAAGATGGCTTGGCCTACTTAAAGGCTGGCTATACCCGTGCTTCAGTGAAAACCATGGTGCAAGGAGCACTACCGATTGGCGGCACGGTCTCGAATCCACTAGGCCCATCTTTTGGTATAGGGTACAAGCAATATCTTTCTGGAAATATTTATGGTTTTGCTGAGTATAACTATTTGATTTATCAAAAGACGACCACCCAATTTCAGGGTACTGGCGGGCTAACGCTGTATAACTCAAATCAGTCTTCTGTTCAAAATTTAGTTCTTGGGCTTGGGTATAAGTTTTAAATAGTGTTGTGCTTTCTGCTCCTTATTTTTTCAAGCCTGAGTTACTTTATGTATCGTCAGTTCATTTATATCGGTCATTTTTTTAATTTGAGCCTTGAATATTCCTATAAGGGAAAGATCGGCCCTAATTATTTTGAGGCTGAATTAATTTCTTTCGGAAAGTCCTTTTAGGGTGGATTCTTAAGGGTACTGGTGGATTAAATAACTTGATATTTGCCCATCAAACAATATTTGGCATGGGAGGATGGTCACCTGAGATATTTCACCCCCTTTTATTGGCCTTTCTTGGGTCTATAAGGCCAAGACCTATAAACTAGTGGTATGCGCAGTTCCTTTACCCTTCGTTATGCACTCCTTAGCTTGGTTTTAGCTATATTCGCCTATTGCTACGGCTTGGATAGCCGCTTTGCCCCTAAAAACGGTGATGAATATCCTTACATGCATATCGTGAGGATGACTGCAGATTCAGGCCATTGGTTGCCACTGCAATCACAGATGGATGGCATCAAAAATACGAAGCCACCATTAATCTTTTGGCAGGGTATAGCTAGTACTTATTGGGCAAGCGATTGGACTTTATTCAATTTACGTTGGCCTAGCGTTCTCTATACAGCGCTGACCTCATTTTTTTTATTTTTAGCGGTTCGACGATTTAGCGGTAAAACGCACACTGGATTGTTGGCTGGATTAGTCTGGCTCTCCTTTTTTGCGACCTACCGTTATGGGCGCCCATTTCTTACTGACCCTCCTGAGGTTTTCTGGATTAGCCTGCCATTTTTTGCATTACTGTATTGGGGTAAATGCGCGTTTGAATCTAAATTATTTTTTCCTGTTCTAGCAGGACTTTGTTTTGGTTTAGCACTCTTTGCAAAATCATTTGCTTATATTGTTCCGGCCACTGTTGCTTTAGGTTTGTACTTTTGGTATTGGCGCGATTGGAGTATTAAAAAAGTTCTTACACTTGATCTTTACAAGCTGCTCATGATTGGCATCTTGGCTTTAGGCGTTTTTAGCCTTTGGTTTGCTCTAGACCCACAGCCTGAGGCTGTTTGGAAGGAGTTTGTCTTGGGTGAGAATGCCGGAAAATTTGCAGCACGTAGCTCAAATTACTTGCTCGATTTAGTGCGAGGTGGCGATAGTATCTGGATGTTGCTTCTCACGACGTTAACTAATGCAGGCCTCTTTTCATTCGTGCTTCTATCGACTTTGATTCAAGCATGGCGTGAGCGCCGTTTTTTATCTGCGCAAGAAGTCCTTCTATTTTTATTGATCGGCGCTTTCTTATTGGTATTTAGTTTGCCTAGTCAGCGTTCAGGTCGTTATCTATTACCGGTGATGCCAGCATTTGCTGCTGTAATTGCACTGCACTGGGAGCGCTTGCCCTTGTGGGGATTTCGGATTGCGTTGATTTTGCAATTTGTCGTCTTAGCAGTCTTAACGTACTTAGGAGCTAATTTAGAATTCTCCAAATTTGCAGTCGATTCAGTAGCTTGGACATATTCTTACGCGCACTGGATATTGATGGGGGCGGCTTTAATAGTCACTGTTCTTGGCTTAGCAAGACCACAGCAGTGCAAGGCCTTCGCTCTCATGAGCTGTTTCCTGCTCTATTGCGCATTAACGAGCAGTTTAAGCCCTCTAGAGGGTCAGTTGGGACGTTACTCTGCTCAGACTATTACTCAAGTAAAGGACAAGGATATCTGGATTCCCTGTGACTATCGCGCTAAAGATGAAGAGTACGGATTACTATTACCAGGGGCTCATCTTCATGGCTACTTAGCTAAGGACGCCGGTAATGTCGGTGAACTCATTGGCACTTATCCTGTGGTGGCCGTTCACTCGCCATTGGGGGTAAAGCCCGAAATCTGTGAGTCTTGCCAAATTGTGGGTCAACGCATGGAAATGCGTGCCCGCCATTCTGATGAAGAGATTAAATTAATGCTGCAAGGTCAGATAGGCGAACATCTTTTTGTTACTGAGTATTTAATTTCTACTCCCGTATCAAATCCTGAGTTACTGAATGTGAAGGATGTCTGTAGATGAGTCGTGTCATCGCCTTATGTTTTTTATTGCTAGCTGCAGTGATCGGATTTTTGCATCTAGATAGTCGTCCAGTATGGGCACCGTTTATAGACACTGAAACAATAGTGACCGAGATCGAGGCGGAATCACCATTAATCACTAAAGTAAAAGGCAGCAATAAATCTGATCCCATTGCTTCCAAGCCCCAGTTCAATTGGCTGCCTGATACAGGGACTAGTTCCGTACACGCTGCTTCGTTAATTGCTTTAAAGGATGGTGGAATTCGTGCTTTCTGGTTTGCTGGCAGTCGAGAGGGCGCTCCAGATGTAGTGATCAACACCTCCGCATTAGACAAGTCTGGCAAGTGGAGTGCACCAGCAGTTGTGATGGACAGGGTGACAGCGGAAAAGGGCTTGGGTCGCTATATTGCCAAGCTGGGTAATCCAGTTCCCAGTAGATTGGCTGATGGGCGGCTGCAATTATTTTTTGTCACTGTGTCGCTTGGTGGGTGGGCAGGTAGTTCAATCTCGAGTGTCATTTCAGAAGATGAAGGTTTATCTTGGGGTAAGCCACAACGACTGATTAGTTCGCCATTGCTGAACTTGAGTACGCTCGTGAAGTCACCCGCATTGCAATTTACTGATGGTCGACTGGGATTGCCTGCTTATCATGAGTGGATAGGACGCTTTGGCGAGTTCTTACGTATCGAAGGTGCGCAGGTAATTGATAAGCGCAGAATGAGCTCGGGGCGTAGCGCTATTCAGCCGGTAGTATTTGTAAATAGTGCTCAAGACGCATCAGCTTATTTCCGTCAAACCAGGAGTGCTGGCTTGGCTAAACATATTCCTGTGAGTCAGACGCAGAATGCTGGCCAATCTTGGCAAGCCGCTGGCGATCTAGAGATCGCTAACCCCAATTCTGCGGTTGCGGGATTGACTTTATCTAATGGCGCCCGTTTGTTGGCTCTCAATAATATTGAAACCGGTCGCCATCGTTTGGTGCTGATGATGAGTGATCCCAAATCGGGTCAATGGCATGTAGTCGATGTGCTGGAAAATGATGAAGCATTGCCTGATGATCAACGTAAAGAATATTCCTATCCTTATTTATTAAGTGCTAACGGCAATGATGCCCACTTGGTCTACACCTGGGATCGAAAAAAAATACGCCATGTCTATTTATCTGCCCCATGGCTTGAAAATGCATTTAATCAATTGCCTCGCCAGTCTGTAAGCGAGTCTAGTGCTGCTGGTCAGGAGGTGCAACAATGAATTCCTTGATGCCAATCTTTCCGTTGGTAGAGATGTCAATGACTTGTGCGCTTGTAATCATTTGGATTCTTCAAAAAGCCTCTCCACAAGATTTTCCATTGGCACTCAAGGTGACTCTGCTTGTAGTGCTGGGCAACCTCTTTTTCTGGCCTCTAGGCTTTTCATTGGAGTTGCCGTTAGTAGCCTATGTCCGAGGCATGGTGGGCGATCTGAGCATAGTGACCACATTATTGCTGTGGTCTGCAGTTCTCCTTAGTACTAAGCCAGCGCCAACAAGCTTTAAGGCATTCATTGTGATCGTTGCGATTATTTTCTATCCCCTGGCTTTAGGCTTTGGAATGACAGATCCATATGCGTGGGGTTATGCCTCTCTACCATTTTTGATTGCAGTGTTACTCATTGCCTTGATATGTGGCTTAGGAAATTGGAGTAGGGGTGTTTGGATTATTGCCATTGCGATTATCGCCTGGGCAGCGCATTGGCATGAGTCAGCAAACCTATGGGATTACCTGCTTGACCCACTTCTGGCGATCTGGGCAGTCGCTGCATTGATTGCCATGATTTATCAAAAGCGTAGAGACAAGGCGCGCTCGGGCTACCTATTTAGAGCAGGTTAAGTATTGCAATCAGAAAACAATAAAGCCAGCTCGATGCTGGCTTTATTGTTGAAGAGCTAGACCGTTTTAGTCAGCGTATGCTCCGGCTTTACGAATCACAGGACCCCATTTATTGATTTCTGCTTCGAGGTGATCTTTAAGGCCGCTTGGCGTTCTCTTTGCAGGTGGAGCGATTTCAATATTAGACTCAGCCAAACGCGTTTTAACCTCTGGATCATTTAAAGCGACATTCAAAGCTTTATTAATTTTAGCGACGACTGCTGGAGGGGTGCCTTTAGATACATACATGCCATGCCACACTCTCACTTCAAAGCCTTTGAGGCCTTGTTCATCCAGTGTTGGTACGTTTGGTAGTGCTGGCAAACGTTTAGGAGTGGTAACACCGTAAGTTTTCACTAAACCATCTTTAATGTAAGGAATGGTTTGAGTAGTTTGATCGCACAGTAAATCCACTTGACCGCCTAAAAGGTCGGTTAAAGCTGGACCAGTACCCTTATAAGGAACGGTAGTGAGCTCAACACCTTCGCGAGACATAAACAAAAGGCCGCACAATTGAGAAACTGCGCCAGGACCAGCATTGGCTAGTGTCACCTTCTCTTTATTGACCTTAATGTAAGCCTCTAACTCTTTAAAGTTATTTGGTGGAAAGTTTTTGCGGCCTAAGAGCACCATTGGAACATCCACTACTTGACCGATGTATTCAAAATCCTTCATAGGATCAAATGGAAGCTTTTTGTATAACGCAGGTGCAGTTGCCATTCCCATGTGATGGATAAAAATCATATAACCATCTGGATTGGAGCGTGCTACCCGAGTAGCTGCAATGGTGCCACCAGCACCAACTGTATTTTCAACAATGACTGTTTGACCTAATTCTTTACCCATAGGAACTGCGATGAGACGAGCAACAGCATCAGTGGGGCCACCAGCAGAGAAAGGAACTACCAAAGTCACTGGTTTATTTGGGTATGGATCTGCAGCCAACGCGCTCTTATTACCAAGCAGGGTGGCGGCGGCGATGAGGCATAAACTGGTTAATAAGGATTTACGAAATTTCATTTTTAGTCTCGAGTATTAATTATTGAAAGCGTGCCTGGCAAACTTGTAACGCTTATTTTGCCAGTTTTTGGATCAAAATGAAGTAAAAGTTTTATTGGTGTTTACCAGCAACAGCAAGCGTTCTTTTGGCTAGCAAGACCACGGGACGGTCAATCATTCGTCCATCTAGCTTCGCTACACCACCGCTAGAGGCCTGATCGGCCTCGACCACTCTTTGGGCCCAGCTGAGTTCTTCTGCCGTAGGCATAAATGCCGCTTGCACAGCTGCCACTTGTATGGGGTGTATGCATAGCTTCCCACCAAAGCCGATGCGTTTAGCGCGCTCTGCATCTTGAGTAATACGGGGTAGATCATCAGTAGATGGTGTAACCCCATCAATAGGAGGGGCAATTTGAGCGACACGCGAGGCCAACACAATTTGATATCGAGCAAACTGTAATTCAGATTCTTGTGCGTCGCACACCATGCCCAGGTCAGCTTGTAAATCTAAATTTCCCAGAGCAAGACGGAGTACTTGGTTAGCGTTAGCAATTTCGCGCAGACAATCCAATCCAATGGCACTTTCAATCATCGGAATAATGGCAGTGTTAGGTAATATCATTGCGGCACCATTAATCTGATCGAGTGATTCACTTTTCGGAATTAATAAGCAGCCCACTTTTAACTCTTGCGCCAAAATCAAATCTTTGGAATAGAACTTTGTGCCGGGGGCATTCGTTCGAATGACTAAGTGCTTCTTTTGTTCATCCGAAAAATTTGGCCATGCCGTGCGAATTGCATCTCTGGCAGCTTCTTTATCTTCTTCTGCGACCGCATCCTCTAAATCTAATACCACGCCGCTTGCACCACTCTCTAGCGCCTTGATAAAACGTTCCGGGCGAGTGCCAGGAACAAATAAAAAATTAGTACTAAAGCCTAAAGACGTTTCTAGTGGATTCATATGGACTGGTAAATAGGTTTTTTAATTAAGCTTGTGGAAGCAATGGACCCATCTTGACCTCTTTGCGGATATTCCACAAGCGATCAATGGCCTTTTGCATTTCTTCTGGGCTGGCGCCTTTGCTATAGGCTGCCAGACGCATTGCCTTATCAGTAAGTTCTGCACGAGTCAGTGAATTACCTGGATCGCCCTTAGGCTCATCAATGCGACCATCTAATATTTGGCCAGTATGGAGATGTACTTTGACTTTACAGGTCCAACGTTGTGGATAGGCGGCATCTACTTCTGGATCTAAAGTCATCGTCACGCGATCTCGAAATGCACAAATGGCTTGATCATGAAAATGCTCATCAAATTCTTGCAGACCAGCAAATCGATAATAAGCAACCAATGCTAATACTGTACCCATGGAAAACTTCGATTGGTGAACTGTATTAGGGTTGGTCACAGGACCTAATACATCAATTGCACCTTGATGAACGAAGGTGTCTACTTTAGCAATGTCATCCGCATGAAGATGGTTGCTAAGCATGACTTGCAGTAAGGCATCAGCCGCTGGGTGTGTATGACGACAAGAGGCGTGATATTTAAAGCTAGTTTCTGCGATGGCCCAGCGAGCGCCTAAGCGATCAGTGAGCTTGCTAGGATCAGCATCGTTTGACATGCCGGCAGCCAAACCTTGCTTACCCTCAAGAATATGCTGGGCTCCAGTAAAGCCAGCTTGCGAAATATAGGCTGACATTAAACCGGTCGAAGCAGCATGCGCTGTATGGAGTTGCTTGGAGTCAGCAGCGTCGCGTAAAAATTCCCATAAGCCAGCAGATTGCGTTCCAGCCGACCCAAAAGCATGCAGCATTTGTTCGGGATTGAGCTTGAGCAAGCGTCCAACAGCGGCGGCTGCAGCAAGCGTTCCCGCTGTGCTGGTAGTGTGAAAAATCTTGTAGTGTGAGCGACCTAAAAATTCACCAACACGTATACCAACTTCATAACCAGCAATAGCGGCCAATAAAAACTCTTTGCCTGAGGCACCTATCGCTTGCGCGCAAGAGAGCGCAGGTGGAAAGACAACAGTTGCCGGATGAAAAACTGAGCTGTTATGAAGATCATCTTGTTCAACCACATGTGAGGCTGCAGCATTAGCCATGGCCGCAAAAAATGGGCTACTCGTTTTGCGAGAGGAGATGATTTCGGAGGGGCCTCTATGTACATCATTAAAGCCGCCCATATTTTGCGCAAATTGAGTAATGATTTCTACAGCCCGTGCTCCTTTGCCTGCAACCGCAGAACCAAACCAGTCGACCAATAAATCTTCAGCGCGTTCGATAACCTCAGGGGGGATATCCTCCAGTTTTAATTGAGAGGCAAAGGTAGCAAGTTCTCGGGATAAGTGTGCAGAGGTCATAGTCAATTGATTAGAGGGGTGAACTTAGGCTAGCACTGCACTAGCCTGCATTGTTAGCCAGCCTTCATGATCTTGTGCCCAGATTGAAATGGTTTTACCTGAAAGGTCTTTTTCTAAATCAGGTTTGGCGCTAACTTTAAAGATATTGATATCGAAAGTAGGGCGAATGGCGCGGAACTCAAAACTTTTCAGCTTAGAGTCGGGAATACTTTGCCGCACCAAGTCCACTAAGAGTGTGGCAATGAGAGGTCCATGCACAATTAAACCGGGATAGCCTTCAACTTCTGTGACGTATTTACGATCGTAATGAATACGATGGCCATTAAACGTTAATGCTGAATAACGAAAGAGTAAAACGTCATCTGGTGTGATGGTCTTTGTCCATGCGGCATCGCTTGGTGCAGGAGTAGGGGCGACAGGCTTGTCATCTGGTTCTGGTGCATCACGATACACAATGTCATGCTCTTCAGTAATAGCCAAACCATTCTGATTGGAGATGTCATGTTTAACTAGGACAAAAATTAAGTCGCCGGTTCGACCCGCTTTATGAGTAACCGATTGAATGGTTGACACTCGCTCAATCTCATCACCCACGGAAAGTGGCGCAAGCCATTTAATACGACTGCCTGCCCACATGCGACGCGGTAGTGGAACCGGAGGCAAAAATCCACCACGTTTAGGATGGCCATCGGGGCCAATATCGGATTCTCGTGCATGCGGTAAAAAATAGAGCCAATGCCATAGCTCAGGTAAAAAAGTTCCTTTGCTTGGCTCTGGGTCGACGCGATCCAAGGTGGCTGATAAAGCACGTACTGGTGCAGCGGTGACGGTATCAGAAAGGGATTCTGTTTTACCAAGCCACTCTTGAAGATGGGTGATGGTTTGAGGTTCGATTCGCATAACTTCCATTATGCCAATCTTAAGAACAACGTAGATTCAAACACGAAGTGCAACACGGTTTAAGGACTGCATAAATACTTCATTGGGGGTTTTAAATCCTAATCGTTTTCTAGGTCGGTTGTTTAAACGGTCTTGGATCATTCTAAGCTCCTTATCGGTCACAGTAGATAGCGGTCTCTTTTTGGGGATGTATTGCCGCAATAGACCATTGAAGTTTTCATTTGATCCACGTTGCCAACTAGCAAACGGATCCGCAAAGTACGTCGTTGATTGAAGAGCTGTATCAATCCTGGCGTGCTCGGCAAATTCCTTGCCGTTGTCAAAAGTCAGGGTTTTAACGAGTGGGGTCACGGCGTTTAATTTAGTGATGATGGCGCTACTGACTAAATCCGACGTCTTGTTCTTGACCTTAGCCAAAACGACATAGCCACTCTTGCGCTCAACCAAGGTCACAACAGCTTGCCTGTGGGCCGCTCCAATTACAGTATCGCCTTCCCAGTGGCCGACTTGGGATCTTGTCTCAATGTGCGCTGGGCGCTCACTGATCGGCCGCCTACCTACTATTTGGCCTCTGCGATCACGGCCGCTGGCATAGCGTTTCTTGCGCTTTTTTTGGCAACGCAGCTGCTGGTAAAGATTGCCGCCAGCGGCTTTATCGGCGTAGACATGGCGGTAGATGGTCTCATGACTAATGCCAACCTGATTGGCAATTTGGACGGGGCTCCACTGAGCTAAGAGGCAATCCACTGTCTGATTCCATTGATCGGCTGTTATTTGGGCGGCATTACGGCAGCCTAATGAGCGTTCTTCTGCCAACAGGCAGGCTTGCTTGGGACGGTAACCTTTGAGCCCCGTATTGCGAGCAAGCTCTCGGCTAATGGTCGACTTATGCCGATCCATCAGTTGGGCTATTTGAGTTTGGGTTTTTCCGTCTTTCATGAGGATATAAATCTGATATCGTTCAGTTTGGCTAAGGTGTTGATAGGTCATGGCTACTTTGACTTGCAGGTCTAGAAGCTTTGGATACTAAAACATCCTTAGCCTCCTTAACTAGTTGTTCAAAGTTGCACTTCGTAGTTGAATCCACCCAATATTTAATTGATGAGCGTGGCTACAAAGTAGACCAATAGACCGGCTAATGCTGAGCCACCCAGCACAGGAATAACCCCTTTTTGGAGCTTAAACAGAGCCAGCCCAGCCAACCCACAGATCACCATGGAGACCCATGAGATGGAACCACCTAGGCCATGAGGCAAGAAGACGTGATAAGCAAAGAAGAGCCCCAGATTGGCAATTACACCAACGACTGTAGCAGTAATTGCGGTCAGTGGCGCTGTAAAAGCAAGCTTTCCATGGGTAGACTCAATAATGGGGCCACCTACCAAGATAAAAAAGAAGGAAGGCAGAAAAGTAAACCAGGTAGCTACACAGGCACCCAGTACGCCGAACCAAAATGGATTGCTGTAGCCAATCAGATGCTGTATGTGTCCGGCCAGGTAACCTACAAAGGCAACCACCATGATGAGTGGGCCGGGCGTAGTTTCACCAAGTGCAAGACCATCCATCATTTGACCGGCGCTAAGCCAGTGAAAATGATCGACTGCACCTTGATAAACATAAGGGAGGACTGCATACGCACCCCCAAAAGTGAGGAAGGCTGCTTTAGTAAAGAACCAGGCTAATTGTGGATAGAGCGTTTTCCAGCCAAAGAATCCAACCAGTAAACCAACGGGAATAAGCCAGCAAGTCAGAGCAACTGCGCTGTGTAGCAATGTTTTCTGATATGAAAATTGTGCATGCTCAGGAGTTGGAGTGTCATCATCAATAATGGCTGCACCTAAATGGGTGCCTTGAATTTTGCCATGTGAATGGGTTTGCTGAAAATATTCTGGGTAGCGCTTACCACCCCAAATGCCAACAGCAGCAGCAATCAAAACAATGAGCGGAAACGCTAAGTTCAAAACAAAGATCGCCAGAAAGGATCCTAAAGCAATCCATTTAAGGGCTTGATTGTGAATGGTGCGTTTACCAATACGGACTGCAGCGTGCATCACTATCGCAGTAATGGCTGGCTTGATGCCAAAAAAGATTGCTGCTATCCAGGGTACCTGACCAAATGTGAGGTAAATCCAGGAAAGCGCAATCAGAATCAATAACGAAGGGAGAACGAATAAAGTGCCAGCAAGAATACCGCCCCAACTCCGATGCATGAGCCAGCCAATGTAGGTAACCAGTTGCTGTGCTTCTGGACCCGGCAACAACATGCAGTAATTTAAGGCATGTAAAAAGCGCCGCTCTGAAATCCAGCGACGCTTTTCAACTAACTCTTGGTGCAGTACAGCGATTTGTCCAGCGGGCCCACCAAAACTAATAAAGCCTAGTTTGGTCCAGAATTTGAGGGCCTCACGAAGTGGTACGCTCAAACCTCATCCATTCCACCAACCACTTGGCTAAAGCCGTTATCCACATAAATGATTTCAGCAGTAATACCATTTGCTAAATCAGACAACAGAAACGCGGCTGTATTGCCAACGTCGTCAATGGTAACGTTTCGACGCAATGGTGCAGTTTGCTCAACGGCTTCAAGGATTTTTCCAAAGCCTTTAATGCCAGAAGCAGCCAAGGTTTTGATCGGGCCAGCAGAAATACCGTTCGCACGAATACCTTTAGGACCTACAGAGCCAGCAAGGTAGCGAACAGAAGCCTCGAGTGATGCCTTCGCTAAACCCATCGTGTTGTAGTTGGGAACATTTTTCATAGATCCCAAATAGGTCAATGTGAGCAAAGAGGATTTATCGCGCAACATTGGTAATGCTTCTTTAGCCATTGCAGGAAAGCTGTAAGCAGAAATGTCATGGGCGATTTTGAAGCCTTCACGAGATAGACCTTCTAAAAAGTCGCCAGCAATTGCTTCGCGCGGAGCAAAGCCAATCGCGTGGACAAAACCGTCAAACTGAGGCCAAGATTTAGCTAGATCCTTAAATAGGGCACTAATTTGTTCATCACTGCCAACATCACAGTCAAAAATCAGTTTTGTGTTGAATTCTTGTGCAAAATCGACAATACGACTCTTAAAGCGCTCACCTACGTAGGTAAAGGCGAGTTCAGCACCTTCGCGATGGCAGGCTTTGGCGATACCATAGGCGATGGAGCGGTTGGAGAGGAGGCCGGTAATGAGGATTTTTTTGCCGGAGAGAAAGCTCATGTTGAGTCCTTTGCTTCAAATATGATTTGCTATCTACAATTGTTGCATATATGCCGACCCCAAACCCTTTTCACCAATTTACCCAATTCTTGCTATTAGCCTTACTGGTAGGGCTTGAGAGTAATCTGGCCCAGGGTGCTCAGGGAATCGCCCAGTACGGTAAGCCCAAGTATGCAGAGGGATTTACCCATTTTGATTACGTAAACCCCAACGCCCCCAAAGGCGGAACATTAACTTTGCCTAATCCAGGCCAAAGAAATAGCTTTGATAAGTTCAATCCGTTCACCTTGCGTGGGATTACTGCCCCTGGAATTGAGTTGATGTTTGAGTCCTTAGCCGAGGGGAGTGCGGATGAGGTTTCTAGTATTTATGGATTAGTAGCTGATGATATTCAAGTGGCTAATGATCATAAATCAGTCACTTTTCATATTCGCAACGAAGCAAAATTTTCTGATGGAAGTCCAGTCTTAGCCGCTGATGTGAAATACAGTTTTGATACCTTGATGAGCGGTAAAGCCCACCCCCGTTACAAAACGACTTTTGCTGATATCAAAGAAGCAGTCATACTTTCTGATCGTTCTATTCGTTTTGATTTTAAAAATAACAATACTGAGTTGCCTATCTTGGCAGGCACCTTCCCAATCTTTTCTCGTAACTGGGGCAAGCAGCCGGACGGCACCATTATTCCATTTGAGAAGCTCGCCTTTGAAACCCCAATCGGCAGCGGTCCTTATTTGATTGAATCTTTTAAGGCTGGTAAGTCTATTGTTTATAAAAAGAATCCTCAGTATTGGGTGAATCAACTCGAGAAGCCTTTAAATCTGCGTGTCGGTTTTTACAACTTTGAGCGTGTGTTGTACAAGTTGTATAGCGACGATGCAGTTCGCCTTGAGGCCTTTAAAGCTGGTGAGTTCGATGCTTTGGTGGAGTATCGCGCCAAGATCTGGGCTAAAGGATATGTAGGCAGCAAGTTTGAAAACGGCACCTTACTGAAAAAAGCATTTTTAAATCACAACGGTGCTGGCATGCAGGGCTTTGCCATGAATGTACGTAGGCCTTTATTTCAGGATCCCCGGGTACGACAAGCATTGGGTTATGCATTGGATTTTGAATGGCTGAATCGACAGATCTTCTTTGATCAATACAGCCGTATCAATAGTTACTTTACTAATAGTGATCTCAGCGCTAACTTTGATGGACCTCATAAACCAACTGATGCTGAACTGAAGTTATTAAAGCCATTAAAAGCGCAATATCCACAATGGGTTCCGGATGGAGTCTTCGGGCCCATGCCAGCTGCACCATCTACCAAGCCGCCTAATAGTCTGCGCCAAAACTTACGTCAAGCGAGAGATTTACTAATGCATGCAGGCTGGCAATATCGCGATGGCGCTTTGCGCAATGAAAAGGGTGAGCCATTTCGTTTTGAGATTGTGGAAGACGGCGGATTCTTTTTGCGGGTGATTTCTTCTTATGTACGCAACCTCGAAAAGCTGGGAATACAGGTTGATATTCGTACGAGTGACTTTGCTTTGCACCAAAAGCGCATGAATGAATATGACTTTGATATGACTACTGTGCGTTTTCAGGATTCACAAAACCCGGGCAATGAACTGTGGGATCGATTCGGCAGCCAAGCAGCCAAAGAAAAAGGCTCCGATAACGTCATTGGCATTCAATCTCCCGTGGTAGATGCTTTGGTGGATTCCATCACTAAGGCAAAGAATCGGGATGAATTGCGCACTGCAGCGCGAGCCTTGGATCGCGTCTTGTGGAATAGTTACTACGTTGTGCCGCAATGGTACAACCCAACCCATCGGGTCGCATTTAGAAAAGAAATGCGCTATCCCGAGCCTCCCTTGTATTACTCTGCAGAGGCTTGGATTATGCAAAACTGGTGGAAAGAAGAGTCTAAATAATGCAAGGACAAATGCGCACCTACATCTTTAAGCGTTTGCTGCTGATGATCCCAACGCTTTTGGGTGTATTGACCTTGACTTTTGCTGTTGTGCAATTTGTGCCTGGTGGACCAGTAGAGCAAATGGTGCTCGAGTTAAAGGGCAAGGGAAGTGCCGCGGTAGGAGGCTCAGAATCTTCTGGAGGCGGTGCTACATATCGTGGTCGCCAAGGAGTGGATGCACAGCGACTCGAAGAGGTGAAAGCCTTGTATGGCTTTGATAAGCCACCATTAGAGCGTTACTTCATGATGTTGGGTCGCTTCGCGCGCTTTGATTTAGGGCAGAGCTACTATCAACACGAAAGCGTCTGGCGCTTAGTAGTTTCTAAATTGCCTGTTTCTATCAGTATTGGTTTGTGGACATTCTTTATTACGTACTTGGTGTCTATTCCACTGGGTATTGCAAAGGCGGTTAGAGATGGCTCTCGTTTTGATTCTGTCACGAGCACGATGATCTTAGTCGGTTATGCCATCCCAGGATTTGTACTCGGCGTCTTGCTACTGGTGATTTTTGGTGGTGGTAGTTTTTTGCAAATCTTTCCCCTGCGGGGCCTCACGTCAGATAATTGGAGCGATCTTAGTCTGATAGGCAAGGTAATGGACTATTTATGGCATCTGGTTTTACCTATTACCGCTTCAGTACTGGGGAGTTTTGCAGTTGTCACCATGCTCACCAAGAACTCATTTTTAGAAGAGATTCGTAAGCAATACGTTTTAACAGCAAGGGCAAAAGGATTGGCTGAGAGACAAGTGCTTTGGAAGCACGTCTTCAGAAATGCCATGCTCCCTTTGGTAACCGGCTTTCCGGCTGCTTTTATTGGCGCTTTTTTTACGGGTTCCTTGCTAATCGAAACCTTATTCTCTTTAGATGGACTTGGTTTGCTCTCTTATGAATCCGTCATGCGACGCGATTACCCAGTAGTGTTTGGAACTTTGTATTTATTTACCTTAATTGGTTTATTTACTAAATTAATTTCTGATCTTTGTTATGTCTATGTTGACCCGCGTATTCAGTTTGGATCTGGGGGCGGCTCATGAGTCGCTGGCAACGTTTTAAACATAATCGCAGAGGTTATGCCAGTCTGTGGTTATTTGTCGTGCTATTTGGCCTATCACTTTGTGCAGAGTTAATTGCTAACGACAAACCTTTAGTCGTTCATTATGACGGTCATTTTTACTTCCCTATTGTCCAGAATCAACCAGAGACTGTTTTTGGTGGCGACTTTGCTACTCCAACTGATTTCTTGGATCCCGATATTCGCAACAATATTACTAGTCATGGAAATTGGGCTATCTATCCGCCAATTACTTATAACTATGAGACGCTAAATTACTTTTCACAGGTACCCAATCCTGCGCCACCCTCATGGCAAAACTGGTTAGGAACTGATGATCGCGGTCGCGATGTGCTATCGCGTTTAATTTATGGCTTTCGTTTATCGATTCTGTTTGGCTTAGCGCTCACCATTGTGGGGGTGAGTGTGGGGATTATTACAGGATCACTAATGGGGTTCTTTGGCGGTAAATTCGACTTAATTTCCCAAAGACTGATTGAGATCTGGTCAGCAATGCCAGAGTTATATCTATTAATTATTTTCGCATCCATTTTTAATCCAAGCGTTTCATTGCTGATCATTTTGTTGGCTGCTTTTGGTTGGATGGGCTTATCAGATTATGTACGCGCTGAATTTTTCCGTAATCGCTCGTTAGAGTATGTCAGAGCAGCTCGCGCTCTTGGTCTAACCAATTTGCAAATTATGTGGCGTCATATTCTGCCAAACAGTCTGACCCCAGTCATTACCTTTTTGCCGTTTCGCATGAGCGCGGCAATTCTGTCTTTAACCAGCTTAGACTTCTTGGGCTTGGGTGTTCCGCCTGGTACGCCCAGTCTCGGTGAGCTGCTTTCTCAGGGCAAAGGCAATCTAGAGGCATGGTGGATTTCTCTTTCTACGTTTGTTGTCTTAGTAACAACATTGTTATTGTTGACCTTTATGGGTGAGGCCTTACGTGATGCCTATGACTCTCGTAAGGCGGGCTTAATGAGTGGAGGGCGCTCATGAGTTTGCTGCGTTACGAAGACTTGTGTATTTCTTTTGGATCCGGACGGCGAGAAAAATTTGCTGTGAACCATCTCAATTTGGAGGTTGGCATTGGTGAGCGGGTAGCTTTGGTAGGTGAATCAGGTTCCGGCAAGACGCTGACTGCGCTGGCACCCTTAAGACTTGAGCCAGAAGGTGCAAAGGTTTCTGGAAAAATTCTGTGGAATCAAAAAGATGGCAAGGGGGAAGTCGATCTTCTCTCGCTGCCTATTCAAGATATACGGGAAATCCGTGGACGTGAAATCGCTATGGTGTTTCAAGAGCCGATGACAGCATTAAACCCCTTGTTTACTATTGGCAATCAAATTATTGAAGCAGTGCAAATTTATCAGCCACTGATTTCAAAGTCTGACTGCACTGATGCGGCGATTGATCTTTTGAAAAAGACCGGCATTCCAGAGCCTGAGCGCCGTTTTTATTCCTACCCGCACCAACTATCGGGGGGTCAACGTCAACGCGCTATGATTGCAATGGCTTTGGCTTGTAAGCCACGCCTTTTGATTGCCGACGAGCCTACAACGGCCTTAGATGTGAGTTTGCGTTTGCAAATTCTGGATTTGCTCAAAGAGTTGCAAGAAGAATCTAAAGAGCATGGCGGCATGGGAATTTTATTAATTACCCATGACCTCAATTTGGTAAAACATTTTGCCCAGCGGGTAGCCGTACTTAATCAAGGTAACTTGATGGAGGCTGGCACCACTAAACAAGTATTTGAGCATCCTACTGATGTCTACACTCGTGCCTTAGTTAATAGCGAGCCAGTACGTGATTTGGCGCCCGTCATTCCTTTGGCGCCAGTACTATTGCAAACAGAGGCGCTTTCGGTGGCTTATCCAAGCTCTGAATCAAGCTCTTGGTTCAAAAAGACACCAGCCCACAAGGTCCTAAAAAAGGTGAGCTTTACGCTTAAGCAGGGTCAAACCATTGGCGTCATTGGAGAGTCGGGTTCGGGTAAGACTACTTTAGGCATGGCGGTGCTAGGTTTATTGGGCGATTCATCTGCAGAGGTCAGTGGCAGTGTTGACGTGCTCGGTCAAGATTGGCAAACATTAAAACCGGCGCAGCGTCGTGCAATGCGCTCTAGCTTGCAGGTGATTTTCCAAGATCCATTTGGATCTTTATCGCCTCGCATGAATGTCATGCAAATCATCTCGGAGGGATTGGACGCCCATTTTCCAAAGTTAAGTTTGGTTGAGCGTGAATCACGGGTGGTGGATATGCTCAAGGAGGTTGGTTTAGATCGATCTGCTTTAACACGCTATCCCCATGAATTTTCTGGTGGCCAACGCCAACGCATTGCAATTGCACGTGCATTAATCTTACGTCCTCAAATATTGGTGTTAGATGAACCCACCTCAGCATTGGATGTCTCGATTCAAAAACAAGTGCTGGCTTTGTTATCTGAATTGCAAAAAAAATACAACCTCGCCTACCTCATGATTAGTCATGACTTAGCGGTTATTCGGGCGATGTCCCATGAGGTCATGGTGCTCAAGGAGGGAAAGGTGGTGGAGTTTGGGGATACCGAAACCCTCATCAAGCATCCACGCCAGACTTATACGAAGGAGTTATTTGCTGCGGCAGAACTGACATAAATAAAGCTCAAACTTGCGCTAAATGGTCTAATTTGGTGCATTAGCACCGAGATAATGCAAAAATAGCTTTATAAACAATGACTTAAGGCTATAGTCAAGACTTGGTTAATTAGGGGTTCTTTGTTAAACTGAGACGATGTCATTAAAAAAAGCACTACTTACACCTGCGCTAGGTTTATTCCTGGGCCTAGTTGTTTCCATGCCCGCCTTCGCTTCTGATGCTGCGGATGCAGCTGCCGAGACGGTTGTTCCTAAAGAAAGCATGTTCCAGGCAGGGCGCGCTTACATTGCCCGAGTTTCCGATCGTTTGGCTGATACCGTTTCCGGAAAATCAGAAGAATTAATAAATCGCGCCATGGTAGTGATTGGTGTGCGTTATCGCTGGGATGCTGAATTGCCACAGTCTGGTTTGGATGGCAGCAGTTTCGTTGGCTATGTCTTTAAAGATAAATTGGGTTTCTTGTTGCCACGTAAAGCAACCCAGATGAGCCGTGTTGGAAAGCCTATTACTCGTGATGAGTTGCAGCCTGGTGATCTTGTATTTTTTAATACCATGCGCTTAACTTTTTCACATGTGGGTATCTATGTTGGCGACAATAAATTTATTCACTCGCCATCAAAGGGTACTAATGTGCGCGTTGATGACTTAGGCAGCTTGTATTGGGATAAACGTTTTGATGGTGCGCGTCGATTAGACGGCAGCGACAATCTCAATGACTCTGAACGTCAAGATTTGTTAAACGAAGTCAACAATCTAAAACGTCAATCTCCTAGTCTCTAGGAATCGCGCTTGTGGTGAGCACCATCAAGCCTCTTAGCCTTAAGATCGTTAGCCCCTCAGTTTTTCCTTAATTAAAGCCATTTGTTCCTGAGTGGCTACTTCACCAGCAAGAATCGCTGCATTTCTGGACTTGAATTCCCCGCTACTCATCTGCCTCAGCTGCGGCTGAATCACAATATCAGCACTCTTTAATTCATATTGGTTGATGCTTCGCTGCATGATGGAAATCGTTTGCTGTAATACACCAAAGGTTCCACTGGCATCTTGATGAACTGGTTCAGAGGAAATGTTGACTGCAATCACTAGGGTGGCACCCATCTGTCTTGCGTAACTCACTGGCACTGGTGCCACTAATCCACCGTCAACATATTCTTTGCCATTGATGACTGCTGGTTGAAATACGCCGGGTACGCTGCACGAAGCGCGTACCGCTAAACCGGTATTGCCAGTGCGAAAGAGAACGCCTTTGCCCGACTGCAATTCAGTGGCAACAACTCCTAGCGGAATGCGCATTTGTTCAATCGTTTTATTTTGCACTTCACGATTGACCATATTTTGTAGGGCATCGCCTTTAATGAGTCCCCCAAAGCGACCTGCAAAAGGGAGTCCCCAGTCCGCTATCGTCGCTTCGTCGAGATTGAGGGCAAGACGGTTCATGTCATTTCCATTGAGGCCTGAAGCGAGAAGGGCGGCAATCACGCTTCCGGCGCTACTACCCACAACGATATCGGGGCGAATGCCTTGAGCTTCAAGAGCCTTGATAACGCCGATATGGGCAAAGCCACGGGCCGCTCCTGCACCCAAGACTAGGCCTATTACGGGTTTTTTGCTTCCCATGAGGCTGCAAGAACTTAATCCGCCGGCACCTACTAAAGCACCTAGACCCATGCCTAAGCCTATTAAATTACGGCGCTGTATGGATGGGCGAGGAGATTTTGATGAAATTTTGTGCATGTGGCTATTGTATTGAGCCTACCTTATAATGGGCAAACGGTGAGCGAAAAGGACTTCGTTTCAGCGCGGACAGCTTGATGAGATGGATTGTCCGTAGTAGCTAGAAAACACCCAACCCATTACTGAAATACATTTTTAAAGCCTATTCAGGATGAATCCTGATAGCCAGACTCTTATGGACGATCACAACAAGCGCGTTATTGAAGCAGCCCTCCTCTGCGCGCAGGAGCCACTTACAGTTGCTGACTTGTCACGCTTATTCATTGAGGACATCACTACAGCTGATATCGATGAGGCCTTGGTTGAGATTCAGCGTACCTGGGATGACAGGGGAATGGAGCTTGTACATATTGCGACAGGCTGGCGTTTTCAGAGTCGACTCTCGATGCGTGAATATCTAGATCGCCTTACTCCTGAGAAGCCTCCAAAGTACTCACGTGCCGTGATGGAGACCTTAGCAATTATTGCTTATCGTCAACCGGTTACCCGGGGTGAGATCGAAGAAATTCGTGGTGTGGCTGTGAGTAGCAACGTGATGAAGCAGTTAGAAGATCGTGGTTGGGTAGAAGTCATTGGACACAAAGAAACCATTGGTCGACCTGGTTTGTATGCCACTACCAAACAATTCTTAGATGATTTAAGTCTGACGAATTTACAAAGCCTGCCGATCTTGGAAGACGCAGCACCAATGGCTGCAGCAGAGCAATTAGGTCAAGCAGTGATGGAATTTGATCCGTCAGCAACCGTAGAAACCGTCATCATTGATGCGGATGCTCAAGAAATTAGTGAAGTAGAAGAAGCTGTATTAGAAGTGATCTCTGAAGAAGTGGTAATAGAAGAAATAGAAGAAATCATCATCGAAGTTACTGAAGAAGTTACCCCTGAGTCTGAAGACCATTCAGACGAAACAAAATAATAATTAATGACAAGCTCCAACGAAAACGATTCATCCCCGGTAGTAAATCCATCGGCAACCCCATCCCACGCGGACACAACACCATCAAATTCTGATGGTGCCAAGACCGAAGGTGGAGAGCGTGGCGAACGTCGCCCCCGTCGCCAAGGCGCGGGAGGCAGTAAACACCCGTTCAATAAAAAGCGCCCCTTTAACAAGGATCGGCCACGTCGTGAGGGCGGTGAAGGTAATGGTCCACGCGAAGGCGGTCATAACCAGGGCAATAACCAATCCTCCAAATTAGTCCCCAACCCGGCTGAGAGTGAAGCCTTATTTGCTTCAGTGGTGTCCGGTGAATTCGATGCCGCTTTAGATGCTCCTGAGGTTGAGGAAGTAAAGAATCTTGATGGTGTGAATGAGAATGAAATCTCTCATCAGACTGGTGCTGAGCGTCGTGCGCAACGCGTGCGTCACGATGAAGATGCTGATATGCCAAGTGATGACGAGATGAGTAGCTTGCAATTTGCAAACGTCGATGATCTTCCGCTGAGTTTGCGTGATGAAGTATGGTCAGACCTCGATGGTTTGGATGATGATGCTGACGATGAAGATACTGTTAAGTTACATAAGGTTTTAGCGGATGTAGGCATGGGATCACGTCGCGATATGGAAGACTTGATTATTCAAGGACGCGTATCAGTCAACGGATTGCCAGCGCATATTGGCCAACGCATTGGACCAACAGATCAAGTGCGTATTAATGGCAAGCCAGTACATCGCAAGATTCAGACTAAGCCGCCGCGCGTGATTATGTATCACAAGCCTGCTGGCGAAATCGTCAGCCAATCAGATCCAGAAGGTCGTCCAACTGTATTTGATCGTTTGCCAAAGCCACGTCAAGGCCGTTGGATCGCAGTAGGTCGCTTGGACTTTAATACCGAAGGTTTGTTGCTGTTCACCACCTCTGGTGAGTTGGCCAATCGTTTGATGCATCCGCGATATGGTGTTGAGCGTGAATACGCTGTGCGCATTCTGGGTGACTTGAGTCAAGAAAACACAGCACTATTAAAGAGCGGTATTACGCTCGATGATGGCCAGGCTAAATTCCTGCGTCTAGCCATGGGTGGTGGTGAGGGCGCTAACCGCTGGTACCACGTTGCATTAAGCGAAGGCCGTAATCGCGAAGTGCGTCGTATGTTTGAAGCCGTTGGTCATACAGTATCTCGTTTAATCCGAACTCGTTATGGCATTTTCTTATTGCCTCCACGTTTACGTCGTGGCAAATGGGAAGAGATTGAGGCTGGCGGCATTTACAACTTGATGAAGTCTGCAGGCCTAAAAATGCCACAACCGTCAGACAAGGGTCGTAGCCCCAATCCAAATAATCGTGATCGTCGCCCCGCAGGTGAGGATTTCCAGCCGGATCCAATGCAAACCTCAGTTTCTTACTGGGGTTCGCGTGACGCCTTAACCCTTGCTAGCGGCCATAACGGTCTCACGCATCAAAGCAGGGGCGGTAAACCAGGTGGCGGCGGTGCTGCTAGCGAAGGGCGCGGTCCTTTCCGGGGCCGTACTCAGGGTGGCAGGCCAGGACAAGGTGCTGGCCAAGGCGGTCAGGGTGGCCAAGGTCAAAATCGCAATAAGGCCAAAAAGGTGCATCATGGCCAGTCTGCTTTTGTGACTGGAAACCCTCAAACACCGGGTAATGGCCCTAAACGAAGCGCCCCCAAAGGGAGAAAACCCTTCAATAAAGGCCCTAGAAAGCCCCGTAATCCTGGCGAAAGCTTCTGATTTCTAACAGATTTCTCTAAAATCGGCTATAATTTTGGTCTTGCAGCATGTATGTGTTGCAAGTGTTGTTACCGACTGATGTTGCGATCAACGTAAGTCGGCCTGTTCTGAATTTCGAGAATATGGGCTTTGAAGCCCATTTTTTTTTGCCATTTTGGTATGAGGGGAAGTTGTGAGAGATCAGCAAATCATCGCTGCCGAGCTGGAAAACTTAGGTTACACGCTAGTTGAGATTGAGCGTGAAGCCGGCGGTTTACTGCGCGTCACAATTGAAAACCCGGATTACGAGCGCTTGATTTCTGTTCTCGATTGCGAGAAGGTGAGTCATCAGTTGAGCTACGCCTTGCCAGTTGAAAATATTCCTTACGAGCGCTTAGAGATTTCCTCTCCTGGTTTAGATCGCCCAGTGAAGTCTGCGGCCGATTTTGAACGCTTCACTGGAATGGAAGTGGATTTGAAGTTGCGTGTTGCTGCAGGTAACCGCAAAAATTTTCGTGGTGTATTGCAAGGTTTGTTGAGTGGTGAGTTGAATTCACCAGATGCAAAGTTTGGTTTGTTGTTTGAGGGCGCCGATGGCGCCGAGTCTCAATTGGAGTTTTCTTTAGCCGAGGTCGATAAGACTCGGTTGGTCCCTGTTATTGATTTCAAAGGAAGAAAGTCATGAGCCGAGAAGTTCTCATGTTGGCAGACGCCCTAGCGCGTGAAAAGAACGTTGATCAAGCTATTGTGTTCGAGGCGCTCGAAATGGCGCTAGCATCGGCCACTAAGAAGCGTTATGCAACTGAAGATGTAGATATTCGTGTTTCCATTGACCGTGAGTCTGGTGAATACGAAACCTTCCGACGTTGGTTGGTTGTTCCGGATGAGGCAGGTCTTCAAGAGCCTGATAAAGAGATTTTGCAATTCGAGGCAAAAGAACAACTGTCAGATATTGAGGTTGGTGACTACATCGAGGAGCAAATCGAATCTTTAGCTTTTGGACGCATTGGCGCGCAAGCTGCTAAGCAAGTGATCTTGCAACGTATTCGTGATGCTGAACGTGAACAGATTTTGAACGACTACCTTGAGCGTGGCGAAAAAGTCATGACTGGTACTGTCAAGCGTGCTGACAAAAATGGTTTGATTATTGAATCAGGTCGTGTTGAAGCATTGCTTCGTCGCGATCAAATGATCCCTAAAGAAAATTTACGTTCCGGTGACCGTGTACGCGCATACATCCTTAAAGTGGATCGCGAAGCACGTGGCCCACAAATCGAACTCTCTCGTACTTGCCCAGACTTCTTGATCAAGTTGTTTGAAAACGAAGTTCCAGAGATGGAGCAGGGCTTACTAGAGATTAAGGGCGCAGCTCGTGACCCTGGTATCCGTGCCAAGATTGCTGTTATTACTTATGACAAGCGCATCGACCCAATCGGTACTTGCGTTGGTGTACGCGGCACTCGTGTGACTGCAGTACGCAATGAAGTTGCTGGTGAGGCAGTGGACATTGTGTTGTGGTCTGAAGATCCAGCGCAATTCGTGATTGGTGCTTTGGCTCCAGCTCAAGTATCTTCAATCGTTGTTGACGAAGAGCGTCATGCGATGGATGTGGTTGTTGATGAAGAGAATTTGGCTATTGCGATTGGCCGTAGCGGACAGAACGTTCGTTTGGCGAGCGATTTGACGGGTTGGCAAATCAACATCATGACTCCTGAAGAGTCTGCTGAGAAAACTGAAAAAGAAGCATCTTCTGTACGTCAATTGTTTATGGACAAATTGGACGTTGACCAAGAAGTGGCTGATATTTTGATTGAAGAAGGCTTTAATACGTTAGAAGAAGTGGCCTACGTACCATTGTCTGAAATGTTAGAGATTGATTCATTCGATGAAGATACTGTGAATGAGTTGCGTACACGCGCACGTGATTCTTTGTTGACGATGGAGTTGGCAAAAGAAGAGCGTATTGGCGAAGTGTCACAAGACTTACGTTCCTTAGACGGAATGACTACAGAATTGATTGCCAAGCTTGCTGACAATCAAGTACATACCCGTGACGACCTTGCTGAACTAGCTGTTGATGAGCTGGTTGAGGCGACACAAATTGACGAAGAAACTGCGAAAACGCTCATCATGAAAGCGCGCGAACATTGGTTTACTTCATGAGAGGAAGTAGTGCATGGCAACAACAGTAAAAGTACTCGCTAAAGAATTAAAACGTACCGCGCCAGACCTCTTAGAGCAGTTGAAGGCGGCCGGTATCGAAAAAGGTTCTGAGGACGATAGCATTACCGAAAAGGACAAAACTGTTCTGCTCGAGCATTTGCAAAAAGAACATGGCAGCGCTGAGACTGGCGCACGTAAGAAGATCACCTTAATTAAGCGTGAGAATTCTGAAATTCGTCAGGCAGATTCTGCTGGTCGTACACGAACCGTGCAGGTAGAAGTGCGTAAAAAACGCGTGCTTGTGAAGCGTAGTGATGAGGCAGCGGCTCTAGAAGTAGAAGAGGCGCCGGCAAAAGTAATTGCACCTACAGAGCCAGTGAAATCTATTCTCTCTGCTGAGGAATTAGAAAAGCGTGCAGCTGAAGCAACTCGTCAAGCCGAGTTATTGGCTCGTCAAGAAGCGGAAATGAAAGCGGCTGAAGAAGCGCGTCAAAAAGAAGTGGCTGCTCCAGTTGTTGAGAAGGAAGAAAAGCCTGTTGACAATGCTCCTGACGCAGCCGCTACTGCAGCTGAGAAAAAAGCAACTGCTGATAAGGCTGCTAAAGATTTAGCTGCTACTAAAGAAAAAGAGTTGGCCGATATTCGTGTACGTCGTGCAGCTGCAGAAGCGGAAGCTTTGGCAATTCGCGACATGATGAGTGCACCTGCCCGTGTTCTAAAAGCGCCAAGTGAAATTGCTGCTGAAGAAGCGAAAAAAGGCACATTGCATAAGCCAGCAAAACCTGAAGGTGCTGATGATAAGAAAAAGGCTGTCGCTAAAGTTGGCGGCAAGACTATCAAGTCTGCTGAAACTTCATCAACCTGGCAAGAAGAAGGCGCCAAGAAACCTGGTGGTCTGAAGACTCGCGGTGATTCTTCTGGCGGTGTTGGTGGTTGGCGCTCAGGCGGTGGTCGCAAGAAGCAACGTCAAATTGCTGAGGCCAATGTCGATACTAATTTCCAAGTCCCAACTGAACCGGTGGTTCGTGATGTTCATGTTCCAGAAACCATTACTGTTGCTGAGTTAGCTCATGCAATGGCAGTGAAGAGTGCGGAAGTAATTAAGTTATTGATGGGCATGGGTCAGATGGTTACCATCAACCAAGTGCTCGATCAAGATACAGCGATGATCATCGTAGAAGAGATGGGCCATACAGCCCACGCTGCTAAGTTAGATGATCCTGATTTAGATCTGGGTACTGATGGTCATGATGCAGAGTTATTGCCACGTCCTCCTGTAGTTACTGTCATGGGTCACGTTGACCACGGTAAAACTTCGCTGCTCGACAAAATTCGCGCAGCTAAAGTTGCTACAGGCGAAGCTGGCGGTATTACTCAGCACATCGGCGCTTACCATGTGGAAACACCTCGCGGCATGATTACCTTCCTGGATACTCCAGGTCACGAAGCCTTTACGGCAATGCGTGCTCGTGGTGCGAAGGCAACCGATATTGTGATCTTAGTAGTTGCAGCCGATGATGGTGTGATGCCGCAAACTAAAGAGGCGATTCATCATGCATTAGCTGGTGGCGTACCTATTGTTGTGGCAATCAATAAGATTGATAAGCCTGAAGCCAACTCTGAGCGCGTGAAAACAGAATTAGTCGCTGAGCAAGTCGTTCCTGAAGAATACGGTGGCGATGTGCCATTCATTCCCGTATCTGCAAAAACTGGCGAAGGCATTGATGCTTTGTTAGAAAACGTATTGTTGCAGGCGGAAATTTTGGAGCTGAAAGCGGCTAAAGATGCGCCTGCACAAGGTTTGGTGATCGAAGCCCGTTTAGATAAGGGTAAGGGTCCTGTTGCAACCATATTGGTTCAGTCAGGCACGCTCAAGCGCGGCGATATGTTGCTAGCGGGTTCAACCTATGGTCGTGTACGCGCCATGTTGGATGAAAATGGCAAGCCATGTAACGAAGCAGGCCCATCTATTCCGGTAGAGATTCAAGGTTTGGGTGATGTTCCGGCTGCCGGTGAGTCAGTTCAGGTGGTTCCTGACGAGCGCAAGGCTCGTGAGATCGCACTCTTCCGTCAAGGTAAGTTCCGTGATGTGAAGTTGGCTAAACAGCAAGCATTCAAGCTTGAAACCATGATGGAAAACATGGAAGAGGGCGCTGTTGAAGCTAAATTGTTGCCTGTGATTATTAAGGCTGACGTACAAGGTTCTCAAGAGGCTTTGGCGCAATCATTAATGAAACTCTCTACACCAGAAGTGAAGGTTCAAATTGTTCACGCAGGTGTTGGTGGCATTACTGAAACCGACGTGAACTTGGCTGTAGCTTCTAAAGCGGTCATTTTTGGCTTTAACTCTCGTGCAGATGCAGCAGCACGTAAGTTGGCCGAGAACAATGGCGTTGACATCCGTTATCACAACATTATTTATGACGCAGTTGATGAAGTGAAGTTAGCCTTGAGCGGCATGTTGACTCCAGATAAGAAAGAAGAAATCACTGGTCTCGTTGAGATCCGTCAAGTCTTCTTAGTATCTAAAGTCGGCGCAATTGCCGGTTGCTTGGTCGTTGACGGTATCGTTAAACGTACATCAAGCGTTCGACTCTTGCGTGACAATGTTGTTATCTGGACTGGCGAACTCGACTCTCTCAAGCGCTTTAAAGATGATGCTAAAGAAGTTCGCGCCGGTGTTGAGTGCGGCCTGTCATTAAAAGGCTATAACGATATTAAAGAAGGTGACCAACTTGAAGTGTTTGAAGTGACTGAAGTCGCCCGTTCACTCTAAGCAAAGTCGACTGCCGAAATATGCATAAAACTAGCCCTCATCGCAACCAGCGTCTCGCCGATCAAATTCAGCGAGACCTGGCCGAACTGATTCCACGTGAATTGCGTAGCACAAGCTTGGGTTTAATTACCCTGCAAAGTATTGAGCTTTCTCCAGACTTAGCCCATGCCAAAGTATTTTTTACGGTTTTAGGTGCTGAGCCTGAGCATGCATTAAAAGCTTTGCAAGAAAAAGCAGGTTATTTGCATTCATTGTTATTCAAGCGTTTGCATATTCATACTGTGCCAACATTGCATTTTCACTATGACAGCTCAGTAGAGCATGGCATTGAAATGTCTCGATTGATCGATCAGGCTGTAGAGAGCGATCAACAAGACGAGAGCAAATAACCAATGTCTACGCGTATCGATGGCGTAGTGTTGCTGGATAAACCCGCCGGAATGAGTTCCCAAGGTGCGGTTACTGCAGTCAAACGCGCCTTCAATGCTGACAAGGCTGGTCATACAGGTACTTTAGATCCTATGGCGACTGGCTTGCTGCCCATTTGCTTGGGTGAGGCTACTAAGTATTCTCAGGACTTATTAGAAGCCGATAAGACTTATATTGCTCAAGTGAAATTCGGCTCGCGTACTGATACAGGTGATGCAGAGGGTCTCATAATTGAAGAGCTTCCATTACCCGCATTTGAAAATGATGCGGCATTGCTGAAATTATTGGAATCCTTATTGCCAAAGTTTACTGGCCTAATCTCTCAAGTGCCCCCAATGTATTCCGCTTTAAAGCGAGATGGCAAACCTTTATATGAGTACGCACGTGCTGGTGTGGAGTTAGAGCGTGCGCCACGTGATATCACCATCCATAAAATTCGTTGGACGAATGTTCAATGGCCAGAGGCTACATTAGAAGTAAGCTGTAGTAAGGGTACTTATATTCGTGTTTTGGCTGAAGATCTTGGTAATGCTTTAGGTTGTGGCGCACATTTAGTGGGCTTACGCCGAACTGAAGTAGGGCATTTAACCTTGGATCAATCTTTCACAATTGAATCGATTCAAAATGGCGGAAAAGATAGTTCTAGTTATATCTTGCCGGTAGATGCTTTATTGCAGACCTTGCCTCATCTAACAGTTGATGAGCAACAGGCAAAACGTTTGGAAATGGGTCAGCGGGTACCGTTAAACCTTCCCTCCATTGAAGCTTTAGTGCGTATTTATCGCGCTACTGCTGCACCCCATAACTTTATTGGTACTGCGGATTGGCGCTCGGGAGTATTACATCCCAAGCGCTTGATTTCTCAGGCTTAGCAACAAGCTTTATTAACTGAATTCTTTATAAACCCTTTTACTTATCTTTAACTTTAGAAGCTTCACATGACTAAACGCGCACTTCGTAACATCGCTATCATCGCCCACGTTGACCACGGTAAAACAACATTGGTTGACCAACTCTTGCGCCAATCAGGCACATTCCGCTCGAATGAAAAAATGACCGAACGTGTCATGGACTCAAATGACTTGGAAAAAGAACGTGGTATTACTATTTTGTCCAAGAACTGTGCAGTCGAATACGACGGCACACATATCAATATCGTAGACACACCGGGACACGCCGACTTCGGTGGCGAAGTAGAGCGTGTGCTCTCTATGGTTGACGGTGTTTTGCTCTTGGTTGATGCAGTTGAAGGCCCAATGCCACAAACTCGTTTTGTAACCAAGAAAGCACTGGCTCTTGGTTTGAAGCCAATTGTTGTAATCAACAAGGTAGACCGTCCAGGCGCACGTTGTGATTACGTAATTAATGCCACTTTTGAATTGTTTGACAAGTTGGGAGCTACGGAAGAGCAGTTAGACTTCCCGATCATCTACGCTTCAGGTTTGAACGGCTATGCTGGCTTGACGGAAGATGTTCGCGAAGGTGATATGCGTCCATTATTCGATGCTGTTTTAGAGCATGTACCTGTCCGTGATGATGATCCAGATGGTCCTTTGCAATTTCAGATTTCCTCAATCGATTACAACAGCTATGTTGGTAAGATTGGTGTTGGCCGTATTAGTCGTGGCCGAGTCAAGTCAGGCATGGAAGTAGTATGTATGAATGGCCCTGATGGTGTGCCATTTAAAGGCCGTATTAACCAAGTATTGAAATTTAAAGGTCTTGAGCGTGAAATCGTTGATGAGGCAGTTGCTGGCGATATCGCATTGATTAATGGTATTGAAGAGTTAGCGATTGGTACTACTGTTTGTGCAGTGGATAAACCTGATCCATTGCCAATGCTGAAGATTGATGAGCCTACTTTGACCATGAACTTTATGGTAAATACGAGCCCATTGGCTGGTCGTGAAGGCAAGTTTGTGACTAGCCGCCAGATTCGTGAACGTCTTGATCGTGAATTGAAGGCCAATATGGCTTTGCGCGTTCGCGAGACTGATGACGATACCGTATTCGAAGTTTCTGGTCGTGGTGAGTTGCATTTGACGATTTTGGTTGAAACGATGCGTCGTGAAGGCTATGAGATGGCGGTTTCCCGTCCACGCGTAGTATTCCACGAAGAGAATGGTGTCAAGATGGAGCCGTATGAGAACTTAACGGTTGACGTCGAAGATGCTACTCAAGGTTCCGTAATGGAGGACTTAGGTAAGCGTAAGGGTGAATTACAAGACATGGTGAGTGACGGCAAAGGTCGTACCCGTCTTGAGTACCGTATTCCTGCACGTGGCCTGATTGGCTTCCAAGGCGATTTCATGACTATGACTCGGGGTAACGGTTTAATGAGTCATACATTTGATTCTTATGCGCCTGCAAAAGATGGCATCTTGGGTGAGCGTCATAACGGCGTATTGATCAGTCAAGATGATGGCGAGGCAGTTGCTTACGCTATTTGGAAGTTGCAAGATCGTGGTCGTATGTTCGTAAAACATGGTGATCCTGTTTACGAAGGCATGGTGATTGGTATTCATAGTCGTGACAACGACTTAGTTGTGAATCCGATTAAGGGTAAGCAATTAACTAACGTACGTTCTTCAGGTACTGACGAAGCAGTTCGCTTGGTAACACCAATTGATTTGACTTTGGAGTATGCAGTTGAATTCATTAGCGATGATGAATTGGTTGAAGTCACGCCAAAAAGCGTACGGATTCGTAAGCGCCACCTCAAGGAGCATGATCGTAAGAAGGCTTCCCGCGAGTAAGAGTTAGTTTGAGTATCTTTACTCTAGCGTCATAAATAAGCCACCCTAGGGTGGCTTATTTATTCGGTAAGGAAAAAGATCAAGCCTAGCGCTGGAAATGCAAATCCAAGCCAAGCTACCAGACTCCATCCACCATATATGTAGGCGACGCTGGCAATACCAGACCCAATTGCACCACCCGCAAAGAAGATGGCCATATAGAGCGCATTTAAACGACTTCTTACTTCTGCGCCCAACAGGTAAATAGTGCGCTGACCTAAAACGACATTGCTTTGCACTCCTAAATCTAGCAATATTGCTGATACAACTAGTAGTGCTAGTGACCCAGAGTTGCCCGCTAGTAAAGCTAAGAGAAAGGCGCCAGACCCTATTGCCAAAGAAAATAGGGTGGTGATCTTGGTGTGTCCGCGATCAGCTAATCTTCCTGCAATAGGTGCTGCCAACACTCCAACTGCACCAGCAAATGCAAAGAACGCGATTCCCTGTTGGGTGAGGTTGAATGGTGGGGCTGAAAGTAATATTGGGGTGATTGTCCAAAATAGGGTGAAGGAGGCAAATAGACTGGCTTGATAAAGTGCGCGACGTCGTAAGATGGGTGTATCCCTTAAGAGCATCCAAAGTGAACCAATTAGTGAAAAGTAACTAACCTT
The DNA here is from genome assembly GCF_000016345.1 of Polynucleobacter asymbioticus QLW-P1DMWA-1. Classification (NCBI taxonomy): domain Bacteria; kingdom Pseudomonadati; phylum Pseudomonadota; class Betaproteobacteria; order Burkholderiales; family Burkholderiaceae; genus Polynucleobacter; species Polynucleobacter asymbioticus. The sequence continues at coordinate 1,283,318 of NC_009379.1, read as the reverse complement.
AGATTGGGGCTTGCGAATAGGTAATAAAATCCACAAGATGATTGCAAATACTATTAATAGTATGGCCGAAGCACCAAAAACGGTTCGCCAGCCAAATGAGTCAGCCACTAGGCTTGCTATAGGCCTAGCCAACATAATGCCGAGCAATAAGCCGCTCATAATGCTGCCGATAGTGCTCCCCCTTTTTTTCTCCGGAGTCATATTGGCGGCAATCGGTAAGAGCATTTGAACCGCCACAGAGCCAATTCCAATAAGGCATGCAGAAATTAAAAACCAGGTTGCTGTTTGAGACAACGTGGCCATCAATAAGGCAATGATTGCGCCACAGATTGTAAGAACGACTAATTTACGATTTTCGAGAAGATCTCCAAGCGGGACTAGGAGCATTAGCCCTGTGCAATAGCCTAGTTGAGTCAGGGTAACAATGAGGCTGGCAGCTGACCCATCCAGGCCAACTTCGAGGGCAATGAGGCTAATAAGGGGTTGGGCGTAATAGAGGTTGGCAACCATTAGGCCGCAGGCGCAAGCGAACAAAAATACCATCCATCTTGGCATCGAATTTTGAGGGTCTGCTGGTGGGATTGGATTCATCGGGATAGTTTATTCTCTATCTTTTAAATGCGCTTACAACCACTTTAGAAGTATTTATGCTCCCATCGATTGAACAACGTCTTGCCCTAGAACTTTCTGCTAAACCCAACCAAGTGGCTGCTGCAGTTGCTTTATTGGATGAGGGTGCAACGGTACCCTTTATTGCCCGTTATCGTAAAGAGGCAACTGGGGGGCTTGATGATGTGCAGTTGAGATTATTAGAGGAGCGTCTAACTTATCTGCGTGAGTTAGAGGACCGCCGCAAAACTATTGTTACTTCAATCGAAGAGCAGGGCAAGATGACTCCTGAGTTGCTTAAAGCCATTATGTTGGCTGAAGATAAAACACGCTTAGAGGATTTGTATCTACCGTATAAGCCAAAACGCAGAACCAAGGCTCAAATTGCTTTGGAGGCTGGCCTAGAGCCCTTGGCAAATGATCTATTGGCTAACCCAAATCTAAATCCAGAAGCAGAGGCTGCCAAATATCTTAAGGAAGCTTTTAAGATTGAGGAGACCGAGAACCCTGGTGTGCCTGATACCAAAACTGCACTAGAGGGTGCGCGACAAATCTTGATGGAGCGCTTTGCTGAGGATGCTGCTCTAGTTCAATCATTAAGAACTTATTTGCAAGATCATGGCGTAGTTGAGTCCAAGGTGATTGCTGGTAAAGAACAAGAGGGTGAGAAGTTTTCGGATTACTTTGATTATTCTGAATCTATCAAGGCAATTCCTTCGCATCGTGCCCTAGCTTTATTTAGAGGGCGCCGCGAACAGATGTTGATGGTATCTTTGCGTTTGGATAGCGAAGAAGAAAAGCCTAAATGGGATTCCCCACACAATCCTTGTGAAATGCGTATTGCTACGCATTTCAAGATTAAAAATGATGGCCGTCCTGCCGACCAATGGCTTGCAGATACAGTACGCTGGACATGGCGTATTAAATGCTCACTCCACCTAGAGACTGAACTCATGACCGCCCTCAGGGAGCGCTCTGAAGCCGAGGCAATTCATGTGTTTGCGCGCAATCTCAAAGATCTTCTCTTGGCTGCGCCAGCTGGTCCACGGGTGACTATTGGTTTAGATCCTGGTATGCGAACTGGTGTCAAGGTGGCAGTAGTAGATGCGACTGGAAAAGTAGTGGATACCGATGTCATTTACCCACATCAACCCAAAAATGATTGGACTGGCTCACTTCTAACCTTAGCCAAGCTTGCTGAGAAACATCATGCTACATTAATTTCTATTGGCAATGGTACCGCCTCGCGTGAGACAGATAAATTAGCGCAAGATTTGATTAAAGCAAAGCCAGAACTTGGTTTAACCAAGATAGTGGTTTCAGAAGCGGGCGCTTCTGTCTATTCAGCTTCTGAATATGCATCTAAGGAGCTTCCAGGAATGGATGTTTCTTTGCGTGGCGCGGTGTCAATTGCACGCCGTTTACAAGATCCTCTAGCTGAGTTAGTAAAGATTGATCCCAAGTCGATTGGTGTTGGCCAATATCAGCATGATGTCATGCAAACGCAATTGGCAAAATCCTTAGTCGCAGTCGTGGAGGATTGCGTCAACGCGGTTGGTGTCGATGTTAATACCGCCTCAGCGCCATTGTTATCTAGGGTTTCAGGACTTTCCAGCACGGTAGCTGAAGGTATTGTTGCCTATCGCGATAGTAAGGGTGCATTCAAATCCAGATCTGATCTGAAAAGTGTTCCACGCTTAGGTGATAAAACTTTTGAACAGGCCGCTGGCTTTTTGCGCATCATGAATGGTAATGATCCATTAGATGCTTCTGCAGTACATCCAGAGTCTTATCCCTTGGTGGAAAAAATTCTCAAAGATATTAAAAAAGGCGTGAAAGAAGTCATTGGCGATGCCAGTTTACTTAAGTCACTTTCACCAGAAAAATATGCTGACGGTCAATTTGGTTTACCTACAGTGACTGACATCCTCAAGGAATTAGAAAAGCCGGGTAGAGACCCACGACCAGAATTTACCACTGCTACCTTTAAAGAGGGTGTCGAGAAAATAAGCGATCTCAAAGCGGACATGATCCTCGAAGGTGTAGTGACTAACGTGGCCGCTTTTGGTGCTTTCGTGGATATTGGTGTTCATCAAGATGGCTTGGTACATATTTCCGCCTTATCTAATACGTTTGTGAAGGATCCACATACCGTTGTCAAAGCGGGCCAGGTAGTGAAGGTAAAAGTTCTTGAGGTAGATGAAAAGCGCAAAAGGATAGCCTTGACAATGCGTCTTTCAGATGAAGCGCCAAAAGCGGGATTTAAACCTGAACAGCGAGCCCCAAATCGACCCAAGGGGGCGGAAGTCAGAAAGCCTCAAGAAGATAGACGCCAACAGTCAGCGCCGATGAATAATGCCATGACGATGGCCTTAGCCAAGCTCAAAAAGTAAGACTTTGATACCTGAATTAAGATACGCAAATGGAACAATTTCTTAACAATAAGCAGCTCCTCATTTTCTTGCCGGTGGTTGCATTGGCAATCATTCTTGAATCGCTGATTTATAAATGGCGTTATAAGAAATCTTACCCATGGATTGAGAGTGCGACTTCACTAGGGGTTGGCCTTGGACATCAAATAACAGGGATCATTAATCGTTTATTGATTCAAGGGCTGATGGCTAGTTTTATTTGGCAGTACCGATTGTTTACTGTGCCCGATGAGTGGTGGACATACCCTGCGTTATTTATAGGCCTAGAATTTTGTTACTACTGGTATCACCGGGCTTCACATGAAGTCTTTTTAATGTGGGCTACGCATAGCACTCATCATTCTCCCAATGAAATGACGCTTTCTGCTGCCTATCGCTTAGGTTGGTTGCCATTTCTGTCTTTTACTTGGATATTTTTCTTTCCCCTAGTCTTAATTGGGTTCTCACCTGTAGCGGTATTTACGGCACTTTCTCTCAATTTAATGTATCAGTTTTGGCTGCATACCAAGTTGATTCCAAGTTTAGGATTTTTAGAGGGCATTATTAATACCCCGTCGGCTCACCGTGTGCACCATGCAAGTAACCCCATGTATCTCGATAAGAATTATGGTGGAGTTCTGGTTATATTTGACAGAATGTTTGGAACCTATATAGCTGAAGATCCCAATACAGAAATTGTCTATGGACTGACACATCCGAACTACTCAAAGAATCCTGTGAATGTAGTCTTTAAGGTTTGGAAGGACTTGATAAGAGGAGTCATTCAAAAGCCGACACTGCGTGAGAAGTTAAAGCTGATCTTCTCTCCACCCCAATAAGAAATCTATTGCTCAATTGGCATTACAGTCACAGCGACATCCAATGTGTGATCAGCGCCACCATGGATCACGCCGCGAATAGGGGAGACATCGGCATAGTCCCTTCCCTGAGCTAAATGGACATAATCATCACCAGGGGTTTCATAACCCCAGCGATTATTGGTTGGATCTAGGTCGCACCACATTCCCTCTGACAGCTGCCCATCTTCATTAATGCTTGGGATATAAATAGATGCCCACGCATGGGATGCATCACCGCCAATCAGGCGCGCCTGTCCGGGTGGTGGGTTTGTGAGGATGTAACCACTGATATATTTTGCTGGAAGCCCAATGCTACGCAATGAGGCAATCAAAATATGTGCAAAATCCTGGCATACCCCTTGCCGTTTATTTAATGCCTCAAGTGCTGGTGTGCCAATATCAGTACTCTTACTGACATAGTGAAATTCACCATAGATGCGCTGAGTCAGATCTATTGCAGCCTCTAAGATTGGCCTTCCGCTGGTAAAGTTTGCTCTCGCAAATTCGGCAAACTCTGCACGTAGGGCAATAAAAGGGGAGGTAAATAAAAATTCGGAAGCCGCGTCCCACTGAGTATTCGAGTGATAGCGAAAGTATTCGCGTACAGACTCCCAGGGTGGGGTATTTTCGGGATCGGGCCCCATCTGCACGTTTTCATTTGTCTGTATCAATGACTTGGCTGTAATTCGAAGTTCGCTATGTCTATTTTGCAGAGAGAAAAAAGTGCGCACATTCCCATAATCATCCAGGCTTTCATCGCTCCAGGCAGGGTTGGGGTAGATCAAGAGCCGTGTTTTTAAAACCTGCTGTGATTTTTGTGACGCCGGCTTGAGGTGGGCAAAATGTTGTGCAACCTCTACGTTAGGATCGTAAGAGTAATGAGTATCGTGAGTAATTTCTAGCAGCATGATATTCGAATATTAAAATTGCACGCTGTATTCATTAGCGTGGATTAACGTAAAGTAGCGCGCGCCAATGGCATCAGAAACATTCCAGGCTGATTGTGATGTGGCATACAAGCAGTTTCGTAATTCGAAGAAATTACCATAACCATCAACAGAAGATAGCTTATACAAATCATAATCTTGAAGATTGGTCACACTTCTTGTTAATTGATCTGGATTATTGCGCTCGGTGCCAGCTAACTTTGATAGTCGAGCACGTAGAGCTTTACTAACCCATGCCAATGAGCGAGGGTTTTCATCATCGAGCACCAATAAACTGATTAGCGGTGCAATTTCGCGGCTCTGCTGATGCTGGGCATGGAAGGTAATCGTACTATCGAATAGATTCAATAAAGCGGTATAGCCAGAGCTATCAGAATTCGGATTGTTTAATAGACCTGCTTGGATTGCAGAATCTAAAACTGTCGTTAGAAACGATAAGCGCTCAATATGACGACCAATAGAAAGCAATTGCCAGCCGTCATCGCGAGTCATTCGGTCGGTTTGCGCCCCTGTAATAGCGGCCAGTGAGCTACTCGCTTGCTTGAGCGCATCAATCGCTAGCGATGAGGAAAAATCATGAAAGGAGTTGGCTTTATGGCAGTCTTGCTCAAACTGATCAATGCAATGATTAATCGTGCTCCATTGTTCTGTAGAAAGCCGTTCCCGAACATTGGAGGCTGTGCGCTTCATGGCGTTGAGATTAAAGCCAACGCTAGTGACATTCTCTGACGCGTTGAGTGAGTGCACTAAGGTGCGCTCAAATATCCGATGACGAATATCCCCTTGATCAAAGTTACTAGGAACACCATCAGGTACTAAACCATAGTGATGGCAAAGATTCTCTAGCCAGGACCATAGCGATCGAGAAGGAGTGTATTCGCTATTAATATTTTCAAGGTAGAGTTTCGCGAGCCGCAGGATATTCTCACTTCGCTCGGTATAACGGCCAAACCAATATAAGTTTTCCGCAGCGCGACTTGTCACCATACGCTTGCGCAGAAGTATTTCTTTATTTGGCGCTACTTGCTGGGTATGGTTCTCTTGATTTGCATTGGATTGCTGGGTTTGAACCCAAACATCTGCGCTACTACCACCTCGTTGCATGGAGGCTACCCCAGAGTTGTTGCCGGCAATGCGTGCAAGTCCACCAGGTAATACTTGCCAGCTATCAGCACCATTGCTAAGGGCAAAGACCCGCAACATATATGAATGGGGTTCAATTAAAGAAGCATCATTTAAATTAAAAGCATTGAGCCAGGTTGGCATCTGTGCCAGCGGAATGTAGGTTTGAACAGTATGTTCATCTGGCTGACGCGTAATGCGACCCACCCATTGATCTAACTGGGCTTGTGATAATTCACCGCCTAAGGCAGATTCATAGTTCTGGTGCCCGCTACCGTTGGGGTAGGTCGGCTTAATAGCGCTGTGGCCGAGATTGGGAATGGCAGCTTCAAGAGCTGCTCTTTCTCCGCACCACCAAGTATCCATTGCTGGTAATTGAATTTCTTCCCCAAGCAAGTGTTCGCTAATAGCTGGTAAAAATCCCAGCAAAGCAGGGGATTCCAAGAAGGCTGATCCAGGGGCGTTAGCAAGAATGACATTGCCTGCGCGAATGACTTGCATCAAGCCAGGCACCCCCAAAGTCGAATCTGAGCGTAACTCTAGCGGGTCTAAGAATTCATCATCTAGACGCTTGAGTAGGATATCTACTGGCTCTAATCCACGTACAGTTTTTAAATAAAGGCGCTGGTCACGGACAGTTAAATCACCGCCCTCAACTAGAGTTAAGCCTAAGTAGCGTGCCAGATAGGCATGTTCAAAATAGGTTTCGTTATAAGGACCAGGAGTCAGTAGGGCAATGTGCGCATTTGAACCTGCTGGGCTTTCAAGCTTTAGGGCATCAATTAAATCGCGGTAGGCATTTGCCAGTGGAGTAATTTGCATCGCTTCATAGGCTGCTGGAAATTGGCGCGCAATGAGATTACGGTTTTCCAATAAGTATCCAAGGCCCGATGGTGCTTGAGTACGTTGCGATAGCACAGACCACTTCCCATTGGGGGCTCTAGCTAAATCAAAGGCAATGATGTGCAGATGTTTGCGATTATTGAGTTTGGCGCCATGCATTGATCTTAGGTAGCCTGGATGCCCATAAACCAATGCAGGTGGAATATAACCTTCTTTCAGAAGTGTTTGAGGGCCGTAAATATCCTGGACTATGGCTTCTAATAAACGAGCACGTTGCAAAACCCCTGATTGAATTTCTTGCCAAGACTCAGTATTAATGATGAGGGGAAATAAATCCACAGACCACGGGCGTTGTGGGCCAAACTCATCGGCATAGACGTTATAAGTAATGCCGTTTTCTCTGACCTGACGATCAAGCTCTAAAGTGCGCTGATCTAAGTCAGAGAGTCCAGAAGGTTCCAGTTGATCAAAAAATGTTTTCCAATGTGGCAATAGCTCTGAGCCATTCCCGCGCAACTCGTCGAAATGCCCCTCACTCGCCTTAGGTGCTAGGCGAGTGATCTCATCCACAAGAGAGGGGTTGGTTATAGATTTCAAAGGGCTGGCTTGAGATGCGTCCACAAGCTATTGTCTCATCGACGCATATCTAGTGTGAATGGAAATTCACGGCTAGCTGGAAGGTCAATGTTGGCCTGCACCCCTTCAACTTTTCCAGGTGTATGACCCATCCTGAAGAAGCGCGATAGACGTCTACTTTCAGCCTCATAGGCGTTGACTGGGAAGGTATCGTAATTCAGTCCGCCCGGGTGAGCTACATGGTACTGGCAGCCTCCAACTGAACGCTTCATCCAAGTATCAATGACATCAAACGTCAAAGGCACGTGGACTCCAATACTAGGGTGGAGACTGGAAGGTGGATTCCAGGCTTTGTAACGAACTCCAGCGACATATTCGCCGGCTACCCCAGTAGGTTGTAGTGGTAAAGCTTCACCATTACAGGTCACGGTATAGCGACTTTGATTGAGTCCAGTAACCCGCACTTCAATCCGCTCAATGGAAGAGTCTACATAGCGGGCAGTTCCACCTGCTGAATTTTCTTCGCCCATCACGTGCCACGGCTCAAGTCCATTACGTAGGGTAATTTCTGTACCCATGGTTTGTATTTTGCCGATCAATGGAAAGCGGAATTCTAAGTGCGGAGCAAACCATTCAGGCTTGAAGTCATAGCCATGCATCTGCATTTCTTCAATCACATCATCAAAGTCCATCTTGATAAATGTTGGTAATAGACAGCGATCATGGAGTTCGGTTCCCCAACGAGTTGCCGGAGCAACATAGGGTTCATCCCAGAAGCGTGCAATTAAAGCCCGAATGAGAAGTTGCTGAACAATACTCATATGTGCATGCGGAGGCATTTCAAATGCACGCAGTTCAAGCAAACCCAATCGCCCGGTTTGACTATCGGGCGAATACATCTTATCGATACAGAATTCACTGCGATGCGTATTTCCGGTCACATCAATCAAGATGTTGCGTAAAGTACGATCAACTAGCCATGGCGGCATACTTTGGCCATACTTTTTGCGATTCTCCTGAATTTCTTTTAATGCAATCTCGAGTTCATAGAGTTGGTCATTACGAGCCTCATCAACGCGTGGAGCCTGGCTTGTAGGGCCAATAAACATGCCGCTAAAGAGGTAGCTCAAGCTAGGGTGGTTATGCCAGTACAAAATCAAACTGGCTAAGAGTTCAGGCTTACGTAAAAAAGGACTATCTATTGGGGTTGCACCACCCATCACAAAGTGATTGCCACCACCGGTTCCGGTATGCCTTCCATCTGTCATAAATTTCTCGGCAGATAAGCGCGATTCAAAGGCTGCCTGATATAAAAATTCGGTATGGGAAACCAATTCATCCCAATTGTGTGCTGGATGAATATTGACTTCAATCACACCCGGATCTGGTGTGACTTGTAATAATTTGAGACGTGGATCTCGTGGAGGAGGGTAACCTTCAATCACAATTTGGAATTGCAATTCTTCAGCGGTAGCTTCGATTGCCTCTAATAAGTTGAGGTAGTCTTCGATGCGCGCCAATGGGGGCATGAATACGTAGAGCGCACCGTTTTTACCGCCATGTTTGTTTTCAGCATCAGGCCCATTGGAGCGCATAGGGTCACGGGTCTCAACACACAATGCTGTTCTCGTAATCCATGCTGCGGATTCTTGTCGCTGTGGATGGCGAACTTCTTGTGATTGACTCCAAATAGTCTTCCCAACGCCAGGATTCTTGCTGGTGCCAGCTCTAGTGACGCCTGGTTGTTGATGAACTACGGGTGCAACTGCCTGTAACGGCGGTCTTGGAGCAAAAGGATCTTGCTCAATCATGTAGGGATAGTCAGCTTTGTTAGTCCAGGGCAATGAATCTAGGGGCAGGCGGTAGCCCATCGGAGAGTCGCCAGGCAATAGATACAGTCGATCTTCGCGATACAGCCAAGCTCCTGTTTTCCAAGTGGTGTCAAAGTAACTTTGACCCTTATCGGCCTCAATTGGCAATACATAACCAATCACAGAATCCAGTTTTTGCGTAAAGACCCGCTTCAAGCGAGTGCGCTCCATTTCATCATCTAAATTCGATTTAAAAGGATCTACGTTTACGGGTAATTTTGATTCTCGCCATAGGTAATAAAACACATCCTCGTAGGCAGGCTCAATAAATTGATCTGATAGGCCTAAATTTTTAGAGAGGGTATGTACAAACTTCTCTGCATCTTTGCTGGTGTACATGATGGGGTCGCGCTCATCAGCAAATAATTTAGGGTTTTTCCAAATGGGATGTCCGTCAGCCCTCCAATAAATCGAAAGAGCCCAGCGAGGAAGTTGTTCACCTGGATACCATTTTCCTTGGCCGAAATGTAAGAAACCGCCATCGCCATATTCTTTGCGTAGACGTTCTACTAGTTCCGTTGCATATCCCCGCTTAGTGGGTCCAAGTGCATCCAAGTTCCACTCACGTTCATCACGACCATTGACGGAAACAAAGGTAGGCTCACCACCCATCGTTAAACGCACATCGCCTGCTTCTAATTGCTTATCTACCTTATACCCAAGATCTACAATGGCTTGCCATTGATCTTCTGTGTAAGGCTTAGTAACACGAGGTGATTCATAAATACGAGTCACTTCCATCGTGTGCTTAAATTCCACTTCACATGGATCTACGCCACCCTCAATTGGGGCTGCTCCAGAAGGCTCGGGAGTACAAGCTACCGGAATATGACCCTCACCAGCAAAGAGACCTGAGGTCGGATCTAAGCCGATCCAGCCTGCACCTGGTAAGTAGACTTCACACCACGCATGCAAGTCAGTAAAGTCAACTTCAGTACCACTAGGCCCATCAAGGGCTTTGACATCAGGCTTTAATTGAATAAGGTAACCGGAAACAAAGCGCGCTGCCAAACCGCTCAAGCGTAATAAGTTCACCATTAGCCAGGCTGAATCTCGACAAGATCCACTCGCTAAATCTAAGGTCTCATCTGGAGTCTGAACCCCGGGTTCCATGCGAATGGTGTAGTTAATATCTTGATGAACTTTTTGATTAAGAGCCACTAAAAAATCAATCGTGCGCCGCTCGCTGCGATCAACTCCCTTGAAATACTTATTCAAAGTCGCATTGCGCATTCTTCCCAAATAAGGTCGTAATTCTTTTTTAAGTTCAGAGTTGTAAGTGAAGGGGTAGTTCTCCGCATCTGGCTCTAAAAAGAAATCAAATGGGTTGTATACCGCCATCTCGGTAACCAGATCAACGGTTACTTTAAATTTCTTAGTCTTTTCGGGAAAAACTAAACGGGCTTGATAGTTGGCGTATGGGTCTTGTTGCCAATTAACAAAATGGCCTTCCGGCTCAATCTTTAAGGAATAAGAAAGAATGTGACTGCGGCAATGGGGGGCGGGTCGCAAGCGCACTACTTGCGGGCCAAGCTCGACCAAGCGGTCATAGTCATATTCGGTAACGTGGTGTAGGGCGGCGTGTATAGACATGAATCTAGTCTATGGCTAAGTGGCTTATGCACCTTATTGCGGCGCACAAGAGTAGTGCTTAAAAAGGCCATTACGCCCAATAATGGGTAAAACACGTCAAAAACAGGGCATATCAGGGATTTAGCCTGATTCAAAGGGAATAAGTTGTAGTTGCACCCCTTTTGAAAGCGAATATGTCTAAGAACACCACCTTGACGATTAGTAGCAAAAATTACTCTTCATGGTCTTTGCGTGGTTGGCTAATCTTGAAATTATCCGGACTGCCTTTTCAAGAAATTGCTGTTCATCCGGATGATGTTGATAACAGAGCAGAACTATTGTTACTTTCACCGTCAATTTTGGTGCCTAGACTCGACCATGATGGTTGTAAGGTCTGGGACACCATGGCTATTGGTGAATATCTCAATGAATTAAATCCCAAAGCCCATTTGCTTCCTAAAGATCCAGCGGCTAGAGCGCATTGCCGATCCATCTGTGGAGAAATGCATTCAGGATTTTCAGCGTTGAGAGCATCTTTGCCGATGAATATTAAAGGCAAATTTGCCTCCTTTAAGGTTTGGTCAAAAGCCCAAATTGACATCAATCGAATTTTGGTGATTTGGCAAGATTGCCTCTCCACATACGGTGGTCCTTTCTTATTTGGGAAAGAGCCCACTTTGGCTGATGCCATGTTTGCACCAGTCGTTACCAGATTCCTGACTTATCACGTAGAGCTAGATGCTGCGAGCGCGCGTTATTGCGAACACATCATGGCAATGCCAGAGATGAAGGAGTGGGTGATGGGCGCCCTTGAAGAACCCGATGACATTGAAGAACTTGAAGTGGAGTTTTAATCATGAATGCACCAGAAAAGCTTAAAAGTGATACCCATTTTTCTCATATAAAACCAGCAGATACACAGTTTCTACCTGGCGGCTTGAGGGATTTCTTTTTATATCGTGATCTTGGCGTCGCTAAGGCCACTAATGGCAAGGTAATTGCTCATCTGGTAAAGGCAAACAAGCCCCCAGTTGATGGAACCGGTTGGCATTACCATGTGGCCGATTTTCAAATCGTCATCATGAATAAAGGTTGGGCGAAATTCATGTACGAAGATAAGGTTACATTGGTAGAGGCCGGCGATGTAGTGCATCAGATGCCGGGTATTACCCATTACCTATTTGATTACTCGCCAGATATGGAGTACTTAGAAATCGTTGGCCCTGCTGACTTTGGAAGTGTGCCCGTATCAGTCGGCCCAGCAGAAGTTCCTGGAGTTACTCCATGGAAGTAATCAAGACTAATCCACTTGCGTCTGATTTCACTGTGCTATTTCAGCGCATCATGATGCTTGCCGAAGAGCTTGATGGTTTACGAGAGTATTACCGCGCCCTGTATCAGAAGATTGAGTCAGGGGAGCTTACATCAAATGATGGTGATCTTGATCTTTTGAAGACATTCAACGTCGCAGGATTTGTTAATTTATCAATCGTTTCTGCACGCGCAGCACAAACAGCTGCCATTATCGCGAATGATGTGTCTTTGAGTCGGGTCTTTGATCCGACACTAAAGACTACTGAGCGCGCATTACGTCATATAGAAAGCGGTGCACATAGATGATGTACAAGGCATACCAAACATTTGCCAATTTGCATAACCCAGTTCGTCTTTTTGCTAGGGCGTCAGAGCGAGTCTCCAATAATTGGTTTGGAAATTTCGCCCTAAATCCCATGCAACGGTTGGCTGCTCATTATGAGCAAATTTCATTGCTGGGTTTTACGCATACTCGACCAGATTTTAAAATTCATTCTGTCTTGGATTCGTTTGGGGTAGAGCAAGCGGTATCTGAAGACCTTATCTATTCAACCCATTTTTGCAATCTTGTACGATTTTCTAAGTCCGGCGTAGAAGGTCAACCAAAAATTTTGCTTGTTGCCCCCATGTCTGGTCACTTTGCAACTTTATTAGCAGGTACCATTAAGACCTTGCTGCGCGATCATGATGTGTATGTAACAGACTGGCTCAATATCCGAGACATTCCATTGAGTTGTGGTGAGTTTGATTTTGATTCTTATGTTGAGCACATCATTAACTTTTTACAAGTGATTGGACCCCAAACCCATTTGATGGCGGTCTGTCAGCCCACGGTTGCTTGCTTAGCGGCAACGGCGATTATGTCCGAGGATAAAAGCCCCTATGCTCCAGCTAGTCTGATTCTGATGGCAGGGCCCGTCGATGTTAGTCAAAGCCCTACCAAAGTGAATGAGTTGGCTACAAGTAAACCGATATCCTGGTTTGAAGAAAAGTTGATAGGTGTGATTCCACGGCAATTTAATGGTACTGGGCGTAAGGTCTACCCAGGATTTTTGCAATTAATGGCATTCATGAGTATGAATCCCGAGAGGCATGCGGATTCATTTAAAAAGCTCTATGAATATCGTATTAACGGTGAAACTGAAAAAGCAGATGTCATTCATGATTTTTATGAAGAGTACTTTGCCATTATGGATTTGTCAGGGCCGTTTTATCTTGAAACGATTCAAAAGGTATTCATGGATCGTGATCTCGCAGTAGGAAAATTAACCTATCAAGGTCGTTTAGTGAATCCTAAATTGATCAAGAAAACTTTCTTGCTCACTGTAGAGGGGGAGCGGGATGACATTTGCGGTATTGGCCAAACCCTGGCTGCACAAGATCTTTGCAGTGGTCTCCCTGGTTATATGAAATCCCATCATTTGCAGGCCGGCGTAGGTCACTATGGTGTATTTAATGGCAAACGCTGGGATACCCAGATTTATCCCGTAGTTCGTAATCATATTCAGTCGGCTCTTTAGATCACAGGAGGCATTATGTACGTCTATGTCACTCGCAATATCATCGCCAGAATGCGTCGCAATGATGGCACTGATAAAGGTTGTTTTCCCCTGAACCCAGGAAAGTACGAGGCTAATAAGACGAATGATGGTGCTCTTGAGATTCTTCAGGATGTGGGTGAGCCTGTTTATCTCTTACCATTCATTTGGTGGGAAAAGATGGAGTTAGGCGACATCTTGATCGCTGCATAAGCGAGATCACTTAAAATCAACAGCACCAATCAATCATATGGGGCTGTATGAAAGTCAATTCGGAGGGGGTCTCTGCATCGCGGGTTTATCTGCCGGCTGACCAGACTTATGCGAATTTACTTGAATTTTTTACAAGTCAATTTCCCCATATAGACCCAAGTGAGTGGACCGCACGCTTCGATGAGGGCTTGATCAAAACGCTAGATGATCAGCCATTACTATCAAGTGATGCTTATCGACCTAACACTCACCTCATTTATTTCAGGCGTTTAGCAAGAGAGCCAGAGATTCCATTTGAAGAAGAGATTCTTTATCAGGATGAGCATATTCTTGTGGCAGATAAGCCCCATTTTCTGCCAGTCACCCCAAGTGGTCTTTACTTGCATCAAACTTTACTAAATCGCTTGAAGAAAAAAACTGGTATTCAAACATTAAGCCCAATTCATCGAATTGATCGAGATACTGCCGGCCTAGTAATTTTTTCGATTAACCCATATGAGCGAGCCAATTATCAAAATTTATTTCGTGATCGTACCGTTACCAAGGTGTATGAGGCAATTGCACCTTACTCAAAAGAGCTCGCAAACAAGCTGCCACTGACTTACCGTAGTCGTCTAGAAGAGTCGGAGCACTTTCTACAGATGCAAGAAGTGGAGGGCGAGGCCAATGCTGATACCTATATTGAGCTACTGGAGGCATCTGAACCCTGGGCCCGCTATTGCCTCGGCCCTGGAAGCGGCAAAAAGCATCAATTGCGCTGCCACCTTAATGCTTTGGGGGCGCCAATTAAACATGATCAAATTTACCCAGTCCTGACCCCTTATCAGGAGTACGACCTGGATTTTTCCAAACCATTGCAGCTTTTGGCGAAGGAAATCGCCTTTAAAGACCCCATTAGCGGTGAATTTAGGTCATTTATTTCTAAAAGGGTGTTATTGCCTTTCTAGGGAAATGCACCAAAATAGATTACATTATTTATAAATGATAAGTATTAAGGTTATTAGCTTTAGAGATAATATGCGGAATGCTTTCAAAATATCGCTATCGCTGGCTATTAAATAGATTGAGACATCAACCGTCTTGGCTGGAGGAGTGCAATCCCGATTTGATTACTGAGTACTCAAAAGCTACGGGTGCAAAAGTCATGTATCGATTAAATAACTATCCGAAGTGCCCGCAGCTCAATCGCGATTTGGGAAAGTTAGTGCAGCATAAGTTTCTTGCGCGAAAGCGGTCCTATCTTTATGACCTTAACGGTTTTATGGTGTCGCCACGCGCTACCTACGTTTATCGACCTACGCCTGTAGCTGCTAACACGATTACCTGGGTTGATCGGGAATGAACCAATATAACGATAACGTTGCCCCTTTTATTGTTAAGCCGAAGGTAGCAGTCCTATTGGGGTTTGGTTTGCTTTTTTTAATTCTATTTCTCGATATCCTCTCGCCCGATGATTACCGATTTGTTTTGCTCTACTTATTTCCAGCAGCAATCATTGCATTAAACGCTAAGTCAAAAAAGGTAGTTATCCTAGCCTTTACTCTTACATTCTTATTCGAAAATTATTTTCTTCATAGGGATGGTTATTATCCGCTCTACTTTACCAAGATAGAGATATTTAACTTAGTAATACGTTTTCTTTCCACTCTATTAATTATGTGGCTTGCAAGGTCACTGCGTCGCAGTCAGTTGCGCGTTAATTTCCTCGCAAACACCGATTCATTAACGGGTTTATGGAATAGGCGATGGGCCCGTATTGCCATTGAGCAGTCGCTTGCCAAACTAGAAGATCGTCGCGAAACGTTTTCTATTGCCATGATTGACGTAAATGATTTTAAAAAGATTAATGACTTACAAGGACACGCAGTAGGAGATCAGGTGCTAACCAAAGTTGCCCATCTATTAATGGAATTTTCATCTGAGGTTGTCTCTTGTTGTCGACTAGGAGGCGATGAGTTTTTGATCATTGCCCAAAATTATGATGAGTTAAAAATGAAAAGACTCTGCGGCGATATTGAGCGAGAGGTAAACCAAGAAATGCAAAAAGCAAACTATGCAGTTTCTTTGAGCATTGGCTCGGTTACATATTCAAAAGCTTCAGCCTCTGTTTCAGAAGTTCTCCATCAGGTTGATTTGGAAATGTATCAACACAAGATGGAGATTAAAAGTGCTAGGGCCTAACCCTTAATGGCCGCGAAACTACTGGCCTGAGACTTATGCCAATACATTCCAAATACTCTTGGTAGGTTCAAGGCAGGATCAATTGTTTCAGAATTGAGTAAGAGCCCTGCAGGCATCTCCGGTAACAGGAAGGACAGAAGTCTTACCTCATTCTTGTTGATGCGTCGGACAATATGCGGCGCATCAATTTCACCTGGGTGATGTAATCCTGCTGCTTCCACCAACTCTTTAAGTGTCTTGAGTGTTTCTCTATGGAAATTAAAGACGCGATCTGCTTTATTGGGAACAACTAAAGCTTTTTGACGTACAGGATCTTGAGTGGTCACACCAGTAGGGCAGAAGCCGGTATTACAAACTTGGGCCTGTATGCAGCCAATAGCAAACATAAAGCCACGGGCACTATTACACCAGTCTGCACCGAGTGCAAAAGCTACCGCCATATCAAATGCGCTAATAATTTTCCCCGAGCAACCAATTTTAATTTGGTCACGAAGATTGACGCCAATCAAGGTGTTGTGAACTAAGCGCAAGCCTTCTTGTAGTGGAGTACCAACGTGATTCGTAAATTCAACCGGAGATGCACCGGTGCCACCTTCGGAACCATCCACAACAATAAAGTCAGGATAAATATTGGTTTCCAACATGGCTTTAACAATGCCAAACCATTCCCAAGGGTGACCAATGCATAACTTAAAGCCGACAGGTTTGCCGCCAGATAGATCGCGCAATTGCTTCACAAAGTGCATCATTTCTAGAGGTGTCGAAAAGGCGCTGTGCGAGGAAGGGGAGATGCAGCTTTCGCCTTCTTTCACGCCGCGGGCTGCTGCGATCTCCGCAGTCACTTTAGGCCCAGGCAGAATGCCGCCATGGCCAGGTTTTGCACCTTGGCTAAGCTTGATCTCCACCATCTTGACCTGAGGATCTACGGCATTTTGAGTATATTTTTCAGCATTAAAAGTGCCGTCTTGATTGCGGCAGCCAAAATACCCAGAGCCAATTTCCCAAATCAAGTCACCGCCATAAACGCGGTGGTAGTGAGAAATCGATCCTTCGCCTGTGTCGTGTGCAAAACCACCTTGCTTAGCACCAAGATTGAGTGCCAGAATTGCGTTGGCACTCAGTGAGCCAAAACTCATTGCTGAAATATTAAAGATACTTGCAGAGTATTTTTGTGTGCAGTCCTTGCCGCCAATTTCTACTCGGAAATCATGGCTTGGTAAATGTGTAGGCACTAAAGATTGGTTAATCCACTGATAGCCAGGGGCCATCACATCTAAGGTCGTACCAAAAGGAATTTGATCGGGAACCGCTTTTGCTCGTGAATAGACTAGGGTGCGCTGTTCTTTAGAGAAAGGCGTCTCATCGTTATCCCCCTCAATAAAGTATTGGCGAATCTCGGGGCGAATAAATTCGAGCATGAAACGTAAGTGCCCAATGACTGGGTAGTTACGTAATATGGCTACCTTTGTTTGCATCCGGTCGTAAATTCCGACAATAGCAAGAAAGCTAAAGATGGCTAAAAAATAGGGGGCCAGCGGATGAAGCTTTAAGCTGAAAAAAGAGATCACCACTCCAACAAAGCAGAGGGTAAAGGGTATAAAGCGAATCGGCAGGATTCTATTTTCTGAAGAGGCCATAAAGTACCTAAATATAGTGATGATCAGTGTGCGAACTTAATACTACATCCAACCATTTGACTTAAATCAACTGAGATGTTGGATCCCCCTTCTAGGTAGGGTATTCTGAGGGGGTAGTCTTTATTCAAAATAGGAAGAATATGTCATTAAATCACGCAGTTATTTGGATCGATCACAAAGAAGCGCACGTCATTTTTTTGAGTGCGGATGCCAGCGAAGCTGAAATCATCGGAAGCAAATCCACTCATTCACATTTGCACCATAAGGCTGGAGAAGTGGGTAGTGGAAGACTAGCTTTAGATTCTAAATATCTTCATTCAGTGATTCAGGCTGTTAATGAATCTAAAGAGATTTTGGTGCTTGGGCCAGGGTCTGCAAAATTAGAATTAATCAAGCATGCTCACCACCATGATTCTAAGGTTGCTGCAAACATTGTTGGTGTTGAAACTATTGACCATCCTACTGATAAAGAAATTCTGGCGTATGCACGCAAGTTCTTCTATAAAGTAGATCAAATGTTGTAATTCTGAACTTCATAGGACGATATCAATGAGCAAAGAAATTCTCGATTCTGACGGACTCCCAGGTCACGATTATTTTTTAGATGCAGTCAATCATATTGATGATGCTGTAGCTAACAATACGATCGCTGCAGGCGCCGCTAAAGGACTTGTCTATAGCCTAGTGGAAACATTGGGAAGTATGGTTGGTGATCCGGATTTACCAAGCCACTTAAAGTCTGGCTATATGGGTGCTCTGGATTTAGCGGTTGAACTAGAAGCAAAGTTATCTAAATTGCGTTAAGCACTGCTTGATGTATGAATTGATTTTAATAAGGGCAACTTAGGTTGCCCTTATTGCTTTAATGCGGTGCACCATTAATCCCGCATTACAGATATTTAATATTTAAAATGCATTCCATCTACGCTGTTTTACTTCATGCCTGATTCACATGAACTTAAAAAGTAAAAGTAGTCAACCTTGACCTTGTCTAAGCGTTATATTGATATATCAACGAGAAAGGTGGGTAATATGAATTCAAAGTCCTATTCCTCTGTAATATTGGCTGCGTCACTAATCTGCTTCGGTAGTGTAAGTTATGCTGAAAACTCTAAGTGGGAACAGAATCATCCTCGCCGCTCACAGGTGAATGAGCGTTTAGAGAATCAAAATCGACGCATTACAAATGAAGTGAAAAGTGGGGAAATGAGTAAATCTCAAGCTCAGGCCTTAAGACAAAACGATAAGAACATTCGCCAAGAAGAGCGCAATATGGCCTCGCAAAATGGTGGGCATATCACTAAGACTGAGCAGAACACCTTAAATCAACAGCTAAATCAAAACAGTGCTGCCATAGGGAAATAAAAATTTATCTTATAAAAAGGCGCTGAAATTGAATAGTGATTTCAATCAAGTGCTTCTTCGGGAGCGCTATCCTGCGGGAAAGTTCAAGGATGGCAAGGATTATCCCGCTGTAGATGAACTAAAGCCTTTGAGCTTATTAAATGCCAGTATTTCTACTTTATTTCAATATACGGGTAAAGATGAGTTAATGCCTCCACCAGAGAGGTCTCGCCCCAGAAAAGAAGTTCAAGCTGCTGCTTTACTAAACGCTATTCAGTCAAAAAGTTATTGGGAAGAAGAGTGGGTTGGTTTTTGGAGAGATCATTTCTCAGTTTATGGATACGAACAAAACGTTGGGGCATTTTTACCTCATTGGGAAAATGAAGTAATTCGCAAGAATGCTTTTGGAAATTTTCGGCAATTTTTAGAGGCTTCTGCTACTCATCCATGCATGCTCTATTACCTCAATAACAAGAGTTCTCGTGCAGGTAGCGCCAATGAGAATTACGCTAGAGAGTTATTTGAGCTACACACTCTGGGGAGGGATGCATACCTCAACAATCTTTACGCACAATGGCGTGAGGTTCCAGGGGCTCTGCAAGGAAAACCCAAGGGTTATATAGATCAAGACGTATATGAGGCTGCTAGAGCATTTACTGGTTGGACTGTGGAAGACGGGACTGGTATCGGTGGCGGCCAAAGCCTTCCAAAAACTGGGCAGTTTATTTATTTAGAATCCTGGCACGATAACTACCAAAAGCGAATTCTCGCAACTGAATTTGAGCCCTATAGTGGGCCCATGAAAGATGGCAAGAAGGTATTGGATTTATGTGCATCTCATCCTGCCACTGCACATCATTTAATGCGCAAGTTAATCAAGCGCATGATTAACGATGAGCCATCAGAAAAAATGATTCAAAGTGCTCAAGCAGTATTTATCGATCATCGAAACTCCCCAAATCAACTGAGCATACTTTCTAAGCATGTAGCAAAGTTAGCATCAACCATCCCCGAACAGGGGCGTCAAAAAGTCAGAAAACCAATGCGCCTTGCTGCGGCTTTTATTAACGCAGTGAATCTCCCTTTCGATATTTCTGAAGGGAAAATTATGGGTCAGGTTGAATCTGCTGGTCCAGCTCTGTATGGTTGGGTTTCTCCCGAAGGCCCCCCTGATGGTTTACAGTGGAATTTATCCGCTGCTTACTTAAGGCAGCGGATGAATCTCATTCAAGGCCTCTCTGAAAATTGGTGGGGAACTGGTGAGTGGAATCCCTTTAGTGATCTTCCGCCTGGGCCAACTTATAGTCAACTTTTATCGCGCTGGGAAAAGCCTTTATTTGGACGTCCTAGACCTGAGCTTTCTGAGGCGCTGACTTGCTCACAAGGCTTGACTGGTTTTGAGCGTGTAAGTGATATCAAAGTGGCAAGAAAAATGGTTGGATATCTCGCTTGCTCCCCCTCATTTCAGACTGAGGCAATAGAGCCAGATTTTTCTGCGGGGGAGAGAGCATGAACTTAAATCACTTGCCCCGCCGTGATTTTTTAAAGTTGGGTTTGGCTGCGTCTTTTGCCGGAATTGGGGATTTTGTTTTTTCCCAAGACCTAAAAAAGTCAGGTACCGTATTAATGGCTCCACAAATGTCTCATCCCTTCATTGTGGTATTTCTAAGAGGCGGCGCTGATGGTCTATCGATACTATCCCCGTTAAATGATGAGAACTTTACTGCCGCAAGGCCCCCCGAGATGCGCTTTGGAGTTGATATCAGCAGCGGGAAAGTTGAATTAGGAAATACAAGTTTTTATTGGCATCCTGAAGCGGCACCATTAGCAAGCCTATATACAGACAAGAAGTTAATAGTCTGGCCGGCAATCGGCATCTCTGATGAAACTAGATCTCATTTTGAGGCACAAGAAATCATGGAGCGTGGCGTTGGCTCACTTAATGCATTACCCGATGACTTGGGCTGGATGGCTAGACAGATTATTACTAAAGATCGATTTCAAAAAAACTCAGTGCCATTGTTTGCTGGCAATAATAATTCTCCAAGATCTATGCAGGGTGCTCATAGAGCTATAGCTGTTCGCGATCTTCAAAATGGAATTGCCTTACCAAACGGTAATGGTGGCTTTAATGCAGTGAGCGCCTTATGCAATGTAGATGCAAATACTCCCGCTGCACCCTGGATGAAAGATCACCTCAGTAATTTGGATTTTATTAATCAGACCCTTACTAAAGGGCTTGCCAAACCTTCTTCATATGAGGGTTCTGGTAAAACCCCATATCCCAATGCCGATCCAGGCGTGGGTTTACGCTCAGTTGCTAGGTTGATCGATGCCAATGTTGGATTGCAGTATGCGTGGGTAGATCAATCTGGATGGGATACTCATGAAAATCAACCCGGAAGACTGAATGGGCAGATTAAAAATTTGAGCCTAAGCCTAGCGGCTTTCGCTCAAGATATGGAAGCAAAAAGACAACCCTATACCTTGGTGATGATGACCGAATTTGGACGACGCTTACGTAGTAACCGAAGTAATGGCACGGATCATGGACACGGTTCTCTCGGGCTTATTCTTGGAAGTAAAGTACCTGGCGGTCAAGTTATGGGGCAATGGCCGGGACTTAGCACCAGTTCATTGGATAGGGGTGTTGATCTAGCGGTAACAACAGACTATCAAAATTTTTTAAATCAGGCGTTTAGCTATCAGAAGGTTTAATTTATGCGTATCACTCTAAGGACGTTATTTGCATTCTTTTGCTTTCAATCTCTTGGACTCGTATACGCGAATGACAATCTAGTGGATGCTGATAAAGCGAGTGCAATTCCAGTTCAAAAAAATTCTTCAGTTGTGAGTGGTGCCAGCAAAGAGGATTCAGCCGCTAACCCTGAGCAATTTCCCTCAATGAGTAATGCTGATAAACAAAAGGCTCCCAAAGATACCAGCCTAAACCTCACCGGCAACGGTGGCTCAACCAATCGTTCGGCTGGCGGTAATGCAATGCTCCGCAAGCGCTTTACGTTTTAGGTGAGTCAGACATTGTTGAAACTTTGTTTTAGTGTGGGTTTTTTATTGGACCCAAAAAATGGGGGCAACATGTTAATCAATATCAAATCTTGAAGCGGCAGGGTGACTGAGGGGTTGAGCGTCTCAAATTGGCTTGGTGGGTCTAGGCGTCTCAAATCGGCCAGTAAGGGCCAACTAAATTATCCTAATGTGAGCGCTATGAAAGCCTTTAGAGCTAGTGTTTAATAATGGTTCCTTAATCATACTTAACCATCTGGACTATGAAACAGATTGCTTGTTTTTCAGTTTTAATGCTCGGTTTTCTCCTCAGCATTTTTTCTTTTGCCGTATGTGCTGAGCCGCCCATGCAGCCTTTTTATGCTGCCGTCATGAAGATGGCTCCCGAAGGTAAATTAGGGCAGGTAATCAAACAGGAGGAAGTTGTAACGGCTGTTAAGGGAGCTCAGGCTTGGAGAATTGCTTATATTTCATCGGATGTAACTGGCCTTAAAACTATTGCCACTGGTTTAGTTGTTGCTCCTACGAGCCCTGCACCAATGGGTGGCCGACCAGTGATGTCTTGGGGACACGGGACAACTGGCACGGCTCAAAATTGCGGGCCTTCTCAAATTTTTAATCCTGTAGTTCCTTTGAACGAGTATTTTTTACTTGGAGGAAATTCATGGTCAGATTATGGAATTCCGGCCATCGAAGAATTCATTAAGGAGGGATATATCGTAGTTGCAACCGACTATCAGGGCTTAGGCGGCGGTGGTAGACATCAATACACAATTGCCACTTCCAATGGCATGGATACCATAAATGCTGCACGCGCAGCAGGTTCTATGAGTGAAACAGGGGCCAATAAAAAGACCTTGATTTATGGCTGGTCAACAGGCGGTGGTGCAGCAATTGCGATAGCGGGGATGCCTGACTACATCAATCAAACAGGTACG
Organism: Polynucleobacter asymbioticus QLW-P1DMWA-1; assembly: GCF_000016345.1. Lineage (NCBI taxonomy): Bacteria > Pseudomonadati > Pseudomonadota > Betaproteobacteria > Burkholderiales > Burkholderiaceae > Polynucleobacter > Polynucleobacter asymbioticus. The sequence goes on along the minus strand of NC_009379.1, from coordinate 1,260,318 downwards.
GCTTGGGATAACCTTGATGTCATTGGCTTTGTTGCTTTAGCTCCAGAGGATATTTCAATATTAGTACCTCCAGGAAAACTAAATCAGGCTGCTGCGGATAAATACTTCGCAGATTCTCAAAAGATGTTTTTAAATAATGTCTTTAATTTCACGCATACAGCAATGTTCTACTGGGGCACCCAAGCGGCTTTCCCTAATCTCAAGTTGACCGATCTCTTTATGGATGAGGGTGCTAAGGTTGTTAATGAGATTTTGGACAACAAATGTATGCATGCTTCAAGTGATACTTTTAACTTCTTATATGGTTCAAGCTACGCAACTCTCTTGAAGAAAAAACCATCAAATACTTTAGCGTGGACAGAGGCAATGTTAAAAGGCGGCGTCTTATCTGTGAAGCCTCTTGCTCCTGTGCAGATTTATTTTGGATCAAAAGATACAACCGTTCCGCCAATCATGCATAAGATATATCAGGAGCAAGTATGTAAATTGGGTGGTAATGTTGGGAGAATGCAGTTGCCGGGTGAGCAGACTCACTTTACAACTCCCGGGGTATCCAGGCCATTCTATTTGTCTTGGATCAAAGATCGTGTAGCTGGTAAGCCCTTAGCAAATGCTTGCCCTAAATCTTGAATGATTTAAAGAAAATTACTTAGCAAATAAAGGGCCACTTTCAGGTGATTTTTCTCCCGTCGTCTGCTTGCTTTTTCTTTTCCAAAAACATTTCTCCTAAGCGCTCTAGAGATCAGGGTTTATTTGACCTCTTGCTAAAACAAACTAAAATAATGAGTAATAAATATCGATAAAAAGTGTCCGTGGAAAATCAAAATAAGAAGAGATTAGCTGTTGCTCCAATGATGGATGGGAGCGATATAGTTATTTGAGCCATACGTATAAAGGATGCTGCTCTAAAAAAACCAATTTAGGGTAAATTTAGGGCAAATGCCAATCTTACTTTTTTAGTCAACATCAAGGAATATCTCTTTTTATTCGCGTACAAAATGAAATTGTGCTGTAGTTAAATTTATTTCATAACGTATCTATGACATTTCATCTTTCTGGTTGTATGAGAGCTGGCGTTACAAATGACTCTCTTGTGGACCACACTTCGGGGTAGTTTTTAATTACCCGCATTCAAAGACCGCTAGTTAGCGCGTATTTTGGGAATTAATGGCACTTTCTTGGTGCATAAGCCCCATGGTAGTGATTTCTTTTATTTGCACCATCTTGAAACATCCTCTAATCATTTCAGGCGGTAGGTATGTGTGCCCATCTGATTAATTTACTCAAGAGGTGAGAGATGAAACGTAGATCAATTTTGAAGTTATCAGCATTAGCAGCGGCTTTAAGTTTTGCAGGCTTTAGTCATTTAGCAATAGCTCAAAGCAAAGAACCAATTAAGGTCGGTATTTTGCATTCCTTGTCTGGAACCATGGCAATTTCTGAAACATCACTAAAAGATATGGATTTGATGGTGATTGATCAGATTAACAAGAGTGGTGGTGTTTTAGGTCGCAAGCTTGAACCAGTAGTCGTTGACCCAGCCTCAAATTGGCCATTATTTGCAGAGAAGGCGCGACAGCTCTTAACTAAAGATAAGGTTTCGGTTGTTTTTGGTTGCTGGACTTCTGTCTCACGTAAATCTGTATTGCCGGTCTTTGAAGAACTCAATGGCTTGCTCTTTTATCCCGTGCAGTACGAGGGCGAAGAAATGTCTCGTAATGTGTTCTATACCGGTGCTGCACCAAACCAGCAGGCTATTCCAGCCGTTGAGTACCTAATGAGCAAAGAAGGTGGTGGCGCTAAGCGCTGGGTTCTCTTGGGAACTGACTATGTCTACCCACGCACTACAAATAAAATCTTGCGCGCTTTCTTGCATTCAAAGGGCGTAAAGGATGATGATATTCAAGAAACTTACACACCATTTGGTTTCTCTGATTACCAGACTATTGTTGCCAATATAAAGAAATTCTCCCAGGGCGGTAAGACTGCGGTTGTATCTACCATTAATGGCGACTCAAACGTTCCTTTCTATAAAGAGTTGGGTAATGCTGGCTTAAAAGCTAAAGATGTTCCAGTAGTAGCATTTTCTGTTGGCGAGGAAGAGCTACGCGGTGTTGATACCAAGCCCTTGGTTGGTCAGCTAGCCGCATGGAACTACTTCATGTCCATTAAGAATCCAGTTAACGACGAATGGAAAAAACAATGGGCAGCTTACTCTACCGAGAAGAAACTTCCAGGCGCAAGCAAGCCTTTGACTGATGACCCAATGGAAGCAAGCCGTACTGGTATCTTGATGTGGAAAGCGGCCGTTGAAAAAGCAGGAACTACTGATGTTGATGCTGTGCGTAAAGCAATGATTGGCCAAAAACTCAACACTCCAAGTGGTTATCTTGAAGTGATGGGCGCTAATCACCATTTATCTAAGCCAGTTATGATCGGCGAGATCAAGGCGGATGGCCAGTTCAATGTGATTTACAAAACTCCTACAGCTATTCCAGCTAAGCCTTGGAGTCAGTACATCGACGGTAATGCAGGCAAGCCTGATTCAGTACAGTAATTTTCAATAGGATTTCCCTCCCTCATTTGAGGGAGGGCTTTCAAAACTTATTTATGAAATTCCCATTTTTTTCAAAACTAATCTTTTCGGCTATTTGTATTTTTGCTTGCGGGATTACTTTTGCAAAAATTAGCGTTGGAGATTTAAAGCCCCTATTTACTGATAACTTTGACGCCAAAGTTAAGGTTGTTCAGAGCCTATCGAAAGAGGGTAGCCCTGAGGCATTAGACATTCTTCAGGCTTTAAGTTCTGAAAGTCTTTTCTTGTCGCCACAGGGTGTTGTTATTCAAAAAGGCGATCAGCATATCGATCCTTTGACCGGACAAGCTGCTTCTGTAAAGTCAGAAGAGCTGCAAGATGTAGTTTTGAATAATCAATTGCGCGGTAAAGTAGATAACGCATTGCTGGGTTTACAGTTAGCGTCCACAGATCCTCAGATTCGCGCAAAGGCTATAGATGCGTTAATTAAAGATCCTGAGCCAGATACCTTTCCTCTAGTAGAAAAATTGCTTATTTCTGAGCAGGATCCCGCACTAAAGCCAAAAGTAGAAAAGCTTTGGGCCCTTCTAGCTTTGCAATCTGATAACCAAGAATCCAAATTAAAAGCTATCGAGCTACTTGGTGATAGTGGTGATCCGCAGGTTGCTGCATTACTGGCGCCTTTAGCAAAAGAGGGCGGTCCAGTGCAGGAGGCAGCTGAAAAAGCGATAGCCAAAATTAAGAAATCGGAGTTTAGTGGCGAAATTCTTGGTAATGTGATTGCTGGTTTAAGTTATGGAAGTGTCCTATTGCTTTGCGCTCTTGGCTTGGCCATTACTTACGGCTTAATTGGGGTCATTAACATGGCGCATGGTGAGTTCCTGATGGTCGGTGCTTACGCAACTTATGTTGTACAAGGATTTTTTAGGCAATATGCACCAGGTTATTTGGACTGGTATTTATTATTTGCCTTACCGGTAGCCTTTTTATCTGCAGCACTCGTTGGCATATTGATCGAAAGAACGGTGATCAAATTTTTGTACGGTCGCCCCTTGGAAACCTTGCTAGCTACATTTGGCGTAAGCTTGCTCATGATCCAGATGACAAGGACTATTTTTGGGGCACAAAACGTTGAGGTCGCTAACCCAATTTGGATGTCTGGTGCTATGCAGGTATTACCTAATTTGGTTGTACCTTATAACCGCATCATTATTTTTGCTTTTGCGATTGCAGTAGTGATCGTCACTTGGCTAGTTCTGAATAAAACTCGTCTAGGGCTTTTCGTTAGAGCAGTTACACAGAATCGCACTATGGCCGCGTGCGTGGGTGTCAAAACAGTTCGTGTGGATATGTATGCCTTTGCATTTGGTGCTGGCATTGCAGGCTTAGGGGGTGTTGCGCTTTCTCAGATTGGTAATGTTGGACCTGACTTGGGCCAAAGTTATATTGTTGATTCTTTCATGGTAGTTGTCCTAGGTGGCGTTGGTCAGCTTGCAGGTACTATTTATGGTGCATTTGGGCTGGGCATCACAAGCAAGCTACTTGAGCCTTTCATTGGCGCTGTACTGGCTAAGATTGCCATCCTGATATTCATCATTATCTTTATTCAAAGACGTCCCCAAGGCCTCTTCGCGTTAAAAGGCAGGAGCGTTGATTAATTATGGATATTAAAAAACTTGCCCCTTCTTCAAGCTTTAGCTTAAAGGTTCCTGAGCGGGAATCGATTCTTAGTAAGCGCGCTTATATTGCTTTGGCTGCATTGACGCTTTGTGTATTAATTGGGGTGCCGATATTCTCCTTGGTGGTGCCAGAAACAAGTATGTTTTTTATGTCTGCCTATGCGCTAAGCTTGATTGGTAAGATCATGTGCTTTGCCATTGCGGCATTAGCACTGGATTTAGTTTGGGGCTATTGTGGAATTTTGAGTTTAGGCCATGGCTTATTTTTTGCCATTGGTGGATACATTATGGGTATGTACCTGATGCGTCAGATTGGCACAGAGGGCGTCTATAAAAGTGAATTGCCTGACTTTATGGTTTTCTTAGACTGGAAAGAATTGCCTTGGTTCTGGAAGGGCAGTGAGCATTTTGGGTGGATGCTGTTAATGTTAATTCTGGTGCCGGGTGTTATTTCCTGGGTGTTTGGGTATTTTGCCTTTCGCTCAAGAATTAAAGGGGTTTACTTCTCGATCATTACTCAGGCCTTAACGTACGCTGCCATGCTTCTTTTCTTCAGAAATGAAACAGGGTTTGGTGGCAATAATGGTTTCACGGACTTTAAGCGGATATTGGGTTACTCCATCAGTGCCCCAAGCACTCGAGTCACTCTTTTCATTGTTACCTTCTTAGTCCTGTTGGGCAGTTTTATTCTTTGCCGAGCCCTGGTGACCTCAAAAATGGGAAGGGTGATTACAGCGGTACGGGATGCAGAATCTCGTCTGATGTTCTGTGGATACAACCCCTTAGGCTACAAACTCTTTATTTGGGTTCTATCTGCCATCTTATGCGCCATTGCTGGAGCCTTATTTGTTCCGCAGGTGGGCATCATTAATCCTGGAGAGATGTCTCCTACCAATTCGATTGAGATGGCAATTTGGGTTGCGGTGGGCGGACGGGGTACTTTGCTGGGTCCAATTATTGGCGCTTTTGCGGTGAGCGGGGCTAAGAGTTTCTTTACCACTAACTTTGCAGAATATTGGCTGTTTTTCCTAGGAATGATGTTTGTATTAGTAACCTTATTTCTGCCAAATGGATTGCTGGGTATCTATCACAAATTCTTGGTTAAGAAGGGTGGGTCAAAATGAGCGCTCACTTTCTTGAAAAGGGAATCGATACTTCTCATACTGGAATCCTCTATGTAGAAGATTTGTCGGTCAATTTTGATGGCTTTCAGGCCATTAATAAATTGTCATTAACGATTGATGTCGGCGAACTGCGCTGTGTGATTGGGCCCAATGGCGCTGGTAAGACAACCTTAATGGATGTTATTACCGGTAAAACCCGCTCTGCCATTGCCGATATTGATGGCTCTGTCTATTTAGGTTCGACCATTGATCTGATGACGATGAACGAGCCACAAATTGCTCAGATTGGGGTGGGTCGAAAATTCCAAAAGCCCACGGTATTTGAGCAACATCCGGTTTGGGAGAATCTTGAATTGGCGATGGCTGGAGATAAATCATGGCATCACTCCTTGATTGCTAAAGTGGATATTGAAGGACGCCAACTAATGGAGGCTGTGCTGGCCCTGACTCAGCTTGAATCAGAGGCTTATCGTCAAGCCGGCCTTCTATCGCATGGTCAAAAGCAGCGCTTAGAGATTGGTATGCTTTTAATGCAGCAGCCCAAGCTGTTATTGCTTGATGAACCCGTTGCAGGGATGACAGATGAGGAAACTATGCGCTTGGCTGAGCTTTTAAATTCATTGCGTGGTCAGTGCTCGATGATGGTAGTTGAGCATGATATGGAATTTGTTGCTGCTTTAGCGGGCCCAAAAGGTAAGGTGACTGTATTGGCCGAAGGTTCAGTTCTAGCCGAAGGCACTTTGGATGAAGTGAAGCGTGATGAACGCGTAATCGAATCGTATTTAGGGCGTTAATCATGCTTATCGTCAAAGATCTCAATCAATATTATGGTGGAAGCCATATTTTGCGTAATGTGAATTTTGAAGTCCCCAAGGGTCAATTAACCAGTTTGCTTGGGCGTAATGGCGTTGGCAAAACCACTTTGCTCAAATCGCTTATGGGTGTGGTGAAAGTAAAGACTGGCTCGATTGCTTGGGATGGAAAAGAATTGGCCAATCTACCCCCGTGGTCTCGGGTGGACGGTGGATTTGCCTATGTTCCTCAAGGTCGAGAAATTTTCCCAAGACTCACAGTCGAAGAAAACCTGCTCATTGGGGCAGCAAAATTCTCAAGCCCAAAAAATATCCCTGGATATATCTACGAGCTATTTCCAATTCTGTCGGATATGAAGGCGCGTCGGGGCGGTGATTTATCAGGAGGCCAACAACAGCAGTTAGCAATTGGGCGTGCATTGATGTCTCAGCCAGAGTTGATCATTTTGGATGAGCCTACCGAGGGTATCCAGCCATCTATCATTCAGGATATTGGGCGCTGTCTTCGTAAATTAGTTGATGAGATGGGTATCACTGTTTTATTGGTAGAGCAGTATTACGATTTTGCAAAAGAGCTCTCAGATAACTATATTGTGATGCGCCGCGGTGAAGTCGTCGCGCAAGGCAAAGGTGCTGATATGGATCTGAATGGTGTTCAGGAGATGATTTCGGTTTAAAGTGGATGCTGAATTCACTGAAATGGTTTAACCACATGTTTTTGGCTCCAGATAACGCAGTAAAGCAGCTATTCAGGTCTCTAAGCCCTAGTTGGATGGCTAAGCTGAGCCTATCTTATGAGCGCACCCCCATTGGTACTGTCCTTAAGAAAAGTTTGCATGAGGGACCACTGCGAGTCCAGAAAGCCTTGTACCCAGAAGGCGACGATATCTGTCACACAGTCATCATTCACCCGCCAGCAGGCATCGCAGGGGGTGATACTTTAGATATCCAGGTTGCAGTTGGCAAAGGTAGTCATGTAGTCCTATCCACTCCAAGTGCCACTAAATGGTACAAATCATTTAAAAATCCTGCGACCCAAAATGTTCAATTTGAGCTTGGTGAGAATGCAAAATTAGATTGGCTACCCCAAGAGAATCTTTTTTTCAAGGGTGCAAACTCGAACCTTATTACCAAGCTAAATCTTCCGGCTAGTGCTTCCTTTATTGGTTGGGATGCCTTAATGCTGGGCCGTCACGCCTCTGGAGAGGAGTGGTCAAGCGGGCATATACATCTATTGAATGAAATACGTCGGGATGGACAGTTAATTTGGATTGAAAATGGCCATATTGATGCCGAGGATCCATATTCAAAGTCACTGCCTCAATTGGGTTCATGGCCCGTATGTGCAACTTTATTGGCACTAGGACCTCAGTGCTCCAATCATTTAGCGGAAAACCTTTCTGAAATGATGCCGTGGACCAATTCAATAAGAGCCGGTGTAACGTTAATGCCGCAAGGGATAGTAATAGTGCGTGCTGTCTCGATAGATATTGAGATGGCTAGAAATTTTATGATTGATGTTTGGTCCAAATTAAGACCAATCATTCATGGTGTGCCAGCTCAGCCATTACGGCTTTGGGCTTCTTAGGATTGTTATAGGTGAGATATGGAATTAACTCCACGCGAAAAAGATAAATTACTAATATTCACAGCAGCACTCCTAGCGGAGCGAAGAAAGGCTCGAGGCCTCAAGTTGAACTATCCGGAATCTGTCGCTTTAATTAGCGCTGCGATTATGGAGGGTGCTCGCGATGGCAAAACTGTCGCACAACTGATGCACGAAGGACAAACGATACTAGGTCGCGAAGATGTAATGGAAGGGGTACCAGAAATGATTCAAGATATTCAGATTGAGGCAACATTCCCCGATGGAACAAAATTAGTCACAGTTCATAATCCGATTGTTTAGGAATAATAAAAATGAATCTTCATATGAAAAAAATATCGTTAGTTTTTACTGGATTGATTGGGGCGCTATCTTCAAATTTGGTTTATGCCCACCCAGGACATGAAACTTCGGTTAGTTTTCTATCGGGCCTAATGCATCCATTTAGTGGCTTTGATCATTTTTTAGTTATCGTGCTCGTAGGATTTTGGAGTGCTTTCATGCTAAAAAAAATCTGGCTTGGGCCTTGTGTTTTTATACTAGGCATGTGTCTTGGGGTATTTTCTGGCCTAAGTAATTTACCCCTTAATATCTTTGAATTTGGAATCGCTACTTCTGTAATTGCAATGGGATTATTGTTGCTCGTACAGCGCCAATACTCCAATAATGCAATCCTCTCCTTAATTGGCTGCTTTGGAGTATTTCATGGGTTTGCCCACGCTGCATTATTTTCAAATGGATCCCTTGGAGCCTCCTTGGTAGCACGAGATATGGCCGGCTTGATTTTGGCGACAGGGATCTTGCATTTATCAGGCGCTCTATTGGTCAAGCTCCTTAGGGACAAGACGGCGATCTTTGCAAGAGTGACTGGATTTGCTAGTGTTATATACGGCTGGGTATTAATCAGTCAGCTTTCCTTTGCACTGCTTGGCGGAGCATCGACATGAGTACACCATCAAGTGCAAATAGCCAACGCTTTATTCCAGGGCAGATGTTTGTAGAGCCTGGAGATGTTGAGTTGAATGTTGGCCGAAAAACACTTTCAATTCAAGTCTCTAATAGTGGCGATCGTCCTATTCAAATCGGTTCCCATTTTCACTTCTTTGAAGTAAATGATGCCCTGTTATTTGATCGCGATAAAACGAAGGGCATGCGATTAAATATTGTTGCAGGCACTGCTGTGCGTTTTGAGCCAGGCCAAAAGCGCACTATTGAGCTTGTAGAGGTGGCTGGCGATAAGAAAATTTATGGCTTTGCTGGCCGAATTATGGGAGTGGTGTAATGGCTAAGGTTAGTCGTCAAGCCTATGCAGAGATGTTTGGGCCTACTACTGGTGATCGCCTGAGGCTGGCTGATACCGGCCTCATGATTGAGGTTGAAAAAGATTTCACCGTTTATGGTGAGGAAGTGAAGTTTGGTGGCGGCAAAGTGATTCGTGATGGTATGGGTCAAAGTCAACGCGAATCAAAAGACTGTGCTGATACTGTGATCACTAATGCTGTGATCATTGACCATTGGGGAATCGTTAAGGCTGATATTTCGATTAAAAATGGGCGCATTTCAAATATTGGTAAAGCAGGCAATCCCGACATTCAGCCTGGTATTACTTCCGTTATTGGTCCTGGTACTGAAATCATTGCGGGTGAGGGGATGATTGTGACTGCGGGTGGAATAGATACGCATATCCACTTCATATGCCCGCAGCAAATTGAAGAAGCATTAATGTCTGGCGTGACCACTATGATCGGTGGTGGCACTGGGCCTGCAACAGGAACTTTTGCAACGACTTGCACTCCTGGTCCTTGGCATATTCAGAGAATGTTGCAATCTATTGATGCTTATCCAATGAATATTGGTTTGCTAGGCAAGGGCAATGCAAGTTTGCCGGGTGGATTGCGTGAACAAGTGGACGCTGGGGCAATTGGACTGAAGTTGCATGAGGACTGGGGCACCACTCCTGCCGCAATCGATTGTTGTTTAGGTGTGGCTGACGATACAGACACCCAAGTGGCCATTCATACAGATACTCTGAATGAATCCGGTTTTGTTGAAACAACCTTGGCAGCCTTTAAAGGTAGAACCATTCACACTTACCATACCGAGGGTGCTGGAGGTGGTCATGCCCCAGACATTATTCGCGCTTGCGGGGAATCCAATGTCTTGCCATCCTCAACAAATCCTACTAGGCCATTTACGGTCAATACATTAGACGAGCATTTGGATATGTTGATGGTCTGCCATCATTTAGATGCCTCTATTGCCGAAGATATTGCTTTTGCAGAATCGCGCATTCGTCGTGAAACAATCGCTGCTGAGGATATCTTGCATGACTTAGGCGCATTCTCGATGCTTTCATCAGATTCACAGGCGATGGGACGTGTGGGTGAAGTGATTATTCGTACCTGGCAAACTGCTGACAAGATGAAGGCGCAGCGTGGTTTACTTCCTGGGGATACAAACCGTAACGATAACTTCCGAGTCAAGCGTTACATCTCTAAGTACACCATCAATCCCGCCATTACCCATGGCATTTCTCATGTAGTTGGGTCTATTGAGGTGGGAAAGTATGCGGATTTAGTTTTTTGGAAGCCTGCCTTCTTCGGCGTGAAGCCTTCATTAATACTAAAAGGTGGATCTATTGCGGCAGCGGCTATGGGCGATCCAAACGCATCTATTCCAACGCCACAGCCCGTTCATTACCGCAATATGTTTGCGGGCATAGGCCAGGGGATTCGTCATAGCTCTTTAACTTTTATTTCTCAATCCGCTATGAATGCCAATATTCGCGATGCTTATGGATTGGAGAAGCAAGTTGAGGTGGTAAAGAATTGTCGATCCATCACCAAGGCAGATATGATCCACAACGATTGGCAGCCAAATATCACCGTAGATCCAGAAACTTACCAAGTGATAGCGAATGGCGAACTATTAACTTGTGAGCCAGCTAAAGTATTGCCGATGGCCCAACGATATTTTTTGTTTTAGGAAAAATAATGTCAGAACCAATTCGCGTTGAGAAAATCATCCCCAAAGGACAAGGCTTAGCCAAAGCAGTTATTGCTAGAGCGCTCGAACTAAAGTTGCCATTTGAGATACGCAATAAAAGCCGTTTTTCAGAAACACTTTCCGATGGTCGCGAGGCACACTTTTTTCTACCTAGAGGTAATGTACTTGTCGATGGGGATATTTTAGTTGCAGATGATGGCTCAATGATTAAAGTTTCTGCTGCTAATCAGCAGGTAGTTACGATCGCCTCTAACGACGCCCATCAGTTAATGAAGGCGGCATATCACCTTGGAAATCGCCATATCCCAACTCAACTCGGCAAAGGTTTTTTACGCATTGAACCTGACTCAGTGCTTGAGGTAATGATTAGGCAATTGGGCTTAGAGGCTATACATGAATTGGCGCCATTTGAGCCTGAAACTGGAGCTTATGGCGGAGGGCATCGACATAGTCATGCCGAGACATTTGATAGTGACTATGCCTTAGCTCAGAAAGTGTATGCGGAACATGAGAAGCCACATGTTCATGGACCTGGTTGCTCTCACCATCATCACGGCGATCATGATCATCCACATGAGCATTGATCTAAACGAAATCACTGCATTGATGCAGTTGGCATCACCTGCATTGCCAATTGGTGGGTATAGCTATTCTCAAGGCTTAGAGGCCGCCATTGATTCCGGCATAGTAAAGGATGCCTCTACTGCAGAAGCATGGATAAAAGATGTATTTCTAGGAGTCTTTGCTAGATCTGAAGCCCCACTTTGGCTTCTCAGTTACAAGGCATGGGCTAAAAATGATGTTGATTCAGTTCATAATCTGAACGACTATTTCTTAGCCAGTCGCGAAACCTCAGAGCTCAGATCAGAAACTGAGCAGATGGGTTGGTCTTTATTGCAAATTGCTCAGTCTTTGGGTTGGGGTGGTGAATGCCTCACTCAATTATCTGCAATCAAACCTTTATCATTGTTGACGGCCCATAGCTATGCATCTTTTTATCTCAATATACAGGCAAAAAACGGGCTTGCAGCTTATGCATTTTCTTGGATAGAGAATCAAGTTGCCGCTTCTTTGAAAGCAATTCCATTAGGTCAGGTTGCGGGACAACAAGCCTTAACAAAGATCCGCTTGCTTGTGCCTGAAATGGTTCATGAGGCAGAACAAAGGGCAAATTCAGGATTATCAATGGTGGATAATTTTTCACCCATGTTGGCAATCCTATCTTCAAGACATGAGACGCAGTACTCTCGATTATTCCGTTCGTAAAAAAAGAAATTATGAGAACTAAAAAAAATCCTCCCTTAAGAGTTGGCATTGGCGGCCCTGTTGGTTCAGGTAAGACAACTTTGCTTGAGATGCTTTGTAAAGCAATGCGTGCTAAATATGACTTAGTGGTCATTACCAATGATATTTACACTAAAGAAGATCAACGCTTGCTTACTGTTGCCGGTGCACTAGAGCCAGAGCGAATCATGGGGGTAGAGACGGGTGGATGCCCACATACCGCTATTCGAGAAGATGCTTCAATTAATTTAGAAGCAGTAGATCGCATGCAAAAGCAGTTTCCTGACGTTGATATTATCTTTATAGAATCAGGTGGCGATAATTTAGCAGCAACCTTTAGTCCAGAACTTTCCGATCTGACGATTTATGTAATTGATGTTGCTGGAGGGGAGAAAATTCCTCGTAAGGGCGGTCCTGGAATTACTCGTTCTGATTTATTAGTGATTAATAAAACTGACCTTGCGCCATACGTTGGGGCTTCACTTCCAATCATGGAATCAGATGCTAAAAAGATGCGAGGTGAAAGACCCTTCATCATGGGCAGCGTTAAATTAGGTGATGGATTAAATGAAATTATTAAATTCATTGAGCAAAAAGGCTTGCTTGTTAGTTAATTAATAAAGTCGATAGTCTCAACTTTTTTAAAACAAACTAAAATAATCAGTAATAAATTATTGATAAAAAGTGTCTGTGGAAAACAAGAAAAAGAAGAGATTGTGCACTGCACCAATGATGGATGGGGGCGATATAGCCATTTGAGCCATATAAATAAAGGCTCTAGCTTTTAAAAATTCAATTTAGGGTAAATTTAGGACAAAAATTTAATGCCTTATTTTGGTGTAAAAATTCCTTACATCTAGGCGTCCTAAGGAGTTTTTATCAAACTAGCCAAGGGCGGTTATCGGCCAATAAGAGGCGATGATGTCAGCGCCAAACCTACTCCTCTTAGGTGAGCCGTCTTTAGGTCTTGCCCCTAAGCTAGTGGCTGAGGTTTATCGGGTAATCCAAAAAATTGCAGGTGAGGGTGCGGAGCTGATGGTATTGGATCAATTTGCAAAAACTGTATTGCAGATTGCTGATCGTGGATATGTATTTTCTTCTGGAAAAATTACTCTAGAAGGAAATGCGTTAGACCTGCTTCAATCAGAGGAAATGATTAGCGAATATTTGGGAGAAGGTTAATCCGTCTTAACAAAGGTCAAAATACTACGCTGTAGACCTTTGTCCACCCAATTAGGCATGACGCGCCAAGTAGTCAAGACGCGAAGATGATTCTCTTTGATTTCGAATTGACGCCTTTGCTCAGTATTGACCCAATCAGGCTTCCAGGCAACCTGAACACTCGTGATCCACTCATTGCCTTCAATGCGATAGGTTCCCGCATAGGAAACTAAGCTATTTAATAGTTCAGCGCTATCCTCGCTACTTGAGGCTGGCTTTCGATCCTCACCAGTTAGCGTCACCATGACATGGTTATTTTCTGTGATGCAGATGAATCCAGTCGGCTTCTTTCCTAGAGGATGAAAAAAATCGCCCGTTTCTTGTACTTCTACTTCGTAGGAAAATAATTTCCATATTCCTACAAGTGCTTGATTGCTTTTCATGAGGCTTATTTTCGCATTTCTGCTTGAAAGATTTCAAGGGCTTTTGACTTGATCTGAATGAAATCAGGATGACTTACTGCTTCAGGAAGACGTGGTTTTGGCATATCAAAATATAAAAGAGAGGCAATCGCCGTTGGTCTTCTTGTAAGAAGCAAAATTTCATCGGCCAGAAAGACTGCATCTTCAAGATCATGGGAGACGATCATCATTGTTGTACCGGTGGTAATGTTCGCCTCTTGCAGTTTTTCTCTTATAAAGAGCGTCATTTCAAAGTCTAAGGCTGAGAACGGCTCATCTAAGAAGAGTATCTCTGGCTTAGGCGCTAAGGCCCGCATGATTGATATGGTTTGCTGTTGTCCACCAGAAAGCTCATAAGGGTATAGATCCAGATTGAAGCGTATTTCAAATAGCTGAACTAATTCTTCAACGCGAGCACTTACTTTAGCCTCGCTCATTCCAGTCCGCCTTAGCGGATAGGCTATGTTGTCCCGGGAACTCATCCATGGAAATAGAGCGTCTCTGTAGTTTTGAAAGACATACCCAATCTTAGTATCTTTTAAATCTTTTCCATCAAACAAGACCTGACCGGAGTCATAGGGCATTAGCCCTGCGATCATATTAATAAGAGTAGATTTTCCGCAACCATTAGGCCCAAATATAGAAATAATCTTTCCATACGGAATTTCAAGGTTAAAGTCTTTGTAAAGAGTTGCACCACCAAATTCCTTGCATAAGTTCCCAATAGTGACGTGCGTGCGTGGCGGATTTTGGCTCATGCTTTTCCGCTCCAGTGGACTAACTTCGATTCAGTTGCCATAAAGATTAAATTAAGCGCGTAACCAAGGGCGCCGGTAATGAGGATTGAACTATACATATCTTTGATATTAAAGACTTGCTGGGCATCGATAATTCGGTGCCCAAGACCAGCTTCAGACCCAATGAACATCTCGGCGACAATCACAATAACTAGCGCTAGGGATACACCAGTCCTAAGTCCTACAAAGGTTTGAGGTAGGCTTTCCATTAGGAGTACGTCTTTAAAGATATGGAAATTGCTGATGCCCATAGTCTTGGCTGCCATAACCCGGGTTTTCTTGGCATTCATTACACCATAGGCGCTATTAAAGAGAATCACAAGCACGGCTGCAAAGGCGGCGATAGCAATTTTATTAATATCAGTAATTCCAAAGATCAACATAAACAACGGAATCAGTGCCGAAGATGGTGTTGATCTGAAAAAATCAATTAAAAATTCAACACTTCTGTAGGCTGGGACTGAACTACCTAAAATGACCCCAAGAGGAACCCCGATTACGCACGCAATTAGAAATGCGTAGAAAGTGCGAAGTACAGTCGCCCATAGGTCCTTAAAAATTGCCCCCGTAACAAATAGGTGGCCCATGTATTCAAAGGTTGCATTCGGAGCAGGCAGTAACGTTGGTGAAACCCACTTCGCCGAGAGCGTTAGCGACCAGAGTAGATAAAGCAGGACCGGCCCAATAAAGGGAAGCACCATGAATAGGTGCTTGCGATGATTCAAATTCATTATTAGGACTGCTTGTAGATAAGTGTTAGTGCCGATATAGGTTTTTCAAAAACTTTACGCTCGGTAAATACATCAAATAGTCGTTGCAATGCCTTTACATCAGCAGCTTTCACTTCGTTATATTGGATGTATCCGCTAATTGGCACCTCTTTGGCTAAATCGCCGTCAATCGCTGTATAGCCTTTTAGATATTGATTGGCAGCCATACCCTCTTTGCGAACATACTCAACGCCCCCTGCATACCCTTTAATAAATCCATTAATTAAGTCCGCTTTTTCTTTTAGCGTCTTAGAGGTGAGTGCAGCTGCGCCGCCTATCCAAGGAAGGTTATCGCCTAAAACATATTTTGATACCACTCCTGCGCCAATTGAGCGTGAGATTTTTTGTTGTTTTCCAATGACTGCAGTTGGCTCTAGTACATAGGCCCCATCAATTTGACCGGCCACTAAGGCCGGTAGGATTTGGGCGATAGGCAACTCAATGACTTGAGCATTAGTCGCTCCCGCGCCTGCTAGCACTGCCTTAGCGAGGGTGACATTATTGATTCCGGGACCACAGGCAACTTTTTTCCCGGCAAGCTCAGAAATCCCCTTAATACTGGAGTTAATTGGAACGATAACCTGGTCCAGGATATATTTTTCGTTTGCGTAGTTCATGCAAGTGAATTTAATGGAACCCGGTGATTGTGCATCAGCTAATGCGAGTGCTGTGATAGCTACCCCGTTTGCGCAACCATCAATCCTGCCTGCAATCATGGCCTCTACTACCTGATTTGGGCTTGCAAACTTCACGGCCTCTACATTTACTCCTGCTTGTTTGAAGAGACCACGATCGACGGCAGCATAAAAAGGTAGGCCGGCTGCAATGGGCCAATATCCAATTAATAACTTCTTTTCTTGTGCTTTTGCACTTAGGCCGATAGATCCCATGGCCAAGGCAAGGCTAGATTTGATGCCGAGCACCAGTGTGTCGCGTCTAGAGAATTTTTTTGAGTTCATGCATCCATTCCTTTAAGTAATGTATGCATCCTAAGGCTATCTTATAGGTATTAACGATTACTATTCTTCATGTTGGTGCATAGATTTCACCTAAAAGTGACATGTCCATATTTTGCTTGGCTAGGATGGATACTCCAAATGGTGCATCTTGAATGGTAAGCAAGGGTAGTGTTACTTGTGGGAGGCCACATAGGCCAGCGATACAAAGCAATTGAAAACTATTTTTTCTAAAGTCATCAAATTCTTTTGCGCTTGAGTCCAAGCGTGGCGCTATATCAAAAACAGTGGGAAGTATTAGATAAGTATTTTCGGAAAGCAGTTGAGCCATCTTGGCAATGACTTTTTCTCGGTCAGAACGAGCTTTAATTTTTTGATCCTCAGTGATAGAGCGCGCAGCCTCAAAGCGATCTTTGACTCCAGGCCCCATCTCGCTGAGATGTTCGGATGCCCAATTACCATGCTGTTCCCAGATTTCTCCAGCTTGAATAATTCTAAATGTCTCTGCCCAATCTTTGAGCTCGCAGTTGCCGATCTCAACGGTAGGAATTTGAGTTCTTCCCAGTCGGAGTGAGATAGCTTCTTGTGCCTGTTTGCTAAGGCTGGGGGGTAATAAGTCAAATGCCTCTTTTAAGAAAAAGTAGGATGCGCTGGCGTTCCTTGTCCGACTTTCATTAAAAAGAACTTCTCCCACCTTCAAGAGGATTTCTGGATCTCGTGCAAACCAACCTAAAGTATCGAAACTTTTTGCTAGTGGACGAGCTCTCTCAAGGCTAATACGCCCATGTGTAGGGCGGAAACCATATATACCGCAGAAGCTAGCCGGAGCTCTAACAGAACCCCCAGTATCTGAGCCTATAGCAAAGTCAACTAGGTTAGCAGCAACTGCAGATGCTGATCCGCTAGAAGATCCTCCTGGAACTCTGTTGGGGGCGACAGTATTTAAGGGTGTACCGTAATGCGCATTCATTCCTAGAATGCTATAGGTTAGTTCGTCAGTATGAGTCTTCCCAACTAATGATGCGCCAGCATCTACAAGGCTTGAGATAAATGTAGCCGTCTCAGTAGGAATGGGATGGGAGTTCAGCCAGGCAGGGCTCCCAAATGCTGTTGGTATATTGGCAATGTCAAAAATATCCTTTACCCCAAAGGTTAAATCTTTTAGCGGACCTGATTTTGTCGAAAGTATCTCTATCGGAGCATCTACACAAAAGGCTCGGGCTGTATCGCGTTTAAAAATTGTGGGCATAATGGACCAATAAGTAAGTGATTGAATTTATCCTAGGAGTGTAGGGCATGTGGAAAAATTTTTCTAAAGAGAATTTAGATAAGGCTTACAACAATTCTTTAGCCGTTGCTAATAGCGCAGAGATCGTGCGGTCATGGGTTCAGTCTAGTATCTCGGCCAAGGAAAAACTACCTGGGGATTGTGATATTTCTTATGGAGATACCAAATTTCAATCTTTCGATTTTTTCTCCGCGGGAGACAATGCTCCCGTTATCGTATTTCTGCATGGCGGGTTTTGGCAGATGCGGTCTAAGGATGACTTTACTTTCGTTGCTCCCCCATTGGTTCAGGCGGGTTTTAGCGTGGCAATGCTCGGGTATCGTTTGGCGCCTTATGCCAATATGCATGAAATTGTTCAGGATGTAAGGGGCGGTCTAAAAGCAATTGGCGTCTACATGAATAAGAAACAGATGGTTCCTCAAGGTCTATGGCTAATAGGCTGGTCTGCGGGCGCCCATCTTATATCAATGGTTCAGGATGAAGAGTGCGTCCTTGGGGGTACTGCAATTAGTGGAATTTACGATTTAGAGCCAATGAGGCATTGCTATATCAATGAAAAACTAGCGCTGGATGAAGGGACTTCATTAAAGAATTCACCAATTTTGCTTCAGCAAAATACGTCCAGGCCCCTAGATATCTTTGTAGGTGGCTCTGAATTGCCAGAGATGCAAAGGCAGTCGCTTGATTTTTCTGCCTATAGAAATTCAACTGAGGCGGAGGGTATTTTTAAAACCATCCCCGAAAAAA
This sequence comes from Polynucleobacter asymbioticus QLW-P1DMWA-1, assembly GCF_000016345.1. NCBI lineage: Bacteria > Pseudomonadati > Pseudomonadota > Betaproteobacteria > Burkholderiales > Burkholderiaceae > Polynucleobacter > Polynucleobacter asymbioticus. The sequence goes on along the minus strand of NC_009379.1, from coordinate 1,242,091 downwards.
ATCACTACACAATACTAGATGAACTGACGGATAAAAATGGAGAGATATTTAAAGCTTTAGTCAGTCGTTTAATTTAATTATTAATCATTCAAATAAAAAAACTACCTAAGGGTAGTTTTTTTATTTGAACTAGGTAGTGGATTCATAGTGCGCACCACATTGATGAATGCTGCACTTTTATCGATGATTGCGCACTAAATTAATGCAGCTATATTCACTAGTGATGTGACTCTATGTAAGTATCAACCCCAATAAAAATATTTCATGGAGATTGATAGTGAGTATTCCTGTAGTGCAACTTTCATTAGATTCAATACACAAGTCATTTTCTAGTAAAGATGGCCCAGTCCCAGTTCTTAATGGACTTACATTTGATGTGATGGAGCAAGATTTTTTAAGCATCATTGGGCCGAGTGGGTGTGGAAAGTCAACTATTTTTAATATCATTGCCGGGCTCCTCGAGGCTGATAACGGAAATATGATCTATCGAGGCAGCAAAATTCAAAGCCTCAGAGGTAAGGTTGGTTACATGATGCAAAAAGACCTGCTTTTCCCATGGCGCACGGTTCTTGAAAATGTCATGCTTGGATTGCGTGTTCGGGGCGAGGATGATGCCAATGGGGTTGAGAAGGCAAGGGACTATCTCAATACCTTTGGGTTATCCGGTTTTGAAAAATCCTACCCTCAGACTCTTTCGGGGGGAATGCGTCAGCGCGTTGCACTGATCCGCACTCTTTTAATGGACCCCGACATCCTATTGCTAGATGAGCCATTTTCGGCCCTGGATTATCAAACTAGACTCTACCTTGAGAGTGTTCTGCTAGATGCTGTAGCAAAGTTTAAAAAGACAGTCATCTTGGTTACCCATGATATTGATGAGGCTGTAGCCTTATCTAAGCGGGTTGTTGCGCTAAGCGGTAGACCCACGGTAGTGAAAAATGTGCATCAAATTGATATTGAACGCTCATCTCCAATCGAAGCTAGATCACACAAAAATTTTGGTGAATATTTTCATCTACTTTGCTCTGAGTTAGATATTCAAACCAGAAAGGATGAATTGGTATGAGCCGCGAAAAGAAAACAATGAGCCAAATGCTCGATACAGGTTTTGGAAAGTCACTTATTCAGATTTTATCGGTTGTGATTTTTTTCGCCATTTGGCAAATCCTAGCGGAATTTGGATTTATCTCCGAATTTCTAGTTGGAACCCCTTTTGGGATATGGAAAAGATTCATTGCGAGCGTGATGGATTACTCCATCTTCATTGATACGGGTTATACGCTTTGGGAGGCTTTATTGGGCTTTGTGATTGGTACGCTTGTTGGTACTAGTATTGGGTTGCTCCTATGGTACTCAAAATGGATTTCCCAGATTGTGGAGCCATTCATTGTTGCTATTAATAGCGTTCCCAAAATTGCATTAGCTCCCATTATTCTGCTTTGGTTTGGAACGGGCTTAGGTGCTAAGGTCGTATTGGTTGTCTCTATGACAGCAATCATTGCTCTCATTGCAGCACATCAGGCCACCAAAGAAGCCGATAAAGATTTGCAATCATTACTTTATTCCATGGGCGCTGACCGCAAACAAATATTTCGCCAGGTAGTTGTTCCTTCTTCAATGCCGGCGATTGTTTCTAACTTTCGCATCAATGTAGGCTTTGGATTGGTTGGTGCAGTTGTGGGTGAATTCATTTCATCAAAAGCCGGCTTAGGGCATATGATTTACAACGCTTCAAGCTTGTATGAACTCAATTCTGTTTGGGTTGGATTATTCATGTTGATGATTGTTGGTTTCTTTTTATATCACGGCATTGATTCATTGGAGCGCTTCTTATTCCCATGGCGCAATGATTCTGGACGCACACAAATTCGGATGTAATTTTTTATTAATCTCACGGAGGTTTTTCATGAAATCGATTTACAAAAAGCTACAAGTAACGGTTGCTGCAATAGCTATTGCTGGCATGTCGTTTAGTGCTGCCGCAGAAGTAAAAACAGTCACTATCTCTCAGGCATTTCAGTCAATGTTGTATCTACCTCTTTATGTCGCAATTGATAAAGGCTTCTTTAAAGACCAAAGCTTAAGTGTGATTAAAGAAACTGCTGGATCTCCTACTGCAGCTTTATCTTCAGTTCTTTCAGGAAGTTCACAGTTTTCAATTCATGGTCCAGAATGGACTGCTATTGCCGCTTCAAAAGGCGCCAATGTCGGAATTATTAGTAATGCTGTTAACGGCGCAGCTGTATGGATTGCAACAGCTCCTGATGTGAAATTTACGAATATTAAGGACATCAAGGGTCAAAAAGTAGTTACCGGTTTAATGCCAACGACTAGTACCTCCTTGTTCCTTAAGTTGCTCAAGGAAAATGGCATGAGTGATAAAGATATCGATATGATCCAAGTTCCTCTAGGTACAGAACCTGCGGCGCTATTGGGTGGTCAGGCAAAGGTAGCGGTGTTGTATGAGCCAGGCCTAGATCAAGTGGCGATCAAAGGAATGAAGGTTGTTTTAGGTTTCCCAAAAACTTATGGCGCTTATGCTTTCTCATCCATTACTGCAATGAAGACAGTAGATCCTGTAGCTGCTCAGAGAATGGTTAATGGTATGGAAGTTGCACTTCGTTACATGGCTAAAGATCCTAAAGGTACTATCGAGATTGCTAAGAAGGAGTTTCCAACACTTGATCCACAAGTTGTTGAAAATGCGGTAACTCGTATGATGAATGAGAACGTATTTCCTAAGAGTGTTCAAATTACACCGGCAGCTCTCAAGATTGCAATGGATACACAAATTGCTTTAGGTAACCTAAAGGAGCAACCTGTATTTGAAAACTTTATTAACGAAACCTATATTCAAAACGCTTTGAAATTGAAGTAATCGCTATTATTAATCCACTTGGGGCGTATTTTTACGCCCCATTTCTTTGAATAAATTAAAAATATGAAAAACACAATTGGACTGACTGAAGCTTGTAACTTAATTTCTGCCGATCAATTAAAACCTATAGATTTTTTGCAAGTCTGTTTTGATAGGGCAAATGAAGCGGAGCCCGTTCTTAGGGCCTTTGTTTCAAGAGCCTCATTAGGTTCTATGGCTCAGCAGATAAAAGCTGGTCCACTCTCAGGAATTCCAATTGCCGTTAAAGATATTGTTAATACTGTTGATCTTCCAACGACTAATGGGTCACCCATCTATAAAGATAAGACTCCCTCTGAAGACGCTGCAATTGTTAAAAAAATTCGCAGTCTTGGCGGCATAATATTTGGTAAATCAGTAACGACTGAGTTTGCTTGGCGTAATCCAGGACCAACAACAAATCCAGTTAATGCTGAATATACCCCTGGGGGGTCCTCTAGTGGATCAGCAGCATCCGTTGGTGCGGGGATAGTGCCATTAGCATTAGGCTCACAGACTCAGGGCTCAATTATTAGACCGGCAGCATATTGTGGGGTAGTGGGGTACAAGGCAAGCTATGGTGCAGTTTCTAAGTCTGGAGCTCACGCCTTATCTTATTCGCTTGATCACATTGGGTTTTTCACGCGGTCAGTTGACGATATGGCGTTTGCTTTTAATAATTTAAAAAATAGTGATTTATCTGACCCAGAATTAATAGTTATTCCAGATTTGGTCTTTGGCGTAAAGAAAGAGTTGCTTATGCTGGACAAGCCAAGGATTGCATTGCTTGAGACCCCGCTGGACCATATGATGTCTGATGATCAGAAGCAAGCTTTAAATTTAGCCGCCCAGAAACTTGAAGAATCAGGTGCTATCGTTCAGAAGCTATCTTTGCCCCAAGAGTACTGGGACGCGATCCAAGCAATGAATCTTATTTTGGAGTCAGAGGCTGCAGAAATACATGCGCATCATACTGAGCATGTGAATGATTTACTTAGCGTCCATATTCAAGAGTTGGTTGCAAGAGGTCTAAAGCATAGCGCTCCTGCCTATGTTGCCGCAAAGTTCTTACAAAAAAATCTACGCAATTCTATCGCCACTTACTTTGATAGCTTTGATGCATTCTTAATGGCCCCGGCAAGTGGAGAGGCTCCCAAGAGTCAGGTATCTACTGGCGATCCAATCTTCTGTGCCCTCTGGAGCTTTTTGGGAACCCCTTCAATTACGATTCCTGCCGGTGAGTCAAGGAATGGTTTGCCACTAGGCATTCAGCTTATTGGAAACTATAGATGTGATGCTAAGTTACTCAGTGTAGCTAAATTTTCTGAGTCCGCTCTAGCGAAGTAATATTTACATGCCCTATCCTCTTAAGCTTTTCTTACTCTTTGTGGGGTGAGGCATGTCAATTGTTGATATAGCTTGGTTGATGCTAGGTGGAAGCCTATCTGGATTTTTAGCGGGCCTATTGGGAATTGGAGGCGGAGTAATTTTAGTTCCGCTTATGATTCTGATATTTGGCCGTTTGGGCTTTAATGAAAATATTCTGATGCATATGGCAATTGCTACAGGTATGGCTAGCGTGTTATTTACTACTTCTTCGGCCGTAATGGCTCATCAGAAACGCGGCAATATTAATTGGAAACTAGTTATTGCCTTATCCCCCGGCCTTGTCTTGGGAGCAGTAGTTGGGGGCGGCAAATTTTTTGATGTCATTAATGGGGCTTGGCTATCGCTAGGATTTTCGATTTTTATGCTTTATTCATCCACCCAAATGATTCTGAATAGGTCTCCTCATGCTGCACGAGCTTTGCCTGGAACCTTTGGGCTCTTTGCTTTTGGTGTGTTGACGGGTGTGATTGCGAGTCTATTGGGTGCGGGCGGCGCTTTTATTACAGTCCCATTTATGATTTGGTGCAATATCAAACCTCATAATGCAATGGCCAACTCCTCGGGCTTAGGTTTTCCAATTGCTGCATCATCTACATTGGGTTATATCTATGGAGGTTGGGGTAATGCATCTTTGCCTGAGTACTCTCTTGGCTATGTGTATGTACCCGCCTTATTGTGCATTGTTATTACGAGCATGCTTGCTGCACCGCTCGGGGCAAGAGTGGTGAGCAAATTAGAGGCGCCTAGATTAAAGCGTATTTTTGGATTCACCCTTTTTCTTGTTGCATTATTCATGCTCAATGAAAGTAGAAAGGCGTTTGGGTATTAAGGGGGCTCTCTTAATTTTCTCCCCCAAATCATAAGGTCTAGCAGAAGATTTAAACAAGACTAGGGGATAGTGAATGCGTTTTTTTGAATTGTTTGCATCTGCTAAAGAAAAGGCCCCTGAAATTTTATTAAGGGTATTTATATAACTGGTGGGCCGGGCGAGATTCTAACTTGCGACCAACGGTTTATTGATCCGATGCTATGAGATGCTATGAGATGCTAAGGGATCGTTGGTCCTTGCCAGGCAGTTACGGACAAATGGTCTATAGATCTGTTGCTCTGCAATGTCTTCTCTGGGTCGAAAGCAGTCGCTTCAATAATCAAAAGTACGATGAATTTAGGACAAATTTAGGACAAATTTCTCTGATAGTTCTTAGAAATATCCAAATAATTAGAGTGACTTGTATTTTTCGTGATTCATTTTCCTTTGCACAAACATTTCTCTTGATGACGCTAGAGATGAGGTTTTATTTGGCTTCTAGCCAAAACACACTAAAATAATCAGTAATAAATTGTTGATAAAAAGTGTCTGTGGAAAACAAGAAAAAGAAGAGATTGTGCACTGCACCAATGATGGAATGGACTGACCGCCATTGCCGCTCTTTTCATCGCGCACTAACTACAGAGGCAGTTCTCTATACCGAAATGGTAACAACGGGGGCGCTGATGCACGGCGATGTACCACGTCATTTGGATTACTCGCAAGATCAACATCCAGTGGTATTGCAGTTGGGTGGTTCAGAGCCAAATGATTTAGCTCGGTCTGCTGAATTAGCTCAGCAGTGGGGCTACGACGAAATTGATTTGAATTGTGGTTGTCCCTCAGAGAGGGTTCAACGGGGTGCCTTTGGTGCCTGCTTAATGGCTGAGCCAAAACTGGTAGCTGATTGTGTCAAGGCAATGCAGAATGCAGTAGATATTCCGATTTCAGTAAAGCATCGGCTAGGATTAGATTCAATGGATGCCGCTAATTCAGAAAAAGATTATCAGTTCGCGCTGGATTTCATCATGGCCGTAGCTGATGCTGGTGCCAGTCAGGTGACGATTCATGCGCGCAATGCAGTGCTTAAAGGTTTATCGCCTAAAGAGAATCGTAGTAAGCCGCCATTGCGTTATGAGGTTGCCGCCAAGCTTCGCTTAGATGCGCAGAAGCAATTTCCCAATCTAAAAGTTTTACTCAACGGCGGTTTAGAAAGCAATGATCAGATTGCCGGTCATTGGCATGACTTTGATGGATTTATGGTGGGAAGGGCGGCATATCATTTTCCGGCAATGCTCTTGGGCTGGGATGACATGATCAATACCAATGGCGATGCTGCAGGTTATCTTTTTAGCGAGACTGAATGGCATCGCATACAAATTGCTTTAGTAAAACAAGTGCAATCATGGTTTGATGAGTGCCAAGCCAAAGGTAAGCCTTTCTATATTGGCGCATTCACAAGACATATCCTAGGTCTCGCTCATGGCAGGGCAGGTTCACGGTATTGGCGCCAAAGACTGTCTGATCACCACGCTTTGGCCAAGGTGCAAAGCAAAGCAGCTATATTGGATTTCTTTATCGATGCAAGCTTAACCCTAGGGGATTGGGCCGCTTTTGACTTCGAAAGCGCCTAACTGAGACTGTTGAAGGGGTGTTTTTGACAGGTTTTTGAGCAAAAAGCTATAATCTATGGTCTTCAGTGGCGGACGTAGCTCAGTTGGTAGAGTCCCAGATTGTGATTCTGGTTGTCGCGGGTTCGAGCCCCGTCGTTCGCCCCACCGAATTCTGTGAAAAAAGCCCCTAAAAGGGGCTTTTTCTCATTATGAATCCCTTTTACTTTTTGTTACGAGCTGATCTGGCGGATTCGGCGGCAAGATTCGACATCTTCACTGCTTCAGCCGCTGCAATTGCTGCTCGTTTGGTGGCCTCAGCCGCCTCGGCTGAGGCCAAAATGGATGACTCTTCAGCCTGATGTGCAACCGCAGCTGCAGCTGCAGCAGCAGCTGCGGCAGAGGCAGCAGCTGCCTCTATAGCAGCTTCGGCTGAAGCGGCAGCCGCATCAGCAGCAGCCTCAGCGGCATCCACTATTGCCTCAGATGCGGCTAGCTTTGCTGCAGTGGCACAATTTTTAGCAGATAAGGAGGCCTTTTCAGCGGAAATTGCTGCTCTTTTGGCGGCCTCTAGGGCGCTTGAGGTGAGAGCTTTTAGTGTTCCCAAAGCCTCTGAATATCGGGCGTTTACTATGATGTAGCCTTGGCGTAAATTGCTTACCTCAGATTCAAGGCTAATTAACTTTGAATAAATCTTTTCAATATCATCTTTCATATGCCCTTAGTGGTGAGTCTCTTCTTTGAGGATGTGCTTATTTATTATTAATAGCAAGGTTTTTATAACTTTTAGATCGATAATTAAGCCATGAAATCAAAGTCTCAACTTGCAACCATACCGTCTACAAAGACTGCAATTCGCGAAGAGATGGAAAAGCGAGGTTGGGCCTTATCAGCCTTATCTGAAGCTGCAGCGGCATTAGCTCGCTCTAATTCGACCGGGATATTAATACAAGAGGTTTGTGAGGCAATTGCAGCCCAAGGACCATATGTACTTGCTTGGGTTGGTTGCGCAGAGGACGATGCATTTAAAACAGTAAAAGTTGTAGGTGCAGCAGGTAAGGCCTCGGGTTATATCAAAGACATCGTAGTGAGCTGGTCTGAGTCAGAGCTAACAGGTAGAGGCCCGGGTGGATCCTGTATTCGTAACAACAAAACCAGCATTATTGTCGATGGAGAAATTGATCCCGGCTTTATTGCTTGGCGTGAACGTGCGCGAACATTTGGCATTCGTTCGGTAATATCTTGTCCAATTCCAGACGGTATTACTGGAATGCCATTTGGTGCATTGCTTGTTTATTCAAAAATACCCAATACATTTGGTATTGCAGAAGTGCAATTATTTGAAAGTCTTGCAAAAGAAATTGGTTTTGGTTTGCGGTCAATTGAACGTCAACACAAGTTGGATGACCAGATTCATGAAAAGCAATTAATACAAGAACGCCTCGCATCTTCACTGCGGGCCACAATTGAAGCGATGTCCAAGACCATGGAGTGGCGCGACCCCTATACAGCGGGGCATCAAAAACGGGTAGCAATGATTTCTATGGCCATTGCTCGTATGCTTGGCTGGGAGAACGAGCGGATTCAGGCGCTATATATGGCTGCAATGGTGCATGACATCGGTAAGATGGCGGTACCTTCAGAGATACTTACTAAGCCATCTCGCCTGACTGATTTAGAAATGCAGATGGTTCAAGGTCACGTGGAAGCGGGCTATCAGATACTTAAAGATATTCCGTTTCCTTGGCCGATTGCAGAAATGGTTCATCAGCATCACGAGCGTTTAGATGGCAGTGGCTATCCAAATAAATTGAAGGGTGATCAAATTTGTGAAGAGGCAAAGGTGCTGGCGGTTGCTGACACCATCGAAGCCATGGCAACACATAGACCTTATCGTCCTGCAAAAGGTTTGGTTGCGGCAATGGAAGAGATTAAGGCTGAGGCAGGCCAAAAATTAGATCCCAAAGTAGTTGATGCTGCATATCAATTGCTTGAGGGTGACAATGAACTGCAAAAAATCATAGACACACAGTAACGGCATCAAAAATGTATATAGCAATCTTTTTTTATGTCCTAGCAATAATCTTGCAGCTATTTGCTGCCAGCTATGCAGCCACTATATTTTTTAAGTCTGCAGCATTTCGCAAGTCCAGCGGGGTCTTAGCATTGGGGCTGCTCCTCATGACTGAGCGACGGATTGAGCCCTTAATCGAGATGTATCAATCCCAGCAATACAGCATCGATGAAGCAATTTTTTCCCTCGTAATATCAAGCCTGCTTTTATTGGCGATGAGCCAAATTAAAAAGTTAATAGCCTTGCTTGAGGAGCAGAACTTTATCCTAGATCGGACTTCCAAGACCGATTCCCTAACGCAGGCTACAAGTCGTCCCGAAACCTTTAATAGGGCGGAGCTAGAAATTGAAAGAGCATTGCGTAGCAATATTCCAGTCGCCTTTCTCATGCTCGATATTGACCACTTTAAGAAAGTGAATGATCAATATGGCCATCCTGCAGGAGATCTGGTTTTACAAAGCCTTACAAAATATTGTCAAGGGGAGTTGCGGGTAGTTGATATATTTGGTCGCGTAGGTGGGGAAGAATTTCTAATTGTGTTGCCTGAGAGTTCAGAGGCTTTGGCCTTTGATGTTGCAGAGCGCCTGCGTAAAAAAATTGCTTCTTCCGTTGCGGTGGTGGTTGATGGGCATGAGGTGTTTATTACGGTAAGTATCGGCATTGCCATTTTTGATCCCGTCCTTAACGGGGAAATTCGCCCTAAAGTCATATTAAATTCTGGCTATAAGCGGGCTGATGAGGCCCTATATTTGGCAAAATCTAATGGTCGAAATCGTACTGAATCTTGGAGTTGCTAGTTGTTTAGCCGATTAATTATTGGAAAGTAATGCAAAAAAATAAAAACTTATTCGCAGCAACTAGTAATGCTATTAATGGAATAAAAGAGTTAATTAAGGAAAATTCTGCTAAGAGAGAGTTGTTTCTAGTTTTCATAGCTATTGGATTTTTCTGCTACAAGCCTAATGTTTATACCGTTTTAATTGCAGTTTTATCTTTGGTTCTCTTGGCAGTTGAGGCCTTAAACACATCCATTGAGAAAACTTGTGATCTGATTACCTTGGATGAGCATCCCGAGATTAAGAAGATCAAGGATTTGGGTGCCGCAGCAGTCATGATTATTGTGCTAGCCATTGTTTTAATCTTTATTCGGTACTTATCGCCATTCTTTTAATGAGTGAGTTTTTAGCTGCCTTTCAAGTACATCGCATTTCTCGATTTGAGGAAGGCGATCGATTGCCCCTAGGTGCAGGCTCTGGTGATACACCTATTGATGCGATCTTGGGGCTCATCAAACAAACTACGCAGAAATTCCATGGATTTCCACTAAAAAGTGCACCTGCAAAAACGATTTACACCTTTTCGAGCTCGGGTGATGCCTTAAATGCTTCTATTGCCATTCAAAAAGAGTTGGATGCATTAAACGCAAAAAATTATTTAGCCCCCATCAATCTGGTCACTATTGGGATTGTTTCTTATACCAATCCCTTTACTAACTTAAGGGAAGATGAGCGTTCGGTCGAGTTAGCTAGTTTTTTAGCTGAGTCTGCTGGAGTGGGCGAGCTTTATTTATCAGAAGGGGCTTTAAATGCTTTATCAGATCGCGAGTCCTTACAGTGTCGATTCAGTCGGCAATTGATTCGTACCGGTGAAGATTGGGCCTTGAATGCGTTTGAGGTTTACTGGAATCCTACGGAAGTGGAGTTAGGTAAATTAAAGCTGGACCCCAATATTGTTGATTTAGATATCCAGCCAATTCGTTCTTTTGGTCTCAAGCTGGTATTTACAGTTTTGTTGCTCTTTTTTGCTGTGCTAGTGATGACTGTAGGCATCGAGCCAATGTGGCTGTATTTCGTTCAGTTGATATATCGGTAAAAGCAGATGCAAGATCGCCATTCAAAAATCAATGCTAGCCTTTTCTTATTTGCAATAGGTATTTGCTTAACTATCTATTTTTCTGAAGAGCTACTCAATTTTGGTGGCCAGTTATATCTTGGCTGGGGTTCTTTTTTCATTATTTATTTGATGTCCAAGGTAAAGCATTTTCGTAACCAACCTTGGCGCTCAATTTTTATCGTTCTAGCATTATTTGTTAGTTGCCGCTACATCGCATGGCGCATCTTTGACACCTTGATATATACCGGCTTCTTTGACTTTATTGGTATGGCCTTACTGTTTCTGGCTGAGCTGTATGGGTTCACCCTGTTTTTGCTGGACATGTTTGTCAATTTCTCCCCGATATCAGACGACATCATTCCCTTGTCCAAAGAAGAATCATTGTTGCCAACAGTGGACATCTTTATTCCTACCTATGATGAATCAGAGGCAATCGTCCGTATGACGGTGACGGCAGCTACCCAAATTAACTACCCTAAAAATAAGCTCAATATTTATATATTGGACGATGGGGGTACTCACGCCAAACGACGAAGCAAGGAATCTGGTGCCAAAGCTTGGCGTCGCCACTATAGCTTAAGAAGACTTGCCAAAACTCTTGGGGTACATTACCTCACTCGAGAAACTAACCAGAAAGCCAAAGCTGGAAACATAAATCATGCCCTGCAACATACCAGAGGAGATTTAATTCTCATTTTGGATTGTGATCAGGTGCCTACTAAAGATATCCTCCAAAACACAGTAGGGCAGTTTTTAAGTGATCCTAAGATGTTCTTGGTTCAGACTCCGCATTTCTTTATCAACGAGACGCCAGTCAACAATGTGATTACCGGCATCTCTAATCGCCCCGATGAAAGTGAAATGTTTTATAGAAAAATTCAGCCGGCCATGAATTTTTGGAATGCTGCTTTCTTTTGTGGTTCTGCAGCAGTATTGAGAAGATCATGCCTCATGGAAGTAGGCGGTATAGCCATTAAGACAATTACGGAGGATTGTGAAACTTCACTCATCCTGCATGCACATGGCTATAACAGTAGTTATATCAACAAGCCAATGATTTGTGGGCTTTCTCCTGAGACCCCTTCGGACTATTTAACTCAACATTCACGTTGGGCCAAGGGGATGTTACAAGTGCTTATGCATTACAACCCCTTATTTATGAGGGGGCTCAGTCTTCCTCAGCGGCTCGCCTACTTTGCCTCCTCCTATTCTTGGTTATTTGGCTTTGCTCGCTACATCTTCTTCTTGGCCCCATCTGCTTTCTTAATATTGGGTCTGAATGTATATGCGGCCAATTGGCATGAAATGGTAGATTTCACGGTTCCTTATGCCTTAAGTATTTTGGTGGTGATCTCTTATTTCTTTGCTGGTTCGCGCCAAATATTCTTCTCAGAGATCTACGAAACTGTTAAAGGCTTCAGAATGATTCGGGAGTTGATGCCAGTCTTATTAAACCCTTGGAAGCAAAAGTTTTTGGTAACCCCCAAAGGGAAGACTCTTGAGAAAGAGCAGTTGAGTTGGGATGCTTTTCCTTTATTCGTTTTAATCACCATTAACGGCATTTCTATTGCCATCGCGGCAATTCGCTGGAATTTAGAGCCGATATGGCATGAAAACATCATCATCACTGCAATTTGGTGTTGTATCAATATATGGCTTGGTCTAATGTCTCTTGGGGCTTTCTGGGAGAAGCGTCAGATTCGTGCTTATTACCGAATTAGCGGCGGCGGTACCGTCCTCGTCAAGGCCCTAGGTAGTTCTGATCAAGTGTCTGTTGAGGTTGTTGACATTTCTGCTGGTGGAATTGGTTTCAAATTACCTCTATCAACTGAGCTTAAAGCGGGTGATCAAGTTACTTTAGATGCAGCTGACAGTTATGGGAATGCATATCAATTTACAGCGACGATTGTTCGTATGCAAAAAGAGGGCGATCATTTTTTCTGTGGCACCCAATTTCCCCCAGAGAAAATTGCCAGCCCCGAAGCTATTGCTTATGTTTACGGAGATAGCGGTCGTTGGCAAAGGGTATGGGATGAAAGTGCGGAACTCAAGCAATCCAAATTACAGCTATATTTATTAACAAAATTAGGTTTAAAGGCTGTCCGAGAAAATTCAGCGGGATACTTCACTTATATTGCCAAGAGTGTTGGCAAATTCATAGTGATGCTATTTAACCCTTATGTTTGGTTCTATGCGATTACGGGCGTGGCTAGTTGGACAATCTACTTACTTTACCTGGCAATTGTTTATACAATTAGCCTGGCTGACCATCAGGAGGCACGTAAGTTTCCACGCTTACGTGCCGGTGAAAAAATGACAATTTATTTCCCGAAACTAGATGCAACTTTAGTGGGTTGGGGATTTGATATTTCTCTTACTGGCGTTGGAGTTAAGGTGGGCTTGCCATTTTCTATTCATGATAATGAATTAGTAGAAATTTCAGTGCGTGGAGTCACGCGTCGTGAGCATCGTATGGATTGCATCATTAGGCGCGTCATTAAAGATGGTGATGAAGTGATTCTCGGCGCTGAATTTATTGTAGATAACAGTAACTTCTTTAAAATCGTAAGCTTTGTTTATGGGCAGGGAACTAAGATGGTCTTTGCCTTAGCTGTAAGCAATCTGAGAAGAATTCTGTCGTATCTCTTCTTTATCGGAGAAGTTACAGACGATCGAAAGCAGCATGCCGAGTTAAAAAAAGAGATAGCGAAGTAATTCTTTGAAACCTATAGCCAAACTATCTCGCTTTAGTCTTGCCTTGCTGATTTGCTTGTGGGCTGGTAGTGCTTTGGCTGCTGACGATGGTTTGAGTAGGCAAGAGAATATGGAGGCCCGTCGCACACTGACACAGGCAACCATCCTTCTCAAAAGTGGAAAACCAGCCGAGGCTCATGCACTCCTAAAAGAGAAGTTTCCTAAAGGACCGCCTGATGGGGATTTGGCTGTGGGGTATTACCGAATTATTGCTAGTACTCCTGGGGGTTGGGATGAGGCTCGTGCAGGCTTAGAGGTGCTTGTTAAGTCCGATCGGAAGAATGTGCAATACGCCTTGGCCTTGGATGCATTGCTAGGCTCGAAAAAAGCAACCCGTGACGAGGCGTTTAGTAACCTTGCCGCTCTATATAACGTACGCAAAGTAGATAAGCAGCGTGTGCTTCAAGTTTGGCGGGAGGCGCTCAATGCCCAAGAGCCTGGAACCGACCTTATTCCTTATTATGAAGATTACTTAAGGATTGATCCCCACAATCAAGAAATTACAGGGCGTTGGCAAGCAGAAAAAGAAGTTTTACTGGAACGCAATCGAATTGCTAATGATCCCTTGTTACGCCGTCGCCAAGTGGGATTAGATCTTCTGGATAAAGGCGATATTGCAGCAGCAGAGCAGCCTTTGCAGGACACGCTTAAAGCGCTACCAAATGATTATCTTGCCTTGGGCGGCATGGGCGTAATTCGGATGCGGCAAGGTCGCTACGAAGAAGCTATTACATACTATCAAAAAGCATTGACGCTGAATCCCGAAAATAGCGGTAAGTGGAAAAGTTTGATCTCTACCAGTCAATATTGGATGCAGATACATCAAGCTGAAGAGGCTCGAGATAAAAAGAACTTTCCGCTAGCACTTGAAAAGATTCGGGCAGCGATTGCTCTTGAGCCTCAGGGTGCCGAGGCGATTGCAGTCCTAGGAACCATTGAGGATGATCGGGGTAATTCTCGCGAAGCAGAGAAGCAATTTCGTGAAGCGTTGAACATCGAGGCGGACAACGGCATTGCTATTCGGGGCCTAGTGCAACTATTAATTGATAGCGGCAAACAAAAAGAAGCTTTAGCCCTGATTAATGCTCAAGCACCTCAAAATAGTCCTGAAGGTAAGCGTTACGACTACCTACGGGTCAAAATATTGAGCGCGCAAGCCGATGACTTCATTGCTAAAGGCCAGCGTGATGAAGCAATTGCATATCTTCTGCAGTCATTGAAGCTTGAGCCACTAAATCCTTGGCTACGGTTTAAGTTAGCAGGTGAATATGAGGATGGGGGTTTGCAAGATAAGGGTCTTAGCTTGATGAAGGAGGGTCTCAGGCTGGCCCCTAATGATTCAGAGATGATTAACGCAAACGTCCTTTACTTACTCAGTATTGATCAGTCTGAAGAGGCATTGCTATTGCTGAAAGCGAGTTTGGCAAAACCCGCCCTGGCAAATGCCTCATTACGTTTAACTTATGCGGATGTCTTAAATCGACTAGAAAGAGATGATGAGCTCAAACCAGTCTTGGAACAACTTCGCAAAGCACCCCTGACTGGTGAAGAGAAGGGTAAATATGCTCGTATCGATCTCGATTATGAAATTCGACAGGCTTTAAAAGCGGGTGATACCAATACAGCCATTGCTTTATTAAATAAGGCTGTAGAGCTTGAGCCAGACGACGTATGGTTACGACTCGATTTAGCGCGCCTGTACGCCAAAATAAATCACCCTAAAGATGGAATTGCGTTGTTTGATCAGTTTGTCAAAAAACATCCCAATAATGTTGAGGGTTTATATGCCTATTCACTGTATTTGTCGGGTTTAGATCAAAATCAGGCTGCCTTGAAAGTCCTAGAACAGATTCCTTTGGCCGATAGAACGCCCAAAATCAGCCGCTTTCAAAGAAGTGTTTGGCTAGATCTGCAATTGGCTCAGGTAAATATACTCAATGCCCAAGGTAAGCAGGATGAGGCAGCTGCTCGCCTCACCTCACTTGAGGCCGAGGTATCCAATGACCCGGATCTCTCTGCATCAGTAGGAACATCTTGGGCGTCGATTGGTAAGCGTGAACAAGGCGATGCTCTTTTTGCAAAAATTCAGGAGCAAAACAAAATACTTTCTATAAATTGGCATTTACGTTATGCCAATTACTTATTCAACAATGATGAAGGTGATGCCTTTAAAAAACAGATGCAGTATCTTGCTAGTCAAAAATTAAACCCTGGACAGATACAAGATTTTGCAGATTTAAAGCAGGCCTCCGAGCTACAAGATATCAATGTGATGATTCGTTCTGGCGATATTAAAGAAGCCAATCAGCTTTTGCAGCCTTTGATGACGTCTTCCCCGAATAATTACAAAATGATGTATCTCGATAGCCAGATACAAAGAAGGGAAGGTTATCTAGATAAGGCAATTGATATTGAGCAGCGCGCTTTAGCCTTATCGCCAGTGCCTCTTTCTAATTACCGGAGCCTATCGACACTCAAGCCAACTAACTCTTCTGCGCAATCGCTGACTATGAATAGCAATGCGAATACCACCACAAACTTAAAAGAGGGTGTTTCGGTATTTCACATTGAGCCACCAGTGTTGGAGCCCTCGGCAGTCGCATCTGGCAGCGCTTATCAATATAAGCAAATGGCGGACATGCTGGATTTGCGGACCAATTGGATTGATGGAGCAGTTGACTATCTTTCGTTGAACGGAACGCCTGGTCAGTCCCAATACAGGGCCAGCGAGATTCCTTTGGAATGGAGGATGCCATTGCGCTCTGATGAAAGAATGACCTTCCGCGCTGATCAAGTCAACATTAATGCTGGAACCATTGCTGCAGGCAATACTACTTTTGGCACATTAGCGGCTTGTGGAGCTAGCTGCCCTACCTCATTCTCCAATCAATCTGCCTCAGGTACAGCACTTAACGTAGGTTATGAGAAGCAAAACTTTAAGGCTGACATAGGCACAACGCCGCTTGGATTCTTGACGCAAAACTGGATCGGCGGAATAAAGCAAAAAGGCGATTTTGGACCCTTAGGTGTTTCATTAGAGCTATCGCGACGGCCCATGACGAGCACGATGCTCTCTTATGCAGGAGCGCGTGATCCTGTCACCGGAAATATCTGGGGCGGAATGGTCGCTACTGGCGGAACTCTTAGTATGAGTTTGGATCAAGGTGAAACGCTTGGGGGCTGGGCTTTCTATAGAGCACGTAGCCTTACCGGAACCAATGTGCAAAGTAATAGTGACAACCAATTTATGGCTGGACTTAACTGGCGCATCATCAATGAAACGGATCGCCAACTTACAAGTGGTCTTACTGGAATGCTGTGGGGCTTCAAGCAAAATTCGGGAGAGTTTACTTATGGGCAGGGTGGTTATTACAGCCCACAGAGTTACCGCTCAGCAACTTTACCCTTGAGTTGGTCCCAACGTTTTGCACGCCTCTCTTATGTCTTGAGCGGGTCGGTATCCACCAATTGGTCTCGCACAGATGCAGCGCCATATTTTCCGACTAATCAAGCTTATCAAAATGCTGCAAATGCTAACAATGGAGGAGTGCCTCAGTATTACTCCGCCAGTTCTGGCCCAGGTAGCGCCTATTCTCTCTTAGCTGCTTGGGAGTATCAACTTACCCCATCTGTATTTGTAGGTAACCGCCTGAAGTTGGAACGCTCGCCTTACTATGCGCCTAATAGCTTTGTCTTGTATGTTCGTATTGCTCTCGATGAGACCGCACCCCACCCAGTGCCTTTACAGACTCAACCTGTTATTCCAACGTCGCATTTTTGATATAGAAAAATATGACTAAGCGAACCATCATTTCTTCTATATTTATAGCATTCGTTGTGTGCCTTAGCTTTACTGTCAATGCGCAGCCTATACCGAATGCGCCAAAGTTTGATCCCTATCTTCCCGGGGAATTAAACGAAAGGGCTCTTTACGCATTACAGGCGAATGATGTAGAGACGGCATTAATTCTTTTGGAGAGGGCGTTTCGTCTAAATCCAAATAGTCCTGATATCAAGGCAAATCTCAATGTGGTCCGCAATATCGCCCAGCAAGGAGCATCAGTGAGCGTTACCGGTGAGGTAATTTATCTTGACCCTTTAGGAAATTCTGCCAGCACTGAAAAAGCAGTTGATATCCCAGCGCTTTGGCCAGAGACTAAACCTTAATTTCCGGTATCAAATAAATTCCAGTTGATATCGTTGGAGCGGAAGTAGTAAGAGGCGCCAAATTTCATAATCACAGAATCTTCATTCTCAGCTACAAAGCGGGTAGAGGGAAGATCTTTCAAATAAGCCTCTAAGTTGCCGGTACTTGCTCCAAAGGGAGGTTTGGCAACAAACTTTGATATCAATTCTGATGTTGCTAAATAACTTGTAGGTTGATCAATTCTATTTGTCTTGAAGGGGCTATCTGACTTATTGGTCAGCATGATCCCAACCGGGATGTTGGTGACATTAGGGCTTGGAATCTCCCGCATACCGACAATTTCATTCTTATTGCGGCGAATAGCTGCCCCATGCTCCGGTATAAACACAATCACTACTTGGCGGCCGGAGTTATTCACTTTAGTGTAGAAGCGATCAACATCTTCCAGTAGCTTATGTAGTCTACGAGAATACGTTTCAACACTATTTTCTAGTCTTGCTCCATCTAGGGCACGATTACCATCATGCAGGGTGATCGTATTGTAAAAAAGGGCCACTCGCTCAGCGGGTAGCTTCATCCGCGCATCCCACCAATTAGATAGCACTGAATAGTCTTCGTAAACCTGCGATCCATCAAAGGCCCTTAAGTAAGGTGTAGCCTGTTTATTGTCAAAGAGGGGAGCGCTCAGACCACCATCAGTCCGAATTTCCTGTAAAAGATCGCCGTACTTACCATCATGATTTAAGGCGAACTGCGTTTGAAATCCAGCAGTTTTGAGATTATTGAAAAGTAAAGAGTCCTCAACTGGTTTTTTATATAAATCTCTTTGATCTTGTTGACCGCGGCTTGCGCGCAACAAGCGAATGATCGATGGCCCGCTATAAGAGGAAGCTGAATTAAAGCTAGTAAATAAATAGTGAAAGCGTTTAAAGAGGGGATTATCTTCTTCCTTGACGTATTTCAGGTCATCCCAAGCGAGTGAGCAAACGTTGATGACCAAGATATCAAAGGCTTGTCCACTGGCCTTTTGTGAGCGATTAAAGCCGGTGCGCCCAGATTCTTCAACAAAGAAGCCATCTAATGATTCAGTCAACACTGCATCACTCGGAATGCCAATCACTTGACCATCTGAGTCATAAGCCTGCATGCTGGAATTGGAGTGAAACGGCAAAAGGACACTGAAAATAGCCAGCATTGCAATTGTCGTCATGCGAATTTTTTTGGATAGTGCGTAATAGATCACAAATGACACTGCTAACGCTACAAGGATCCGCCAATCTAAGATGCGTCCCAATAATTCAATATAGTAATTAAAGCTAAATCCCAGCAACTGATCCAGCTTGGCAATGATATTTCTCAATGGTGGCAACGGGCTATCGAAGTAAAAAAGAATGATGCCAATAGGAATTGCTACCCATCGCTTTATTTGAAGAAGCCGTGGGCGTGCATGAGAAAAAATTAAAGCCAGTGCAAACGCCAGATTGACGAAGAAATGAAAATTAATATATCCCGTATAAAACAGAATAATTTTGATCAGAAAATAAAATGCCCAAAGTCCCATATTATTTTTTTAGATCCTCGACAGCAGACTTTGTAAATAGATAGAGCATGGAGGAGTAATAGCCTTCTGTAGGATCAAAGTTCGGGAGTTGGGCTAAATCAATCTGAGGGTAGGAAAGGGTGAGGGCAGCGATACTGTGAAAGCCCAATGATGCATTGTACGTTCCGATATCCCCGGTCTTAAGGTCAACCCAGGCCGGTAGGAATTCTTGCCCCTGAAATGAGCTCCAAAAAGATTGAAAAGGCTTCATATTCGAGTTGCCAGCCTGATTCCCCCAAATAAGATACAAGGGGATACGGACTGCATCGTAGCCAAAGCGGTTTCCATCGGTTGGAGTGCTAATGCCATCCTTATACATTAGCCAATCAGGCGGCAACTTCCATTTTCCATATTGCGCTTGCTCAAGTAAGCGCAGTCCAGTCAATTGAAGCTCATTCCATTCTGGCGCTGGATCGAGAACGGCTAACTCGGTAATTGCAGGAAAAACCCAGTACGACAGATTGAGCTTGAGGCCTTCTGGTTTTTCAAAGCCAAATGCTCCTGGAAGAATGACCGTACCAAAGTTCGTTTTACGTATGAGTTTTTCACGAATTGATTGACTAATTTGTAAGGCATAAAAAAGGTAGCGTGGTTCTTGCCAACGCGTATAGGCTTGAGAGAGGGCCCAGGCGATAAATAGATCACCATCACTTGCATTATTAGTATCCATCACACCTTGAGTGGGGGACCAGCTCCAGGCGAGTAACTTATCTTCTCGAACTTGAAGATTGTGCTGCGTCCAATTCCAGACGAGTTCAAATGTTTGGGGATCATTATTTTTAACCGCAAGGAGCATTGCTACTCCTTGACCCTCGGTATGACTCATTCCATCCTGACCGCTATCAATTACTCGGCCATTCTGGATGTACGCATTTTTAAACTGTTGCCAATCTTGATCTGCACAAATTGCATTACTGGAGATTACCCCAAGGGCTATAGTCACAAGCCAAGATCGAAGTAATGGGGAAAAAGTCATCGGAATGATTGAATCTTAGATATTGGGTAACACGAATCTCGCGGGAGGAAAGACGGGTATAAGGGTTATATTATGGAGTATCGGCTTATATATAGCCTATTTTTCATTAGTTTATTGAATGCAGTTAGCAAACCAAACCTTTTACCTTGCCATATTCATCGTCCTCATTGGATTGATGGCCCGATTCTTGGCGAATAGGGATGAAGATCGTGCTCAATTCAGGGTCACTCATTGGCCTATGGGCTTAAGCCTTTTAGCGCTGTCTATGTTGTGTTATTTTGCTGCCCCATGGGGCGGTAGGGTTGTTTTAGCTGTTGCTAATTTATCCCTGATCGCAGGGATGGCCAATATTTCTTTATTGTTTAGCTATTGGAATGGCTCTTTAAAGCAAACAAGTAAGCTCGCTGCTGGGATCATCGTTGTTAGCACTTCGATAGCTTATATTTACTTACTGCGTGTTGGTGAAACGCACGAACGTATTCATTTAATGAATATAGTTCTAGGCCTCTTTTGCATTTGGCAGATTGCAGTGTTGAGTCAGCTAGTGAAGAAAGATGATGCCTATCAAATTAAATTATTACTTGGCGTTGAGTTATTTCAGCTTGGTACTCGTATTACCCGTTCATTATTGGCGTTTAGCGAAGATAATCATCCTGGAACGCTTTATTTAGAGGATGGCTGGGCTTTTGCATTACGTATTGGCGCGATACTTTCTATTGCCACTATTTGCAGCTTGATCACTAATTATTACCTCGAAAAGCTATGGCATGAATATAGAAAAAGCTCTCATGCGATTGAAGATGTGATGCTTAATAGTCTAAATGCACTCTCGATGGTGCGTGACAACGAAACTGGTAACCATATCCTACGTACGAAAAACTATGTGCGGGCACTTGCTGAGAGATTGCACTCATGTGGGATATATATAGATGAGTTATCCACCAAAACAATTGAAGACATCGTTAAAGCAGCCCCATTGCACGACATTGGCAAGGTGGGCATTCCTGATGAAATTTTGAAAAAGCCAGGAAAACTCAGTGATGAAGAGTGGGTGACCATGAAAACCCATACCAATCTAGGTCGGGATGTTCTCAATTCCGCCAAACAAAAAGATGCAAGAAACACCCATGTCTTAGATGCCGCAATTCAGATTGCTGGAGGCCATCATGAGTGTTGGGACGGTTCAGGCTATCCGCTTGGACTTAAGGGCCCTGAAATTCCTTTGGCGGCTAGGTTGATGTCCTTAGCAGATACCTATGATGCTTTAGTGAATGAGCGGGTTTACAAGGGAAAGTGGTCGCATGAAGAGGCCTGTTCAGAGATCGCTAGACTAAAAGGCGTGCGTTTTGACCCGCGTATTGTCGAGGCCTTTATTCAGGAAAAAGACAATTTCTTGAGAATCTCCGAAATGTATGGAGACTCCGCATGACGATTAGCTTCGAAGCAGACTCTAATGTTCGGCGCAACTCCCGCCTTATCCTGGGAGCATCGATTGTTCTAGCCATCATATTCGTGATTAATGCGGTAATTTCAGGATATCTACTGCGCCGAAATACGATGGAGGATCGCGCTGATCAGCTAGCGACCTTAACATTAATTTTGGCTGAGCATACCTCTCAAATTATTTTTTCGGCTAATACCGTTCTGAAAAGTATTGATGATGTCGTCGTGGTAGCAAAAATTGATAATGAGAAAAGCTACCGAGAGTTTGCCTCCAATAAGAAACAATTCGAACTGCTTGAAGAAAAGACTAAATCCAACCCCATATTGGATGTCACCACCTTTGTAGGGGACGATGGCAAGGTACTGAATTTTTCTAGATCCTATCCAGCACCAGAAATTAATTTAGCGGATCGGGATTATTTTATTTATCTAAAAGATCACAATAGCCCTGATACGTTTTATAGCGTTCCCGTAAGAAATAAGGGAAATGGCAAGTGGATGTTTTATTTGGCTCGTAGAGTGAATGGCAAACATAACGAGTTCTTAGGCTTGATATTGGTTGGTGTTTCAGTAGAGGTATTCTCCACGCTATATGAGCGAATTGGAGAAAATCTAGGTAATGGCTCATCCATTACCTTGTACCGAGGTGACAAAACACTGTTGACCCGCTGGCCTTTTGCTGACGATTTGATAGGTAAGGTCAATACCAATACTCTAATTGAGCAATCATTGGCTGAAGGGGAAAATTCTAATGGGGTGATCTTTACGGATTCCACTGGCTTTACGAGGCAAAATACAGCCCCTGTTCCGAGAGTGATCTCCTATCGTCGGGTGACTGATTTCCCTTTTATAGTCGGCGCTGTTGTCCCTGAAACTTTATATCTTTCCAAATGGTACAAGAATGGCTCAGGAGGTCTAGTTGCTAGCGCTCTTAGTATCCTGGTTTTATTTATCGGAACGTATTTCCTGCTGACTACTTATCGTCGGAATGCAGAAAATGAATATCATGCTCACCATGATGTTTTAACGAAGTTGCCTAATCGCACATTATTTTCAGATCGACTGTCCAATGCTATTGCAGCGTGCAAGCGTAATCAAGAGGCCTTGGCCATTCTGTTTATCGACCTAGATAACCTCAAAACGATTAATGATATCCATGGGCATACCGCCGGTGATTTGGTGTTGACCGAGGTGTCTGCCAGAATGCGCCAATGTTTGCGTGATTCTGATACCGTCGCTCGTATCGGCGGTGACGAGTTTGTAGTCCTTCTTCCTGGTGTTGGTACCGAAGAGACTGCGGTGATGCTGGCTGAAAAAATTCGTACGGCACTTATCCTGCCAATAGACCTAGGTGGAAGCGCTATCACTACAAGCGCAAGTATTGGTGTGGCTTTATATCCCGCTCATGGTTTAAACGATGCTGATTTGATGAATAGTGCGGATGTGGCTATGTATGAGGCTAAATCTAGTGGCCGTAATGCAATCAAGGTCTATGGTAAAGATTTGGTAGCCAATATCTTTCGGGACATTTCTTGATTTGAGCCGATCAGTCAATACATGAAACAATAGGGGATGTCGAGCTCCACCCCCCAATCCTCAGAAATTGAAATAACCCCTGACTATCAGGCAGTCATTGAGGCTATTGAGCGT
The DNA here is from genome assembly GCF_000016345.1 of Polynucleobacter asymbioticus QLW-P1DMWA-1. Classification (NCBI taxonomy): domain Bacteria; kingdom Pseudomonadati; phylum Pseudomonadota; class Betaproteobacteria; order Burkholderiales; family Burkholderiaceae; genus Polynucleobacter; species Polynucleobacter asymbioticus. Next base: position 1,218,851 of record NC_009379.1, on the reverse strand, counting down.
CATGACCCCTATATTTTTGTCAGCGGCAAAGCGGGCACTGGAAAAACGACTTTAATTGGCTACTTACGAGAGACTATTCCTGGCAACGTAGTAGTTGTTGCACCTACAGGGGTTGCTGCATTGCAAGTTAAAGGAGTGACTATTCATTCCTTCTTTAGATTGCCCCCACGCTTAATCTTTCCTGAAGAAGACATTAAGCCGTTACGTGATAAGCGCCTCTATAAAGATATTCGCTTGCTCATTATTGATGAGATATCCATGGTGCGCGCAGATGTGGTCGATGCGATGGATTTGTTCTTGCGGGAAAATGGTCCGCAAAAGGGCAAGCCATTTGGTGGTATCCAAGTGATGTTTGTTGGTGATTTATTTCAGCTCCCGCCGGTTGTGTCGAGTGCAGACATGCAAGTGCTTTCAGATCGTGGTTATGAGGGGCCATACTTCTTTTGTGCCATGGCCTTGCATCGCAAAGAAGTCACGATGGTGGAATTATCGAAAATCTTCCGTCAAAAGGATGAGCACTTTGCAGGCTTGCTAAACCGTATTCGCATTAATCAGGACGTGGATGAAGCTATCGACACTCTGAACGCACAGTGCTACAGAGACAATGCCGAGGTAGATGAGCAAATGATCACCCTGACAACTACTAACGCTAGGGCTGACCAGATTAATGGTACCGGCTTGCGGGCAATTACCGCAGAGGGCAAGGTATATAACGGCAAAACCACTGGTAAGTTCAATATTGATGAACGCAACTTACCATCACCTAACAATTTAGTGCTGAAGGTTGGAGCTAAGGTGATGTTTACTGCTACTGACCCGGGTTTTCCAAAGCGCTGGGTCAATGGCACGATAGGGGTAGTGCGTGAGCTATTGCCAGATAAAGTCAAGGTGATGGTGCAAAACGGCCCATACTCCAATACCGTTGAGGTAATTGGCCATCAGTGGGAGTCCTATCGCTACGACCATGACATGATGTCAGGAAAAATCTCCCCCCAAATTATTGGCACCTATGTGCAGATCCCATTAATGTTGGCCTGGGCAGTAACCATTCATAAGAGTCAAGGCAAAACGCTTGATAAGGTTAAGGTCGATCTCTCATCTGGCGCATTTGCATCAGGGCAGGTCTATGTAGCGCTTAGTCGCTGCAAAACAATTGAAGGGATCTCTCTTCAAAGGCCGATTGAGCCAAGAGACGTGAGTTGTGATCAAGAGATCAAACGTTTCTATCTCAATTGCTTACCAACAGCAGATAAAAACTAGCCTTTCTTTAAAAGCCTGCAGCTAATCCATCTCGGCGGTGATCGCTGCCAGCGATAAAAGCTGAGTGAACATCTTCAGTCAATTTAGCAATTGCTTGAGCGCTTCCAAAGTCTAGGCTATTCGTTGGCTGGACTGCCACTTCATGACCAAGCGCCCTTAAACCATCAACCACTCCTTGGGGCATCGCAGCTTCAACTGTCAGTTTGCCAAGATCATCAATACGCCAACGAGGGGCATCAGAGCAGGCTTGTGGGTTCAGGTACTCATCTACAAAACGCATCACAAACTGGATATGACCTTGAGGTTGCATATTGCCGCCCATCACACCAAAAGCCATCGATGGCTTACCATCCCTGGTGAGAAAAGCGGGAAGAATAGTGTGGAAGGGCCGCTTACCTGGTGATACTTGGTTCGGGTGGCCTTCTTGTAAGCTAAAGCTCATGCCGCGGTTATGAAAGGCGATGCCACCTGGCGCAACTACACCTGAACCAAAGCCTTTAAAGTTAGACTGAATATAAGAAATCATCATGCCGGATTCATCGGCGGCGCATAGATAAACAGTGCCGCCAGAGTGGGGATCACCTGCGCTATAGGTGCCCGCTTTTTGATGATCAATTAATACGGCGCGAGTCGCCAAATAATCGCGATCTAAGAGCGAAGTTACCGGTACTTGCATTGAGCGCGCATCTGATAGATAGGTGTAGACATCCGCAAAAGCCAGCCTCATTGCTTCGATCTGCAAATGAATACGTTGCGCAGAATTTGCGGGATATTGTTTTGCATTGGCTGCTTGCAAAATCCCTAAAGCCATTTGGGCTGCAATACCAGAGCCATTGGGGGGGATTTCATGAAGGGTGTATTCGCCATAATCAAATGCTAGAGGTTCGACCCAGTCTGGCTTGTTGTCTGCAAAGTCTTGCATCGTCAAACAACCACCAGTAGCCTGAGCAAAGTCCACCATACTTTTTGCAAGAGGACCTTTGTAAAAAGATTCGCCTTCAGTGTCAGCGATCTCGCGCAAAGTTTTTGCCTGCGCAGGGTAGCGCCAGAGTTGACCAGCTGTAGGCGCTTTGCCATCAATCAAAAAAGACTCAGTAAACCCAGGTTGATTTTTTAGAATCGGAATGGCTTCACGCCATTGACGTGCAATTACCGGTGAAACTGGAAAACCATTCTCCGCATAATCAATGGCGCGTTTAAAGAGTTGCGCAAAAGGCAGTTTGCCGAATTTACGCGAGAGCTCAATCCAACCAGAAACCATGCCTGGAACAGTCACGGTATTCCAACCAATCAGATCCATTGCCGCTTTGCCAGAAAAGTATTCCGGAGTCCAGGCGGCCGGAGCGCGACCAGAGGCATTCATGCCATGGAGTTTTTTGCCATCCCAAATCAAGGCAAAGCCATCGCCCCCTAAGCCATTCATGGTGGGCTCAACAACGGTCAGTGTGATTGCGGTTGCTAAGGCGGCATCTACGGCATTGCCACCATTTTGCAAGGCCTCAATACCCGCTTGAGTGGCTAAAGGCTGTGAGCTGGCTACGGCATTTTTAGCGAGGACTGGGGCGCGGCCGCCACCAAAGGGAGGGGAAATCAACATAGTTCTAATCTATTCAATAAGGTAATGCACTTAACGGTCATGAGTACTTAATCAAGTTTAACGTTTGCAGACTTGACGATCTTCGCCCATTTATCTTGTTCGCTTTGGGTAATGATCGCCAGTTGCTCTGAATTGGCAAACTGGAGATGTATCCCTTGGTTTGCTAAGCGTGTTTTAAAGTCTGGGTTGGTCAAAATCTTCCGTATTTCTTTTTCTAGTCTTGCGGTAATCAGGGGTGAGGTGCCCTTGGGTGCGAAGATGGCATAAAAATTCTCCACATCAAACTGCTTCATTCCATCTTGTCCTAAGGTCGGCACGTTAGGTAACAGTGGTGAGCGTTCTGGGGCAGCAATAGCGATGGCGCGGAGTTTGCCACTCTGAATATGGGGTAATGATGCCGTCACACTATCGAACATCATGAGGGTATTGCCTGCAATTAAATCAGGCAATGCAAAAGAGCTGCCTTTGTAAGGGACGTGAGTTCCCGTTGCGCCAATGCGCTGCATGAACAAGGTGGCCTCCAAATGGGAGAGACTGCCATTGCCTTGAGAGGCGTAATTGAAGTCTCCCTTTTTGGATTTAATAAAGGCAATCAGCTCAGGCAAATTTTTAGCGGGCACTGAGGGGTTGACTACGATCAAATGCGGAATAGTGCCCACTAATGCGATAGGGGCAAAGTCTTTAGTCAGCTCTGCGGGAGGATTTTTGAAGAGGGATTGAGAGATCGATTGGTTGGTTAATGCACTAAACAGAAGGGTGTAGCCATCGGGCGAAGCCTTAGCCGTAGCGCCCAAGGCAATCATTCCGCCGGCACCGGGTTTGTTTTCAATCACGACAGCCTGGCCAAGTGCCTCACCAAGGGGAACAGCAATTGCGCGCGCAAATGCGTCAGTAGACCCACCCGCAGGAAAGGGGAGGATCGCCGTGATGGGTTTCTTGGGCCAATCTGTGTCGGGGGCTGCCAAGCTAATTTTGCATAGACTACCCGCCAATAACGCTCCAATCATTAGGCGGCCTAAATAACGTTTTTTAATGTTCATTTCAATCTTCTTTAAGTGATAGGCCTATCGTATTGGAAAAGCGCTCATTACACGGTCTTATTTGTATTGGCATTTAAAGATGCCCATCTTTGTAAACGAGTTTAGAGGGTTGGCAGCCATGAGTAAAAGTTGTTGGGGGTTTATCGCCCGTCATTGGTGCACCATGCCCAATTCTGAATGCGGACAAGGTCAGGGCTAAGGTTGGATGAGTTGACTAATTAAACAGGTGGTAGAGAGTCGGAATGGCTACTGCGCTAATCACGCCATTCATACCCATGGCTAAACTAGCATAGGTTCCCGCTTCTGGATGAATGCTAAATGCTCGCGAGGTGCCGATTCCATGTGCGCCAATGCCGATGGCAAAGCCTCTTTGCCACCACGCTTTCATGCCTAAGGCATTGAGCACAAAAGGCGCCAAGATAGCACCTAGAATGCCGGTGATGACTGCAAATATTGCCGTTAAGGTTGGTGACACGCCAATACGTTCTGCAATACCCATGGCAATCGGCGCTGTCACTGATTTGGGGTACATCGCACCAGTAATACTGGAATCCGCCCCCAAAAAGCTGGCGATGCCTACAGCACTAAAGATAGAGACTAAGCCGCCCGTACAAAGCGAGGCTATCAACGGAATGGATCTTCCTTTAAGACTGCTCAAGCCGCGGTATATCGGTATCGCAAGAGAAACGGTTGCAGATCCCAGTAGGAAATGAATAAATTGAGCGCCCTCAAAGTAAGTGGAGTAGGGCATCTCAATGGTTTGAATGAGGGTAGCCACAATCAAAATAGCAATGGCTACAGGATTGGCCAGGGGATTTTGTTTTGAGTGCTTATATATCGTCAATCCAATTTGATAAGCGGCCAAGGTAATGAAGAGAGCAAATAAGGGGCTACCAGAAAGGTAAACCCAAATTTCTACAATGGAATGTTTTTCATTCATCTTTTGCTTCCTTGCTCAAAAATCGCACCACTACAGCGCTTGAGCCTATTGTCAGAATGACGCTCAGAACCAAGGCGCTGACGATGGCAAGGGCGTTGGCTTTTAATTGGGGAAGGAACAGCACAACACCGACAGCGGCGGGGACGAAGAGAAGGCCAAAATATTGACTAAAGCCATCAGCAACCAGCGCTAATTCCGGGTTAATCCCTTTGCGTAAGACTAGCCAGAAAACAAGGAGCACTAGTCCTATCACTGGCCCGGGCAGAGTGGGCAATAGAAACTTGGAAATGAGCTCCCCAAGACTTTGAAAAAGAAGGATTTGTACTAAGCCTGAAATCATCACCTGATCTTACAGGCTCCCATTTATGTTGCGATGCAATAACTGATTTTTTGAGTAAGATAAACACACGAAAAAGCTAGGGTTTTTATATAAATCCCTAATTCAAAGAATAAGAATTTTTAGGAGAGTAAAAATGGCCGAATTAAACGTCAATGGCAAGAAGTACAAGGTAGATGTTGATCCAGATACTCCCTTGCTGTGGGTGATTCGTGAACAAATCGGATTAACTGGTACCAAATATGGATGTGGTGTTGGTCAATGTGGTGCTTGTACGATTTTGTTTGAAGGCCAAGCCATGCGTAGCTGCTCCTTGCCGGTTGCAGCAGCCGAGGGTAAAAAAATCGAAACGATTGAAAGCTTGGAAAAAAGTGGGCAATTATCAAAAGTACAAAAAGCGTGGGTTGATAACCAAGTGCCTCAGTGTGGCTACTGCCAATCTGGCATGGTAATGGCGACTACAGCGCTATTGCGTAACAACCCAAAGCCAACCGATGCACAAATTGATGAGTCGATCACCAATATTTGTCGTTGCGGCACGTTCCAACAAGTACGTGCAGCTATTCACGCTGCGAGCAAGGCATAAGGGGAAAACATGACTACTACTATTAATACTTCCCGCCGCCATTTTGTTATTGGCTCTAGCGCTATCGCCACAGGCCTCGCTATTGGTTTTGATTTCACATTCATGTCCGCAGCCAATGCTGCAATGGGTGCTGGTACTACCGCGATGGCGCCCTTATCCACTCCTGAAATTGGGGTTTGGGTTGTCGTTAAGCCTAACGACGATGTGGTTGTTCGTATCGTGCGCTCAGAAATGGGTCAAGGAACCATCACTGGTTTGGCCCAGATGGTTGCTGAAGAGCTTCAATGTGACTGGAAAAAAGTTTCCTATGAATATCCATCGCCAGCAGAAAGTTTGCTACGTAAACAAGCTTGGGGAAGTTACTCCACTGGTGGTAGCCGCGGTATTCGTACATCAGAGCAATATGTTCGTAAGGGCGGCGCAGCAGCACGCATGATGTTGATTCAGGCAGCTGCTAATCAATGGAATGTTCCTGCTTCTGAATGTGTTGCTGTTGATAGCGTGATTACCCATACTCCTTCGGGGCGTAAAACTACTTTTGGAAAAGTATCGGTAGCCGCTTCCCAATTACCTGTGCCAACTGATACCCCATTAAAAGATCCAAAAGAGTGGAAATTGATTGGAAAGCCAGTTAATCGTATTGACGGCACATCAGATAAAGTCACTGGTCGACAAGTCTACGCAATTGACTTAAAGATGCCAGGAATGTTGGTTGCCACTATTAAGCAGTGCCCGGTATTTGGTGGCAAGGTGAAAGCCTACGATTCTGCTAAAGCAATGAATGTAAAGGGCGTTAAAAAAGTAGTGCAAGTTGGTGATAATGCTGTTGCCGTTATTGCTGATACATTTTGGCATGCAAAAACGGGTCTTGAGCAAGTAAATATTACCTGGGATGAAGGGGCAAATGCCGCTGTTTCTAGTGCGTCAATTAAGAAGAATCTAGAAGAAGGCTTAACTGCGGATGATGCTTTTGTTGGTAGCGCCAATGGTGATGTAAGAGCTGCTTTTGCAAACGCATCTAAAACAATGGAAGCAACATATTTCTATCCATTTTTAAGCCATGCAACATTAGAGCCGCAAACTGCTACTGCGAAGTGGACACCCGAGATGTGTGAAGCATGGGTTCCAACACAAGATGGTGAGGCATCATTGGCTGCACTGATAGCAGCATCCGGTTTACCAGCTGAAAAATGTAATGTTTATAAAGTCAACTTAGGTGGAGGCTTTGGCCGTCGCGGGGCTTTTCAAGACTTTACTACTCAAGCGGTAAACATTGCCAAGCAAATGCCAGGCACCCCCATTAAGTTAATTTGGACTCGTGAAGAAGATATGACGCATGATCACTATCACCCGGTGATGATGTGCAAAATGTCTGCATCCATTGATAGCAAGAAAAATGTTACTGGTTTGAATATGCGCTTATCCGGCCAATCCATCTTGGCCGCCGTTCGCCCAGCGGTAGTAGCCTCTAATAAAGGCAAAGATCCTGCGGCGTTTCAAGGTCTTGACGAGACTGGAGAGCATGGCATCACCTATACATTCCCGAATTTAAATATTGATCATGCTATGCGTAATACCCATGTCCCTCCAGGTTTCTGGCGTGGTGTGAACGTCAATCAGAATGCTATCTTCCTTGAGACTTTTATGGATGAGTTGGCAGAAACTACAGGTATGGATGCTGTAGAGTTCCGTCGCAAGCATATGCAAGATTATCCACGGGCGATTGCTGTTTTGAATGCAGTGGCAGATGGCATTGGCTGGACTAAGCCTGCAACCCCTGGAGTATTTAGGGGTGTCGCACAGATGCATTCTTACGGAAGCTATGTCGCTGCGGCTTGTGAACTTTCTGTAAAGAATGGCAATGAGGTAAAAATTCATCGCATCGTCGCCGCAACTGATCCTGGTTATGCAGTTAACCCAGCGCAAATAGAGCGTCAGGTTGCAGGCTCATTTGTCTATGGCTTGTCTGCTTTGTTTGAAGAAGAGATCACCATTGAGAATGGCGCAGTGGTACAAAAGAACTTTGATACCTTTAATTCGATTCGTCTATCTCAAATGCCCAAAGTTGAAACTATCATCATCCAAGGTGGTGGCAAAGAGTGGGGTGGAGTTGGCGAGCCAACGATTGCGGTTGCTGCGCCAGCAGTACTCAATGCTTTCTATCGTGCAACAGGTCAGCGTCTGCGTACGGTGCCTTTGAAAAACAGCGGCATCAAGCTGGTTTAACGATCAAAGTATTGTGAAACGACGTTTATGAGAAGGGGGCGCGCATTAGCAGTACTCATGCTAGTCGCCCTCAATCTCAGTCAGGTAGCAGCACAAGGTAATTCGAGCATTGTTGCTGGTGAGATTACAAACCCTTTAACTGCAAGTCCTGGGGATCCGTTACGCGGTCGTACCATTGTGGCGAGTCGTCAAACTGGTTTATGTCTTTTATGCCATAGCGGGCCATTTCCGGAAGAGCGTTTTCAGGGCAATTTAGCGCCAGAACTCAGTCAGAGTGTTGCGCGTTATACGGTGCCGCAACTGAGAGCCAGAATAGTGGATGCAAGTTACTTTAATTCACAAACAATCATGCCAGCGTATTACCGTACCGAGCATTTAAATCGCGTTGCTCCTAAGTTTGCAGGTCTCACTATTCTGAATGAGCAAGAGATTGAAGATGTAGTAGCTTTCTTAGCAACCTTAAATACTAGCAAGCCATGATGAAGCCAAAATTGATCTGCCAAAGCAATCGCCGCCAGTGGCTGAAGCAATTCCAAAAGATCGGTGTATTTGCGCTGGGAGCATGGCTTAGTCCATTAGCCGTATTTGCCAAAAAAGCAGATGCAGCGAAAGCCATTCAAGAAATCACTGGTGGCAAATCAGTGCAGGATGGAAGGGTAACTTTAGTTATTCCACCACTTGTAGAGAATGGCAACCTCGTTGTACTCAAGGTAAGTGTAGATAGCCCCATGACAGCAAATGATTATGTGAAATCCATTCACGTTATTGCTGAAGGCAACCCTTTTCCCAATATATTTACGGCCTACCTCACGCCAAGATCTGGAACTGCTACTTTAACTACGCGCGTTCGTTTGGCAGATAGTCAAACAGTTTGGGCAATCGCACAAATGAATGATGGTAGTTTTTGGCAAGGACATGCTGATACTTTGGTGACACTTTCAGCCTGTACGGAGTTGGTATGAGTAAAACATCACGCACCTCGATTACGATGCCATCCAGCGCAAAAAAGGGCGCGATTATTGAAATTCGTGCCATCGCGCAACACGACATGGAGTCCGGCTTTCGATATAGCGAAGGCGGTAAGGTAATTCCGCGCGATATTATTCGCATCTTTACTTGTACATATAACGATGTGGAAGTATTTAAGGCCGACTTTTATCCTGGTATTGGGGCAAATCCATTAATTATTTTTACTACCATCGCTACAGAAACAGGGACTCTAGAGTTCAAATGGTCTGGTGATGACGGCTACGAAGCTTTGAATCAAGCGCATATTACGGTTTCATGAGGCAATCGTTTTACCTCAAACTCCTCATTGGGATCTTTCAGCTTAGTCTTAGTGCTATCGTTTTAGCAGGCACGCAGGCCGAGGTAAAAAAACCTCAATCCAGCTATGAACTGATGTCTGCTGAAAATAAGGCCATGCAAGATGACCCTAGCCTTAACCCAGCAATGTTTTGGCTCGGTGATGGTGAGGCTTTGTGGAATGCTCCCACTGGTCAAAAAAATATCTCCTGCGCAAGCTGCCACGGTGACGCAAAAAAATCGATGCGGGGCATAGCTACTCATTTTCCAAAGGTCATGGGTTCTAAGCTGCAGACATTGGAGGGGCAAATCAATCAATGCCGTGTTGGTGCACAACAGGCGCCAGTCCTCATCTATGAGAGTAAGGAACTGCTGTCGCTGACTGCTTATATTGCAAATCAGTCAAAGGGCATGCCGATAGTAGTTAAAGAAACCGCGCAAAACAAAGTTGACTTGAAAAAAGGTCATGATTATTTTTACGAGAGAATGGGTCAACTCAATTTATCGTGCGCTCAATGTCATGAAGACAGGGCTGGTCTGAAGTTGGGAGGTAGCCCCATACCGCAAGGCCATCCCAATGCCTATCCTATTTATCGCCTGGAATGGCAGACTTTGGGGTCTTTGCAGCGCCGCCTGCGCAATTGCATGAGCGGAGTAAGGGCTAAGCAGTTTGAATATGGTTCACCAGAGATGGCCCAGCTCGAATTATTTCTCGCGTGGCGAGCGCGAGGACTACCCCTAGAATCTCCAGGGGTGAGGCCTTAAGCCTTAGTCAGAAAAGACGACTGAGGTTGCGCCATTAATTAATACGCGGTCATGTAGGTAATAGCGAAGCGCACGTGACAACACAGTGCGCTCCAAATCTCTGCCTTTGCGTACCAAATCTTCGGGTGTATCCCCGTGAGTGACTCGAGTAACGTCTTGCTCAATGATGGGGCCTTCATCCAAATCGCTGGTAACAAAGTGGGCGGTTGCGCCAATCAACTTGATGCCACGAGCATGTGCTTGGTGGTAGGGTTTTGCACCCTTAAAGCTTGGTAAAAAGGAGTGGTGTACGTTGATGCATCGTCCTGATAACTCGGATGATAAGTTATCCGACAGAATTTGCATATAACGAGCCAAGATCACCATATCTACTTTGTTATCGGCAATAATTTCCAAGAGCTTGGCCTCTTGCGCAGGCTTAGTCTCGGCAGTAACAGGTAAATGGTAGAAGGGGATATCTGCAAAATCTATGCTGGCATAGACCTCACGTGGGTGATTGGAAACAATCCCGCAAATAATCATCGGTAGCTCACCGATACGCCAGCGATATAAAAGATCAACTAAGCAATGATCTAATTTGGAGGCCATGATCAGAACGCGTTTGAGATCTTTTACTGCACGCAAATCCCAAGTCAGTTCAAAGCGCTTAGCAATTTCTATAAATCCAGATCTGAGGGTATTACCGTCAGTCGGGCAACTAAAGCTAACGCGCATGAAAAATTGTTTAGAGGCTTTGTCATCAAACTGTTGTGCCTCTTCAATATCTCCGCCAGCCTGAAAAATATAAGTTGATACCGCAGCAATAATGCCGGGCTTATTAGGGCAGGTGAGAGTGAGGTAGTAGTTTTCTGTTGTCATTGCTTTATTTCTATAAAGATTGCTCGTAATGCCTAATTTTAGTCGCTTACCTAGTTTTTGGGTTTCGTTGGTATGGCGACTAGATCATCGGGTCCAGGTAATGGTGTGCTGTAGTCGGTAAAGTTAGGGATGGGAATCTCTTCGCAAATAGGTTTAGACCCCAAGGCATTCCAAAAATGGCACTCTTTTTTGGTGGCTGCTGATGCCGCATGCTCTAGAGGGGATTTACCGGTTACAGCGGAAGAGGCCAAACTAGCCGCTGTGCTGGGGTTGGCTACTGCGACAGTAACTACAGCAGTGCCCGCTGAAGTTGCTGCTGTAGTGCCAGAGCTACCTAGTGCGGCTAGGGGTGCAAAGCACCCTTGTGTCGCTAAGGGGGCTGTAAAAATGAAAAGCCAAATCCAGAACTTTGGCCGCATTACTTGAGGGTTTTATTTCTTTACGCAAACAACGTTAAATACACCAGCAGGCCAGGATTCATTGATGATCTGTTCGAATTTGCTATCTGGAGTTTTGTTGTCACTCACCATTGTGCCCGTACCCTTTGGCCCGGAAAATTCTTTGTACTCAACAGGACGATAGCTCACAGTAGGGCAGTTGTATTCATTAATGCCAACAATAGAATTCACTGTTTTTTTATTGGTTGGATTAACACCAGGCTTCTTGAAATCCAACATTGACAAAATTTGTGCATTTTCACCAACGTCTTGAATAGTAGCTAGGTCAACATAAACAACCATGGCTTCGTTGGAGCCTAGCTCTTTCCATTCTGCGTGTGCATTACCAATAACTGCCAAAGAGAGGAGTGCTGCAAGGGTTGCTGAGAGAGTAGTTTTTTTCATATTGAGTCCTTCAAAAAATGGGTGTGTTTCTATGGGGTTATTTTAAACACCCTAAGCTACAAAGCTTATTTATTCATTAATTCTAAGGTGCGAGTGCTCTTTTCGGGCTTCATCTGCAATGGCAGGTATTCATTTTTGGCCCATAAAGGATTCATATTGCGGTAAAGCTTGCTTTGGACCCAGCCAGATTGACCGGATTGGTAGATAAATAGAGACTTCTCAAGATCGGATAGGTCGTAAATAGTGCGCATGCTGGGTGCTTGCATGGTTTGATAACGAGTATTGGTTTCCCCCAATTCAAGTCTGCCAATATTGATTGTGAAACCATCACCAGGAACTTCGGTAGATATATTAAAAAAATCCCCCAGAATAGCTACCTTACTTAATGGACGATGCTCGGAAACAGCAATATGCGCGTTGCCCCATTTCCATTTGGTGGGATCGTTGCCATATTCTTTACTCAAATAGGTAAGAGCCTTATCAAACGCGTTGCTAGAAGAATCTAGGCAGCTTTCTATTTGCGTTGTTTTGGGATCATCACACCAAGGACTATCTGGATTTTGAGTGAGCCTGATGAGTGGTTCACGAAAATTTCGTGCACCATAACTATCCGTGAAAATCTTACCCAGTCTAGAAAACAAATTACGAGTCAGTTGATCCGCCCAAGCATTAAAGATGAGTGCTGAGGCACTGTCTAACTGCATACTGCCGTTAAAGTCTTTGGTGATCTCAAGCGCTTGTTTACCGAGTGGGTGTGTTGGTTGGCTAGATTTAAATAATTCTAAAAGTGGCGTGGCTCCTAGCGATAGGACATCTCCTTGCATTGCCTTCATTGAATTGAGGTCATGCGTAGGTTTTGCTTGAATGAGTTCTTTAATTCGTTCATAGCGCGCCGGCAACTCCCAGTCGGCCGTTAGAGGGTTGGGGTCGTTAGATGCAATGATTCTTTGGTTCGCTGTAGCAATCCAGCCTTGCTCAGGATTATTGCTGCTCGGCAATTGGTCAAAAGGTATGTAGCCGGTCCAATCATATTGTTTATCCCAGCCAAGAGCTGGAGCCACGCCATACAAGCCATGTTGCAGTACCCTTTTTGGGGATACACCTGCTGCTTGATAAGCAATATTGCCATCTACATCGGCCATGACGACGTTTTGCATGGGGGCGTAATTCATTCGCAATGCTTGCTTAAAGGAGTCCAAGTCCTTGGCACGATTCATTGCGAGAAGGCCGGCAATTGACTGATTTTCATCATCAAGCGCTGTCCAGCGAAGTGCAAATACAAATCGACTGGTGTCTAAAGATCGTGCTGCCCGCGCATAAGAATCAGAAATAACAGGGCCATGTCTGGTTTCTTTCACCAAGAAAGTCAATGGAGTTGAGTCTTTGATGTCAATAATTTCTTGGCGAACTTTGAATGGTAAGGGGCCATCGGGACCGCGATACATGCCAGGATTTTTTGAATCAATTTGCTCAATATATAAATCTTGAACATCGGGATTTGTGTTGGTATAAGTCCAGGCAAACTGATCGGTTCTCCCCAAAACTACGGCGGGTATACCAGGTAAAGTTGCTCCAATCACATTCATTCCTGGCGCATCTAGATGCGCGAAATACCAAATTGAAGGTGCGGATAGACCCAAATGGGGGTCATTGGCCAACAAAGGTTTACCACTGGCAGTGAGCTTGCCACTCAGTGCCCAGTTATTTGAACCAATGCCATCCTTACCTCCGGGTAAATCATTGGAGCTTAATTCTGTAGAGGGTAAATTATTTGGTCGTGGAGAAGGCTCCTTTGAGGGCGTATTAAATACATTGAGCTCTCGATACATTTTTGCAAAATCCGCATCTGTTACAAGCTCACCAGGCGTGTATGGTTGAACAACCTCCCAGACTTGTTTGGTGCTTAAGTATTGAGAAAGTTCGAAGCGTAATAATTCTTTACTCCAGTTTCCACCTAAGTCATAACTCATCATCAACATCCAGGCGACGCTATCTGTTGGTGACCAATGTCCAGGCTTAGAGCCTGTTAGAAAATATTCAATCGGCAGTGCCCAGCCTAAGTTGGCATTACCTGCATTGACACCATCAGCATATGCTTGAAGATCACGTTTAATAGTGATGGGGTAGTGATCATATTGACGTTCGGCTGTGCGCTTAATTCCTAAGGTTCTAATAAAGCGATCAATCTTGACGGTCTTATCACCCAGAATTTCAGAGAGACGACCGCTTGCAAGACGGCGATTAATTTCCATTTGCCAAGAGCGTTCTGATGCATGTAGATAACCTAGAGCAAATAGGGCATCAGCCTGTGATTTCGCTTTGATGTGTGGAATGTCTGCTTCATCAAAAGTGATGACAACTGGATCGGCAAGACCTTTAATAATCGTTTTTCCCCCGGGTGTAGATTTGGCGGAGGAAAGATAGATGATGGCAATCGTAAGACAGAGTACGCAAGCGATGCCTGTTAACCAAATCAGAGGGCACAAGATTTTGCGTAGGCCTGCTGAAGTGACAATGGTTCTCATGCCAATATTTTAGTGTGTTTACTTGAGGCTGCTCTTAGTGGGGTGGCGGAGGTTCTGAGAGAGATATTGGCCTTGCATGCTAGAATTTCGCTTGTCTTGATTTATTTGGCCTGGCATTTATCGCTAGCGCAAGCCCGAGTGGTGAAATCGGTAGACACAGCAGATTTAAAATCTGCCGACTCAAAAAAGTCGTGCCGGTTCGATTCCGGCCTCGGGCACCACTAAAAACCATGCGAAAACCGCATCCTAAGCCTTTTTGAGGGCTTATTTCCTCATTTTCGAGCCCTTTTTTTGGAAAAAAACTAGTAAAATCAGGTTCTTACACTTTTTTATTTCAGTATTGGTGAATAGCATCGGAAGGCAATCTTCCTTTTCTCTTTCTTGCGTTACCAATTCTTTGTTGAAGCGGACGAAGAGCGTACTGACACATTCTCTTTTTCTGATAGCGTATGCAGGACTCTCTCACGCAGCCGCTCCCGTGCCAGCACCCACAGCAAAAACCCTCCCCACCGGCGGTCAGGTAGTCGCTGGCAGCGCCACAATTAGTTCTTCATCCACAGCGAATACTGCTGTGATGAATATCAACCAAACCTCACAAAGAGCAGTAGTGAACTGGGATAGTTTTAACGTTGGTAAAAACGCCACGGTGAACTTTAATCAACCGAACTCTTCTGCAGTCACTCTCAATCGCGTGACGGGTGGTAATGCTTCAGTCATTAATGGCGCCATCCACGCTAATGGCCAAGTCGTACTCGTTAATGAAAACGGGGTGGTCTTTGGTAAGGGTGCGCAGGTTAATGCAGCAGCAGTCACTGCCTCTACTCTGAACATCGCCGATCAAGAGTTCATGGATGGTAAGAGTACTTACAAAGATGATGGCATTGGAGTAGGTTCAAATGCCGGCAAGATCATCAATAAAGGCAAGATCCAAACCAATAATGACAATGGTGAAGGTGGCTTTATTGCTCTATTAGCCCCAGAAGTGCGTAACCAAGGTTATCTCTTAGCCCAAAAAGGCGGCACGGTTGCTATTGGCTCTGGCTCTCAAATCACTCTGCATATCCAAGGCCAAACTTTAGTAGCCATCAAAGTCGATGAGAGTGTCTATAACGGCCTGATCACCAATAAACGCATTATCGAAGCCCCCGGTGGTTTAGTGGTTTTGGCTACTGGAGCAGCCAATCAACTGATGGCAGGAGTCATTAAGAACACAGGCCGCATTGCTGCCAATAGCTTAGAGAGCAACGGCGGGGTGATTGAGTTGGTAGCTAAAAACATCACCCAATCTGGGCAAGTGAGCGCAAATAGCCAAACCAAAGAGGGTGGTCAAGTCAATCTGGTTGCTAGTGAGATTACGCTTACTAAGAACTCCAAGACCACAGCCACTGGCGCAGCCGGTGGGGGCCAAGTCAATATTGGTTTAGCTAGCACCCAAGTATCTGGTGGTGCCCAAGTCAACACCCCAACTCCAGTGGCAATCAAGGCCAATGCCAACCAAGCAGCCCAAACGAATCAGCTAGCCAATACGGTTGCTGTGCAAGAGAGCGCCACAATTGATACTTCAGCTACCCAAACAGGTAACGGCGGATCGATTGCGATCTGGTCCAAGGTACAAACCACAGTGGCTGGCATCCTTAAATCCATGGGCGGGGCAATCTTAGGTAACGGCGGCTTTATCGAAACCAGCTCCCAAGGCCAAGTTGTTCTAGCCCCAACGGCAAGCATCAATACCAGCGCAAACAACCCAACTGGCAAAGCCGGCACTTGGCTCTTAGATCCGATTGACCTGATCATCAACAGTGATGCTGCCAATGTAATCGCCAACGCCTTAGCAAACACCAATGTGACCATTGCAGTTACCAACAGCACCACTGCTTGCCCCATTGGAAGTTGTACTCAAACTAATGTCAGTGGCGCCAACAGCAGTCTGACTATTGCTAGTGGCGCCGATATCCTCAAATTGGGCACCAACTACACCACGCTCACTCTCTCATCAGAAGGCATCTTTAATCTCAATGCCAATATCAGTGGTCAGAATCTTGATGTGATCATCAGCTCTTCGATTGCCTATCTGAACGTAGGTAGCTCCATTAATGCCTCCAAAGTAACCGTCCAAGCTCAAACAATCTATAGCGCTGGCAGCATCCAAACCAGTAATTACCTCCTAGGCGCAAACCCAGGATCTTTAGGTAATGCCATCGCCTTATTAGCCCAAGCCATTTATGTGTCAGGCAGACTATCAGCTAATGCCATAGGCAAAGTAGCTGGCAGCATTACGCTCACCGCCAACACTATCAAGCTATATCCAAATGCAGTGTTAGAAGCCAATGGTGATGAAGGTGGCCAAATTACGGTTGCTGCCAATGACTCCCTCTGGAGTAGCGCTACAGTGCAAGCCAATGGTGGAAACGGTAGGGGAGGAACACTGTCCTTAACCGCAGCAAACGATCAATACTTTGACCAATCGGCATTACAAGCAAACGGCACTACCGATGGTGGCGCCATCACGATCACTACCCAAAGTGGTGACATCTCCTTTGCTAACTCCCTCATCCAAACCAACGGCTCGACTGGTCGTGGCGGTAGCATTAGCCTATCGGCTACTAACATTACCCAAATTGCTAACAGCAATATCAGCGCAAACGGGTACTCCCAAGGTGGCACAATATTAATAGGCAATGACGCTAGTAACGGTTCATTGCCTTTTTCTATGGCGACCACCATTGATGAAAAGACCGCTATCAATGCAGCCCAGTTAGACCCCAATCCCACCAACCAACACGGTGGTTTTATTGAAACCTCGGGTCACACTCTAAACCTGCTGGCAACTATTAATGCTGGTAGAGGGGGGATGTGGTTGTTGGATCCGAATGATATTTCAATAGAGGCGCTACCAGTTTTAGGTGGGACACCCTTTGCATATGTAAGTGGCTCTTCATACACCTATACGGCAGGGGCTAGTAGCGTGGTGTATACCGCCCTGATTACTTCTGCCCTGGCTACTGCGGATGTCATCATTACTACAGCGTCAGGCAATATTACTGTTAACGGTGCGATTAGCGGAGTTCGCTCATTAACCCTTCTTGCTAGCTCTGGAAATATTCAATTAAATGCAGGTATTCAGTTAACCGGTGCAGGATCCTCCATTGTTCTAAAGGCAAGTGGTTATATCTCTACTGCTGGTGCAAATACCTATTTGACCAATGGTGGCGATGTCATTTTTTGGTCTAACACTGGAAATGTAACTAGTACTACCGCAACAAATGCCAATTTTATTTACCTTGATTCAGGTACAAAACTTATGACTGTCGGGGGCGCCATTTATCTTGCAGGTGGCTTACCTTCTATAGGTACTACATCTAATGGAAACAACTATCCAACTGGGTATGCATTTACTGGCAGTGTAAATTCTGGAGTTCTATTGGGGTCTTATGCTGGTAACGGCATTCCCATCATCATCAAGTCTGATGGCGGCAATATAGTGATTGCTGGACAAACAACTAATACTAATCTGCCGGGCTTTAGTAGCCAATCTTCTCTGTTGATTGATTCAGGAATGGGCACAATTTCGCTAACGGGAACTGCACATAATGGCCATGGTATTGAGTTGGGCTATGGCTCTGCTTATTCAAATATTGTGATTACTTCCGCGTCATCGTCACCCACAGCAATTCAGATCAACGGGACGACAGATGGCGGTTCGGGCTATAAAGGCTTCTGGGCGATCCATCTTGCTGGCTCCGCTACGCCAGGTGTTTTAATTCAGGCAACAGGATTTGGAGGTGGTGTTTCACTTACTGGAATCAATACGCCAAGTGGTATTGGGGTGTATTTAAGCGATATTGCCATTCTTGCGAACAATGGCCCAATTCAAATCAATTCAACCGCCCTTGTAACTCAATCGACCTCATCGTTTCTCGGGGCTTGTTCAGGCACTGCGAATCCTTGTGCTTCTTTCGCCATAGGTGACAATACATACACGCCAATTACTAACTCTTCTTCTAATATTGCAATTAATGTGGATGCTAGGAATGCAGGCGGGGTCTCTTGGAACGGGGTATTGACTGTTGATACCACCGGCGGTCTAACAATTGCACCCTACACAACTGACGGCTGGGCCACAACCCCATTTACATGGTCTGGAAGCAATGCTCTCTCGGGTGGAATAGCTACATTTACTGCAGATGCAAATAGTTTCATTGGCGTAGCTGATAAGCTAATGATTAAGAAAATTACTAGTCTTACTATTGGTGCATCCGACTCCACCAATACGGTGAATATTAACCAAGACACCGGCCCCTTTGGAAATCTCTCAGTTCATGCCGGAAATATCAATATTAATGCGCCAATCCATTGGGTATCTGATGAAGCTATCAATTTGATTTCATCTGGCAATATTTCCGTTAATGCTGATTTAGTCGGCCCCTCAAGTGGGTTAACTGCTGTCTATGGCGGCACTTATTCTTGCTCTGTTTGTTCCTCTTACTATGTACTTTTAAATCCGGGTTCCAGCGTTTACGGTAGCGTACCAAATCTGACTTACGGAATTTATACTAGCGCCGCAGGGACAACATTAGCTTCAAGCGCAATTTCTAGCCTTGTTTCTGGTACGGCTAGTTGGAGTGGAGTCATGCCCGACTCAACTTCTTCAGTTGGATCCTATCCTTTAAGTTACTCATCTGGACTTTCTATCTCTAGTTTGTCTTATAGTCTGATTGCAGGTAATCTAAACAATTGGACTATTACTCCAGCACCATTGGGTATTAAAGTTACTGCAACATACACGAGCGGTAGTGTATTTACTCCCAGCAATAGCGTTATTGCAGCAACTGGTTTAATGGCAGGGCAGACCATTACGAGTCTTCAGGCGAACTCTTCTAATGTAGGCCCTGGAAATTTTGTAACTACCAGTGGATTGATTGGGGCAGGCGGTTTTCTAGCTAGCAACTATGCGATGTATGCTGGAAGTGAGGTAGGGAATTCTGGGGTGTTGGCTGGCGGTTTATACAGCGGGACAGTATCGGGCGCTACAAATTCAGGCGGAACAAACACCGTCAATATTAATAGAGCTAACCTCGCCATTACTGCTAATCCTAGCCCCTCTGGAAATGTGTATAACGGCAACGCATACAACGGTAGTTACATAACCAATGCCTTGGGATCTGACCAGGGATTGATGACCATCTCAGGCGTTGCTACTGGAGTTAATGCTGGAACTTATACCTCTAACTTAGCTGTTAATGGCGCTGTCCTCTCTAACTACAACACGCCGGTAATTACTAATGCGAATTTAGTGATCTCACCAAAACCAATTACGATTACCGATATTGCAAGTCGTACCATTTACGATGGTGTAACAAATTACGCCACCTTGATGGCTAATGCGGGTTATACACTGAGCTCAGCATTGGTGGGTAGCGATACGATTGGTGCAATCAATCAAACAGCTTCATCAGTTGGTGGTACTTCATTTTCTGGTATCGCTCAGGCTGGTATTTTCTTTAGCACTCCGAGCGCCGCTGTTTTATCAATTGGTAATGCCAATAACTACCTTTTCTCTTATGCAACTGCTAGCAATACTGTTGCCAAGGCTAGCCTCACCATTGCTGCAATACCCAATCTCACGGGGAACGTTTACAACGGCTCTACTTATAACGGTACCTATGTAACAAATGCTTTGGGCTCTGATCAAGGCTTGATGACTATCTCAGGTATTGCTTCTGGAGTTGATGCTGGAATCTATACCTCTAATTTAGCAGTTAGCGGTTCAGTGCTATCTAACTACAACAGTCCAGTGATTAGAAATGCGAATTTAGTGATCACTCCTGCGCCGTTAGTTATCAAAGCGAATGACTTAGCAAGAGTGGCAGGGACTGCTTTTTATGGCGGTAATGGTGTGACCTATACCGGTCTCCTGAATGGGGAGTCACCCTCAGTACTCTCAGGGGTATTAACGTATTCTGGATCAGCTCAAGGCGCAAGTAATGCGGGGGCTTATGTAATCCAACCCGGCGGTTTGACTAGTCAAAATTATTCTATCGGATTTATTAGCGGTGTTTTAGTGAATACTCCACAGCCAGTGGTTAATGCGATTACTCCGCCACCGCCGCCTCCACCTCCTCCAATGGTTTTTAGTATTGCGCCTCCTCCACCCCCACCGGCAGCAGCTGCGATGGTGTCCATAGCCCCGCCACCACCTGCTGCTGAAGCTGGGTCCGGGGGACGAGAAGTTGCTCCTCCACCTGTCGCTGCTGCAATGGTTGCAGCGCCTGATGGTGGAATTGCCTTGGCACCTGCACCAGCAGCTCCGCCACCAACTGCTTCTGCACCACCACCTGCAGCTCCCTCAGGCGCAAATCCATCAAATACTCCTAGTTCATCTACCAATACGGATGCATCGAGTAATAAGCCGTCAGAAGGTAAACCAAATGGCACGAACTCAAAAGGAGAGCGTATTGGAAAATATGACGCTCGAAGATTGGCGGAATCAAAAGAAGCCAAAGAGGGTAAGGGTGGATCTGATAAACCTGGTTCTAAAAAAGCAGAACCTGGAGTGAATGGGGAAACCCCTCCTAAATATGCTGGTAAATATGCTAATGGTTTCCGGGCTGCTGAAAAGGCTGCTGGAAAAGATGGCGCCAATAAGTCATTGGCTTCAAATAAGGCTAACCCTCCTAGAGAGGGAAAATACAGCAACCGAGTAAATGCGCTTA
Organism: Polynucleobacter asymbioticus QLW-P1DMWA-1; assembly: GCF_000016345.1. Lineage (NCBI taxonomy): Bacteria > Pseudomonadati > Pseudomonadota > Betaproteobacteria > Burkholderiales > Burkholderiaceae > Polynucleobacter > Polynucleobacter asymbioticus. The sequence continues at coordinate 1,197,857 of NC_009379.1, read as the reverse complement.
ATAATGGTTCAGCGTCAGCTTCAGCTGCAATGGCAGCGGCCGCGATGTCACAACATCAATTCTCCTCAACTGGCTTACCCCCTTTACCAGGGGCTCCTGCTGAGGCAGCCACCCCAACAATATTGCGGGGCGGCGATAGCTTAACCCAGTCTTATGATGATGTACCATCGATACGTAATTCAGGGGTTGCTAATGCGGGACGTTCACGGAATACGGAAAATTACCATGAGAGTCTTGAGTCGGTTAATTTAATGTCGACACTGAATTTATTTATAGTCCATTAGTGAATTGAAATTTAACTCTTATTAATTAGAAAATCCAAGGAATTTATAAGCATGATTGAATACCTCCACTCGCTGCCCAATGTTGTCATTGGGTTATGCATTATGTGTGTTGGACTTATCCTTTCCACTGGAATTCCTTTTTATATTCGCTGGAAATATGATCTCAACCCAGACGAGCATTTGGCAAAAGGGGCAGAAGAAGGGTTCAAGCTGTTCACTTCTATTACGCTTTTATTAATTGCCTTTTCTTTAGTTCGTGTTCAAGGCGACCATCGTAATGTCGAAGATTTAGTATCTAGAGAAGCTGCTTTGATGTTTAAACTCAATCGCTCATTGGCAGCATTTGGGGGTCCACAAGCTCAAGAGTTACAGGGTGATTTAAAAGATTATGCAACTGCCATCGTTGACGATGAGTGGCCACTCATGGCCAAAGGCAAAAGAAGTGAAGAGGCATCAAATACCTTGATTGATCTTACGCAGGGAATTCGTTTATTGGATCCCCGGAATCCCGTGCAGCAAATGGCGAGGGCTGAAATAGTAACGACCTTAAATCAACTCTCAGACGTGAGGGAGGCGCGCCTATCAGCGGTAAAACTTAAATTGCCATCTTATCTATGGCAGGCACTGACCGTTTCTGTCTTGCTACTGATCGTCTTCGGTTGGTTACAAAACCCACTTCCGAAAATGGTAGCTTATGTCGGTGGCGTAACGATAGGGGTTGCCTTATTGCTCACGCTAGTCATTGCCTTGGAGGGTTTATTTGTGGGTGAAAGTCAAGTAAACCCAGAAGCAATAGTTTCTATCTTGCCGTCTTTGGGTGCTTAAACTATGCCGACAAATTCAGCAGAGATGGATGCGCTTCAGTTCATACAGCTTAGAGGCTCCAGCACTGTCTTAAAGGTAATACAGCGCATTGGCTCTGCCTATATGGATACATACCCAGATATTCGCTTACCTTTAGTGGGTGGCGGAACCGCAATGGGCTACAAGTCTGTTTTAGATGGCACCTCAGATATTGGTATGGCAGCCGGTCAGATGCCGGCGAGTATTGAAGTTTGGGCAACTAGAAATCATCTGTCGATTCAAAATGTGACGATTGCGATTGACGGTATCTCTCCAATTGTGAATCTAGCTAATCCAACTAATGATTTAACACTAGATCAATTGCATGACATATTCACAGGAAAAATCACCAATTGGAATGCATTGGGTAAATTTTCTGGCCCAATTAATGTCATTAGTCATGATCCGCAATTGGGTACCTATGAAACATGGAAGCGCGAGGTGGCGGGTAAAGATTACATCACCTTAAAGGCAAAAGTAGTTAATCACTTGGCGGAATTAAATAGCGCCATTATGTCTGATCCGCATGCTATAAGTTATGTAGGCAATACATTTTTGGATAAAGCGAAAGTAAAGCCATTAACTGTTAATGGGCTTGCTCCAAGCATTCAAAATATCCAACAGGAAAAATACCCAATCAGAAGTAAGTTACAACTTCTGACTACCTCAAGCCCAAGTAAAGAGGTGAGCAATTTTGTAGCCTACTGCTTGGATCCCAGTCAAGGGCAGACCATTATTAAAGAAATGGGCCTTGTTCCCGTTGCAAAATTATCATGATGAATCGTCGACAACTACTTCAAGCGTTGGGCGTTATAACTGCCGTTGGTGTTGGTGGAGCCATAGCCGGTTATTTTGCTTATCCTTATTTTGCAATTAAAGCGCAAAAAGATCTGATGATTTCTGGGTCCAAAGCGGTTTCCCGTTTTGTGGCTTTATTGATTGCGCCATTCATAGAAAAGAATCCTAGCGCCAAAGTCTCAATCGAGGGCGGTGGTTCATTCGCAGGGTTAACAGCCCTGGCAAATGGCGGCATTGATTTAGCAATGATGTCCAGGGATTTAAATTTTGATGAATTTAATCTCGATTTTCATAGTCATTTAATTGGTATTGAAGGCATTGCTATTATTGTTCACTCCAACTTGACCGTGAAGAGCATATCCCTTGATCAATTCAATAACATATTAGAAGGGACCATTGACAATTGGAGCGAAGTGGGTGGGCCTAATAAAAAGATCAGTATTTATAACCGAGCTGAAGGCTCTACTACGCGGGCTTTTATCGAGGATTTGGTCATGCGTGGTGCGCCTTATGCAAAAAATTCTCAGGTCTGTAATAGCGCAGCGGATGTAACGAATTCAGTTTCCAATGATCCGTATGGAATTGGTTACCTGACGACACGCAATCTTAGCGATAAGATTAAAACCTTAGCTATTAATGGCGTAGAAATTAACAACAAGACACTCTTATTGAAGTTGTATCCATTGGCTAGGGATATGTTTCTAGTAAACCGAACTACCGCCAGTCAAACTGCTAAAGATTTTGTTCGCTATAGTTTGAGTTCGCATGCTCAAGATATTTTTGTCAAGAATGGCTTGACTCAGGTTTCCCGATAGGAATTGGTTTTATGTCAGATATCCCGAACGAAATTGAAGAGTATGTATTTAAAGCTCTAGACTGGATAAGAGGTAAGCATCACATCCGTAAAGGCTTGGCTCTACTATTAATCGCGCTGCTGCTGGGTCTAGCCGGAAAATTTGCCTACGATCTTTATCCTCGCCATTATGAGTTGACTATCAGCGGTGGCGGCATGCTATCCAAGAGTCATTATTTGACCAAGGTATTACAGGCTGAAGCGGCTCAGCGCAATATTTCACTAACGATTGTGCCAATGGCCGGTTCATTCGAGGCTCTTAATGAATTAAATGCTGGAAAATTGGATCTAGCCTTTGTTCAAGGCGGTATCGATCCTATGGGTTATGACAATGTTACCCAAGTTGCCTCGATGCCCCCTCAGCTGATTCAATTTTTAGTTAAGGATGATGTCAAAACAATTCAGGATATTCGCGGCAAGCAAGTCAATCTGGGTGAAAAGAATGGTGGCCCTAGTATTGTCTCCAACCAAATGCTGCGCTTTTCCGGCTTGGTGCCGGAAGTAGATTATGTAGAGACAAATTTTAATGATGAAGAGCTATTGGGCATGAAGCCCGAAAAACTTCCGCAAGTCATTGTTCAAATTTCGTATGCTCCTTCAGCGGTGGTTGATTTTTTAGTTCAAAAGAGGGGATATCAATTACTTGAAATGCCATTCCCGGCATCATTGGCGATGCGCATGGGCTGGGTGTCTGATGCCAAAATTTTGGCATATATGTATCGAATTGCCCCACCGGTACCGGCTTCTGACATACATGTCATCGGCGTGAACCTGAATCTCTTGGCCAATAAAGAAGTGGATCCTCGCGCCATCTCTAAGCTGCTAGAAGTTCTATATAAACCCAAGATTGCATCTATCGTAGCCATTCCAATTTCAGAGGATAAGATCCTCACCCCTTCAGGGTTCCCCATATCCAATGGGACTGATATGTATATCGCTAGCAAGCAGCCTTTGATTACCTCGCAAATGATTGATCAAATCAAAGGTTTGTTTGGGCTGATTATGACGCTCGCATCCATTGCCCTCGTTGTATTTAAGTGGTTTAAAGGTCCAACGGATGATGAGGAGGGTGACGGTGAGGATGGTGATAAGAAAAAGAGTGACGCTCCTACTGTGGGAGATCATATGGATAATCTTTCCAGCAGCATCTCCAAGCTCACGTAACAGATCTTGTATTGCTAAAGCGTCTATTTGAATTTGCAATGAAGAAGATGGCATATCGCGTATTCATCTTTATCACCCTTATGATGACGATAGCATCTGCTGCTCAGGCAGCAGATATGCTTTTATTCGATTGTCAAAGGGTTGAGAAAAATTACACTGAAGACTATGAGATGAAAATTGTTCCTGCGACGGTAAGTCAAAAAGCAAAGATCTATCTAGATGATCGCGACTTGGATCAATCCGATGCAAACGGTACTCAAGTAGTAAAAAGTATCGTCATTAATGCCAGCACGATCTTAATAAATATTCAGGCTAGCTTTGAACCTGAAGTGCTAAATGGAATTACCTATTCCGCGGGCACTTTTTCAACCCAAATCAATTTGAATCGCAATACGGGAAAATTAACCAAGACTGAAGAGATCCATGGCGGCATTTTGGGTGCCAATCTTGGCAATGGAACTCATCTCAGCGAAGAAACTTGTCAACCCGCAAAAGTCCGTTAGAAAAGGGCTTTGCCTTTAATTAGGCTCTGTAACAAACCCGAGCTTAGTTAAACCCGCGCGGCGCGATGCAGCCAATACTTGAGCCACATATTCATATTGAACCGACTTATCTGCGCGTAGATTAATTTCGGGTTGTGGATCTTTTTGCGCTGCTTTTTCAGCATAGCCATCAAATGTCTTGAGATCAATTGGCGTGCTATTCCAAAAGATTTGTCCTTTAGCGTCTATTGATAGCTGAACGGATTCTGGCTTGACTTCGTTGCGAACGCTATTGGCCTTTGGTAGTTCAACCTTTACAGCTTGTTGGATTACAGGCAGGGTAATAATGAAGATGATTAGCAGTACCAACATGATGTCCACCATCGGAGTCATATTGATCTCCGCCATGATGGCATCATCATTGTGATCGTCCGGAATATTAAAAGACATGCTTATTCTCCGGACTTCACACGTGCGCCAGTGACAAAGTAGGCTAACAGGTCATTGCCAAAGCGATTAAGCTCTGCAACCAATAGCTTATTACCGCGGTTCAAGGCATTAAACCCGAGCACCGCTGGAATAGCTACCGCTAAACCAAGGGCGGTCATGATGAGTGCCTCACCAATTGGCCCAGCCACTTGATCTAACTGCGCGCTGCCAGAGCTGCTGATAGCGATCAGTGCGTGATAGATGCCCCATACGGTACCGAATAAACCAATAAATGGAGCTACTGCACCTGTGGACCCCAGGAAAGTTAATCCCTTCTGAAGGCTGGCTGCGATCGAATCTATGCCATTTTTAATGCTTCTTGCCATCCACTCTGAATAGTTCAGTGTTTGCAATAGCTCACGGCGATTGCTTGATTGGCTTTGATGGTGAGTTGATGCAGTAGCTGCTGATTTTGCAATTTGATAATAAGGGTTAGCGGCATGATTGCTAAACGATGCGAGCCCTTGTTCATAAGAAGTAGCGCGCCAAAATTGTTCCAGTTCTGGTTTAAGCTTGCGAAGATTGCGCAATTCCCAAAAGCGGGTAAGCAAAATGACCCAAGTCACAATTGAGCAAATAAGCAATGCAATCGCAACAAATCGAGTAATGCCATCGCCTTCAAGCCATAGATTTGCGATACCAAAAGGTGTATTCATGGTTGTTAATTCTTCAGATTAAATTTAATTAAAAGGTTGGTAGAAATTTTTTGTGGTGCGCCATTGACTAAAAAAGGTTTAAAGCGATAACGTTTACCAATATCGGTTGCTGCACGATCCAGCCTAGGGAAGGTGCTTGATTGCAATAGAGCAACATCCTCAACACTACCGCTTTCATCAATGATCAACCGAACTACCACTGCACCTTGCTCGCCTGAGCGTTTAGAGAATGAAGGGTAGTAGGCATCGGCATCTGGTTGATACACCACTACCAGTTTACCAATGTCAGTCTGAATAGGCGTCCCGCTTGCACCACCGCTAGTTGCAGGGGCTACCGAGGCATTTTGCATCTGGCTTTGCGATGAAGATGCATCGCTCTTGCTTTGCTGTGGGCTTGGAGGCGTAGGCGCCTCAGATGCTTGTTTAGGGGTTGGTTTCTGGCTCGGCTTTTCTTCCGCTTTTTTCTTTTTCGGCTCTTCTTTGGGTTTTGGTGGCGGGGCTGCAGGAGCTTGTTCTGCTTTAGCTCCGGCAGTATCCGGACTCACTAAATTGGCCATCACTCGCGTATCGTCTAACTGCGGCTTGGGTGCGCTCCAGTGCAAAAATTCAAGTGCAGGCAGTGCGTGTAATAAAAGTACGATGGCAATAATGATGCGCTCGGTTTTATTGAACGGGAGATGTGAGTCCAGTTTTTGCAAGAAGGTACTCATCCGATGTCACCTAGCAGCTGAGTGGTCACTGCATGCAAACTTAAATCACACGACAAGAGATCGCTTGCCATTGAAAGCAAACGATCCTCATTCTTACTGCTGATAAAAGTTACTGAGCCCACATCTTTTTTTGTGGAGAGATTTTGCAGTAACTCCAGTTGTCTCTTAAGTTGTCTTACAACTGCATCACTCGTATCAATTAAGGTAATGGAATCGCCCAAGAGCTTGCGAATCGATTTTCTTAAAAAAGGGTAGTGGGTACAGCCAAGCACAATCGTGTCTGAGCCCGCATCCTGTATGGGCTCTAGATGTTTTGCTAGAAGCTCTAAGGTTTCTTCGCTATTTGCGTTTCCAGATTCAATCAGTGGTACTAAGCCTTCGCCAGCTTGCTTGATGAAGCGACAGTTGCTAGGTAGGGTTGCAAGCAGTGCGTTAAATTTATCGCTCTTCAATGTGGCTTCGGTTGCCAAGACACCCACGATACCGTTTTGGGTATGCATTGCTGCAGGCTTAATACCGGGCTCCACACCAATAACGGGGATGGATAATTGCGCACGAATTTCTTGAATCGCTTGGGCTGTGGCGGTATTACAGGCAACGACGATTGCGTCACACCCTTCATTAGCAAGATAACGACATAAAGCCAAACTGCGTTGCGCAATCCAATCGCTCGAACGCTCCCCATAGGGTGCATTAGCTGAATCTGCAAGATAGAGGTAATCGTTTTCAGGAAGCTGGCGCAGAGCCTCATCCAAGATGGACAAGCCTCCTACGCCAGAATCAAAAACCCCGATGAGAGCCAATGCAGATCTATTTACGAGTTAAGCAATGGTGACTGGGATATTGCCAATTTTGGCTTGCCACTCTTTTGGTCCAGTCTCATGCATTGAGATTCCCTCGGAGTTCACTGCCACGGTTACCGGCATATCTTTGACATCAAACTCGTAAATGGCTTCCATTCCCAAGTCCGCAAAACCAACTACTTTGGAATGCTGAATGGCTTTAGAAACTAAGTAGGCGGCACCACCAACAGCCATTAAATAGGCTGATTTATGCTTTTTAATGGCTTCAATCGCGGCAGGGCCACGCTCAGCTTTACCGATCATAGAAATAAGACCTGTTTTAGCCAGCATCATTTCAGTGAACTTATCCATTCGGGTTGAGGTAGTCGGACCTGCAGGGCCGACAACTTCATCACGTACAGGATCTACTGGGCCAACGTAATAAATCACTCTATTTTTAAAGCTCACAGGCAACTCTTCACCCTTAGCTAGCATGTCCTGAATACGTTTATGCGCAGCATCGCGACCAGTCAAAATCTTGCCGTTGAGTAATAAAGTTTCGCCTGGTTTCCAGCTAGCTACTTCTTCGGCCGTCAAGGTATCTAGATTGACTCGCTTAGATTTTTTAACATCCGGTGTCCAAGTAACATCTGGCCAATCGGATAAAGAAGGTATTTCTAATTTAGCCGGACCATCACCATGCAAGTGGAAATGCACGTGGCGTGTAGCAGCACAGTTCGGAATCATCGCAACTGGTAAAGATGCGGCATGCGTTGGGTAATCCAAAATCTTAATATCCAAGACGGTAGACAGACCACCCAAGCCTTGTGCACCAATACCTAATTTATTTACCTTGTCAAAAATCTCTAGACGGAGTTCTTCAACACGATTCTTTGGGCCGCGCTCAATGAGTTCTTGAATATCTACAGGCCCCATCAAGGCTTCCTTGGCCATTAACATCGCTTTTTCAGGGGTGCCACCAATACCAATGCCGAGAATGCCGGGAGGGCACCAACCAGCACCCATAGTGGGAACAGTTTTAACAACCCAATCCACAATCGAGTCGGATGGGTTGAGCATGACCATCTTGGCTTTGTTTTCAGAGCCACCACCTTTTGCGGCACAGATCACTTCTACATCATCGCCAGGTACGATTTCGTAATGAACAACGGCGGGAGTGTTGTCACCAGTATTTTTACGTTTACCTGCAGGATCAGCCAATACAGAAGCACGCAACATATTGTCTGGATTTAGGTAGGCACGACGTACACCTTCATTCACCATCTCAGTTACGCTCATGGTGGCATCAGGCCACTGAACGTTCATACCGATCTTGAGGAATACCAAAGAAATACCCGTATCTTGGCAAAGAGGGCGATGACCTTCCGCACACATGCGGCTATTGGTCAGAATTTGAGCGATGGCATCTTTAGCAGCTTCACCTTTTTCTAGTTCATAAGCTTTGCCCATGGCATCAATAAAGTCCTTGGGGTGGTAGTAAGAAATGAACTGAAATGCATCGGCAACGCTTTGAATGAGGTCGTTTTGTTTGATTTTGGTCATGGTTTTTAGCTTAAATATTAAGGTTTGCCCTATTTTAAGGGTTTGCCATAGAGCAAATCCCCCGTGTTTTCACTTATCTTCTTAGGTCTTGAGGGTGTAAACCTGTCATTTTGCGATATTTTCGCGCTTTTGTAGATGTAAATAGATTATTGATTATCAATTTGAGGGCTGTGAAGCATGGAACCATTAATGCAAGAAAACCGCGTTTTTAACCCACCTGCAGATTTTGTTAAGGGTGCCACCATTCCAGGTATGGAAGCTTATAACAAGCTATGTGCTGAGGCTGATGCAGATTATGACGGTTTTTGGGGTCGTCTTGCAAAAGAAAATATTTACTGGAAAAAGCCTTTTACCAAGGTTTTGGACGAATCAAAAGCGCCTTTCTATAAATGGTTCGAAGATGGAACTACAAATGCTTCTTATAACTGCTTAGATCGCCAGGTAGAAAATGGTTTGGGCGATAAGGTCGCCATCATTTTTGAAGCCGACGATGGCACAGTAACTAAAGTTACTTATAAAGAGATGTTGGAGCGCGTTTGCAAAATGGCAAATGCACTTCGCAAGATGGGCATCAAGTCAGGTGACCGCGTCATTATTTACATGGCGATGACGATCGAAGGCATTGTTGCGATGCAAGCTTGTGCTCGTATTGGTGCAATTCACTCTGTAGTGTTTGGTGGCTTTTCTGCTCAAGCCTTGCGTGATCGTATTGTTGACGTGGGTGCAGTCGCAGTCATTACTGCTGACGGACAATTCCGCGGTGGCAAATCATTGCCATTAAAAGCCATCTGTGATGAGGCGCTCTCCACTGGCGAGTGCGGCAATGTAAAACATGTCATCGTCAGCAAGCGTACTGGCACTGAAGTCACCATGACAGCTGGCCGCGATGTTTGGATGCAAGAAATTGTGGCTAATGAGCCTGCAACTTGCGAGCCAGAGTGGGTAAGCGCAGAGCATCCACTATTTATTCTGTATACATCCGGTTCAACCGGCAAGCCAAAGGGCGTACAACACTCAACAGGCGGCTACTTATTGTGGGCAATTCTCACAATGAAGTGGACTTTTGATATCAAACCAAATGATGTGTTCTGGTGTACTGCCGATATCGGTTGGGTAACTGGCCACTCTTATATTACTTATGGCCCACTCGCAGTAGGCGCCACAGAGATCGTGTTTGAAGGCGTGCCAACTTATCCAAATGCCGGCCGTTTCTGGGATATGATCCAAAAACATAAGGCAAGTATTTTCTATACAGCACCAACAGCGATTCGCTCTTTGATTAAAGCATCTAGCAATGACGAGTCAATACATCCAAAGAGCTATGACTTATCTTCATTGCGTCTCTTGGGTTCAGTAGGTGAGCCAATCAATCCTGAAGCATGGATGTGGTATTACGAAAATGTAGGCAGCTCACGTTGCCCAATCGCCGATACATTCTGGCAAACAGAAACTGGTGGTCATATGATTTCACCATTGCCAGGCGCAACCCCAATGATTCCTGGTTCATGCACATTGCCACTACCAGGTATTAAGGCGGCGATTGTGGATGAGGCTGGTGTAGATGTACCAAATGGTCAAGGCGGTATCTTGGTTGTGAAGCGTCCATGGCCATCAATGATTCGTACGATTTGGAATGATCCGGACCGTTTTGTTAAATCCTATTTCCCAGAAGAGTTGGGCGGTACTTTGTATCTGGCAGGTGACGGCGCGATTCGCAATAAAGATACAGGCTACTTCACTATTACTGGTCGTATCGATGACGTATTGAACGTTTCTGGTCACCGTATGGGCACGATGGAAATTGAATCATGCTTGGTAGCGAATCCATTGGTTGCTGAAGCGGCAGTAGTTGGCCGCCCTGACGATATGACTGGTGAAGCCATTTGCGTATTCGTAGTTCTTAAAGGTGGTCGCCCAACAGGTGATGAAGCCAAGAAGATTGCTACTGAATTGCGTAATTGGGTAGGGAAAGAGATCGGACCGATCGCCAAACCGAAGGATGTGCGTTTTGGCGATAACTTGCCTAAAACTCGCTCTGGCAAGATCATGCGCCGCTTGCTGCGTGTGATTGCTAAAGGTGAAGAGGTTACTCAAGATACCTCAACCCTTGAAAATCCAGCGATTTTGGACCAACTCAAAGAGTCTCTCTAAACAGGCAAATTCGCATTTAGAGCCAAACCCTTTCGGCAATCGTATAATCATTGGTTCCGGAAGGGTGGATGAGCGGTTTAAGTCACACGCCTGGAAAGCGTGCGTAGGTTAATAGCCTACCGCGGGTTCGAATCCCGCCTCTTCCGCCAGTAGCACCCTGAGAGCCCCTATCCATGGGGCTCTTTCTTTTTGAGGGCCTTCTACCCACCACTCTACCCACCAGCAAAACATAGCCTAGATTTGGATTGAATTGGATCCAGATGGACAGGAAACTTCCCTGCAACGCATGGCAAGATACGCATAGATATCAAAGGAAAGCAGGTTCTCGGCACCTTTAATGGCTGGAACATCCCCATAGCTCAAAAAAGCAATTTCGAGCCTCTCAGAGCCTATAAATGCGTTGATGGGGGATTGAAGAAAGTCGTCCACAACCTTCTTACATGCTTCGATTGCGTCATCAAGCTTGCCAAACTCCCCAATGCTTACCCAGGGGCTCGGCTTACCCCCTCTGAAGTCGCTGTAAACATTAACGCTAAATGGTTTCGATAAGTTCATTACTTCCATAGTCATCCCCTGAGTTTTCCGTAGGATTGTTAGCTTACCCTCAGGGGATGCCCATGTTTCAATTGGTGGATTGTGTCGGCGGAGATCGAGCTAAACGCAATTTTGTAGCTCAAAATCATATCCAGCATTCACGGGCCCTATGCTATTGGGACTCTGTTACCCATCTCCAAAAATTGTTTAATAGGAGTTGTGTAAGGCTTTCTGAAATCATGCTGGTAAGCCACTATTTTCGGATCTGCTCTGATATGCTGGACCTTAGACTTCAAGGCACTTTGAGTGAGAACATTTTTTGAGAAATTTCTACCTCTAATTGCATAAATATGTATGCCTAAATCAAATATTTCTTCTAGTCAGCTACTTAAAGAGGTCGCGTTATTGCCGATTAGGGAAAGGCGTCGCTTTATCGTAAAGCAAAATTACAAAGTTTTTCTTTATAAATATTACTCATGCAACGCCCCGGAGTATCTGAGTTCAATAATATGCGACTCAAATTTATGGTTAAGTTCCCCGCAATCATTTAACGACCCATTTGATATGAAGTGGGTTTATACGGTTGACAGAAATCCAGCAAAGCGACGGAAAAGACTAAAAGGTATTCTTCAAAATAACCCTGATATAGCTCAAAAAACATGGAAGCTAAGACAGCGTCAAATTGACCAATTAATGCTCGATCCTGAGGGTTTAGAAACAAGGGTCATGGAGTCCAGTGTAAAACACGCCGGCACGGCTGGTGTATGTTGCTTATCCCAAGATCCTAGGGAAATTTTAATGTGGAGTCATTACGCTGATCAGCATAAGGGTTTGGTTTTGCAATTTGATGTCAGCATAAACCCGGAAGTTTTTTTACAAGCTATTTCAGTTGAATATTCCGCTGATTATCCTGTTGTCGAGTGGACTGACCCGCAGGAGAATGCATTAAAAGTCGGCTTGTTAAGAAAATTTAAAAGTTGGGGGTATGAGCAAGAGCGAAGAATTATTAGGCCTGGGCTTGCCAATAGCTTTTTGCCATTTAAGCCTAGCGCCTTAACTGGGATTATTTTGGGTTGTAGATTTCCAGAGGAGCAAATGCCTCTGATAGAAAAGATTTTAAAAGACAGGGAATTAAAAGGCTTCTCTATGCCCATTATTTATTCTGCAAGGCAGGATAGGTCCTCATATGGGTTGAAAATTTTCAAGAGAGTGAATTAGATGCCAAAATTACTTTTACTGGGCGCTGGTTTTAGCCGCAATTGGGGTGGATGGTTGGCTACAGAAGTTTTTGAATATTTACTGGGTACCAAAGCAGTTATTGGAAGTGACAAATTACGACAATTACTATGGAAGCACCAGTTGTCAGGTGGTTTTGAGGCTGCCTTGGCAGAGTTGCAGATGCTGGCTAAAAACCACCCAGCTGAGTGGCAATTTGATTTGGCCGAATTTGAATCTGCGGTTTTAGTCATGTTTGGCGATATGAACTCTGGTTTTCTTGATCTTGGTGATTGGGATTTGCAAACCCCTCCTAAGGAGTCTTCGAAAACTATTCCTTTCTTTTTAAACAAATTCGACGCTATTTTTACACTCAATCAAGATCTTTTGCTTGAAGAGCATTACTTATCTAGGGTCGATTTATCTTTGATTTCCCCTAGAAGATGGGATGGAGCGTCACTTCCTGGGTTAGATTTTCGGCCATCATTGGAGCCATTTCATCATTTATCTAAGGCGCGGGGAAGATGGATTCCGCAATCTAATTTAAATGTAGATTTATCAGCAAGAATGCAGCCTATATATAAATTACATGGATCCTCTAATTGGCAGAAAGAAGATGGATCACCTCTTTTGATTATGGGTGGCAATAAAACTCAAGAAATTTCTACTACTCCTATATTGCAGATGTATCAAAACAAATTCGCTGAATACTTAAGTGAGCCTAATGCTAGGTTGATGGTTATAGGGTATGGATTTGGCGATGAGCATATTAACGAGGCGTTAACCCAGGCCGTGGAATTGGGATTAAAGATCTTCTTAATTGATCCCATGGGGGCAGAACTTGCTTTAAAGCTAAATAAGACTAGGTCTTCGGGTCAAATTACCTGCGGAACTCCGTTGGAGAGCGTATTCCAAAAATCGTTGATCGGCGGATCCCGTCGTAGCCTCAAAGAGATTTTTGATGGAAGCCCAATAGAATACAAGAAAGTGATGAATTTCTTCATTTAAAAATTTGCAGTTAGCAGGGTTCGGTGTTCGAATAATATTTGTAGTGATTCGACTCGCAGCCATATACAACCGTAGAACCCATATTCACGAAACCCTTTTTTGGGCTTTCTATCCACCACCAAAATAGCGTCTCAATACTTCATTAGCTAATCACCAACCCTTGATGCTAGGCGCTTGATTTACCTGTGGGGGTGTTCCAATTGTTGTATTTGGTGGGGTAGTAATTGGTGCCTGAATATTTCCTTGATATTGACCCTGAGGCCCATAGAAATTTGTTTGATTACCTTGTACTTGAGCTGATCCCTGGAATGCCCCAGTAGCACTGTAAGAGTTAGACACTCCATTGGGAGATGTTTGTATATAACCTTTGTATTCACCGTTAGGGCCATAAATGGCCTGACTATGTGCAAACCCCGAAATGAGCAGTGCGACCAAACAAAATTGATATTTCATTAACTTTCCCCTGTTGCGTCAACTTAAGTGTATGCCTATAAAGGCTCAGATAGTGAGCCTGGTATGCAAACCCTAAAAATGCCATTAAATGACTGATTTCCTTATATTATTAAGGGATATATATAACTTTTGGCATTATTGAATGAGCAAGAAATCCCTTAGCGAACGAGATATTTGTACGAAATTCATTACGCCAGCCATTCTTGGCGCAGGCTGGGATTTGCACACTCAAATTCGCGAGGAATTAAGTTTTACTAAAGGCCGCATTATTGTTCGCGGCAAGTTACATACCCGCGGAAAGCAAAAGCGCGCAGATTACGTCCTTTATTACAAATCCAATATTCCCATCGCTGTAATCGAGGCCAAAGAAAACAACCTCAGTATTGGCGCAGGAATGCAGCAAGCACTTGATTATGCGGAAACGCTTGATGTGCCTTTTGTCTTTAGTTCAAATGGCGATGCATTCTTAATGCATGACCGAACTGGCCTGGCGGATAAAGTAGAGCAAGAGCTTTCTTTAGATGCATTCCCGTCGCCAGAAGAGCTATGGTCGCGTTATTGCAGATGGAAGGGTGTTGATACCCCTGAGGCAAAAAATACCGTAGAAATGCCTTATTACGATGATGGCACTGGGCGCGCTCCCAGGTATTACCAAGTCAATGCAGTCAACAGAACAATCGAAGCGGTGGCTAATGGCGCCAATCGCATTCTGCTGGTAATGGCTACCGGTACAGGGAAGACGTACACAGCTTTTCAGATCATCTGGCGCCTATGGAAGTCTGGAACCAAGAAGCGCATTTTATTTTTAGCTGATCGCAATATCCTGGTAGATCAAACTAAAAATAACGACTTCAAGCCATTTGGCGCTGCAATGACTAAGATCAGCAAGCGTCAGATTGATAAGAGCTACGAAATTTACTTGTCCCTTTACCAGGCTGTTACTGGTAACGATGAAGAAAAGAATATTTACAAGCAGTTCTCTCCAGACTTCTTTGATTTGATCGTGATTGATGAGTGTCATCGCGGTAGCGCCTCTGAAGATTCAGCTTGGCGTGAGATCTTGGATTACTTTTCTTCTGCCACACATATTGGCTTAACAGCTACGCCAAAAGAAACTAAAGAAATATCAAGTATTACTTACTTTGGTGACCCTGTTTATAGCTACTCACTAAAACAGGGCATTGAAGATGGTTTCCTTGCCCCTTATAAAGTAATCCGGATTGATATAGATAGGGATCTCCAAGGCTGGAGACCCAGTGCTGGACAAGTAGATAAACGTGGTCAATTAATCGAGGATCGCATCTACAACCAGAACGACATGGATCGAACCCTGGTCTTAGAAAAGCGTACAGAGCTAGTTGCAAAGAAAATCACTGAGTTCTTAACGGCTACTGATCCATTTGCTAAGACTATCGTATTTTGTGATGACATTGATCACGCAGAGCGCATGCGTCAAGCCTTGGTTAATTTAAATCCAGAGCGAGTCAAAGAAAATCGTAAATACGTTATGCGCATTACCGGTGATGAGCAAGAAGGCAAAGCTGAGCTTGATAACTTCATTAACCCAGAAGAACGTTACCCAGTAATTGCTACAACCTCTAAGCTAATGACTACCGGTGTAGATGCGCAAACCTGCAAGCTAGTTGTACTTGATCAACATATCAAGTCCATGACTGAATTTAAGCAGATGATTGGGCGCGGCACCCGAATTAACGAAGATTACGACAAGTACTGGTTCACCATCATGGACTTTAAAAAGGCTACTGAGCTTTTTGCTGATGAAGCATTTGATGGCCCGCCAATTGTTATCTATGAGCCTGGGGTTGATGATCCCCCGGTTCCCCCGGTGGAGCCGCCAACGCCTCCCGGAGTTGAGCCGCCCGTTCCCCCAGAACCCCCTGGCTTTCCTCCTGGACCAGAGGGTGTGAGAGCTAAATACTTTGTGGGTGACGTAGAGGTTCAGGTTATTGCCGAGCGGGTTCAGTATTACGGACCCGAAGGTAAGTTGATTACAGAGTCCTTAAAGGACTACACCCGTAAAGCAGTACGAAAAGACTATTCAACGTTGGATCAATTTCTAAAGAGATGGACTTCCGCTGAGCGTAAGGCCGCTGTAATTAAGGAGCTAGAAGAGCATGGTCTTTTACTGGAGGCGTTGGCAATCGAAGTTAATAAAGACTGCGATGCTTTTGATTTAATTTGCCATGTTGCA
Source organism: Polynucleobacter asymbioticus QLW-P1DMWA-1 (assembly GCF_000016345.1). NCBI lineage: Bacteria > Pseudomonadati > Pseudomonadota > Betaproteobacteria > Burkholderiales > Burkholderiaceae > Polynucleobacter > Polynucleobacter asymbioticus. Next base: position 1,181,660 of record NC_009379.1, on the reverse strand, counting down.
TTTGATCAGCCTGCACTCACTCGTAGGGAGCGTGCAGATCAAGTCAAAAAGCGTAACTATTTCACCAAGTATGGCGAACAGGCTCGCAAGGTTCTCGAGGCTTTACTTGAAAAATACGCAGATACCGGTATCGAGAATATTGACGATATTAAGATTCTGACCCTAGACCCATTTAGTAAAATGGGTACAGCTAGCGAACTTGTATCAGCCTTTGGCGGTAAGCCAGGCTATATAGCAGCTTTGCATGAGCTAGAAAACCAGCTCTACGCCTAAAATTCATAGCAATACCCCAATAGATAGGCATTACCACTTATGAGTATTAGTTCAACTATTAAATCAATCCAAGACATCATGCGTAAGGACGTAGGCGTCGATGGCGATGCCCAGCGTTTGAGTCAATTGGTGTGGATGCTCTTCCTGAAAATCTTTGATGATCGTGAGAGCGAGTGGGAATTGCTTCAGGATAAATACAAGTCTCCGCTCCCTGAAAAGTATCGCTGGAGAAATTGGGCGGCTAATGCTGAGGGCATGACCGGCGATGAGCTAAAGCAATTTCTAGACAATGATCTATTCCCAGCACTTCAAAACCTAGAGGCTAAAGGCGGTCATCAACGCGCTTATGTTATTCGTTCCGTATTCGAGGATGCCTATAACTACATGAAGTCTGGCCAGCTGATTCGCCAGGTGATCAATAAGATTCAAGAGGGCGTGGATTTCAACAAAGCCCAAGAGCGCCATCTGTTTGGCGACATGTATGAGCAGCTTCTGAGAGATCTCCAGGCAGCCGGTAATGCAGGCGAGTTCTATACCCCAAGAGCTGTAACTGAATTCATGGTGCAGATGGTTAATCCGCGTCTTGGTGAAAAGGTAATGGACCCAGCCTGCGGAACGGGTGGATTCTTATCATGCTCAATAGAACACATCAGAAAACAAGATGTCAAAACACTAGAAGATGAGGCGCAACTGCAAGGAAGCATCTTCGGTATTGAGAAAAAACCAATGCCACACTTGCTGTGCACAACAAACATGATTCTCCATGGGATTGATGTGCCAAGCAATATCCGTCATGACAACACGTTAGCTAGACCCTTAATTAGCTGGGGCCCATCAGAGCGGGTAGATGTAGTTGTTACTAACCCACCATTTGGTGGAATGGAAGAGGATGGAATAGAAACCAACTTCCCAGCCGCATTTAGAACTAGAGAAACAGCTGATCTATTCCTGGTGCTAATTATGCAAATGCTAAAGCCTGGAGGGCGTGCCGCAGTAGTTCTGCCCGATGGATTTCTATTTGGCGAAGGTATTAAGACTCGCATTAAAGAAAAACTTTTGGAAGAATGCAATCTCCATACCATCGTACGCTTACCAAAAGGTGTATTCGCACCCTACACAGCTATTAATACCAATCTCCTTTTCTTTACTAAAGGGATTCCTACAAAAGATGTTTGGTTTTATGAGCATCCATATCCAGAGGGTGTGAAGAGTTACAACAAAACTAAGCCGATGAGGATTGAAGAGTTTGAGGCTGAAAAAGAATGGTGGGGTAATGAGGGAGGCGCCTATAAAGGTCGCAAAGAAGGTGAATATTCTTGGAGGGTAAGCATTCGGGATATTAAAGACAGAAATTACAATCTTGACATAAAGAATCCTCATATAGTTGATCGGGAAGCCGAGGATCCCGAACTTCTATTGGCTCAATATAATTTGCTACAGGATGATATTAATAGACTAAAGAGTGAGTTAAAAACAGTTTTAGGGCAGGCTCTATACGCTAAGAATTCTTAATGGAGATCCTCGAAAAAATGCTTGTTGATTCTTTTGACTTGTGGAGTACATCCATGTCGGAGAGAGCCTCTACTCGTGGCAGGAGTTCAGCAAATTCCGGTAATATTTATGGCGTCCAGAAACTGAGAGAATTAATTCTTCAATTGGCTGTTAGCGGGAGATTAACAACTGCTGCGAATAGTTTGCGATCCGCCAATGAAAATCTATCAGATCAATCTAAGGCCGAACCATTTATTGTCCCTAGCGGTTGGGTTTGGAAGTCTTTAAGAGAGGTTGGGCGTGTAAGTACTGGGAAAACTCCAGACACTAGAAATAGTAATTTCTATATTGGCACAACCCCATTTATCGGACCTGGCCAATTAAGCATGAATCATCGGATTCTAAAGTCGGATAAGTTTATTTCAAAAGAGGCTGAATTAAATACCTCAATTGCACTACCAGGAAGCATTTTAATGGTTTGTATAGGTGGGTCAATTGGTAAGTCGGCAATAGCTACCCATAGAGTTGCCTTCAATCAACAAATTAATGCAATTCAAACTACAGACTGCAATGTAGAGTTTATCCACATGTGCTTAAGGGCAAAGTTTTTTCTGGAGAGAGTTCACCAGCTTTCTTCTGGATCTGCTACTCCAATCATTAATAAATCTAGATGGGAAAACATACAGATTCCAATTCCACCAATTGGTCAGCAAAATAAAATAGTAGAAAAAGTTAATGCGTTGATGCAACTATGTGATCAGCTTGAGAGGGATGCGCTTAAAAAGGAAATATTCCACGATAACTTAGTTATTCATTTTATGAGCCTTCTTCTCAGGGCTGAGAGTATCGGGTCATTTCAAGATAATTGGAGCGAGGTGTCTCAACTTTTTGATGAGCTATTTATATCAGAACAAAACATCAATTATCTGAGGGGAATTATTATTGATCTTGCTCTCGAGGGTAAGATTTCTCTACAGGATTCTAGTAAAGACACTCTAGTAGATTTTCTTGAGTTATGTCGTAAAAATGCATGTCATTCATCAACCAAGAGGGGTAGGAAATTAAATAATGCATCCGATTTTCAGTCGGATAAAAAAGGTCTACATCAGATCCCGGAGAGTTGGTCCTGGATTAGATTATCCGAATTAGCCTCCTTTGAAAATGGCGATAGAAGTAAAAATTATCCGTCGCGCGATCAATTTGTAGCGGCTGGAATGGCATTTATTAATGCAGGCCATCTTCAAGAAGAGGGAATTGATTATTCAAATATGAATTTCATAGATGTAGAAACGTATGACAATCTTAGATCAGGAAAGATCAAAGAGGGGGATATATTGTTTTGTCTTAGGGGTTCTCTTGGAAAATTTGCCATAGTCAAGAATGGTGAAACTGGAGCAATAGCATCTTCATTGGTAATTATTCGCCCTTTTGCGCCAGAGATTGTTGACTATCTTGGAATTTATTTTTCTTCAACTCTCGCTAAGGATCAAATTTTAAAGTTTGACAACGGTACTGCTCAGCCTAATTTAGCGGGAGCCGATCTTGGCCATTTTCAAGTTCCTCTTCCCCCGCTGAGTGAGCAAAAAGCTATAGTAGCAAGTCTAAAAAGATTGCTAGCTTTATGTGATCAGCTTAGTGAGAGTTTTTCAAAAGCCAGGCAATTAGAATGTATGCTGGCCGACTCTTTTGTTGATCAAGCGCTATCCTAGCCCCTGAGAATACTCTGGGGCCTGCATTTAAGAATTGTCCATCCTTTCTTTGAGGTAAGTTTGAACCTGCTCAATAGTCCAAAAGGAAGACCTGCCAATTTTGATTGGTTTTGGAAATTCACCTTTCTGAACCATCAGCCAAAACTTAGATTTTGATACCGGCATCACTTTTAATATTTGCGGAATTCTCATCAAAGTAATAGGTGGGATTTGAGGGCTTGATTGACTCATCACCATCTCCTTAGCGGGCGCGTTTTACATTTTTACGATAAACCTGCAACGCCATCTTTGCAGAACTCATTTTTGTGTATCCATAAGATCGATACAAGCTATACAAGCGAAATGCCATCATTTAATTTAATCTCCTATTGTGTTTTGTTATGCATCATTTTGTGTGCTGCTGAAGTGCAATGTAGTCAATGAAATTTTGGTGGTCAATCAAATGTCAATACCCACTTTGAAGACGCATATTATTTTTTGACTACAAAAAAAAATTTATTTATAGAAGTGTCATAAGCCATATAAATAAATGGCTACAGCCTTGTCAGTAAATTCTGATAGCGTAAAGAGAGCGGTGGACACGCATAGATCAACAAACGCTTTAGATAAAGAAATTCATTCTCACGAATATCTCAAACATGGATTACAGAGAATTGATGAATAAATAAATTAAAGAAAAATTCAGAAAAAACGCGTTTGACGATACGCTTTCCAATTGTTAGATTCATCTCTTGCAAAAAATATTACGCGCAAGAAAAAGAACTACACGGAGACAGACTGAGATGAATTACTACGAGCATCACATTGGAGATTACGCAGAAGCGACTGCGCATCTTACATTCATAGAGGATGCAACCTACAGTCGCCTTATCAGAAAGTACTACGCCACAGAAAAACCGCTACCTATCGAAATCAAGTTGGTACAAAGATTGATCAACGCACGATCAAAAGAAGAAAAAAATGCAGTTGTCTCCGTTCTCAATGAATTTTTTACCCTCACTGACGATGGCTGGAGACAAGAGCGCTGCGATCATGAAATAGCCCGTTTCAAAGACAAGCAACTTAAAGCCAGGCGGAGCGCAGAAGGCAGATGGCAATCATTCCCCTCAGACGAGCCCCAACCAGAAACTTCACCAAATATTGGATGCGTTCGCAATGCGACCGCAATGCGAACGCATTGCTCACCAGACACCAAACACCAGTCACCAGTAACCAATCTCCATACACCAGGCAAACAAAACAATGGGGGTGAGAAAGAAAATTTTCCCCAAGAGTCAACAAAGCCATCCGATGAAGAAAAACTTTTTCAGGCGCGTATTGAAAAATATAAAAGCTTTGCAGCCATGATCAGCAAGGAGGGCAGAGCTATAGCCGTAGATGACTACCGCATTCGGGACATCGTCAATCTCGGGGTAACGGAAGCCGAGGTGGCAGAGGCTATCGCGACAGCAAAGGAAACCCGAATGAAAGTCTCAAACCCAACCCCGATCAATGCAGGATATGTCTTGGCCATTCTCAAGGGGGCGCGCAAAAAACTGGAAACCCCCAAAGCCGATGAAGACGCTTGGTGGAAATCCAATGAGGGCGTAGACGCCAAAGGCAGGGAGCTCTCGATGAAGGCCCAAGCCTCTGAAAGCTACGATTCCTTCAAAACCCGAATATTTGCCGAACTACGTAAACGCCAGGAAACCATGGAGAAGTCCAATGCAAACTAATCAAGCCATTGCGGGCGTGATTGATCGCCTAGACATGGAGGACTTCCCCATTGGATCAAAAGTGAAGACCCCAAGCGGGCGCGTAGGCACCGTGGTCAAACATCGCGGAGCCCAAAGCCGTCATGACTTATTCCAAAGAATCATCATCGAGTTTGATGAACCTCTTGGGGATTCGGTAGCGCTGCAACCCCATCTTTTACAGTTGATCAAGACCTCATGATTGAAAACAATCAAAAGAAATCAAAGAAACCAGCACTAAGCAAAAGCAAGGGAGGGGCAAGGCCTGGAGCTGGCCGCAAGGAGGGCAGTCTAACCAAGCGTACCCGTGAGATTGCTGAGGTAGCTGCTGCCCAGGGCATTACCCCCTTGGAAGTCATGATGAGCACGATGATGGCGCTTTACAAGGAGGCGGGTAATTGCAGTCGCGAAAGTAATCAGCATCATGATCAAGGTGATAAAGCTAATCAATATGATGATGGTCATACCGCCATGATCACGGAGAATCGCATCAAGTTACTGAACATGGCCGCCACCATCGCCAGACATGCTGCACCCTATGTACATCCACGTCTCTCCGCAATAGAGCACACAGGCAAAGATGGCACACCCCTGCAAAGTGGGGTCTTAGTGGTACCTAGTGCCATGAGCATGGATGAGTGGGAGCAAGCTGCCCAAGCAAAACACTAGCCCATGAAAACTATCTGGGCACCATTGCCCGGTAGCCAGACACTATTTCTGACATGCCCTGTGTACGAGGTATTGCTTGAAGGCACCAGAGGAGGGGGCAAGACCGACACCTTGCTCATGAGCTATGCCCAACATGTAGGTAGAGGCTTTGGGGATCACTGGCGCGGCACACTCTTTCGCCTCACCTATCCACAATTGGCTGACGTAGTGGCCAAGAGCAGGCGCTGGTTCTATCAAATCTTCCCAGGCGCCAAGTTCAATGAATCTGACTATGTGTGGAAGTGGCCCACAGGAGAGATGCTGTACTTTCGTTATGGTGCCAATGAGGATGACTACTGGAATTACCACGGCCATGAATACCCTTGGCTAGGATTTGAAGAGCTGACCAACTGGCGAAACCTCTCTTTTTACGAAGCCATGCATTCCACCTGCAGGTCATCTCACCCTGGAATGCCGAGGATGGTGAGGGCTACCTGCAATCCATTTGGGGTGGGCCACGCATCCGTAAAGGAGCGATTTCAGATTGGAGCTATTCCTGCAGGGCAGATCATTAGGCAGGAGGGCGCATTACCCAGAGTGCGAATTCACTCGACTATCTATGAGAACACCCACCTTCTCAAAAACGACCCGAACTACCTGATGAGTCTAGAGTCGCTAAGCGATCCAAACAGACGCAGAGCCTGGCTAGAAGGTGATTGGGATATCCACGTGGGAAGCTTCTTAGAAGGCGTATGGCAGCCCTCTAAGCACGTTGTAGAACCCTTCGCAATTCCACCGACATGGAAGGTCTGGCGCTCAATGGATTGGGGTTATGCCAGACCTTATGCCGTTTATTGGTTTGCCTTATCAAATGATGGAGTCTATTACCTATGGAGAGAACTCTATGGATATGGAGATAAAGAAAATACGGGCACTAGGGAAGATGCAACGGTAGTAGCGGAGAAGATCAAAAAGATCGAGATACACGACCAACGTCTTGGCTATGAATACCGCATGAACCTAGCTGATCCATCCATCTTTTCAAAGATAGGTGCAGAGCGGTCAATAGGTCAGATCTTTAGAGATAAAGGGGTGAAATGGACCGAGGCCTATAACGCATCAAGAAGCCGAGTAAATGGGGCTCAGGAAATCATCCGGCTACTAGCTGAGGACAGACTCAAGATCTTCTCAACCTGTAAGCATTGGCTTAGAACCATCCCTCAGTTGCCACCAGATTCATTAAATCCGGAGGACGTAGATACCGATGCAGAAGATCATGCTTGGGATGCGACGAGGTATGGGGTTATGAGAGCCAGGCAAATACCTGAAAGTGATTCGCTCTATGGATTGAGGGGTTAACGGTAATTCAGTGCGGATATCAAAAATTTAGTGTTAATTTAAGTAGCGGCGCAATGAATAAAAGGCAGCATAATTAAGTGAATTAAGAGTATTAAAAAAAAGATTTGCTAAGTCAGTAAGCTCTGCTGACGTTATTTCTCGCTCACTTCCTGTGGGTCTGCCGGGCCTCAGAATATCGGCTTCGCCTTGCAACGATCCATATATTCTGCCGTGAATTATTAGATTCCTCTCCTCAAATAAGTCTTCCAGATGGTCTAAAAGCTGTGGAAATGTCACTAATTCCTGGGTAAGGTGACAATGACTCAGTCGGCCTTGGATATATTTTATTTTTTGACTTGTTGGAAATCTATGAAGATTCTTGGGTTGATTTGAGTCATATGGAAGTAGAGTATTAATGCACTCGTCAATCGCCTCTTCAACATAAGCAGCATATAAGGCGAGGTAACCTAGTGCTTTAACTATGTCGCCAGTATCTTTTAAGATCATATTAACCCCAGTAAATTGTATCTATCTTAAAGGTTGGATATGCTATTAGTCATATGATTTGATTTGCGATGAAGGAGTGAGGATGATTAAAGAGGCGTTGGAAATTATTGAAATTATCCCGGGTACATTCTGGGGGGTTATTGTTGGCTCTCTTTTTTCGCTAGGAGGTGTTTGGCTAACCAATAAAGCTAGCGATCAACGGCTTAAAACTCAGTTTGATCATGAGAGGGCATTAAAAACGCAGGAGAGGGAAATGTCCTTGCGAAAAGACGTCTATTTGCAAGCAGCCGAGGCTGTTTCCGCCGGTGTTCAAGCATTATCAAATTTCCCCAACCTTGAAATTTCTAATGACGAAGTTGCAAAAGTCTATGTTGAAAAATCACCCTCGATTTCTAGAGCCTATGTAATAGGTAGCATGAAAACAATTAAAGCCTTAACCGATTTTGGGGGTGAGCTAGCAGCTTTAATGCTTGTCTTATACGTCGAAAGGGCTGAAATATTGACTTTGAAAAATAAAGTAACTCTTCTTGATTTTCAAATGAGTGGATTCGGTAAAGATAGAGATCGATACTTGGAATTAATGCGAGATGCAAATATTAATGGCCAGCGAGATCCGCAGTACTGGAAGGTGCTTAATGAGGGATTTGAATTTGAGCAAGGAAGGATTCACTCGCACAGCCAAGATCGAGATGCTATTTCTAAGCAATTGGCTTTGCAGCAATTTAAATTTATGAAGCGTTGCGTCACTGAGAGCCACAGAATGAGTCGGTGTCTCGCACCTCTATTAATTGCAGTCAGAGAAGAGCTTCAGTTGCCGCTTGATATTGATGGCTATAGAGAAATTCTGGATAGCAGTATTGCAAAGCAGCAGGTTGCCATCGATGATTTTGTAAATATATTTGCTAAAAAAATTAACTCAGAAAAACTATGATAGATAAATCTAATGTCGAGCTGATAGGGCAAATAAAGCCTGAGAAGTTAACTTCGCTTGCTGAAGATCTAAAAAGGGAGCAGGGTGAGATTCTTGCCGATCAGGAGCATTGGAAAGTCCATGGCACAAATAGGCGCAAAGCTTCTAGCAAGCGTGAAATCATGGAGGAGCTAAGCCGTGAAAGATTTCCCTGGGAAGAGTAAACCCACGCTAGAGTCCTTACTAGTCGATCAGCAGGTGATTACAGGCAAGAAGTTTATTGAGCGTAATAGATTGGAAAAGCATGAGGCCGAGAAACAAAGGGCGTTGCTACAAGAGGCCATGGAGTTTGAAGAGAGAAACCGAAGAATTAAGAGTTAGTCATTTCTGAAAAATTGATCAATCTATTTCTCATGGATGAGATGAGGTTCTATTTACGAATAATCCCACCGAAAGGGAGGTGCGGATGATTGTTGCGGTTGGATGATCCAGTTGCCTTGCAAAGGCATTGAGTATTTAAATGTCTATTTCTTATTAAATAAGGGGATCGCAATATGGGTCGTACAGTAATTAAATTACATCGGAAATATCCCAAATAAATTCAAAAAAATAAAGTAAGGGCGCTATAAATAAGATGTGCCTCAAGACTCAAATGCCCTCCAACAAAAATGGACTGCCCGCATCACACATGCGCGCGCTCACTGGTCAACCTTTCATAAGCGCGTAAGGCATAACCGCAACACTGTAGCCGGCTTTAACTGGAATGCCGATCCCACTGGTAAAGACTTCTACAGCCTAAGAGCCAACCTTATACATGGCACTATCTCTGCGGTACTTCCCAATGTCTACGCCCGTAACCCCGAGATATCAACAACACCAACCCACTCGGGCGCGGATATCAAGCTCTTCTGTAAAACACTAGAGAAAGTCACCAATAGAGCGCTGGAACATGCCCAACTCAAGAATCGAGCAAAGTCTACTGTAAGAGCAGCGCTGACCTGTAGCTTCGGCATTCTAAAAGTGATGTATCAGCGAGATCCAGGCAAGGATTCATATATCCAGGGTCGTATCAACGATGCCCAAGAAAACCTCCTAGCTATAGAGGATCTTGCGCGAGACCTCCATGAGGATAACCAACGTCATCATCATGATGCCAAGAGGGCTGAGCTAGAGGAGCTCATCAAGTCGCTTCAGGAACAATCGGAAGTGCAATCTGCCGAAGCCTTAGTAATCGATAGAGTTCTTACTGAAAACCTCCTCATTGATCCCTCAATCTGTGAGTTCTGGGATTACACCGATGCAGACTGGATCTGCCAAATCATCCCGATGAAGCGTAGCCAAGCAGAAGCGCTCTACAAGAAGAATCTAGCTAATGCCAAGATCTACCAACCGGGCCAGGGCGAACCTTCTCACAAGAAAGCTAAGCGCCTAGCCTCAATGCAGATGAATGCTGGTTCAGGCCCAGTGACTGATGATCAACAAATAGCGGTGCTAGAGATCTGGGATAGAGTAACTCAGCGCGTATACACCATGGTGGAGGGCGCGACTGAATGGCTGCGTGAGCCTTATTCCCCACCAAGGGCGGGAGAGCGTTGGTACCCATTCTTCTTATTGCCATACCAAGTAATAGATGGTCAATTCGTTGGCCCAAGCTTAGTCGATCTCACCGAGCGATTACAGGACGAACACAACGAAGCAAGGGATCGATTCAACCAACATCGAGACCTCTGCATACCAGGATGGGTAGCTTCCGCTGATATCAATGAGAAAACTATTAAGAAACATTCAGATTCAAGATTCGGTGAGATCACGATTGTCGATACCGAAGGCAAGCCACTGAATCAAGTCATCATTCCTAGGGGTCACCCCAAGATCGACCCCATCGTCTATGACACCAGTGCAGTACGTTATGACTGGGAGCAAGTCACTGGCCTGCAAGATGCTGCGCGCTCAACAGTGGTCAGGCCTAAGACAGCAACCGAAGCCAACATCTTACAAAGAGCCTTGTCAGGGCGCGTATTTGAATTCAAAGACCAGATAGAGGATTGGTTACAAGAGATAGCCCAATACAGCGCCCAGGTACTTTTACAAGAACTCACTAAAGAGCAAGTAGAACGCTATATGGGGCCGCCAAGCAATAAGACCACCATGGTCAATGGCGAACTAGTCATGACTATCGAGAAAACCTATGACTGGCCAGAACTCACCAAAGACCGAATCTTTGACATGGTCGATCTATGCATAAGAGCAGGCACCACCGGCGCACCAGATGGCATAGAAGATAAAGAGAGTTGGCTCAAGGTCTTACCCATGATTACGAATCTATCAATTCAGATACAAAACCTACAAGCCAGAGGAATGGATTACGAGCATATCCGTAATCTCCTACACGAGACCCTCTTGCGATATGACGATCGTATCGATTCCAATCTATTTATACCGAATGTAGAAAAGCAAATGGAGGGATGGTCACGCGATGACGATCCAAACTTAGGAATAAATTGGTTTTCTGAACGAAGGCAAAAGACAAATGCTGAAATGCATTACGGCAGCAACTTATTAAAAGAGGAGACAGGTAATGACGCAAGAAGCAAATGAAGTGGAAGGTTTTAAATCGGAGGTTCTAACCAAGGGTGGCTCAATTCAAAGGGAGCAGAATAGGGAGGCCAAGAAAGAGCGCGAGCGGCTTGAAAAAGAAGCTTATGAGAAGCACGCGGCCGAAAGTGCTGCAAGGCGCAATAAGGCAAGGGAAGAGCGTGCGCTTGAATTGATTGCGCAAGCAAAAGCCAGGCAAGAAGCCGCTCAATTAGATAAGGAGCGTAGCGCTCAGATACAACAAACACAAAAGGCGGAACGTAAGAGTCAGAGCCGGAGCCAAGCAGCCAACTTACTAGATGATCTAAGTAAGACCCCTAATGCATCTCTTGCCAAGTTATCTGAGGATATTGATGAGGGCGAAGTATTGGAGGAGGAGTCCGAAGCTCTATCGCCCGAGTCTATATTTAGGCCTGTAAAGGGCGAAGTGCATGTGCCAGCCTTTATGCCTGCTACAGAGGTTACGGCGCCACTACAAGCCCATGACCTTGGTGAAATATTGCCTGCACCAGTCGCCATTACCGTCGATACACTTCCGAAAACTGAGATTCAAATCGAAACTGGTGAAGATCTAATTAAGCGGGTATTGAACCCCGGGCCTACGGGTTTGAGTCCTGGTGTCGATGGCAGCGTTAACCAAGAAGCCTCTAGCAACATCAAATCGAAGAGGGGTTGTGAGCGTGTGCAGAGAATCATCAATGAAAAGCGTGATCTAGAAAAGCAGGTTGAAGATCTTCAATGCACGGTTACAAGCTTGCAAGACGTGATTCGTAAATATGAAATAGAAAGCAAGTTTGTGGGTAATGTGATGGCTCACGTGGATTCACAGAAAAAGCCTTCCGAATTGGTCTTAGAAGCAAAGCTGCAGATGCTCAAGTTTTTGAATACTCGTTCAGATGAAATTGATCACACCGATAAGGCGATCTGCTTTAGCAAATACATGTCAGACCCTTTCTACATGCAAGTCTTTGTGCAGAGCAATCAGCCAGAGCAGTGGCAGACCATGATTGAGTCCATCTATGAGGCGATTGGAAGGCCGGAGCCTAGTTTTGGAGGCATTAAGCCTATGGCAACCCATAGCCCTCAGCCTATACGGGCGCGAACCTCAACCCTAGGCACGCCATTGGCCAGCGCAGGCAATCCCATGGATCGAATTGCTCAGCATCTAGGGAATATGGGGATATAGATAGCTGTGAATTACATGCCACTTAAAACTAGTGGCATGTAGACATAAATGTCTTTAGACACCCAAATCGCCTCATTTTGTCTACAAAACAGCCGATATAGTCATTTTTCGTCAACAACTTAGCTTATATCGTGAGGATCAAGCAATTGATGCTGTGAGGGGTTGTCTGTAAATGCGTTACAAGCCTTCATTTTTTCCCAAAGATTTGGGAAGTTCGAATAATCAAATCCAGCGGTCCAACGCCATGCGCGAGTCATGGATCGAATGAAGGGGCTGGGATCATTGTTTTGAGACAGCGCTTTTAATGGCAGCAAATAATCCTCACGATAAGCCGTGGGAATAATAATGCGAGAGGCGGAGTGTTGAGTTAAGAATGCATTCATGGTTAGACGCGCCGTTCGGCCATTGCCATCCATGAACGGGTGCACTTCAGTAACTACAAACATCGCCATCAATGCGCGCGCAAATGGATCTTCCAGTAAAGCGATGCGCTTGAATCCTTCCCGCAAAGTGCCTTTAACAAGCTCTGGATGAACAAAAATAGTATTTCCTGCTTGGTTACTTTGCTCTTTCCATTCGCCTGGATTTTTATCTGGGCGACTAGAGAGTATTTGGAGGTTGCATTGCAAAAGCCACGCTAAGAAATCATCTTCATCTTTTGGGGGCTTAGAGCGAAAGGGCTGCTCCATGATTGCTTTAAAGGTGCCCAATACATCATGCGAATCTTCATTTCGTTTTGGAATCATCTTCCCATCGAAAATAATCTCGGAGGCCTCTTCGACAGTGAATGTAGTTCCTTCAATGTAGTTCGAAAAGTAGGATTCAAAGAATGCGAAATTAAAGGCGCTTTTACCCGTTTTTGCCTGATCTTCAATGATGGGAAAAGGTTTTCTTAATGCAGAAAACAAAGTTTCGAAGATCTCAATGCGATCAGGATCATAAGGTTTACCAGCTGCGCGCGCTAATGCATCAGCAGCCCGTAAAGAGCGGGCTTTACCAGTTTGCATTAAGGCCGAAACAATCGTGTTGAGCGTTTTAAATTGAACCTCTAGACCCAATTGAGGGGCAATTGCTTTAGCGTCATCACGTAGTGCATTGAGCTTGTGTTCACCACGAATGGTGCATAGCTTACTCAAATAAGACTCAACCCAAGGGCGACCCATAGTGCGAAGATCTGAGCCTTTGCGGCTATAGAGGTTCTCCAGTAACCGCCTAGCCTCTGAGGATATAAAGAGTTTTCCATACTGGGTATCGTTTAGCGAATCTTTGTGCGATTGAACTGCAGCAGGGCCTGGCAAGATATTGAGAGTCAACCCTGGAAATGCTATTTGACGTGCTCTATTGCCAGACACCAAAAATATATTCCCACTATCATCCGGTTTGCAAAGATGAGCAGAGCGGTAAGCTACTACGGAGCCTGGATAAAGATATTCGGTAATTTGCCGCCAATTTGGCCGAATGATTTGCTCGAGTGGGCTATTGAGGTCGCTGGTGTAAATGCCGCGATAAATTTGACGCAAACGACCAGACCTAGCCAAGCGGGAAATTCTCTGGGCGTTGGTTTTGTCTTCTCTCGAACTAAAAAGCAAGAGGGGCAGCTGGTCAACAGAAGTGTTCATAGGGCCTCAATTTATCCATTAATGTCAACAACTATGCATATATTATAGTTTAATGTCAACAAAAGTGCGTATAGAATCAAAATAACCCTATTTTTAGGTATATAGATACGGCTATTTCAAAGCCTTGGCATCGTTTACCAGTTGATATATCCGATTGTGCCTGTGAAGGATTTCAAAGAAAAGCCTCAAGGTATTGAGTGCATCAACATCCGCTCTGTGTGGACTGCCTTCAAATTGAAGCTTAAAAGAACCCAGGCCTGAGGATAGACCGCCACTGGGTTTTTTGCCCATGGCAAGCATGTGCAGGCTATACCAAGTTTTGACATCGATCCATCGACGACCAAAATAGGGAAAGCTGATACCTCGATCTTTAAATTCAGTTTTCAGTTCAAGTGAATCGCCACCGCCCCAGGTAATGGGATTAACAAAGCAATTACGCGTAGTAATAATTTCACCAATTTCTTTAGCTGCTTGTTCATGTGGAACTGAATAGTCAGAAATATCCTGATTGCAAATGCCCGTTAATTGGGTGATGAACTCAAAAATAGGCTCTTTAGGATCTAAGAACCATTTATACGAAGATAGGGATTGATTGACATAGTCATGGTAGTTTCCGACTGCTAACCCTATTTGAATGATCTTTGGATTTACTGTGGAATTATCTTGCGAATTGTTAAGCTCTAAATCAAGCGCGAAATAACACTGCTCTTTGTCCATGGGACTCCTTCACTATTCATTTAGATGAATGAGCAATGTAGAGATCAAGCTGCAAAGAGTCAAACAAAATAAATCACCACATTCCTATTAATGAATTTGCGATAGAGTAATTCAGTCAAGGGCACCCCAAAGGGGTGGCTTGCGCACCCTTGACGGCCACTGCCAAAGAAACGCTCTTTTATGCCCAAGGTGGCGCAAAGACACATTGGGTATAAAGACTCATAGCGATGTGAATAAATCGGCCAATAAAAACCCCAGAAATATCCAAACCCCACACCAAGCACCCCAATAATCAATTCATGTGGTGAGAGCTAATCACTCAATCTACTGCTTCATACCATCGCGTAAAAGCTAGAGTCGCGACTAGTAGCGTAGCAATGGATGGGTTCACGCTCCATCACCAGGTATGAAGCCACCAATTTCTTAAATAATTATTGATGGGGTGGCATATGCCAATTTCAAATACAGACTTGCAAGAGCTAGCCAAGGTTTCCTTAGATGAGTACTTGCGTAATCTACCGGTCGATCAAATCGCTGTAGAGAGACCTTTCCTTAAAAAACTGATGGAGGGTCGTAAGAGCCTATTGGGCGCAAAGCAAAACGTAGTCGAGAACATCCGCAAAGAGCATGGCAGTAACTTTAGCTGGGCCTTTGGGGAGGAGACGGTCAAGTTCAATAAACGCAATACGACTGAGCAGGCCTCCTTCCCATGGAGAAGGGCGGTAGATGGTCTTTATATCGACTATGACCGACTCTTTAGTAACGGCATCAAGGTGCGTGAGGGCGGGGCGCGTGGTTTCCAGTTGGAATACAACGAGCGCGTACAACTCATCAACCTCTTGGATGAGCAGTTAGAGGTTTTAAGAGAAGGCTTTCTGAATAAGTTAGACCTAGAACTTCACCGCGACGGCTCCCACGGCGCCGATGCGGTAGTTGGCTTAGATAGTCTAGTCAGCATAGCGCCCGATGCTGGAACGGTAGGAGGTATCGATCGAGCTAAAGCAAGTTACTGGCGTAACTACGCTATCAAAGACATTGCCTCAACATCGCCTGGTAACTTAGTGGGTGAGATGGAAACCGCATGGCGTCAATGTATTAAGCATGGCGGTAGTCCTGATTTCATCATCGCTGGGGGTAAGTTCATTGATACCTATCGTAAGCAAGTCACAGTAACCCATATCGCTGGATCGGGTGAGACCAAGTACATCGATGCTGGCGTAGGTGCGGGCGTAAATACTGGCCTAGCCTTCAAAGGGGTAGAGATCATCTGGGATCCGCAGTTTGATGAGCTTGATGCCATGGCGAATCGCACGGTGGAGTGGAGCAAGCGTTGCTATTTCCTCAATACCCGCTTTATGAAGCTACGTGACGACGATCTAGACATCGTTGCCCCCATCCGTCCGCACGATACCTTGGCGATGTACGCCATGGTGAACCTACGCTGCGCTTTATCAATCTCTCGAGCGAATGCCCATGCGGTATTGGCGATTCAATAAGGAAGATCAATATGAACCACAAAGAACTCATTCATAGTGACTTCCAAATTAAAGAGGTGGAAGCGGTAGTGCGCAGGGATGCCTTCACAACTATCCATGTGTATGTACCGCCTTATGAGACCAACATCCTTCGCAACCTCTTTGGGCGCGAGAACGTCACGGTGTTCGAGCGCCCATCAAAGACCACCATTACGCCAGAACAAGAGTACGACCGTCTATGCGCAAAGTATGGCCATGAAGTCGTAGCCAAAGTCTTTGGTGAAGATGATGGAGATCGCCTAATGGAGATCGTAGAAGGCTTGATGAAAGAAGGTCAGCTCCCAGCACAAGAGAAGGCATTAGAAGGAACTCTTGAGCAAGAGCCATCAGAAGCCAAAGGAGCTAAAAAACGCTAGTAGTAGGGAAGGCTATCGCCATGACTACTGGCAGCAGGTGTTTGGGTGCGGCTGCGGGTGTTGAAGTAACCATGGTGTGTGGGCGCGCGTAACTGCGCCCCACTGCCAACACCAATTAAAAGCCTTGGCGGTAGTGGGGCGGTGGACTTCCATACTCATTCATACCTTCGAGCATCAAGAAAAGAACCTAATACATGCTTCCAATCATCACATCCCTAGTGCAAACCTTGGCCGTCAATGGCCTTGGCTTACTTGCGGGCGCGGTCCAAGCTAAAGGTAAGGAGTTCATCGAGAGCAAGATTGGGGCGCGCATTCCAGACAGCCCAAGTCAAGAAGATCTCATCAAGCTTAAACAGCTTGAGATTGAGCAAGAGCAGTTACTACTGCAATACACCCTTAAACAAAAAGAGCTCGAGATAGAAGAATCCAAACTGCTAGCAGAGATGCATCGAGCCTCACAAGACAATGCTACCAATCGCTGGCAATCCGATATGGGTAGCGATTCAAAGCTATCAAAGAACATCAGACCAGGAACGCTGGTTTATATCCTGACGGCTTATCTACTATTTGCCTTACTCTCAGCCATAGGTATTGATATCAATGAAGCCTATGTAAAGCTCCTCGGCGAGTGGGGTCAGCTAGTCATGCTGGCTTACTTTGGAGGCAGATCAGTCGAGAAGATTTTTGAGATGCGTATGCATGGCTTAAATAAAAAAGAAGAGCAATGAGTAGCCTGGTAAAGGAGCAAGCTGCATTCTTGATCGATGTCAGTCGTCTTATTCAGTTTGCGACAGCAGAAGGGTGGGTAATCACTGGAGGTGAGCTCTGGAGATCCCCGGAGCAACAAGAGATCTACTTTAAGACTGGTAGATCAAAGACTATGAATAGCAACCATCTAAGACGCTGCGCTATTGATCTGAACTTCTTCTGGAGTGGAAAACTTGTTTGGGATAGAGAGTTGATACGCGAAGTCGGCGAATACTGGGAGAGCCTAAGCCCCAAGAATCGATGGGGAGGAAATTTCAAGGGCTTTGTGGATGTGCCACATTTCGAAAGGGTTATCCTAACTTATTGAATATTAAGGATTAAATAATTGTATCAGTCATCCGTAAAAAAATTACGGATGACTGATACAATCTTTGCTCCAAAGTGAGAACTCGACAATTCGAGTTAAATAAGGCGATAAATCATGTTGACTAAATTTGAGGTGGAGAATTTCAGGGGCTTTAAGAATAGGTTTATTTTTGATTTATCTGAGATTAAAAACTATGAATTCAACAGCGACTGTATAAATAACGGCATCGTAAATAAGGCCATGATTTACGGCAAAAATGGGTGCGGCAAGTCAAACTTGGGCTACGCAATTTTTGATTTGATTTCTCATTTAACGGATAAGTTTGTCCCAAGGCACGAGTACATTGCAAACTATTTACATGCCGAACTCTCTGGGGCGCCTGCTAGGTTTAGGTATGCCTTTAAATTTGATGGAACTAACATAGACTACTTTTGCGAAAAAGTGGGCGTCAATGAAGTTGTTTTTGAAGAGCTGAAAATTGATGGTGAAACTGTTGTTCTCTATAAAGTGGGCGAACCGATACAGATAGACTTAGTTGGTGCAGAGTCACTCAACAGAGATTTAGGTGCAACTAAAATTTCAGCCCTAAAGTATATTAAAAATAATGCAGTTCTTGATAAAAGCCCAGCCAATGACGCACTAAAAAAGCTTTTTAACTTTATTGATGGCATGCTATTTTTCAGATCTGTGGATGAAAGAACATTTATTGGCAATCAAGCGGCTGGTGACGATATATTAAAAAATATTCTTAACAAAGGAAATCTAAAAGACTTTGAAGAGTTTCTTAATGCTGCAAATGTAGAGTGTGAGTTAGCGACCATCGAAGTCAATGGTCAAGAGGAGGTGGTTTTTAAATTTGGTGATAAAACCCTTAATTTTTGGCAGGGGGCATCTACTGGCACAAAGTCGCTATCACTTTTTTACTACTGGCTTCAGTTGCTTAATGATGGTCAGGTTTCTTTGGTTTTTGTTGATGAGTTTGATGCTTTTTATCATTACAAACTTTCCGAATTCATTGTTGAAAAGTTAAAAGATGCGAATGCTCAGGTTGTACTTACTACTCACAACACGAGCTTAATGACAAATGATTTAATGAGGCCAGACTGCTGTTTTGTGATGGAAGATAAGGTCATAACTCCATTCTCTAGAATGACAGATAAAGAGTTAAGATTTGCCCACAACATTGAGAAAATGTATAAAGCGGGAGCTTTTGGTGGCTAAGTCTGTCTTATTCGTTTATGAGGGTGAAAAAACAGAGACACAGGTTCATGAAGTTTTTGAGAGACACTATTTCTCTAGCAAACAGACTTCAATTAAGGTTGCTTTTGGAGCCGAGATCTATCAGCTTTGGAAGCGAATGACCTCTGAAGAGTATTTGGATGTTTTGGAGGTTTTAAAAGAGCGGGCACTTATAAATCATGATGAGATTGCCCCCTTAAAGAGGGGTGATGTATCAGAAATATATTTATTCTTTGATTATGATGGCCATACTTCGCTTTCCTGTGATGAGGACTTGGGAAGCATGTTGGATTACTTTAATGAGGAAACTGGACCTGGAAAGCTATATATAAGTTACCCCATGGTTGAAGCGGTTAAGCATATCAATGCTGTCAATGACTTTCTTGATACTGTTTTTAATATCCCCGATGGTAAAAGTTACAAAAAACTTGTAAATGATGAAACTGATTACATGCATCTATCGAAAATCAAAAAGAGTGAGCTCGATTATGTTGTTCTCCAGAATTGCAAAAAAGCCAATTACCTGGTTCAAGGTGATAGAGCCCCTCCAGAGTATCAAACGGTGATTTCCAGGCTTAGCCAGGGTCAGATATTTAGGGCTCAATTAGAGAAGCATATTTTGAGGTCTAATCAAGTCTCAGTATTGAGTGGATTTCCTTTATTTACGGTTGAGTATTTCGGTCGGGATGCTTTAACTGCTCTTTATCATGGTAGATAGATTTTCATTCTTATTAATTGCAGCATTTACTATGGCGCCCCATTCTTCCATTAGTACTGTGCGTTTCTCCAGCTGATCCTGCCTTCTATAGGCAGCCTCAGCTTTATTCTTAATGGTGTGCGCCAAAGCTAGCTCAACGGTCTCATTCGGATAGTCGGTAGTCTCGGCTGCCCAATCTCTAAATGTTGATCTAAAGCCGTGGGGAACATATCCAGAATACTTTGGCATCTTTCTCATCATAGAAAGTAGTGCCATATTGGAAAGATGAGACTCTTCTTTATGCAGTGATCCTGGAAATAAATAACTACTCACACTGATAGTTTTTAGATGTTCAAGGATTTCCATTGCCCTAGTGTTTAGTGGAACGCGATGCTCTTTGCCGGCCTTCATTCGCGCCGCAGGAATTACCCACACCTTAGTTTCTAAGTTGAACTCTGTCCACTTGGCTTCAATAACTTCGCTTGTGCGAGTGGCAGTCAGAATCAATAGCTCCAATGCCAAGGCAGAATAACCATTGTGTTCACGAAGATCTTTTACAAATTCCCCAATGCGCTGAAACGGTAGGGCTGGGTGATGGCTCTTCTTCTGAATCTTTTTAGCCTTGGGTAGTAAATGTCCTAGCGCACCTTTTAGGCGTGCCGGGTTATCCCCTTTGATGTACTCATGGGCCTTGCACCAATCAAAGATCACCTCAATGCGTTGTCTAACCCTAGTAGCGGTCTCGGTGCGTACATTCCAAAACGTACCCTCAACAGTGCCATTCTTGTTTTTAATTTCTTGCTCTAGTAATTTGGCGATATGGCTGGTGTTGATCTGGTCTACGCGTAATTCACCTATCTCAGGATATGCAAAGGTGGAGATGGTGTTCCTCCATTGGTCAGCATGCTTAGAGCTCTTCCACTCCGCTTTTCTTCCCTCGATACAGCGTTCGGCAGCTTCTTTAAAGGTGATGCCATTATTAATAGCTGTAATTCTTTTGCTTTTAGCCTTACAGCGATCCTCGGTCGGGTCAATGCCATCCATGACCAATTGACGCAATTCAAGGGTTTTTCGGCGAGCATCAGCTAATGACCGAGCCTCCAAGGATCCCAAACCCATTTCGCGTCTTTTAAATAGGGTGGGGCTGGTATAGCGAAAAATCCAGCTACGCTTAAAGTTGTTTACCCCTTTTGATACTTGGATATATAGACCCTTAGATTCTGGGTCAGCATGGTACCCAGGGCTTATGATTGACCCAAGACCTCGTGCCGTAAAGCTAATTTTTTTACCTTCTTCCAAGCCTCAACACCCCATTCTCTACCCACCACTCTACCCACCACCAATGCATAGATTTTAGTGGGTTAGAGAGGGCTAGTCGGGAGTGTGGTTAACCAAAAAACCTATGTAGATAAACGGCTTCAGGGTTTTGATGGAGCTCTTCGGAGGGCTCATTTATGGACGCCTCTTCCGCCAAGATGTACTAAGCCACCAAACTTTGGTGGCTTTTTCTTTGGGGATTAGCGTAAGATTTCACAATAACTACAACACATATAACTGGAGAGAAAATGATTTATGCAATCTTATTGATGGACCGTCCTGGTACTGCTGACTTACGTATTCAGGTTCGACCAGATCATCGCGCTTATTTAGCTAAGTTATCGGATCGTATGGCCTTTGCTGGACCGCTGACATCCGAAGATGGTAAGACCGTTGTTGGTAGCTTGCTGGCAATTGATTTTGCTAGCAGGGCCGATGTAGATGCGTGGCTAAAAGAAGAGCCTTATACCAAGGCGGGTGTTTATGAAAAACCGATTGTTCATGTCTTCAATAATATGTGGGCACAAAAAGTTGGTTTTCCACCGGCGCCATAACCATTTTTGTTAATTCTATTTCGTTCCCAGGGTTGTTACTTTTGATATATCATTAGTTGATATAGTTT
The DNA here is from genome assembly GCF_000016345.1 of Polynucleobacter asymbioticus QLW-P1DMWA-1. Classification (NCBI taxonomy): domain Bacteria; kingdom Pseudomonadati; phylum Pseudomonadota; class Betaproteobacteria; order Burkholderiales; family Burkholderiaceae; genus Polynucleobacter; species Polynucleobacter asymbioticus. Next base: position 1,160,093 of record NC_009379.1, on the reverse strand, counting down.
GGAGATGAAGAAGGTTGGCATCTCCATACTATTAGACTTACATCAGCAGGTAATAGACCAAGAGGATGGTTACTGGGTGAAGATAGAAGCTTGGGAGGTCGCCATTACAGAAGCAGTTCCGCACGGAATTCGCTACTCATTGACACTACATAACCCCAAAGATATAAGAATTATGGGTTATGACAATGCCCATTCTGTGAAGCAAAAACCTGCTTATTCAGGAAGAAGATTGCCATACGATCACAGGCATCGGTCTATCCGGGATGTGGGAGTTCGTTATGAATTTAAAGATGCATATCAACTGCTTAGGGATTTCTTTATTGATGTTGATAAAGTCTTAAAGGTGGATAAAGAAAAATGAAGGTCATCAAAATTGGAATCGCATCTCAAGAGGAGATTCGCAAGCGGATGCTTGCAATTGCCAAAGGGGAATTAAAAATAAAGTCTAGTGATCCAAAGATATGGTTTACTTCAATGCGCTCTTTATCTGCGGTTTTAAGTGATGAAAATCGCGCTTTATTGGATGTGATTAGATCTTCAAAGCCGGTATCCATTTCTGAATTGGCGGAATTGACTGGGCGTAAGCAGGGCAACTTATCAAGAACCCTCAAGACTATGTCTAATTATGGGTTGGTCAGAATGGAAAAGCAGGAGAGGGCATTAATGCCTATCGCCTGCGGTGATCGCTTTGAGATTTTTGTGTAACTCAAAGCGTTTTAATCTGCACCTTCTTAAACTTGATAATTCCCCCGGCTGATTGCAGGGCAATCGGGCCTTCTACATAGCGGCTATCCTGCCCATCAGCAACAGTGGTAACGCCATTTAGCACAACTTTAAAGTGTGAGCCATTGGCAGTAATTTCCATCGTATTCCAGCGACCACCAGCCTTTGGCACTGGATCTACTTTAGCCACATCCACAATCGCACCAGTTGCATACGCTTGCTCAGGACGCGTATCCCAAATATTGATTTCATAACAGGTACTTTGAGTAACTTTTTTGGGATCTTGGCAGCGAATAAAGATACCGCTATTGGTATTGGATTCTGCCCAAAACTCAGTCCTAATAATGAAGTTTTTATATGGCTTGGTAGAAACCAAAAATCCATTGGGTTTATTGCCTTCAACAATGCCGTTACCAATGACCCAATTGGCAGTACCGATGATGTTCCAGTCAGTGAGGCTGACACCATCAATGAGGTCCACAAAGCCATCTTGATTTTGGGCTTGAACATAGTTATTAAAAAGTAGGGCCTGCAGGCAGAAAATGGTGGTGAATAGGTATTTTGGGGCGATTTTCATGGGGGTCTCCACAAGGGTTATATTTATTGTTCTGTGATAATTTTCATTGTTACTGATTTTGTTTCGTTAAGACAAGTAGATGCTTTCCATTAGAAATCACCGTTTTCAGGTTTGGGGTTTGCGCATTGCAGCTACCTTCCTCATCTTGGCCTTCCTTTTCTGGGCAGGCTGCCATATTTTTGTGCCCGGCTTAATTAAAAAGTCAGTAACTGAGTATGGCCAGAGACTTGGCTATGAGATCGCCTATCAAGATTTAACCCTATCTCCATTACGCCTACAGATTGAGCTTAATGACCTCCACTTATCAAAAGAGGGGGGTAATACACTTCTGGAGTTTAAAAAGCTGCTTGTTTCGCTGAAGTGGACAAAGCTGGTTAAAGGAGAGCTTGGCTTTGATCAAATCCTCTTGGATGAACCCAAGTTACTGGTGGAGAAAAAACTAAATACCTGGAATTGGCAAGAGTTTGCTTATGCGATCGAAAAGAATTTACCCCCAGCGGATCCGAAAGCTCCCAGCAAGCCTATCAAGATTTCTGTTGGTAAATTTTTAGTGAGCAGTGCTTCGCTAGCGTTAGTAGATCAGTCATTAAAACTAAAAGAAGAGCTCAAACCATTTACCGTTGAATTGCTCGATGTTGCGAATTACGATAAGGAGGGAGATGTGTCTGGCGTGCGCGGACGGTATGACTTGAATTTAGGTGCGCTACAGTTACTGATTCCAGGCATCAATAAAACGATTGGCTTTCACCACATTAGCCTTGGTGGTGGATTAGATAATCCAAGCCCAAATAATTTAGGCGTTCAATTGGATTTGAAGCTAGATGATGGACAAATACTCTCTCATTGGGACCTCAATACCATCTCAAAAGAGATTTCTGGAAAATTGAAGTTAGAGAATATTGCTACCGCTCCTTTTATTGCATTACTTCCAGCTAATAAGGAGTTGTTAGGCAGCAGTGGGGTAATGAATGCGGATATAGGGGTTACTCTTGGTGGTGATTCTGATCGGATCGCTGGAGATCTTCATTTATCCAATCTGGCTGTAATTGAGAAAGGTGAAAAAACACCTTTAATTACTTGGGATGCCGCAGACGTTCGCCAGTTTGAATATAAAAGTAGCAAGCAAGCTAATGATCATTCTAATAGTAGCTTGACCATTGATGAGCTCATCATCGACCACCCGAGCTTGCGTTTTGACATCAACGATCAAGGCATGTCAAATTTCAGGCGCTTATTCTCAAAGCCTGCAGCAGATGCAGCAAGCCCTGAAAATGCACCTTTAGTTAATAAAACAGCATCCCCAGAATTTAAAAATACATTTGGGTTGGATATCAAAACACTTGGTATGAAAAATGGCGAAGTCTTTTTTACTGATCTTGCCATGCGCCCCAATTTCAAAGTGGACATTAAAAAATTTAATGCCACCCTAATAGGCGTTAGTAATGCACCCGGCCATTTTGCAACGGTTGCCATGGATGGTGTAGTAGCAAACTCCGGAAGTATGAGGGCCAAAGGACAGGCCTCATTCGATGATCCGCGCCGTAATCATGACATCTTGATGACCTTCCGTAATTTGCCGCTAACGACTTTTAACCCTGCGGTGATGACCTATGCTGGCTATCAAATTAGCGGGGGTCATCTGAGTCTCAATCTCAATTACCGAGCCAAAGACGGGCAGTTAACTGGTAGCAATCAGATCATCATTAAGGGTGTTCAGCTAGGTGATGAGGTACCCGATTACCAGGGCAAAAAATTACCCCTTGGTCTTGCAATTGCACTGCTTGAAGACTCTGATGACACCATTGATGTCACTATCTGTATTGCCGGTAACGTTGATTCACCTGAGTTCAGTGCGAGTGGCTTGGTATGGCAAGCGATTAGTAATGTACTCAGTAATGTCGCCACAGCCCCATTTAGGGCTTTAGGATCCATCATGGGTATGGGAGGTGAGAATGGCATCAATGCCGTCCTTGGTGAGGCTGTGTTTTTACCTGCTGACCAAGATCGCCTTGAAAAGTTCGGTGAATACTTGGATAAGCATCCCAATTCCAAGCTTGAGCTTATTGGCACCTATGATCCAGTGCAAGACAAACAGGAGTTGGCGCGTGTGAAGGCAGATACAGCCATTCTGAAAGATGCCGGCTTCAAACTTGAACCTGGTGAGCCCATCCCAGCGCCTAGCTTGACTGATCCTCGCATTCAGTCGGGTTTAAGGACAGCTTATGCGCAATACGTTGGCCGTATCAAGCTTGGGCAACGCTTATTGATGCTTCCAGAGGGCGAAGCTCGCAATGACCAGCTTCACACAGAGTTAATTGCCGCTATCGACATTAGTGAAGACGAACTAAGGCAGTTGGCAAAAAACCGTGCCCAACTCGCTTTTAGTTTGATGACTACCGAGAATCCCGGCCTGAAGGATCGTATTAATTTTGGCGATATTAAAACTGTAGAGGCAGGCAAAGAGGGCGTCCCTCTCGATGTTGAGCTCAGAATCAAGTAGACTTGAGTCCATGAATTCAACAAAAATGCGCTTAAGCTTACTTTCTTCTGTTTTGACAACATTGGCTCTTGCTGGATGTGGCTCAATTGAGTCAGCAGCCCAGGATGATTGCACCTCTATTGGCTGGAATATAGGTAGTAAAGGTTATGAGGAATGCTACAAAGACCGCCTGAATGAGCGCAAGGAAGATTACGCAATGCCACCCGGGGACAGGCCATCTCCCTCTATGCTCTAAATTAGGGATTACCCTTAAATTCAGTACTTGAGCAACGTCAAGGACTTTAGGGATTAAATCACCCAAAATCAGGCGATATCTTGCATGATCGCACCTAAAAAGGGGCTTTCGTTGGCATTAAAACGAATAAAAATTAGAGACTGAATACTATGAATCACCCAAAGCCTTCTGGAGAAGTCAAAGCAGTTGCCATAGCTACTGCTGATGATTTGCGCGAAACCATTCGTCGCAAAAGTAAGTTGAAGGGTCGTCAAGTGGATGATGTTTCAGTCGCTGAAGTTCGCCAGTTGATTGGTCATGCCCCACATCGCCGTGATTTATTAATTGAACATCTTCATAAGCTGAACGATGAATATCGTGCGTTGCACGATCGTCATTTAGTTGCTCTTGCAAAAGAAATGAATCTGCCGATGGCAGAGGTGTATGAAGTCGCCACTTTCTACCATCACTTTGAAGTGGTGCGTGGTAATGATCCAGTGGCGGACATCACTGTGCGTGTTTGTGATGGCATCGCTTGTGAGTTAGCTGGTGCGCAAAATTTATTAAGCAAGCTACCTTCTATTTTAGGTAATCCCAATATCAAGGTTGCCGCTGCTCCGTGTGTAGGCCGTTGTGAGCAGGCTCCAGTTGCTGTGGTGCATCAGTACCCAGTTATTTTTGCTAGTGTTGATAAAGTCGCCGCAGCAATCAAGAATGTCATGACCACTCAGCCTCTAGCCAAAGATGACGCTAGCTTTGATCCTGCTGCTTTAGCAGAGCAGGGCGTATCACCTCAAGGTGAAGGGCAGTCAATATCACCCGATTATGTAGGCTACGAAGCTTATCGCGCTAAAGGTGGATATGCCTTAGCAAAGGAAATCGCTGAAGGTAAGCGTGATGCGGAAAGCATTATTAAGGCCATGGAGAGCTCAGGCTTGCGTGGTTTAGGTGGTGCAGGATTTCCGGCGGGGCGCAAATGGCGTATCGTAAAAGATCAGGTTGCGCCAAAGCTCATGGCCGTCAATATTGACGAGGGTGAGCCAGGCACATTTAAAGATCGCACTTACTTAGAGCGCGATCCGCATCGTTTTTTAGAAGGCTTATTGATCGCGGCTTCTGTAGTGGGTATTGATGCTTGCTATATTTATTTACGCGATGAATATCATGGTTGTCGTGAGTTACTGCAGTTGGAGATAGATAAGCTAAAGGCCAATCCCCCATTTAAATTGCCTTTAATTGAATTACGTCGTGGTGCTGGTGCTTACATTTGCGGTGAAGAATCCGCGATGATTGAAAGTATTGAAGGTAAGCGTGGTGAACCACGCATGCGTCCACCTTACATTGCACAAGTAGGATTATTTGGTAGGCCAACTCTTGAGCATAACTTTGAAACCCTATATTGGGTACGGGATATTGTTCAGCGTGGACCAGAATGGTTCAGTTCCTTTGGCCGTCATGATCGCAAAGGTCTGCGTAGCTTTAGCGTCAGTGGGCGCGTTAAAAAACCCGGCGTTAAATTGGCACCTGCAGGCATCACGATTCAAGAGCTTATTGACGAGTATTGCGGCGGTATGCAAGAAGGCCATCAGTTCTACGGATATCTTCCTGGTGGGGCATCAGGAGGGATCTTGCCTGCCACTATGAATGACATTCCTTTGGACTTTGATACCTTGCAACCTTACGGATGCTTTATTGGTTCCGCAGCGGTAATGGTGTTCAGTAACCAAGATAAAGCCCGTGATATGGCTTTAAATGTGATGCATTTCTTTGAGCATGAGAGCTGTGGCCAATGTACCCCGTGTCGGGTAGGTACTGGTAAAGCTGCCAAACTCATGCAAGCGAAATCTTGGGATCAAACCACCCTTGAAGATTTAGCAACCGTGATGGTTGATGCTTCTATTTGCGGTTTAGGTCAAGCAGCACCAAACCCCATTCGTTGCATCCATAAATATTTCCCGAACGAAGTTGCATAAGGATTCGCTGAAAAGAGATCAGGGAAGATAAGATAAAAATGAACGCACCCACAAATCCGAAAGAACTGCAATTGCAAACCGTTGAATTCAAATTAGACGGCAAGACGATTGTTTCTTATGAAGGTGAAACAATTCTCAAGGCAGCAAAGCGTCACGGTATTGATATTCCGCATCTTTGCTTCAAAGATGGTTATCGCCCAGACGGAAATTGCCGTGCTTGTGTTGTCGAAATTAATGGTGAGCGCACCTTGGCGCCTAGCTGCTGCAGAACCGCCACTCCAGGCATGGAAGTGCAAGCCAATAGCGAGCGTGCTGTAAAGAGTCAAAAGCTTGTTTTGGAGATGTTGCTCTCTGATATGCCAGACCAAGGTTTTAAATGGGTGGGCGATAGCAAGGCAGAAGAAGAGCAGCATCAGCATGGTGAGCTCAGCACTTGGGCTGCACGTATGGATGTCACTGTTCGTCCCGAGCTCAAAGCACTGCGTAGAGATAAAGTCGCTCACGATATCTCTCATCCTGCGATGGCTGTCAATCTTGATGCCTGTATTCAATGTAACCGCTGTGTACGAGCTTGCCGTGAAGAGCAGGTGAATGATGTGATTGGTTACGCGATGCGTGGTGGACATAGCGAAATTGTGTTTGATCTAAACGATCCAATGGGCGAGAGTACCTGTGTTGCCTGCGGTGAATGTGTGCAGGCTTGTCCTACTGGCGCATTGATGCCAAAAGGATTGATTGGTTCACAAATCGTCGATCGTAAAGTAGATTCTGTTTGCCCATTCTGCGGAGTAGGTTGTCAAATTACCTATAACGTGAAAGATGAAAAGATTGTGAGTGTTGAGGGTCGTGATGGCCCAGCGAACCATAATCGTTTGTGCGTTAAAGGTCGCTTTGGCATGGATTACATCCATAACCCACAGCGTTTAACCAAGCCGCTGATACGTAAACCTGGCGTTCCTAAAGATGAATCTTTGCTCGAGCGTGATCAAGATTGGTCTGAGATCTTCCGCGAAGCAACATGGGAAGAGGCGATTGAGTTTGCTGGCGGTGGGTTGAAGAAACTCAAAGATCAGTACGGCAATAAAGTGTTAGCAGGATTTGGTTCTGCAAAAGGAAGTAACGAAGAGGCGTATTTATTCCAAAAGCTAGTACGCACAGGCTTTGGCAGCAATAACGTAGACCATTGCACTCGTCTTTGCCATGCTTCATCTGTAGCAGCGCTTTTAGAGGGTGTGGGTTCTGGTGCTGTAAGTAATCAGGTAAACGATGTTGAGCATTCCAGCTTAATCATGTTGATTGGATCGAACCCAACAGCCAATCACCCGGTTGCTGCAACTTGGTTTAAGAATGCTGCTAAGCGTGGCGCAAAGATTGTGTTGTGCGATCCTCGTAAAACTGAAATCAGTAAACATGCTTGGCGCACTATGCAGTTCAAGCCTGATACTGATGTAGCGATGCTCAATGCCATGATCTATACGATCATTGAAGAAGGCTTGGTTGATCAAGAATTTATCAAAAATCGCTCTAATAACTTTGAGGCACTCAAAGAAAATATCAAGGGGTATAGCCCTGAAGCGATGGCGCCAATCTGTGGTATCCCAGCTGAGACACTGCGTGAGGTTGCTAGAGAATTTGCCACTACTAAATCTGCGATGATTTTGTGGGGCATGGGCGTGAGTCAACACGTGCATGGCACTGATAACGCTCGCTGCTTAATTGCGCTCGTGAGTATTACTGGCCAAATTGGTAAACCGGGTTCTGGTCTACATCCATTGCGTGGTCAAAACAATGTGCAAGGTGCTAGTGATGCTGGTTTGATTCCGATGATGTTCCCGAACTATCAAAGGGTTGATAACCCACAGGCGCATGCTTGGTTTGAGAAATTCTGGGATACACCGCTTGATAAAAAGCCGGGTTACACCGTAGTTGAAATCATGCACAAAATCACTGCACCTGATAGCGATCCCGATAAGATTCGCGGCATGTATGTTGAAGGTGAGAACCCTGCGATGAGTGATCCTGATTTGAATCACGCACGACACGCTTTGGCTTCTTTGGAGCATTTGGTGGTGCAAGACATCTTTATGACTGAAACTGCTCTTCTCGCAGACGTTGTATTGCCTGCAAGCGCTTGGCCAGAAAAGGTGGGTACTGCAAGTAATACTGACCGTATGGTGCAAATGGGTAAAAAAGCCATTGAACCTCCTGGAGATGCAAAGCCAGATCTATGGATCATTCAGGAGATTGCTAAACGCATGGGCTTGAACTGGAATTATCAAGGTTCTGATGATGGAGTTGCTGAGGTCTATGATGAAATGCGTCAAGCCATGCATGCCGCTATTAATGGTATTACTTGGGAGCGCTTGGAAAAAGAATCGAGTGTTACTTATCCATGTTTATCGCTTGAAGATCCGGGTCGCCCAATCGTTTTTGATGATGAGTTTGCTACTACCGATGGAAAAGTGAAGTTGGTTCCTGCGGATATCATCCCCGCAAATGAACGTCCTGATTCTGAATTCCCGTTTGTCCTGATTACTGGTCGTCAACTTGAGCATTGGCATACTGGAAGCATGACTCGTCGCGCAACAGTGCTCGATGCTATTGAGCCTATGGCCACTGTATCGATGAATGGTGAAGATATGACTCAGCTAGGTGTGTCTGCTGGAGATGTCATTACCGTTCAGTCTCGTCGCGGTGAGGTAGGTATTCATGTACGTCGAGATGACGGTACACCACGTGGTGTGATCTTTATTCCGTTTGCATACTATGAGGCTGCTGCTAACCTCATTACGAATTCTGCGCTAGATCCGGTTGGCAAGATTCCAGAATTTAAGTATTGCGCGGTCAAGTTGGCTAAAGGTGGTCAAGCGTCCAAAGTAATGGGATATGGCACTAACGATCCAACACTCAATCCGGCGGCTATTGTCTAATATGACCTCTGTAGGTAAATGGTTCTAGTAGCCATTAACCTTAGAAAAACCCTTCGAACCCCGTCTTAATGGCGGGGTTTTTATTTGCGGCTTGATTCTATTGGGTGATGTAGATACAATGTAGATACATTATGAAGGAGGCTCTTATGCAAACAATGATTAAAAAGTGGGGTAACAGCCCGGCTTTACGTTTAAATGCTGCGGTAATGAAGTCTGCCCAATTGAATATTGATCAACCTGTCTCTGTAAAGGTTCAAAAAGGTCGCATCGTGATCGAGCCTATAGTCAAGCAGAAGTATCCACTCGAAGAATTGTTGGCTGGTATTACTGCTAAGAATTTGCATAGCGAAGCAGACTTTGGTGGCCCCGTGGGTAAAGAGCTTCTCTAATGGTGAGAGCTTATGTGCCAGAAGCTGGTGATATTGTAGGGCTGGAGTTTGAGCCTCAAGCCGGAAGAGAGCAAGCTGGTCGTCGACCTGCTGTTGTGTTGACGCCAGAGGTCTATAACAAAAAAACTAATCTCATGATTTGTTGCCCATTAACAACCCAGATTAAAGGTTATCCCTTTGAGGTTCTAGTTGTAGTGGATGGGGTTCAATCAGCGATCTTGTCTGATCAGGTTAAGTCCTTGGATTGGAAAATAAGAAAAGCAAAATACAAAAATAAAGTGAGCTCAGAGATCCTTGGTGAAGTAAAAGCTAAGGCAAAGTCTTTGCTCTCTATTGCGTAGATGTCGGCTACCCAATGTTAGAGCGTAATTTATGTATGTACATAAGTACTATAGCCTCAGAGAAGGGTTATTCGGAAGAAGAGCAAACACAATTCTTGGTTAGATTGGAGCGCGCTTGTGTAGATAACCCCGATCTTCCACCTACTTTTGTGGCTAACTGTTTAATGCCCCTTTCTGAGTCTAAGTTAGATGAGTCATTTCCTTTGCGCCTCGTAATACAGGAATTCAAGCGTGACCTATATTTCTAATGCCAGTTAGAATAAGAGCTCCATGGCCAGTTCAAAACCTTCCTCAAATACCAGCGATAAAGCAGAACTTCCCGTCCTCATCATTGGGGCTGGATTAGCTGGGTTAACTGTCGCCTTGCACATGGCTGAAACTCAGCCTGTCATTTTGATGGCCAAGCGTGGTTTGGGTGAAGCTGCTACAGCCTGGGCACAGGGCGGTATTGTTGGGGTAGTCGATAAAGAGCATGACAGTATTGATTCTCACGTAGCAGATACCCTAGATGCGGGAGCCGGTTTAGTGGTTGAGTCTACTGCTCGTTATATTGCCGAAGAAAGTGCTGAAGCAATTCGTTGGTTGGTAGAGCAGGGCGTTCCATTTACGACCGATAAATCTGGCCCCATGGGATTGCATCTCACTCGTGAAGGTGGTCATAGTCATCGTCGCATTGCCCATGCTGCTGATGCTACTGGTAAAGCAATTCATGAAGTCCTGCTGGATAAAGCAAAGGCGCATAAAAATATTCAGATCCTAGAGCATTGGATTGCACTTGATCTCATTACTAATCGTCAGCTTGATGCCAAGACGCAGCGTACTCAACCCAATCGTTGTTATGGGGTGTATGCCTTAGATATTAAAAATAACCGTGTTGAAACTATAGAGGCTAAGTCTGTAGTTTTAGCTACTGGTGGGGTAGGTAAGGTTTATCGCTATACAAGTAATCCTGATACCGCTACTGGAGATGGTATTGCTATGGCATGGCGTGCAGGTTGCCGTGTAGGCAATATGGAATTTATTCAATTTCATCCCACTTGCTTATATCACCCCAGTGATCGCACCTTCTTAATTACGGAAGCGATGCGAGGCGAGGGTGGCTTACTGAAATTGCCTGATGGCACTCGTTTTATGCCTGATCATGACGATCGTAATGAGCTGGCACCACGTGATATCGTTGCACGTGCCATTGACTTTGAAATGAAGAAGCATGGCTTGGATTATGTTCATCTTGATGCTACCCATTTGGGTGAAGAATTCATTAAAGAACACTTTCCGATGATTTATGCTCGGTGCTTGACTCTCGGCTTAGACATTACCAAAGAGCCTATACCTGTGGTCCCAGCCGCACACTATACCTGTGGTGGTGTCGTAACTGATCTCAAGGGCCGCACAGATCTACCAGGTTTGTATGCGGTGGGTGAGGCTACCTATACGGGATTACATGGCGCCAACCGATTGGCAAGCAACTCCTTATTGGAGTGTGTTGTCATCGGTAAAGCTGCCGCCGAAGATATCTCGATGTTAAAAACGCCAACAATGCCGACCTTACCTCTGTGGGATGAGAGTCAAGTTGAAGATGCAGATGAGCAAGTGGTGATTGCCCATAACTGGGATGAACTACGCTCATTAATGTGGAACTATGTTGGCATTGTGAGAACAAACCGCCGATTAGAGAGAGCTCTTCATCGTATTAAGTTGCTACGTTATGAGGTTCAAGAGTATTACGCGAACTTTAAGGTAACGCGGGATTTGATTGAATTGCGTAACTTGCTAGAGTGTGCAGAACTAATTGTTCGCTCCGCCTTAATGCGTCGAGAAAGTCGAGGGCTGCATTACAGTCGCGACTATCCTGGAACCTGGGCGGTTTCTTACCCTACTATTCTGACCCCTCAGGCTGAGGGTGGGGACAATACCCCCGAAGCCTAGCTGTTAGATTCCAGGCTTTCTCAATATATTTGGTGATAAGCTAGTTGTATTGAGACGGAGAGTTCATGGCTAGCTTTAAAGAAGATTTTACTGAGCACATATCTGCTGTTTATCAGACCTTGTCTGATGAGCTGAAGAGCTGGTTTGAGTTCCTTCGTGAAATCTGGCCCCTTCTTGTTCTGCTCCTCGCTGGCTTATCAATATTAATTTGGTTTGCTAAGCCTGCGCCACCCAAAAAAGTCATGATGGCCACTGGCGCTGGCGGCTCTTACAATATCTTGGGCGAAAAATATCAAGCTTACTTCAAGAAAAAAGGCATCGAGCTAGAGTTGGTCCAAACCAAAGGTTCAGATGAAAATCTTCAGCATTTAATTGATCGTAAGGATCCAATTCAGATTGCTTTAGTACAGGGCGGGATGATTGCCCGAGAGGGGCTTAGTGGTGTGCAGTCATTAGGTAGTGTTGACTACGAGCCTGTGTGGTTATTCTATCGAAATAAAGCTTTTGACAACACCAGCCATATCCTTGACCGGGACATCATCAAGTTAAAAATTGGTATTGGTCCAGTTGGTAGTGGTACTCATACCCAGGCAATCAATATCTTGAAGCTGAATAATCTATCAAGTGATACCCCCAATCTCATCCCCTTATCGAATCATGATGGGGTTAAAGCCCTTCAGCGAGGTGAGTTAGATGCCTTGTTGCTAGTAGATGGTTTTACTTCGGTGAATGTTCAAACCCTCATTAAAGATCCGACTATTCATTTAACTTCTTTTAATCGAGCAGACGCCTATACGCGTCTAGTGCCTTATTTTGAGGAGGTCATGGTACCCATGGGTGGCTTTGATCTAGGGATAAATGACCCAGATCACCCCATTAAATTGTTATCTACCACTACAAACCTATTAATTGATGATCGCTTGCACCCAGCTATTCAACTACTGCTTTTAGAGGCTGCTAAAGAGATTAATGGAGAGAAGAGTTACTTTGCTAATGCTGGTCAGTTCCCGTCCTATATGAACTCTGAAGCGCCCTTAAGTGAAGAGGCCAAGTATTTTTACCAAAAGGGTACGCCGGTGCTAATGAAGTATCTGCCATTTTGGATGGCAGAGTTTCTAGAGCGGATGTTCTTGCTCTTGGTGCCTTTTGCAGCGTTCGCTTATCCCATCATCAAATCGATACCAAACTATCGCGTGAACTTAGCCCGCAAACAAATTAATAATATTTACAAAGAACTAGATAAGTTTGAGCATGAAATTATTGAAAATTATGAGCCAAGTAAACGTGATTTGTATCTGGCAATCTTGGATGAGATGGAGCGAAGGGTGTTGATAAGTAAGGCTGCCAAGCTAGCAACAGTAGATTGCTATACCCTAAGAAATAATATTAATTTCATCCGCAATTCTTTAGGCAAAGAATCTATTTACCACTCAAGACCAGCTTAAAAGCAGATTAAGCTTGTATGCGCATTGAAAAATCAACTGCGTTTACATCTTTAGTAAGTTTGCCTAGTGAAATTCTGTCTACGCCCGTTGCTGCAATGGCGCGCATCTGATCTAGGTTAATGCCACCAGAAGCCTCTAGCAAAGCTCTACCTGCCGTGAATGCAACCGCTTCTTTCATCTGATCTGTAGTGAAGTTATCAATCAAGATACTTTTTGCGCCAGCCGCCAATGCTTCTTCGAGTTCAGCAAGGTTTTCTACTTCAATCTGAATGTCTACCCCTGAGTTAAGTGCTTCGGCAGCTTTAAGGGCGGCAGTGACGCTACCGGCTGCGGCAATGTGATTTTCTTTAATTAAGATGCCGTGCCATAAAGCCAAACGTTGGTTTTGTCCTTGACCTACACGCACTGCATATTTTTGAGCTTGACGTAGACCTGGAATGGTTTTGCGTGTATCTAATACGGCGCACCCCTTAGGATTGGGACTTGCCCCTGCAATGGCATCCACGTGTTGATGGGTAATGCTGGCCGTCCAAGATAGGGTTTGCAAAAAGTTAATGCAAGTGCGTTCAGCAGATAGTAGGGCTTGGGAGTCCGCTTCAATATCGCAGACCTTCGTATCGGCCTTCATCAAATCGCCTTCCACGTAATACCATTTGATATTGGCTTTGGGGTCAAGCTTTTTAAGGGTTCCCTCAAACCAATCGACGCCACACAAGACTGCCTCTTGACGCACTAATAGTTGCGCATGAACTTGCTTACTAGGCACGAGCTTGGCAGTCCAATCACCGGTACCAATATCCTCCATGAGTGCATCAGCGATATTGCGTTGACGCGCTTGCTCTAAGGTCTCGTTGTATTCATACATAGGAGGGACAGTCTAAAAAGTCAAAAAAGAAAATCAAAAAAGTAAATCAAAAAATAAAAACATGAACTAAAAAAAGCAAGAGGCTAACAAGAGTCTTACGCGGCACCAATATTTTTTACAAAACCATGCTGTGCTTTAGCTAATAGCTCTGGATGATCTTTTGTAAAGTCGAGCATACGCTCAATGCAGGTAAGTGCTTTAACGCGAACAGGCTCTTCAATCAAGATCTCGCCAGAAGCATTCTCGAGACAATCTAAAATTCCTTGTAAACCATTCATGGCCATCCAAGGACAGTGAGCACAGCTCTTACAAGTGGCGCTATTGCCGGCGGTAGGGGCCTCAATGAGCTTTTTATGTGGAGCTAGCTGGCGCATGCGATGCAAGATGCCGTTATCAGTAGCAACGATGTATTCAGTGGCTGTTCCATCTACAACGGCCTTAATCATGGCTGAAGTGGAGCCTACAACATCCGCTAAATCCACCACGGCCTGTGGTGATTCAGGGTGAACCAAAATCATCGCATGAGGATGTTTGGCTTTTAAGATCTCCAGTTCCGCAGCTTTGAATTCGTCATGAACAATACAAGCGCCATTCCACAACAACATATCAGCGCCAGTTTGCTCTTGAATATATCGACCCAGATGGCGATCAGGTGCCCATAATATTTTTTTGCCTTCAACCTTGAGTTGATGAACAATAGCTAATGCGCAAGAGCTTGTGACCATCCAATCGGCTTGGGCTTTTACTGCTGCGCTAGTATTGGCATAGACCACTACAACCCGATCAGGATGCAAAGCTCTAAAGGCAGCAAAGTCAGCAGCATCACATCCCAAGTCTAAAGAGCAGGTCGCATCCAAGTCCGGCATAAATACGCGCTTTTCGGGGCTGAGAATCTTTGCGGACTCACCCATAAAGCGCACCCCGGCAACAATTAAATTCTTAGCGGAGTGGTTCTTACCAAAGCGAGCCATCTCCAAAGAGTCAGCGACGAAACCGCCAGTCTCCATGGCGAGATCCTGAATATCGCCGTCCACATAGTAGTGAGCAACTAGAGCAGCATCCTTTTCGACCAAAAGTTGCTTAATACGAGCTATTACGGCTGCTTTTTCAGGGGTGCCTAAATGGGGCGGAACTTTTGCCCAAGCTTGGGCTGTACAGGTTACCCCAGCAGCATCTTGCTGAGGGTAATCAAAGGCTATGGGAGCACTGACAGTTGAATTCATACGAAATCTTAACCCGTCTGCACCTAGACCGCATTAAATAGCGCTGACATGCTCTAGATAAGCTAAAACACAATGGGATTAAAAGAGGTGAGCTTACATTTTTGGGGGCTGTACTGGCCGCATAAAGCCCTGCATTCTCTTTTCAATTGCAGCATCAATAGTGGCGGATATAAGCGCTTTTTCGGTGACGGGTATGGATGTTTTTAGACTAAATGTGTTGCTCGAGATTTGATGGCTCATTAATTTTTGAAATTCTTCTGCACTAATTCCATGATCTCTGATGGGCTGGTTGAACCCATTATCTTCATGTGTTTTATCGGTAGGGGAAACTTCGCTACGAGATTTTTCAGGATGGGCTTCACTATCTTTATCGAGAGACTTATCTTGTCCAAAACGAATAGTGATTCCCTTTTTTAGCTTTTGATTAATAGCCCATAAACTTAAAAATATAAGAATAGTAATAAGCGATAAGGCGAGGGCGAATTGGGTCAATGCCTGATGATTTTCAGTAATATTTTTAGAAGCAACTTCTTGCTCGGACTTCAAGTTATTTATTGAGTCAAGTAGAGCATCATTCTGAGTTGTTAATTGTGTAAGGCTTTTTTTAACTTCAGAGTTTGCGACGTTCTGATTGGCAAATTCTCTTTTAATGGTTGATCGAAGAGACTTTAGGTCATCATTTACTATAGCAAGCGCAGGATCGTTGATGTTGCTGGAATCAGGGCTACCAGCATAGGTTATGCATGGGCCAAGCGCAATTACTAGCCCCAGACATAAGGTTCTTGTGCTCTTCACAACTATTAATAGGCCCTAAGATTAAATTTGTTTTTACAGTAAATTAATATTAGAGCGGAAGGGAGAAGTCGTAGTAATTTTCTCCAGCATTCAATCTTAATTGCAATGTTTCATTTCTATTTTTGAGTTCTTGGATTTCACTGTTGCTTACCAAAAGACCAAGTTTGTCACCGGTTAGGTTAACCCAGGCTGGTGCCGTGCTGCCATCAACCAGAGTTAAACGTGCTGAAGATAGTGCGCCTGAACCTTGTAGTTTTGCCTTCAGTTCATTGGGGAAGTTTAAGAGGATCACTTCTGCAGTTTGGGTTTTTGTTTCAGGGGTGCTGGTTGATGTTCTAGAGGGGAGCGGCTTTTCTGAGATTTTCTTTAGCTTTCCAAGAACTTCGCAACCTTGTTCCATGGCTAGTGTTGAGTAGTGAACTTCTCCCTCAACTAGTGCGCCTTTGCGAATGATGACATTGGTTGCTTGGATTAGGCCCTTAACAGATCCAGATATATCTAATTGGGTACAGTTAATATTTCCCACGACTGAGGATCCGGCTTCTGATACGGTTTTGTTGGAGGAAATATTGCCCTCAACCCTACCTGAAACAATCACAGTACCTTGGCCAATGAGGTCACCAACGATATTGAAGTTTTTGCCCAATAAAAGGACGTTGTCTTCATCAATGCCTTGGTCTGATTGGCGGGAAGGATTTTGGTTATTGCTCATGATTGCCTGTAAATATAGAAAATGAGGGTGCTTCAATTCTCAAGCATCTTAGCATGCCAAATGCCTCAAATGCATTGTCCAGAGACCTGAAATGAATAGCAAAATGTTCAAAATTTATCCAAATTTAGCCAATATTGAGCTCCAAGGAACTAATTTTGCAGGTTTTTCCATATCACTAGGGGCTAGGCGGGGATCTTGCAGGGGGTTATTCTTGCTCTTATTGAGTATTTTTAACCCCAATCAACTTTTTAATGGAATATCCATCATTTTTACCCAGCTTGTAAGAGGACAGAAGTGCGCCTGAGGACTACCTTCTTAATTGTGGTGTGTAGCTTATTCCTGTTTGGATGCGCTAGTTCTGGGGTTGGAAAATCGACCAATATCTATTTCCCAGATGATCGTTGGTGGGTTGGGGCTAAAACCAGCCAGAATAAGAGTGAACAAAATTTAGCAATAGCGCGCCTTAAGATGCAGCAAGTTAGTTCTGTTCCATTTTTATTGGGGGTAGCTCAGAGTCCCGAAATTAATGCCTACGCAGTCCAGCAAAATGAAAAATACCTTGTCATTTTTACTAATGGCTATTTGCAGCAATTTGGTCAAGATCAGGATGTATTGGCCTTTACCTTAGGTCACGAACTTGCACACCATCAACTCGGTCATACTGAGCCCGGTAGAAACCAAGTCCGAGACACGGCCTGGAGCGCTTCGAGTCAGGCCTTGGGAATGCTTGCTAGCTACTTTGTGCCATTTAGTGGTTTTTTTGTAGGTAATGCGGTAAAGGCGGCTGGTTTAAGCTTCAATCGGGATGATGAGCGGGCTGCGGATGAGCTGGGCATGAAGTGGGTCATTCAGGCGGGCTACTCCCCTTGTGGCGAATACCGTCTAGCTAAAAGTTTGGATCAGCTAAAGCAAGGCGCTAACATTCCATTTTTATCAACTCACCCAGGAAATGGTGAGCGCATGGAGGTCGCTAAAGACATGCAACTCAACCAAGGGCTTCTTACTTGCGACGCAGGGAGTGCAGGATAGATGTATTAAGCTAGCACATTCAATATGAAAATTAATCAACAATTCGACATTACCAAAGGGGATAGAGCCCTGGCTAATGGGCATAGACCGCTATGCTTTTGGTTTACAGGCCTTTCTGGTTCGGGTAAATCTACGATTGCAAATGCTTTTGAGAAAAAGTTGCATGCCAATGGAATTAAGACTTATGTACTAGATGGTGATAATTTACGTCAAGGCTTAAATAGTTCACTGGGGTTTGATTTAGAAAGTCGCATTGAGAACATTCGCCGAACCGCAGAAGTAGCAAAGTTAATGGTGGATGCGGGATTGGTAGTTTTGGTTACTCTCATATCTCCACTCAAAATTGGTCGCGATAGTGCGCGTGCATTATTTGGGCTGGATGAATTTGTAGAGGTCTATATCAACACCCCTTTGGATATTTGCGAGGCTCGAGATCCTAAGGGGATTTATAAAAAAGCCCGCCAGGGAAAAATTTTGGATTTTACGGGTATAGATTCACCCTATGATGTTCCCATCAATCCTGATGTAATGCTGGACACATCAAAAAATAATTTAGATGAAATAGTGATAACGCTATTGAATTTAACTGATTTTAAATTGACAAAGTCATAAATGAAAACAACACGCCCTATCGCATTCGTGATGGTTGCAGTAAACCATGGCACCATGCTAGTAAACCGGAATGACTACCATCTAGTAGATGGCGGAGGTTATGGGGTTGGTTATCAGTTGCTTAATACCTCCTCCTTCGATCAAGGTGAAATTAGTCTCGCTTTGGCTTTGCTGCAGCAAAGAAAAGCCCATTTCGGAAGTGGTGTAGTTGCAATTGACTGTGGTGCCAATATTGGCGTTCACACTATTGAGTGGGCCAAAGCGATGTACGGGTGGGGCGAGGTAATATCAATTGAGGCCCAGGAACGCATTTTTTATGCTTTGGCTGGCAACGTTGCGATGAATAATTGCTTTAATGCCAGAGCAGTTTGGGGCGCAGTTGGAGCCAGCAACGGAACTATTGCCGTGCCACAGCTAAATTATATGAAGCCAGCTAGTTATGGAAGTTTGGAGCTTCGAAAAAAGGAGTCCAATGAATTTATTGGACAGGAAATTGATTATGAGTCAGGTGCATCCACCGAAACTAGATTATTTTCAATAGATAGCCTCTCCTTAAAGCGAGTTGATTTAATCAAAATCGATATCGAAGGTATGGAGATGGAATCTTTGATTGGGGCAGAGCAGTCATTGCGTCAATTTAAACCGATTTTGATTGTGGAGAAAATTAAATCCAAAGAAGGGGAGATCGTTTTGTTTTTAGAATCCCTTGGCTACAAAACATTTCCTATTGGAATCAATATTCTCGGTGTTCACAAATCCGACCCCACCTTATCGGATCTAAAAATAACGCAATAAATTAGCGCCCAAGAGTTTATGCTTTTCTTATTTTTCTAAACCCAGTTTTAGCTCGGAAAAAATATCTTCAAGTACTCTTTGCGCATTGTTTTGCTTTCTCCAAGCATGCGAGAGATATTTTGCTCGTTCAGTCATTGGGCCAATATTGCTTAAGGCTATTTCAATGCATGTGGCGATTGCCTCAGGGGTCCAATATTCAAATTTGAGGGCACTTATTTCCCCGGCATCCAAACGATCGGATAGCCAGGTATTGGCTGGAATCACCATGGAAATCCCGTAAGCTGCGCATTCAGATAGAACCCCGGATGAGCGGGTGGCATATCTAGCAGGGGCATAAGGAAGGCAAGAGAGCATACACCGTGAAAGATGCTGCATATATTCTGTTTGATCGGGATTGCCAATTAACACCTCTAAATTTCCCTGGAAACGCAGGGCATTGAGGGTTGTCTTTAGTTGTTCGAAGTCTGAGGAGTTCTGGACTTGGACTAGGTAGCGCAATCCAGGATGTCTGGTGTCGACAAGCTTGATGATGTTAATTAAAAATTGACTTCCTCTTTCGGGTCGGTATGTTCCTAATAGGCCAACATCAATATCTCTCGTTTGCGCCAATAAGATAGCGGGATCGAGTGGGTAGAGTGTTGGCATCTTTACTGTTAATGCCTTTATTCCAGAGGCTGCTTGGAGTGCTGCGCTCAAACGATGATCAGTACTAGCTAGTAAGATATTTTTGGAATCAAGTTGCTCAATAAGCTCACTTCCAACCGCTCTCCAGTAAGTAAAGTTTCCTTCAAAACGTGTTCGATCATCGTTGAGGGACCATCTAAATTCTGGCCTATAACAAAATAAAACAATTTTTGGGCGCTTATCTGCCGGAATGGTTTTTAACCATAAGGCAACTCCATGGGCCTCATTTTGTCTAGCATAAGGAATATAAATAATTTCTTCCGGGGTAAATTCTTTCGGAAGGTGGTTGGCTAGTGCTGAACCAAATGCATTTCCAAGGCTCACAAACTCCGATTGCTCGGCGCTGCTTGGATTTGTATCCACCATGGAGTCAGTGGCACATGGAAATATGGGTAGGGCTTTTAAATCATGGAGGATTCGACTGTCGCAAGCAGTATTTGCATAAATAGTAGCGGTGCCCCCCATGGCCTTGAGAGCCTCTATATAGGCTATAGCTTCCCCATATGGATGGCTATGAAAGCTGCTAAGGCTATTGTGTAGAAGATGGATGTGAACAGCCATGATTCATAGGGTGCGCAGGTAATTAAGTGAAGACAATTTTTCGTAAATTTAGTCCATTATGCCCTTCTATCCCTGATGGAGCCTTTGTGTAGAATGGGGTGACCTATACCTGATGAATAAGATTTTCCCGTGGCCACTAAAGATAAACCCAAGCGCGAGACTACTCGCAAGTCGATCTCTACAAAAGGGCCTGCGCATTTACCCAAGGGTAACTATTCAGTAATACCCGATCCTAGCAAGAAAGTCGTCAAGAATGAGTATGCCGCTGAAATGCAGGCCGCTGCTCAACTCGAAGTTGCGGGAAGACTTCAGGAGGCTGAAAGCATCTATCAGCAGATAGTCAATCTGAAGCCTGATTTTGCGCCTGCATGGCATAGCCTCGGAATGTTGGCGTATTCAGTTGGTAAGCACGAGTTAGCACTCCAACTAGTTAGCAAAGCGGTTGATCTTGATAAAAAATCATTTTTATTTCAACGCAATTTTGGGGAGATGTCTCGCAGGTTTGGAAGGCTTTCTGAATCAATTGCTGCGGGTGAAGCTACTGTAAAGTTGGCTCCATTAGACGTAGATGCTCACTTTAATTTGGGCTTGGCTTATACGGATGCGAAGGACTATACCAAGGCTGTTGCAGCCTACAAAAAAGCGCTGAAATTAAATCCTAAGCATGGTTTGTCGTGGAATAACCTAGGCTCTGCATTAGAGCAGAGCGGGAATAAAGATGAAGCATTAGAGGCTTATATCAAGGCTGCGGAATTAAATCCCCAACATTCTGAGGCGCAAAATAATCTAGGTGCTATTTATAGCGAGCAGGGCCTTTTAGAAAAAGCCAGAACAGGTTTTGAGGCGGCCATTGATGCCAAGAAAGATTTTGTCGAGGCACATTACAACCTCTCACAAATTAAAACCTATACCCTAGATGACCCGCATTTATCCATCTTGGAAAATGCCAACCAAATTCAACATCAATTTAACGATCATGTTCGTATTCGGTATAACTTTGCACTGGGTAAGGCTTTAGATGATATCGGGCAATATGACCGTGCTTTTGCGGCCTATGCCTTAGGCAATCAATTGCAACACGCTTTACTCCCTGTAGATGAAATTAGGGCGGATCAGTTAATTGAAGAAATTTTTCGCACTTTTAACTCCTCTTTTTTTGAAGAGCGTAAAGGCTGGAGTAAAAACTCAAGTTCTCCTATTTTCATCGTAGGTATGCCTCGCTCTGGCACTACATTATTAGAGCAAATCTTGGCTAGCCATCCTTCGGTATATGGCGCAGGGGAATTAAGTGATTTCAATGATTTGGTTACAGAGCTTGTAACTGAGAATGGCAAGGATTCTTTTGCCAATCGCGTAGTTCATCTGGATAAGAAAAGCCTACAAAAAATTGGCGATGAATATGTAAAGCGCGTGTGGAAGCTTTCCCCTGATAGCACTTATATTACCGATAAAATGCCGGCCAATTTTTTCTATATTGGCCTCATTCACCTCATCTTTCCGAACGCCAAAATTATTAATGCAATGCGTGATCCGATGGATTCATGTTTTTCTTGTTATTCGCGTTTATTCAATGATTCGATGGATTTTGCCTATGACCTGGGGGCTCTAGGGCGTTATTTCGTTCGGTATATGCGCTTGATGCAACACTGGGAGTCTGTATTACCACCCGGTACTATTTTGAATTTGGCTTATGAAGACTTGATAGCTGATACTGAGGGTCAAGCCAAGCGAATTACTGAATATATTGGCTTGCCTTGGGACGCAGAGTGCCTTAAGTTTTATGAGAATGACAGACTAGTTAAGACGGCTAGCATTGCTCAAGTTCGCAAGCCAATTTATAAAACCTCTCTGGCCCGATGGAAGCATTTTGCCCGCCATCTATTGCCTTTGTATGAAATAGTTAAAGATTACAGATCGGCAAAAGCGCCCGAGTTTCCAAAAGAGGCTTTGGCTCAAATAGTATCCACTAAACAAGCGCTTGCTGTGGATCAATTTATTCAACGATGCCTGCAGTTACAAAATCAAAATAATCACAGCGAAGCTTTGGCATTGCTAGAAGATGCAGTGCGGCGTGGTGAGCAATCCCCGCAAATTTGGCACTTACTAGGAATTTCGTTATATCGCCTAAATCGCTTCCAAGACTCTCAGTCTAGTTATGAACGTGCATTACAGTTGGAGCCCAATTTCCCTGCAGCGCTCAATAGTTATGGATTCCTATTGCAGGACATGGGCTATGTGCAAGAGGCTAAAAATGCCTTTGAGAAAGCTGTTCAAATTGCGCCTGAATTTTCTATGGCTAGATTGAATTTGGGTATGGCTCAATTAAAGCTGGGCGACTGGGAAGCAGGCTGGGATAACTATGAGTCCAGGTGGACTGGTTCGGCGGAAACCGTAAATGCGAACTTTAAAAAACCAGAATGCCCTTTGCCGCAGTGGGATGGGCAAGCGGGCACTGAAAATCAAAATCTTCTTATCATTACTGAACAAGGTTTTGGAGATATATTCCAGTTCGCACGCTTTTTAAAGTTAGCTACTCAGAAATTTACAAAAGTGGGTTTTATTTCTTCCTCACCAAGTTTGAGAATTCTAGAGTGGTCCTTTGGCGATAAAGTCGTGCTCTTAAATCGCATGCCAGCCGATTACTCTACGTGGCATTGGTATATCCCTTTGATGTCTTTACCGCGTGCATTAAAGACGCGTTTGGATAATTTACCCGTTGATGTGCCTTACTTGGGTGTTTCTCAAGCGGCTAAAAATCACTGGCGAGATCGTTTGGAACATGATGCCCCAGGGCGCTTTAGGGTCGGAATTGCATGGGCTGGACGAAAGACCCACCAATACGATGGAAGAAGAAGTATTCAATTACAAAAGTTGTTGCCTGTGTTGCAAGGTGAGAACATCACTTGGGTGAGTTTACAAAAATGGGCCCCCGAAGAAGGGCGACCACAACTTCCCGACTCAATTGATTGGATTGACTGGACCGAAGAATTAACTGATTTTGCAGATACAGCTGCATTGATTAGTAATTTAGATTTGATCATCTCGGTAGATTCATCTATGGTGCATTTGGCCGGTGCTTTAGGTAAGCCGGTCTGGATGCTCAATCGTTTTGATTCAGAGTGGCGTTGGTTAATTAAGCGTTCGGATAGCCCATGGTATCCAAATTTGCGGATATTTAATCAACCCCAATTCGGCAATTGGGATCCCGTGCTTATGGAGTTAAAGCAATCCTTGCAGCAGTTAAATGTACCTCAGGTGCCAGCCAAAAAACGGATTGCGAATACGCAAAATGCGGCCTTGGTAAAAACTTCCAACGCTCCCATGCAATCTCCGTTGACCATTGATCAGGCAATGCAAGTGGCTGGTCAACTGCAAGGTGCCGGTCGAATTCATGAGGCTGAGCAAGTACTGCGCCAAGTTTTGGCTATAAACCCAAAACATGCACATGCCCTTCATTTATTGGGCGTGGTTTCCCACCAGCAGGGCAGGGGACCGCTAGCCTGTCAGTTGATTAAAGATGCGATTGCTATTGAACCTAAGGTCGCGCTTTTTCACTGCAACTTAACTGAGATGAGTCGTCAGATGGGTCGCCATCAGGATGCCATTTATCACGGTGAGCAAGCAATTCAATTAGACCCCTCTATGGCTATGGGCTATAGCAATCTGGGTATTGCCTTCTATGACAATAAAGAATTTGTAAAAGCAAAATCTTGCCACGAGCGTGCTTTGGCATTGGCACCCAATATGTTGCAATCCCTCAATAATATGGGAAGCATTGCGCGCGCTGAGAAAGATAAAAATAGTGCGATTGAATGGTATCAGCGTGTTATATCCATTGCTCCCGACTATTTAGAGTCGCTTAGTAATTTAGGCGCTGTATTGGTTGAGCTTGATCGTGCTGATGAGGCAATTCCTATTTTGCAAAAAGCACTTAGCTTGAATGAGAGTTATCCAGAAGCACTCTGTAATCTTGGTTTAGCAAGATTAAAACGAGATGAGATCGACATTGCGGGTAGGTTACTAGAGCGCTGCCTACAGCTTCGGCCCGGTTACCCGGAGGGGTTAACAGGCTTGGCGCGTATTTTTAATGAGCAGGATCGCTTACCTGAGGCTGAGCAGCTGCTTTTGACTGCCCTAAAAAATGCCCCTGATAAGGTGGATGCTCGCTGCCAATTGGCAGCAATCTATACAGAGCTTGGCAAAGCTAGTGCTGCAGAAGCGCTTTACCAAGAGGCTTTAGTTATTGAGCCTGATTCAGCCGATGCATTTACTGGCCTTGGCAATTTAAGTTTAGAGGCCGGCAATATAGAGCTTGCAGAAGAGTATCTTAATAATGCTATCCAACTTCAGCCCGACAATCTAGACGCTCGTTTTCATTTAACGCAAATTAAAAAAGTAGAGGCGGGAAGCGCTAATTTAATTGCATTGGAGAATGCATTAACGGGCAACCAACGATTAACGAATGACCGACGAATTTCTTTGCATTACGCATTGGGAAAAGCTTACGACGATTTACATGAATACGATAGGGCCTTTGAGAATTTTTCAATAGGCGCTAAACTGAAGCGGGCAAAGTTGCATTACAGCGCTGCTGAAGAAGGTGCTTACATAGACCAAATTATTGCTACGTTCACACCGGAGTACTTTAAGGCACATCAGGGAGGTGGATCAACATCCCCCTTGCCTATATTTGTATTGGGTATGCCACGGTCTGGCACCACATTAACTGAGCAAATTCTAGCAAGCCACCCCGAGGTCTTTGGGGCGGGTGAGATCAGCGATTTAATTGAATCTATTGAGACTGCGGATCGAAGTAATTCAGCCAATTTATACCCGAATAGTCTTCGCGATTTAGGTGGAGATAAGCTTACTCAATGGGGTAAAAATTACATTGCACGATTAAATGCATATGCCCCAAATGCATTGCATATTACCGATAAGATGCCAAGCAACTATATGCTATTGGGATTGATTCCGCTCATGTTGCCTAATGCAAAAATCATCCATGTCAAACGCAATCCAATAGATACCTGCTTATCTTGTTTTACTAGATTGTTTAATCGACATCAGTCGGCTACCTATGACTTGCATGAACTGGCTGAACACTACAAAAACTATATGCGCCTCATGAATCATTGGAGAAAAGTTCTTCCAGAAGGAAGTTTTCTGGAAGTTCAGTACGAAGACATTGTGGCTGATATTGAAGCCGAAGCTCGTCGCTTAGTGGAATATTGTCAGCTTGAATGGGACGACTCTTGCTTGGAGTTTTACAACAATAAACGTCAAGTAAGAACAGCTAGCGTTGCCCAGGTGCGTAAGCCAATCTATAAGCAGTCAGTAGAGCGTTGGCGTAACTATGAAAAGCATCTCACCCCATTATTGGATGCATTGGGCAAAGAACCCGGGAATATCCCGGTGAAATAGTAAAAAAGACGGGATTAAACAATCCCGCCTTTAACTTTTGGGGTAACAAATCAAGGGCAAATCCTTGATAAAAGTCAATAAATTCCTTAAAAATCAATTATTTACGAAAAGTATCAATACCATTATTATATGGTGTGGATTTTTTCGTTCTTATTTTCTTAAACAAAAAATTCTATATAAAACAATGACTTACAAACACTAAAACTACTTAATGAATCGCGTTTATCGCATCGTCTGGAGCAAAAGATTGGGGGCGCTCGTTGTCGTCTCCGAAATTACGCATGGACAAGGTAAATCGAGCAGTAAATCAACCCAAGTAGGTTCAGTTTTAGTTGGATCTTTGTTGATGGCTGGAGGTATCGGGGCTGCCTTACCTCAAGTGGTTGACCCCTCTGCAGGACCCATCACTGCTGACGGAGTATTTAATAGTTCAAGCCATCTCATTTCAACGAGTTCCAGCCCTGCTGCACTTTATGTTCCAAGTTTGAATATTGCAGGATCTGTTACCAATATGGGAACCATTGCCGGTGAAGGCGGCTCACCTGCAAACGGAATCAAGGTTAATTCAAATGCCACCTTAAGTGGCAACATTAACAATGCTGGCACCATCATTAGTGGTGTTACCGCAATCGCGGTTGGACCTAACGGCAAGATTACTGGCAGCATCAGCAACACCGGATTGATTGTCGGCTCTTCTGCCTCTGGTATCGCCGTTCAACGTGGCACGGTTCTAGGCGGTATTACAAACTCTGGTTTGATTGCCGGCACTTCTGGTGATGGAGGTATCTCCGTAAATAATTACGGTTACATTGGCTCCATCAATAACCAAAGCTTAAGTGGATCACAGGTAGGTACCATTGCTGGTCGTCTATACGGTATTGTTATCCAAACTGGCGGAACAATTGGCTCTATTAATAATGCGGGATCAATACTTGGTGGCACTGCAATCAAGGTGGATGCTAGTAGCACGGCTGGTAGCACCATTGCAGGCAGCATTATCAATAGCGGTCTAATTGCAGGCTCTAATACCGGTATCTCTGTCATAAGCGGCTCAAGTCTTCTTGGCGGAATTAATAATTCAGGAACCATAATAGGCAATGGTGCTTATGGCATCAATGTATCTACCAATAGTCTTCTTGCTGGCGGAATCTACAACAGTAAGTCTGGTTTTATTTATGGTGGTCTAACAGGCATTAATGTTGGTGGAGCAAGTACTGTTGCGGGTGGGTTCGCCAATGATGGCTCCATTATTGGATATTATGTCGGCGTACGATTAACCGGTGCAACAGTACTTGGTGGCATCACTAATACTGGAATGATTTCTGGCTACTACACAGCTCTAGAGTTGGGAACTGATGGCACTAATAATTTAGTTGACTCCATCACCAACACTGGATCCTTGATTGGTGAAAATTCACAAGGCCTTCAGCTTCAGTCTATCAAAGTGACTGGCGATATTATTAATGCGCCAAGTGGATTTATTTACGGCGGTACTACAGGCGTCCAAATTCAGAAGGGAAGCACTCTTGTTGGTAGCCTGATTAATGATGGCACGATTGTTGGTGGTAACACCGGCATCAGACTCTCCTCCAACTCCACCATCCTAGGCACCATCAACAACACTGGCACCATTGCTGGTAATACGTACTCATTGAACTTGCAAAATACAGCAAGTGGATTGGTGGTAAATAACTCTGGCACCTTAATAGGCGCAGCCAATATAGGTATCAATACCTTAAACCTGTCTGGTTCTAATGCCGTAGTAGCCGGCAACATCACTGGCTCATCTTCAAGTACCGTCAATGTATTAGGCACCTTTAGTAGTGGCGGAGATATTGCAGTAGGCGCAGTCAACATCAGTAACACCGGCGCCTTAACCTTAAACAACAACGTAAACGTTAATACTGGTACAGGTACCCTGACCAACGCCGGTAACCTCATTGTTGCTGCTAGTACTTACAGCCCAACCATTACTGGCAACTATGCTCAGTCGGGTAACTACACCATCAGTATTGACGATGGACTGGGTTCATACGGTAAGCTGCGCATCACGGGCCGTGCAAACTTTACGCCTGGCTATAGTTTTGGGATAACTCCAGGGTCGGCCTATATTCAACCCCTATACACTTCAATTTTGTATGCTGTTGGAGGCATAACAGGATTTACCGCTCCATACATTATCTCTCCGTACTATGAAGTAATTCAATCGCCATCAGATAGTAACGAACTTGACTTGTTTTACTACGATCCGGGACCAGGCCCAGGCCCAGCACCATCGAGCACATTAGTATTTGCGTCGGACACATCGACTGGGAATGGCTTTGCATTGCCTGGCTCTACATATACAGATGCAATCATCAACTCAGGTGTTACTGTGGTTGGTGGTCATTATGGTCTGTACCTCACTAGCGGTTTGGTCTCTGGATCAATTAGTAATAGCGGTACGCTTATTGGGAATGCCGATGCGGGTATTTATATTGGTAACTCTGCAACATTAGGTGGCGCTATTATTAATGATGCAAATAGTTTGATCTCTGGCGGTCAATACGGTATTGCGGTTCAAAGTGGTGGTGTAGTGGGTTCCATTAATAATGCAGGAACAATTCTTGGTGCTACCGCTATCTACGTAGGCACTGGCAGTCAAATAAACAACGGCATTACCAATACTGGATTGATTGCAGGCACAGTCGCTATTAGTAATGCTGGAACCATTGCAGGTGTAACTGCTATTCAGATTGCTGGCGGCGGCGTAGTACAGGGTAGCATTACCAACGCCGGACTCATCTCTGGCGGCAATGCGGGTATTGCCATTTCTTCTGGCACTCTATTAGGCGGTATTAATAACCAAAGTACCGGCACGATTACTGGTGGTCAATACGGTATTTTGGCAAACCAAAATAGCGTGTTACTCAATCAAGATATTGCTAATAGTGGCTTGATTACCGGCTCAGTAGCAGGTATTACTTTTGCCGATGGTGCTTCTTTTAATTACGGCATGATCGTGAACTCTTTAAGCGGTACGATTGCTGGTGGTCAGTACGGTATAGCTAATGCTAGTGCTTTATATGATGGCGTAAATAATGCTGGCTTAATAACTGGTTCAGTAGCTGGTATTACCGCCACTACAGGCGATACCTTTGGCCTCATTACCAATTTAAGTACTGGTGCGATTGCTGGCGGTGCTTATGGTATTACCGCTTCTGGTGGCATGGCAGGATTAACTAACTCTGGACTAGTTTCTGGTTCAGTAGCTGGTATAGCTCTTGGTGCTGGTGGCCAAATGTACGCTATTAGTAATGCAACTAACGGCACAATCACCGGTGGCGATTATGGTGTATTGGCTAGCGATAGTGCTTTGATCGTTAACTTTACTAATGCTGGACTCATCACCGGTTCGATTGCTGGTATTGCTATGCAATCATCTAGCATAGTTGATCCTTCCTTTATGAACCTAAGTACCGGTACGATTGCTGGTGGGCAATATGGTTTATTGGCTACGAGTAACGGCGGCGTTAATCACGGTATTACTAATGCAGGTTTGTTTACGGGCTCGGTAGCAGGTATTGGTGTTAATGGCGGACTAATTAACTACGGTGGAATTTATAACGATACCACCGGTACGATTGCTGGCGGTCTATATGGTATTTCTAATGCACATGGTGCAATGGAAGGCGGCATCCTTAATAGCGGATTACTCACGGGCTCAGTAGCCGGTGTGATGGTGGATGGCGGCCAAATACTATCGACCAATGGAAGTGATGCAATCTATAACACTAGTATTGGTAACTCTAATACTGGCACGATAGCTGGTAGTCAGTATGGTATTGCCATTATTAATAGCGGTCGGCTTACTGGTGACATTGGTATTGGCAATGCCGGAACTATTTATGGTGCTACTGCTATTAAGGTGGAGGCTGGGAGTCAAGTTGCGGGTGGTGTTACCAATAATGGCATGATCTATGGCGCCATTGGTATCAATAACCAAGGTCTAATTACTGGATCGGTATCGGGTGGCACTATCTTTGGCGCAACTGCCATTCAATTTGGTGGCGGTACTTTAGTTGGTGGCATTGTCAATAGCGGTTCAATCATTGGCGCCAGTAATGGTATCGCCTTAACCCATAGCACCATTGTTGGTGGCATTACTGATGCGGGAATGATTGCAGGGGGTTTGCGTGCAATTAGTGTTGATGGTATTAGCCGAATTGATGGCGGAATTACAAATGCGAATTTAATTTCCTCGGATGACACTGGCATTAAAGTTGGTTTCAAATCAAGAATCGACTCTATTGATAACCAAAGTATTAGCGGTCAAGTGGGCACCATCGCTGGTGGAAAATTTGGTATCAATATACAAAGTGCTGGAGTAATCGGTAGCATCAGTAATTCTGGAGTCATCATTGGTCGAGGTAGTACAGGTATTGCAGTTTCAGCTGGTAGCTTGATAACCAACGGAATATCAAATAGCGGTCTTATCTACGGCCACCATCGAGGCATTGCCGCTCTTAGTTCTAATGAGTCCGCCGATTCAATTTTCAATCAAAGTATAAGTGGCTCCCAAGTAGGAACCATTGCTGGAGGGGAGTATGGTGTTGCCATTCAGAATGGCGGAGCTCTCGGCTTAATTAATAATGCCGGTTCGATACTTGGCAATTCCCTAGGGGTTTTAGTTTTAAACGGGCCTTTAGATACTCTTACAAATACAGGATTTATTCGAGGCGATGCAGTAGGGGTTGGAATTCAATCAACCGGGGGTTCAAACGGTAGCGTTGGATTCCTTATTAACGCTGGCACAATCTCCGGCGCAACAGCTATCCAAGTCACTTCTGGTAGTCAAATTACAAATGGCATTACTAATACTGGATTGATCTCAGGGAGTGCTCTTGGAATAAATAACGCCGGCAACATCTATGGAGCGACAGCAATTCTGGTTGATGGAGGCAGTACTGTCCTTGGCGGCATTAATAACACCGGAACGATTGCCGCAAATCCTGCTGGGCATGCAGCTACTTTTACTGCAGCCTTAAAAATTAATGGCGGTACACTCCTTGGCGGCATTACTAACTCTGGTTTGATTGCTGGGCCAACAGTTGGCGGCGGATATCAGGCAGGTATTTTGTTGTTGTCAGCTACTGTTGACACTATTGTGAACTCAGTTGGTGGAACGATTACATCGGGCCGTGACGGTATTCGCTTATCTGGCGGCAGCACTATAAATTCGATCAATAATGCCGGTGGATCAATCATGGGTAGCGAGGCAGGCATTATTGTTGCTTCCGGTAGCCAGATTAACTCACTTACTAATACCGGCCTCATCAGTGGAAGCTCGCGCATTGGTGTGGCTTTGATGGGGAATTCGAGCTATATAGGCCCTTTGCAAAATTACGGCACCATTATCGGCAAAACGGTTGGTATCTCAGTCAATAACTCGGGGTTGATTATTGGTGGCCTTACCAATACTGGCACCATTACAGGTGGCAATATTGGCATTGACTTAGTTTCAGGTGGCACCATTTCAGGCGGAATCACCAATACAGGCTTAATTGGAGGTACTGCTCTAGGCGGCGTTGTTCTTGCAGGCCAATATGGTAATCAAACTCTATCGGGGGGCATTACTAACTTAAGTAGTGGCACAATTTTCGGCCAAACTGGTATTCAGGTAAATGGTTATGCGAATGCTTTCTATATGGATACGGGCTTTATGCATTTTGGCTCTGCAAATGCGAGCAATGCAAGCCTACTTGGAGGCATCACCAATAGCGGCTCCATCATTGGATCGCAAAATGGCATTACTGTTGCAGGTTTGACGGCAGTTGCAGGACCTCACAATACTTACTTTGCAACTGGTATAGGCTCTATATCAGGCGGTATTACGAACACTGGTCTGGTTGCAGGTATTTCTGGTGCTGGTATCTCAGTAGGTGGTTACGGTTACATCGACTCCATCAATAATCAAAGCTTAAGTGGTTCACAAGTTGGCACCATCGCTGGTGGTCAATATGGTATTGCCATCCAAAGCGGTGGAGTAGTGACCAGTGGCATTACCAATGCGGGAAGTATTTTGGGTGGTACCGCTATCTATGTTGGCACTGGCAGTCAAATAAACAACGGCATTACTAATACTGGATTGATCTCAGGCACAGTCGGTATTAGTAATGCTGGAACCATTGCAGGTGTAACTGCTATTCAGATTGCTGCTGGCGGAACAGTGCAAGGCAATATCACCAATACCGGATTAATCTCAGGCAGCAATGCGGGTATTGCCATTTCTTCTGGCACTCTATTAGGCGGTATTAGCAACCAAAGTACTGGCACGATTACTGGTGGGCAGTATGGTGTCCTGCTTAATCAAGCTGCGACATTACTCACACAAGATATCGCCAATAGCGGTTTGATTGCTGGTTCAGTTGCTGGCATTGCTATTACTAGCGGCGTTAATCTTTACCGTAGCATTTCCAATTCTGTTTCTGGCACGATTGCCGGTGGGCAATATGGAGTTCTTAATACTGGGGTCAACAGTCTATTTGCGAACTTGATCAATGCCGGTTTAATTGCAGGAACGACAGCTGGTGTTGCTACTGCTGACGGCGGCCGCTTTTTTGGGGTGACTAACTTAGATTCTGGCACGATCACCGGCGGCGCTTATGGCATCAGCAGCGCTCACTATCTAGATAGCATTGCTAATGCAGGATTGATTACCGGCTCCGTTGCCGGCATTGTTGCACAGGGCAGTGGTGTTATTGGCGCTATTACAAATTCTATTTCTGGAACGATTGCTGGTGGGTCTTATGGTGTTCTTGATGCTGACGCGGGCATTGTTGGTAGTACGTCAGTAGCTATCAATAACGCCGGCACCATCATGGGCGCCATTGCGGGTATTACTGCGCAATCTAGTAATCCTATGCGCTCGATTACTAATTCCAGTAGCGGTACGATTGTTGGCGGTAACTACGGTATCTTGGTTGGAACTTCAGCCGGTGGAGATATTAATGACGGAGTATTTAATAGCGGGTTGATTCTTGGTTCATCAATTGCTGGTATTGGTTTAGATAACGGATCCTATAACTACGCTGACATTAACAACAGCGCCACAGGTACCATTGCCGGTGGTCAATTTGGCATTAGCGTCGCTAACAACAGTAATGCATATCAAGACATCAACAACCAAGGTTTGATCACTGGCTCAGTGGCAGGTATTTTGGTTGACCACAGTAATCTCAATGGCATCATCAATCAAAGTACCGGCACGATTGCCGGTGGTGCTTATGGTATCTCTATCAGTAATACAGGCCAAATTAATGGGTCGACTGGTATTAGCAACGCGGGAACAATTTACGGTGCTACTGCAATCAAGGTAGCTACTGGTAGTCAAATCACCAACGGTATTACTAATAGCGGTTTAATTAGTGGCACTACTGATACTGGTGTACTAGCTATTAATAATGGGTATATTGACACCATCAATAATCAAAGCTTAAGTGGCTCTCAAGTGGGCACCATCACCGGTGGTCAATACGGTGTTGCAGTTCAAAGTGGTGGAGCGATCGGTTCTATCAATAATGCAGGAACGATTATTTCCCTAGGTGATGCGGGGCCAGGCAGATCTGCAGGCATCTATTTAGGCGCTCAATTGATTGGACCACCCGGACCCTCTGCATCTGGTGGAGCAATTATCAGTGGCATTACCAACACAGGCTTAATTCTAAGTACGAGCGCGGGCATCTTAATTACAAGTAATAGTCAACTTTCAGGCGGTATCACTAATGCTGGTTTGATAAATGGCTGGGCAGGTATCGTTGTTAATGACGGCGCTACTGCAACCGGAGGAATTCTTAATACAGGAACCATTCTTGCAAGCAGCTATGGCTTAGATATATTTGATGGTGGCACTGTTTTAGGTGGCATCACCAATATAGGCACCATCTCAAGCGGTGGTACAGGACCTAGTGCCGATAGAGGCGCTATCTTTTTGGCGGGTGGCGGGCTGATAGCCAATGGAATTACCAATACTGGATTAATACAAGGTGCAGATGGTATTTATGTTGGCCAAACTAGTGGTTATCCAACTGGTGGCACGGTACTGGGAGGCATAACAAATTTTGGCCAGATTGTAGGTGCAAGTGCTGGTATTGCAGTAGTTTCACAGTCAACCGTCGTGGGTGGCATTACCAATACAGGCCTTATTGCTGGTACTTATAACGGCATCCTAGTAGGTAACAACTCTTACATCGACTCTATTAACAACCAAAGCTTAAGTGGTTCTCAAGTAGGTACGATCGCTGGTGGTCAATATGGTATTGCAGTTCAAAGTGGTGGAACGATCGGTTCTATCGGTAATGCCGGATCTATTCTTGGCGCTACTGCAATCAAAGTGGAGGCTGGCAGTCAAATCACCAACGGTATTACAAACTCAGGCTTGCTCTCCGGCACTGTTGGCATCAATAACGCCGGGCTCATTTCGGGCATCACAGCAATTAAGTTAAATAGTGGAACGGTGATTGGTGGCATTACCAATACAGGCCTTATTGCTGGTACTTATAACGGTATTCTAGTTGGTGGCGGCTCTTATGTGGATTCCATCAATAATCAAAGCTTAAGTGGTTCACAAGTTGGTACGATTGCCGGTTACCAGTCTGGTATTAATGTCGGTGGAGTAGTGGGCTCGATCAATAATGCGGGCACCATTATTGGCGCAGCTGCATTACAGATCAACGGTTCTGTTTTAGGTGGCCTAACCAATTCTGGAGTCATGATTGGTCAAGGAGGATTGGGCATCAATCTGGGTGATAGCGATCTTATCAGTGGAGGTCTTACCAACACAGGAACCATTGTTAGCACTAATCATGCAATTAATGCATACAAAACTACCATTACCAAATCTAGTGATGGCATTGCTGCTATTTACAACTCAGGCACATTAATAGGGGTAGGAACCGTTGACGATGCATCAGGTATTAGATTAGAGCACTCTTATGTTGATGGTGGAATCTATAACGATGCCAATGCCTTGATATCAGATCATAGTTACGGTATTAATTTGGTTAACAGCTCAACTGTGATTGGCGATATCACTAATAGATCAGGCGCCACCATCTCAGGTGGAGGTGATGGCATTCATATTCAGAGTAGCGTACTTGCTGGAGCCATTAGTAATAGCGGCAGCATATTGGGTGGCAATAACGGTATTTTAATTGGGTACGGCAGTAATATCTCTAACGGTATCACGAACGCCGGCCTCATCTCTGGCGCCAACACTGGTATTGCACTCTCCTCCAACTCCACTATCCTAGGTACCATCAACAACACTGGCACCATTGCTGGTAATACGTACTCATTGAACTTGCAAAATACAGCAAGTGGATTGGTGGTAAATAACTCTGGCACCTTAATAGGCGCAGCCAATATAGGTATCAATACCTTAAACCTGTCTGGTTCTAATGCCGTAGTAGCCGGCAGCATCACTGGCTCATCTTCAAGTGCCGTCAATGTATTAGGTAACTTTAGTAGTGGTGGAGACATTGCAGTAGGCGCAGTCAATATTAGTAACACCGGCGCCTTAACCTTAAACAACAACGTCAATGTCAATACGGGTACCCTGACCAACGCCGGTAACCTCATTGTTACTGCTGGCATTACTCCAATCATTACTGGTAACTATGCCCAGTCAGGTAAATATAGTGTCGGTATTACTGGTCCAACTAACTATGGTCAGCTGCACATCATCGGTGATGCAAACTTTACTTCAGGCTATAGCTTTGGCATTACCCCAGGATCGGTAGTAACAACCGGCACTTATGGTTCTATCTTAGATGCCACTGGCACTATTGGTGGCTTTAGTGCGTATAACGGCATCTACCATTACAGCGGCTTAACAACCGCTTACTCAGTCACTGGTGATATTGCCCCTAATGAACTTGATTTAATTTATGGCACTACCACCGGCTACGGTCAGCTCGTCTTTAACACCTCTACTTATACCGGTGATGTGGGCTTTGCTAGTTACCACAATGGTGTCCTCATTAACTCCGGTGTGAGCGTAGGTGGTAACTCCTACGGTATTTACATTAACTCTGGTGGCTCAATTGATGGTGGTATTACCAATAGCGGTACCTTAGTAGGCACATCGTATGCCGGAATACTGATTGGTAATAACAGTACTTTAGGCGGCACCTTAGGCGGCCTTTATGGCGCTGGCATCCAAAACTTAGCAGGCAGCACCATCGCTGGTGGTCAATACGGTATTGCCATCCAAAGTGGTGGGGTTGTAACGAGGGGTATTACCAATGCGGGAAGTATTTTGGGTGTTTCTGCAGGTTTACTAATTTCAAGCTCTAGCCGCTTAACAGGTGGCCTAACTAATACTGGCTTGATTGCTAGTCAAGGCTGGGCTGGTGTAGTGGTAAATAGTGGCGCCACAGTAGCCGGAGGGATTTTTAATACAGGAACTATCCTTGCGGCAAATTATGGTGTAGATGTTTTTGATGGGGGCAATGTTTTAGGTGGCATCACCAATACTGGCACCATAGTAACTAGTCAGGGTGGACCGTTCCCTATGGGTGCAATCTTTGTGGGGGCAGGCATCGTATCAGGCGGTATTTCTAACTCGGGTTTAATTAACGGAGCATCTTCCTCTGGTGTTCTAGCTATTAACAATGGTTACATCGACTCCATCAACAACCAAAGCTTAAGTGGTTCACAAGTAGGCACCATTGCTGGTGGTCAATACGGTATTGCAGTTCAAAGCGGTGGAACTATTGGATCCATTTTGAATGCGGGAAGTATTTTGGGGGGCACTGCAATACAGGTAGTGCGTGGTAGTCAACTTACCAATGGCATTACTAACTCAGGATTGATCTATGGCAGCGGCATGATGAATGCCGCTGGTATCGCTGTTGGTAGTGCAGCTAGTATTGTTGGGGGTATTACTAATAGTGGTTTAATAATCGGTAACTCAAATGGAGTTTTAGCTTATGCTAGCTCAACTGTTATTGGCGGTATTTCTAACTCGGGTTTAATTAACGGAGCATCTTCCTCTGGTGTTCTAGCTATTAACAATGGTTACATCGACTCCATCAACAACCAAAGCTTAAGTGGTTCACAAGTAGGCACCATTGCTGGTGGTCAATACGGTATTGCAGTTCAAAGCGGTGGAAGCATTGGCTCTATTAATAATGCCGGAACGATTTTTGGCGGCTCTAAAGCTATTTCTCTTAAATCTTCAACTCTATTGGGTGGTATCACCAATGTCGGTTCTATTATCGGTCCTTACAGGGGAATTGATTTAGGGCACGGAGCGCTATTAGCTAATGGCATTACTAATAGTGGATTAATTCAGGCAACTGTATGGTCGGCTATCGATGTTTGGGGTGAGCCTGGCTCTACCATCACCTCGGGTATTTCTAATTTGAGTGGCGGAACGGTTCTGGGTAATGGTGTAGGTATTTCAGTTTGGTCAGCATCTACGATTGCTGGAGGTATTAGTAATGCAGGGCAGATTATAGGCTCTACATTTGCTGGCATTCTTGCAACGAGTAGTGGTCCCTCTACTGCAGCCGGAACAATTCTTGGCGGCATTACCAATACAGGTTCAATTATTGGCGGCAGCATAGGGATTTTTGCAAACGCTGGCTCCTTAATCGCTGACGGAATTACTAATACTGGTTTAATTTCTGGTAGTAGTGCTTCTGGAATTTTTATTAACAACAACTCTTTCATCGACTCTATCAATAACCAAAGCTTAAGTGGTTCACAAGTTGGCACCATCGCTGGTGGTCAATACGGTATTGCCGTCCAAGGTAATGCAACTCTCGGATCAATATTGAATGCCGGATCAATTTTGGGTGCTACAGCCATTTATGTGGGTGATGGTGGCACTATTGTTAATGGCATTACTAATAGCGGGCTGATTTCGGGAGCTAATGTAGGTATTACGCTAGACAACCCAATCCATTTATTAGGGGATATTGTTAATAGCGTAGGTGGCACCATTTCAGGGGGCGTTACAGGCATTAAATTTGCAGCCCGTGGTACCGATATTTCTATTAGTAATAGCGGCCTTATCTATGGAGGATATGCCGCTTTACATCTTTCTAATTCCTATCAGTTAAGTCTACTCGCCAACTCATCAGAGGGCACCTTAGCTGGTGATAGTTATGGCGTATATGTAGACGGCGCATCCCATATGAACGGCATTACTAATGCTGGATTGATCTCTGGATCAATAGCCGGACTAGGGCTTGGTGGTAACTCTAGCATTGATCAAGTCATTTTTAATGCTAACGGCGGCACGATTTTAGGCGGTCAATACGGAATATTCGCAGCCTCTGATTCTGTAATGAATGCAGGCATTAGGAACAGCGGATTAATTACAGGATCTATCGCTGGCATAGCTTCTCTATCAAGAGCGTATATTCACGGTGGCATTATTAATGATCTAACGGGAACTATTTCTGGTGGAGAGTACGGCATCCTTGCTTCAAATAATGGCAATATTCCAGACGGCATTACTAATGCTGGATTAATTTCTGGCTCTAATGCTGGTATTTCTGCAAGAAACTATGGCACCTTAATGGGAGGCCTCACCAACTCTGGCCTAATTTTATCTAGCAATACTATCGGTAGCTCTGCTATTGCATTCAATAGCAACTCCACTTTAGTGGGTGATCTGATCAATAGCGCTGCGGGTGTGATTAGTGGCTTTGAAGGTGTCAAGATCACTAACACCTCCACCATCCTTGGCAATATAAATAATAGCGGCTTGATTACTGGTATGGGCGATGGTAGTGGTAGCTCATACGGTCATGGTATCCAGCTCTATAGCAGTGGCTTATTGACTGGCGATATCATTAATAATGCTAGCGGCTCCATCATGGGTGTTGGTACTGGTATTAGCATCTACAGCCGATCTACTCTAACTGGTAGCATTAATAACAGTGGTCTAATCTCAGGTGGCTTGGGCGATCAACAGACCGGCATCATCATTGGTGATAACAGCACCCTAGCTGGCAATATCCTGAACAATGCTGGCGCTACCATCTCTGGCGTTGGCACCGGCATCAGACTCTCCTCCAACTCCACTATCCTAGGCACCATCAACAACACTGGCACCATTGCTGGTAATACGTACTCATTGAACTTGCAAAATACAGCAAGTGGATTAGCGGTAAATAACTCTGGTACCTTAATAGGCGCAGCCAATATAGGTATCAATACCTTAAACCTGTCTGGTTCTAATGCCGTAGTAGCCGGCAACATCACTGGCTCATCTTCAAGTGCCGTCAATGTATTAGGTAACTTTAGTAGTGGCGGAGACATTGCAGTAGGCGCAGTCAATATTAGTAACACCGGCGCCTTAACCTTAAACAACAACGTCAATGTCAATACGGGTACCCTGACCAACGCCGGTAACCTCATTGTTGCTGCTAGCACTTACACCCCAATCATTACTGGTAACTATGCTCAGTCAGGTAACTACAGTGTTGGCATTAATGGCCTAAGCTATGGTCAATTACACATCCTCGGTAATGCCAGCTTTACACCAGATGCTATCTTTAGTATTGCTCGAGGATCAAACCTTACTGGTAGCAGCTATAGCTCTATCGTTGATACCACTGGCACTATTGGTGGCTTTAGTGTGTATAACGGCATCTATCATTACAGCGGCCTGACTACCGAGTACTCCGTTACTGAGGTAGGTACTAGCGAACTTGATCTTCTCACCACTACCACTGGCTACGGTCAGCTCGTCTTTAACACTTCTACTTATACCGGTGATGTGGGCTTTACTAGTTACCACAATGGTGTCCTCATTAACTCCGGTGTGAGCGTAGGTGGTAACTCCTACGGTATTTACATTAACTCTGGTGGCTCCATTGATGGTGGTATTACCAATAGCGGTACCTTAGTAGGCAGCTCGATTGCCGGCATCTTTATTGGTAATAACAGTACTTTAGGCGGCACCTTAGGCGGCCTTTATGGCGCTGGCATCCAAAACTTAGCAGGCAGCACCATCGTTGGTGGTCAATACG
Source organism: Polynucleobacter asymbioticus QLW-P1DMWA-1 (assembly GCF_000016345.1). Taxonomy (NCBI): domain Bacteria; kingdom Pseudomonadati; phylum Pseudomonadota; class Betaproteobacteria; order Burkholderiales; family Burkholderiaceae; genus Polynucleobacter; species Polynucleobacter asymbioticus. The sequence continues at coordinate 1,120,345 of NC_009379.1, read as the reverse complement.
GTATTGCCATCCAAAGTGGTGGAGTAGTAACGAGTGGTATTACCAATGCGGGAAGTATTTTGGGTAATACCGCAATCCGAAATAATAGTGGAACTATTCTGGGCGGCTTACTGAACACGGGCTCATTGATTGGCGCTAGTAATGGTATCTCACTCACTTATAGCACCGTAGCTGGCGGCATTACTAACACTGGATTAATTACTGGCATTGGTAGTACCGGTATCTATTTAAAAGGCGCCACTTTATTAGGCGGTCTTACCAATACTGGCACCATCTATGGCAATACCGATGCAATTGCAATTACTCACAATAGCTTCATTGCCAATGGTGTTGTTAACACAGGCTCCATTATTGGTGCAAGTAATGGCATCTCGTTATATGCGAATGGTCAGGTAGCTGGAGGTATAACCAATACAGGCTTAATTGCAGGTATGAATCAAATTGGAGTGAAGTTAAATGACTTCTCTACCATTGCAGACGGCCTTACTAATGCTGGCACAATTTATGGCGGACGCACCGCCATTAAGGTTGGCTTTGAGAGTCAAATTACTGGTGGCCTTACTAATGCTGGCTCCATTATTGGTAACAGCTATGCCGGAATCCTCGTTAGCGGCAATGCCTCTGCTATTGACTCCATCAAGAACCAAAGCTTAAGCGGCTCACAAGTAGGCACCATTGCTGGTGGTCAATACGGTATTGCAGTTCAAAGCGGTGGAAGGATTGGCTCTATCAATAATGCTGGAACGATTATTTCCCTTGGCGCTCCAGGTCCATTTAACCCAGCGGGTATCTATTTAGGTGGGTCCGGACCATTTGGATCTGGTGGAACTATTGCCAATGGCATTACGAACACTGGCTCAATCCTAAGCCCTAGTGTTGGCATCTTAATTACAAACTCGAGTCAATTGATAGGCGGCATTACTAATGCAGGTTTGATTAATGGTGCAGCCCGGGCAGGGGTGATTATAAATAGTGCCGCAACAGTTGCCGGAGGAATTACAAATACGGGAACCATTCTTGCTGGAAACTTTGGTCTAGATATTTATAACGGCGGTACTGTTTTAGGGGGGATCACCAATACAGGAATGATAGCAACTAGTGATGGTGGGCCGTTCCCTCTCGGTGCAATTTATGCTGGTGCAGGGGGTTTAATATCTGGCGGTATTTCTAACGCTGGTTTAATTAGCAGTGTATCTTCCTCTGGGGTTATAGCTCTTTATGGAGGTTACATCGACTCCATCAACAACCAAAGATTAAGTGGTTCACAAGTAGGCACCATCGCTGGTGGTCAGTACGGTATTGCTTTACAAACCGGTGGACGGATTGGCTCTATTAATAATGAGGGATCAATTCTTGGTGCTACTGCAATACACATTAGCGCAGGTGGTCTAATTAGTGGTGGCATTACTAATAGCGGCTTGATTGCAGGAAGTGGCGTAGGTATATCCTTAATCACGGGCAGCTTTTTAAATGGCGGCATTAAAAATACTGGCACGATAGCCGGTCAATTGGCTGGAATAACTTCTTTATCATCTTCAATAAGTGGTGGAATAACAAATAATGGCCTCATTTCAGGCTATGATTTTGGAGTAGCGGTCATATCTGGTGGTAGCTTTGGCCCAGGCTTCATCGATTCTATTGACAATCAAAGGGCTGGCTCTGTAATCGGAACCATTTCGGGCGGCTTGCAGGCCATCTCAATATTTAATGCCGGTACGGTGGGCTCCATTATCAATGCCGGCCTTATTTCAGGAGTGGGAAATTCTTTCACAGGTGCCGGTATCTACGTTGGCCCTGCTCCATTTGGGCCCTTTGGCACTCAAGGCGGTTTGATTACTAGCGGTATTACCAATACTGGCTTGATTATGGGTGGTGTCAATGATTCCGGACAAGGCTTTGGTCTAGACCTTGTTAATTCATCTTTGCTTAATGGTGTTACCAACTCTGGAACTTTTTTAGGGATTGGGGTGTATGGTGGTGCTGGTATCAATCTTCAGAGCTCTACTCTGATGGGCGGCATTTCCAACAATGGCTCTCTGGTCGGTTACGCAGGAACTATTGGCGGCGCTGGTATAGCCCTGAACAATGCATTACTCACCGATGGAATCAAAAATCTAGCTATGGGTACTATTGCTGGCCTAGCTATGGGTGCGGGCGCAGCTGGTATCAATCTTCAAAGCTCAACCCTATTAGGCGGCATTACTAATCATGGAATGATCGAAGCTCAAGGTATAACTGGATTCGGTATCAACTTAAATTACTCCACTATGACTGGCGCAATTGCTAATACAGGCGGCACGATCTTTGGAATTAGTGGTGGCGCTTCAACTGCTGCCGGAATTAACCTCTATCACAGCACGTTAACAGGAGGTATTACTAATAGCGGTTTGATTTATGCAGAGGCTGTTGCTAATCCAGCCTTTGGTATTTTAGTTTCCCACTCCTCCTTGGTGGGGGGTATTACCAATAATGGAACTATTGCTGGAGAATCGAATGTTTTTGCTGGCGGAATTAATGTTACTAATCAATCGATTCTATCTGGAGGTATTAGCAATTCTGGATTAATCGCAGAAATCGGATCGGCTAATATCGCCGGAATTATTGTTGGTATTGATTCTACTGTTTATGGGGGTATTACTAATAGTGGTTTAATAATCGGTAACTCAAATGGAGTTTTAGCTTATGCTAGCTCAACTGTTATTGGCGGTATTTCTAACTCGGGTTTAATTAACGGAGCATCTTCCTCTGGTGTTCTAGCTATTAACAATGGTTACATCGACTCCATCAACAACCAAAGCTTAAGTGGTTCACAAGTAGGCACCATTGCTGGTGGTCAATACGGTATTGCAGTTCAAAGCGGTGGAAGCATTGGCTCTATTAATAATGCCGGTTCTATTATTGGCAGAACTGCCATTCAAATGGACTCTGCGGGCCTTATCTCCAACGGCATCATCAACACTGGCCTCATTGCAGGTGCAGTCGGTATTAATAATGCAGGAACCATCTTAGGCAATACCGCTATTAACAACAATGGCGGTACGATTCTTGGTGGCATTATCAATACCGGATCAATCATGGGTACTAATCAAGGTATCTATATTGCCAACGGCTTAGTCACCAATGGTATTAATAATGCTGGTGGACTCATTAGCGGCAACGAAGCCCTCAACATTTATAGCTATGGCACTGTTTTAGGCGGCATCACTAATGCTGGGGCGATCATCGGCGCCACCTACTCAGGCCTAGGCTTAGGCAGAAACAGCACGATTTTTGGTGGCATTACCAACACTGGCCTAATTAGTGGCAACTCTTCTTCTGGTATTGGCGTTGGCAACTACAGTACCTTATCTGGTGACCTGATCAATGCTGTCGGCGGAACAATCACTAGCGCTTTGCAAGTAGGTATTGGTTTGAGTACTCATAGCACCATTACTGGCAGCATCATTAACGATGGCCTCATCAGCGGCTCAACTGCTGGTATTGCGGTAGCAAACTTTGGTACTTTAGTAGGAGGCCTTACCAACACTGGCCTCATTAGTGGTAACTACTTTGCGGGTGTAGGTGTCGGTCACGGTTCTTACGTTGACTCCATCAATAACCAAAGCATCAGTGGTTTACAAATAGGTACCATCACAGGTGGTCAATATGGTGTTGCCGTTATTAATGGTGGAGCTGTTGGCTCGATTAATAACGCTGGCTTGATTAATGGCTCGCTTGCCGGTATCGGCGTCTCCACCAACTCCACCATCCTAGGTACCATCAACAACACTGGCACCATTGCTGGTAATACGTACTCCGTTAACTTACTCAATAGCGCTAATGCCTTTACCGTTGATAACAGCGGCACCTTAATAGGCGCAGCCAATATAGGTATCAATACCTTAAACCTGTCTGGTTCTAATGCCGTAGTAGCCGGCAACATCACTGGCTCATCTTCAAGTACCGTCAATGTATTAGGTAACTTTAGTAGTGGCGGAGACATTGCAGTAGGCGCAGTCAACATCAGTAACACCGGCGCCTTAACCTTAAACAACAACGTAAACGTTAATACTGGTACAGGTACCCTGACCAACGCCGGTAACCTCATTGTTGCTGCTAGCACTTACACCCCAACCATTACTGGTAACTATGCTCAGTCAGGTAACTACAGTGTCGGTATTAACGATATTGCAGGTACTTACGGCAAATTACATATCACTGGTGATGCTAGCTTTACCCCCAACGCGACCTTTAAGATTGCACCAGGATCTAACGTTACTGGTACTGCTTACAACGCAATCTTAGATACTACTGGCACCATTAGTGCCTTTACGCCTTATAGCAATACCTTCCATTACAGTGGTCTGACTACGGAGTACTCCGTTACTGAGAACATCGCCTGGAATGAACTGGATCTTCTGATCGGTACGAGCACCGGCTATGGTCAACGTATCTTTGATACCTCTACCTATGCCGGCACGATTGAGCCTGGCTTTACTAGTTACCACAATGGTGTCCTCATTAACTCCGGTGTGAGCGTAGGTGGTAACTCCTACGGTATTTACATTAACTCCGGTGGCTCAATTGATGGTGGTATTACCAATAGCGGTACCTTAGTAGGCACATCATATGCCGGAATCCTGATTGGTAATAACAGCACACTGGGTGGCACCTTAGGTGGTCTTTATGGTGGTGGCATCCAAAACTTAGCAGGTAGCACCATCGCTGGTGGTCAATACGGCATTGCCATCCAAAGTGGTGGAGTAGTAACGAGTGGCATTACCAATGCGGGAAGTATTGTGGGTAATACCGCAATCCGAAATAATAGTGGAACTATTCTGGGCGGCTTACTGAACACGGGCTCATTGATTGGCGCTAGTAATGGTATCTCACTCACTTATAGCACCGTAGCTGGCGGCATTACTAACACTGGATTAATTACTGGCATTGGTAGTACCGGTATCTATTTAAAAGGCGCCACTTTATTAGGCGGTCTTACCAATACTGGCACCATCTATGGCAATACCGATGCAATTGCAATTACTCACAATAGCTTCATTGCCAATAGTGTTGTTAACACAGGCTCCATTATTGGTGCAAGTAATGGCATCTCGTTATATGAGAATGGTCAGGTAGCTGGAGGTATAACCAATACAGGCTTAATTGCAGGTATGAATCAAATTGGATTGAAGTTAAATGACTTCTCTACCATTGCTGACGGCCTTACTAATACCGGCACAATTTATGGTGGGCAAGCTGCAATTAAGGTTGGCTTTGAGAGTCAAATTGCTGGCGGCCTTACTAACTCCGGTTTAATCAATGGCGCTACTTATGCCGGAATCCTCGTTGGTGGGTATGCCTCTGTCATTGACTCTATCAACAACCAAAGCTTAAGTGGTTCTCAAGTTGGAACCATCGCTGGTGGTCAATACGGTATTGCTATTCAAAGTGGTGGGGTAGTAACGAGTGGGATTACCAATGCGGGAAGTATTTTGGGCTCTAACGGAATCTTCCTTCACAGTGGTAGTCAACTTATTAATGGAATTGTAAATACCGGATTGATATCTGGTAGTGGCATGTCTGAAGCCGCAGGTATATATGCTGGGTTTGGCTCTACTATTGTCGGCGGTATTAATAATGATGGGATTATTTCTGGAAATTCAGTTGGCATTATTGCTTATAACAATTCATCTATTGTTGGTGGCATTACCAATACAGGCAATATTCAGGGGTCATCTAATGCTGGCATCTTGAGCTTTGATGGTGCTTACATTGACACTATTAATAACCAAAGCCTAAGCGGGTCCCAAGTTGGAACTATCGCTGGTGGTCAATATGGTATTGCTGTCCAAAGTGGCGGAACAATTGGTTCCATTTTGAATGCGGGAAGTATTTTGGGTGCTACTGCAATTCAGATTGATGCAAGTAGTCAAATCACCAATGGCATTACCAATACCGGTTTAATTGCTGGAACCGTAGGCATTAATAATGCAGGCACTATTGCTGGGGTAACTGCAATTGCAATCAATGGCGGCACTGTAATAGGCGGAATAGTAAATACCGGTTCCATTTTAGGCACTAGCGCAGGTATTTATCTGAACCAAAGCACAGTCACCGGCGGAATCACTAATGCTAATTTAATAAATGCTATCTCAGCAATTAACATTCACAATACTTCTTTATTAGGAGGCATCACCAATACAGGAGCTGTTATTGCTCAGCAATTTGCGATTGGAGTGAGTGGGGCGGATGCAAGGATTGTTAATGGTATTACCAATAGCGGAAGCCTAGTTAGCAATGGATCGGCACCAAATAGCGGAATCTATATTGGCAGTAATGCGCTAGCATCGGGCGGTATAGTCAATCAATCTTCTGGAGTAATTCAAGGTGGCAATGGTATTGATGTGGCATACCACGGAGTTCTAACGCAAGGGATTAACAATCTTGGAAATATCATTGGGACCTCTAGAGGCATTGCTCTCTACGGTGCAGGAACTGTAGCTGGTGGCATCACTAACTCTGGATTAATCTCAGGAACTTCATACTCCGGAATACTCATAAGTTCTAATTCAAGCCTTGACGCCATCAACAACCAAAATACTGGTTCTACTGTAGGCACCATCGCTGGTGGTCAATACGGTATTGCCGTCCAAGGTAATGCAACTCTCGGATCAATATTGAATGCCGGATCAATTTTGGGTGCTACAGCCATTTATGTGGGTGATGGTGGCACTATTGTTAATGGCATTACTAATAGCGGGCTGATTTCGGGAGCTAATGTAGGTATTACGCTAGACAACCCAATCCATTTATTAGGGGATATTGTTAATAGCGTAGGTGGCACCATTTCAGGGGGCGTTACAGGCATTAAATTTGCAGCCCGTGGTACCGATATTTCTATTAGTAATAGCGGCCTTATCTATGGAGGATATGCCGCTTTACATCTTTCTAATTCCTATCAGTTAAGTCTGCTCGCCAACTCATCAGAGGGCACCTTAGCTGGTGATAGTTATGGCGTATATGTAGACGGCGCATCGCATATGAACGGCATTACTAATGCTGGATTGATCTCTGGATCAATAGCCGGACTAGGGCTTGGTGGTAACTCTAGCATTGATCGAGTCATTTTTAATGCTAACGGCGGCACGATTTTAGGCGGTCAATACGGAATATTCGCAGCCACTGATTCTGTAATGAATGCAGGCATTAGGAACAGCGGATTAATTACAGGATCTATCGCTGGCATAGCTTCTCTATCAAGGGCGTATATTCACGGTGGCATTATTAATGATCTAACGGGAGCTATTTCTGGTGGAGAGTACGGCATCCTTGCTTCATATAATGGCAATATTCCAGACGGCATTACTAATGCTGGATTAATTTCTGGCTCTAATGCTGGTATTGCTGCAAGAAGCTATGGCACCTTAATGGGCGGCCTCACTAACACCGGCACCATCATGGCCGCTTCTGCCATTTCCATTAGCACTAATAGCACTCTCTATGGTGGCATCAATAACGCGGGCTCCATCATTGGCGCCAATACGGCTATTACAGTTACTAATAACTCTACCATCGCAGGCGACGTAATCAACAGTATTGCCGGTGTGATTAGGGGTACCAATGGGGTGAAAGTTAGTACATACAGCAGCTTGATGGGTAACATCACCAATAGTGGCTTGATATCAGGTGGCACAGGTGGTACTGGTCACGGTATCCAAGCCTACAATCATTCGCTTATTAATGGCAATATAGTGAACAATGCCGGCAGTACGATCATCGGCGCTGGCTCTGGTATTAGTATTTACGAAGCCTCCACCATGATTGGTAATATCACCAACAGTGGCCTGATCGCTGGCGGTACTGGTGATCTACAGACTGGCATCATCATTGGTAATGGCAGCACCCTAGCTGGCAATATCCTGAACAATGCTGGCGCTACCATCTCTGGCGTTGGCACCGGCATCAGACTCTCCTCCAACTCCACTATCCTAGGCACCATCAACAACACTGGCACCATTGCTGGTAATACGTACTCATTGAACTTGCAAAATACAGCAAGTGGATTAGCGGTAAATAACTCTGGTACCTTAATAGGCGCAGCCAATATAGGTATCAATACCTTAAACCTGTCTGGTTCTAATGCCGTAGTAGCCGGCAACATCACTGGCTCATCTTCAAGTGCCGTCAATGTATTAGGTAACTTTAGTAGTGGCGGAGATATTGCAGTAGGCGCAGTCAATATTAGTAACACCGGCGCCTTAACCTTAAATAACAACGTCAATGTCAATACGGGTACCCTGACCAACGCCGGTAACCTCATTGTTACAGCAGGCAATACTCCAACCATTACTGGTAACTATGCTCAGTCAGGTAACTACAGTGTCGGTATTAACGATATTGCAGGTACTTACGGCAAATTACATATCACTGGTGATGCTAGTTTTACCCCCAACGCGACCTTTAAGATTGCACCAGGATCTAACGTTACTGGTACTGCTTACAACGCAATCTTAGATACTACTGGCACCATTAGTGCCTTTACGCCTTATAGCAATACCTTCCATTACAGTGGTCTGACTACGGAGTACTCCGTTACTGAGAACATCGCCTGGAATGAACTGGATCTTCTGATCGGTACGAGCACCGGCTATGGTCAACGTATCTTTGATACCTCTACCTATGCCGGCATGATTGAGCCTGGCTTTACTAGTTACCACAATGGTGTCCTCATTAACTCCGGTGTGAGCGTAGGTGGTAACTCCTACGGTATTTACATTAACTCCGGTGGCTCAATTGATGGTGGTATTACCAATAGCGGTACCTTAGTAGGCACATCAATTGCCGGAATCTTGATTGGTAATAACAGCACACTGGGTGGCACCTTAGGTGGTCTTTATGGTGGTGGCATCCAAAACTTAGCAGGTAGCACCATCGTTGGTGGTCAATACGGTATTGCCATCCAAAGTGGTGGAGTAGTAACGAGTGGTATTACCAATGCGGGAAGTATTTTGGGTAATACCGCAATCCGAAATAATAGTGGAACTATTCTGGGCGGCTTACTGAACACGGGCTCATTGATTGGCGCTAGTAATGGTATCTCACTCACTTATAGCACCGTAGCTGGCGGCATTACTAACACTGGATTAATTACTGGCATTGGTAGTACCGGTATCTATTTAAAAGGCGCCACTTTATTAGGCGGTCTTACCAATACTGGCACCATCTATGGCAATACCGATGCAATTGCAATTACTCACAATAGCTTCATTGCCAATAGTGTTGTTAACACAGGCTCCATTATTGGTGCAAGTAATGGCATCTCGTTATATGAGAATGGTCAGGTAGCTGGAGGTATAACCAATACAGGCTTAATTGCAGGTATGAATCAAATTGGATTGAAGTTAAATGACTTCTCTACCATTGGTGACGGCCTTACTAATACCGGCACAATTTATGGTGGGCAAACTGCAATTAAGGTTGGCTTTGAGAGTCAAATTGCTGGCGGCCTTACTAACTCCGGTTTAATCAATGGCGCTACTTATGCCGGAATCCTCGTTGGTGGGTATGCCTCTGTCATTGACTCTATCAACAACCAAAGCTTAAGTGGTTCTCAAGTTGGAACCATCGCTGGTGGTCAATACGGTATTGCCATCCAAAGTGGTGGAGTAGTAACGAGTGGGATTACCAACAGTGGCACTATCAGTGGTGGTAGTGCTGGTATCGCAGTTGTCAATCACTCCATCATCGCAGGTAGCATTACCAACAGCGGCTCTATCAGTGGTGGTCGGAGTAAGACTGGCATCATAGTTTCAAGCACTTCAATTATCGCTGGTGGCATTATCAACAGTGGCACTATTAGCGGTGGTGGAGTTGCTGATGCTATTGTTCTTCAAAATGGTAGCTCTCTGGGTGGCGGCATCACAAACGATGGGGTGATCTCTGGTGGTACATCTGGTGCCGGAATTTATCTTGGTAACTCTTCAATTGCTGATGGAATAAAAAATAATGGGAATATTCTTGGGTATACAGGGATTTCTCTTCGGGACCTCTCAGTTTTATCAGGCGGAGTATTAAATAGCGGAACAATATCCGGTGGTGGTACAGGGATTATCTTAAAGAGTAACTCTACTTTATCAGGTGGAATACAAAACAGTGGTGCAATAAAAGGTCGTTCACAAGGAGTCTTCCTGAGTAGCTCATCTATTGCTGGGGGCTTAACTAATTCTGGCTTGATTTCAGGCGCAACCAAGGTCGGCATCTTTGTAGGTACTAACTCTTACATCGATTTCATCAATAATCAAAGCTTAAGTGGATCTCAAGTTGGAACCATCGCTGGTGGTCAATACGGTATTGCTATTCAAAGTGGTGGGGTTGTAGGGTCAATTAATAATGTGGGTACTATCGTAGCTGATGCTGGAGGCATTAGGTTAAGTGATGGCGTATTAGTGTCGGGCGGTATATCAAACTCAGGATTAATCTATGGTCGGGGTTGGGCTGGAATATTGGTCAGTTCTGCATCCACCATTAATGGTGGCCTGTTAAATACAGGTGCCATTGTTTCTGATTTTAGTGGCATAGGCATTGATATATTTAATGGCGGAACTATATTTGGTGGCCTCACCAACGCAGGGACCATCAACGGTAGTTCATTGGGAATCTTTGCTCCGGGCGCAGCCTTAATTACTGATGGCATAAGTAATTCTGGCCTAATTCATGGTGGCGCAACTGCTATCTATATTGGCCCCAGCCTGAGTAATCCGTCTGGTAGTACGGTACTTGGCGGTATTGCTAATACTGGCTTGATCTCCAGCAATTCTAATGCAGCTATATTTGTCGGCGATAGTTCCTATGTAGACTCCATTAACAACCAAAGCCTAAGTGGGTCACAAGTAGGCACAATCTCTGGTGGCCAATATGCCATCAGCATTCAAAACGGAGGAATTGTTGGCGTACTGAACAATGCTGGCACGATCCAAAGTTCTCTAGTTGGAATCTCTACAGTTATTAATATTGCTTCAGCTGGCTCTATCTCCAACGGCATCATCAACACCGGTCTGATTGCAGGCGCAGTTGGTATTAATAATGCCGGCACAATCTTAGGTAATACTGCTATCCAAAATAATGGCGGAACCATCCTAGGCGGCATTCTTAATACGGGCTCCATCATTGGTGCAAACCAAGGTATCTTTATTAGTAATGGCCTAGTCACCAATGGTATTAACAATGCTGGCGGACTCATTCGTGGCAATGAAGCGCTCAATATCTATAGTTACGGCACTGTTTTGGGTGGCCTCACCAATACAGGCTCAATCATCGGCGCCACTTACTCTGGCTTAGGCTTGGGTAAAAATAGTACGATTGTTGGCGGCATTACTAATACTGGATTAATTAGCGGTGTTATTTCTTCGGGTATTGGCATTGGTAACTACAGCGTACTGTCTGGAGACTTAATCAATGCTGCTGGTGGAACTATTAGCAGTAGCCAACAAGTAGGTATTGGTTTAAGTACTCACAGCACCATTACTGGAAGCATCATTAATGATGGCCTAATCAGTGGATCACTTGCTGGTATCGCAGTAGCCTACTACGGCACCCTAGCTGGCAATATCCTGAACAATGCTGGCGCTACCATCTCTGGCGTTGGCACCGGCATCAGACTCTCCTCCAACTCCACTATCCTAGGCACCATCAACAACACTGGCACCATTGCTGGTAATACGTACTCATTGAACTTGCAAAATACAGCAAGTGGATTGGTGGTAAATAACTCTGGCACCTTAATAGGCGCAGCCAATATAGGTATCAATACCTTAAACCTGTCTGGTTCTAATGCCGTAGTAGCCGGCAACATCACTGGCTCATCTTCAAGTGCCGTCAATGTATTAGGTAACTTTAGTAGTGGCGGAGATATTGCAGTAGGCGCAGTCAATATTAGTAACACCGGCGCCTTAACCTTAAATAACAACGTCAATGTCAATACGGGTACCCTGACCAACGCCGGTAACCTCATTGTTGCTGCTGGTAATACTCCAACCATTACCGGTAACTATGCTCAGTCAGGTAACTACAGTGTCGGTATTACCAGTCCAACTAACTATGGTCAGCTGCACATCATCGGTGATGCCAGCTTTACTTCAGGCTATAGCTTTGGCATTGCCCCAGGATCGGTAGTAACTACCGGCACTTATGGTTCGATCTTAGATACCACTGGAAACATTACCGGCTTTACAGGCTTTAGTGGAAATTATTCATTCAGTGGATATACCAACCCATTTGAAATTGCGAAAATTGGAAGTAATGAACTGGATTTAATTTATGGCACTACTACCGGCTATGGTCAACGTATCTTTGATACCTCTACCTATGCCGGCATGATTGAGCCTGGCTTTACTAGTTACCACAATGGTGTCCTGATTAACTCCGGTGTGAGCGTAGGTGGTAACTCCTACGGTATTTACATTAACTCCGGTGGCTCAATTGATGGTGGTATTACCAATAGCGGTACCTTAGTAGGCACATCAATTGCCGGAATCTTGATTGGTAATAACAGCACACTGGGTGGCACCTTAGGTGGTCTTTATGGTGGTGGCATCCAAAACTTAGCAGGTAGCACCATCGCTGGTGGTCAATATGGTATTGCCATCCAAAGCGGTGGAGTAGTAACGAGTGGTATTACCAATGCGGGAAGTATTTTGGGTAATACGGTTGCTGGTATTTTAGTAGGATCAAATAGTCATCTTGATTCCATCAACAACCAAAGCATTAGTGGATCTCAAGTAGGCGCCATTGCTGGCGGTCAAATTGGTATTTCTATCCAAAGTGGCGCAGTAGTAGGCTCCATCTCGAATTCTGGAAGCGTTATCGGAAATTCATATGGAATTCGATTAGCAGGTAATTCGACTATCTCTGGAAATATTTCCAATAGCGGGCAGATTTCTGGAGTTGGATTTACTGGCATTAATGCTTTCCAATCCACCATATTGGGCGGTATCTCCAACTCTGGCGTGATTACTGGAGGAGCTACGGGAATAAGCGCTTATTATGGATCTCAAATCGCTGGCGTTACAAATGACGGTGTTATTTCCGGCAGCGGGCTTGGAATTAATGTGGCCTCATTCTCTACACTTTCTGGTGGCATAGATAATGCAGGCACTATTACAGCGGGCGTAACTGCAATTCAAGTGATTGGTAATAGTAGTATCACCGGCGGAATTAACAACTCTGGTTTAATTAGCGGTTCGTCATCTATCGGAATATTAGCTGGAAGTAATTCCCATATAGATTTCATTAACAACCAAAGCTTAAGTGGTTCACAAGTTGGAACTATAGCTGGTGGTCAATATGCCATCAGTATTCAAAATGGTGGGGCTGTAGGCTCAATTAACAATGCTGGCTCAATTCTTGGCGCTACTGCAATTCAGATTGATGCAAGCAGTCAAATTACCAATGGCATTACCAATGCTGGTTTAATTGCTGGAACCGTAGGCATTACCAATGCAGGTACGATATTGGGTACAGCTGCCATTCAAATTGCTGGCGGGTCCGTCATTGGTGGAATTATTAATAGCGGTTTAATTTCTGGTGCAAGTAGCTCGGGAATTTTAGTGACAAATAACGGTTATATAGATTCAATCTATAACCAAAATAATGGTTCTCAGACTGGTAGCATTATCGGAGCCCAGGTTGGCGTTCTGATTTCATCTGGTGCTCGTGTAAATGCCTTAACTAATACAGGTTTAATAAGCGGCGACCTAAAGGGTCTGACAATTGCAAATCACGCAAATCTAGGCCAATTAGTTAACAGCGGCACTATTACCGGTGGTAATAACGGTATAGATTTGCTTAGTTATGGAACCTTAAGTAACGGCTTATTTAACAGTGGCTCAATTATTGGCGGAAATACTGGTATTTATGCGGGAGTTCACGCTACCTTACTCGGCGATATTACCAATACCGGTGTAATTTCTGGTAGCGCTCACTCCCTTTCATTTGTAAATCACAATATCTTTGCGGTATCGAATAGCGGCACCTTGCTTGGTTCTGTGTATTTGGGCCAAAATAGTCTGAACCTCATTGGTGCTAATCCTGTAGTGATTGGCGGTATTACGGGTGGCACCAACAGTACAGTAAATGTAACTGGGACATTTAGCACCGCAGGCATTATGAATGTTGGTGCAATTAATATCAGCAATAGTGGTGCTATGACATTGAATAACAATGTTACGGCTTACAACGGAATAGGCGGGGTTGGCACGCTAAGTAATGCTGGTCATTTGAATGTTCTGACTGGCGCAGCTCCAACTATTACAGGAAATTACAGCCAATCTGGAAATTACAGCGTTGGTATTAGCAACACCAGCACTTATGGCAGGCTATTTGTTACTGGTGATGCTATTTTTACAGGTTTAAGTTACAGCTTTGGAATCAACCCAGGCGCCAACCTTACGGCTAACCAGACTTACGGGTCAATCCTCTTTACTGGTGGGGTGATTAGTGGGTTTACTAATTATTCATCCACTTATTATTCAGGCGGAATGAGCACTGCTTACTCTGTAACTGAAGTTGGAAATAATGAGCTTGATTTAATTGTTGGTAGCACTAGAGGTGCCGGTCTTCAAACCTTTAGTGCGAATACGAACAGTGGCACTTTATCTGGCTTTAGTAGCTATGAGAATGGTGCAGTCATAGATTCCGGCGTTCTGGTTGTTGGTAGAACAAATGGCATTTATGTCAGCTCAGACAGCTCTATCAATGGGTCGATTGTAAATAATGGAACTTTGATAGGCGTAACTGGAGCGGCAATTTATATAGGCGATCCAAGCACCCTTGGAGGCGCTATTGTTAATAATGCTGGCGCAACATTAAGCGGTGGAAATTATGGTATATATCTGAACACCGCCGGAACTGTAACCAATGGCATTACTAACGCCGGTTTGATTCAGGGGAATAGTATTGCGGGTATTGCGGTTATGGGGGCCTCGGCTGTCATTGGCGGCATAACCAATATAGGCACGATCTCAGGTAATCGCACGGGTTTGTTGGTCTCAACAAACTCTACTGTTGTTGGCGGCGTAACTAATAGCGGCACCATCGCTGGCGGCTTGCTCGGAGTTGCCCTGAAAAATGCGTCAGTTGTCGACTCAATTGCTAACACCGGCTCTATTTTTGGCGCTACTGCAATACAAGTGAGCGCTGGCAGCAAGATTATCAACGGTATTACTAGCACTGGTTTGATTGCAGGTACGATCGGCATCAGCAATGCTGGCTCCATCCTGGGCGTTACTAGCGTTCAAATAGCTGGCGGAACAGTTGCGGGCGGCGTCATCAATACAGGCTCATTAATTGGAGCTAGTAATGCGATTTCTGTAACAAATGGCACTGTGACAGGCGGCATTGCTAATACTGGATTAATAAGCGGAGCACTTGGTGCTGTTGTAGTGGCTAACCACAGCACTCTATTGGGTGGTATCACCAACACAGGATTAATTGCAGGAACTAACGCTATTTTGGTTGGTAGCAGTTCTTACGTTGACTCCATTAACAACCAAAGCTTAAGTGGCTCACAAGTTGGCACAATTACCGGTAGTCAATATGGCGTTGCCATTATTAATGGCGGGGCTGTCGGCTCGATCAATAACGCCGGTCTGATAAGTGGCTCTATAGATGGTATCGGTGTCTCCACCAACTCCACCATCCTAGGCACCATCAACAACACTGGCACCATTGCTGGTAATACGTACTCCGTTAACTTACTCAATAGCGCTAATGCCTTTACCGTTGATAACAGCGGCACCTTATTGGGCGCCGCCAATATAGGTATCAATACCTTAAACCTGTCTGGTTCTAATGCCGTAGTAGCCGGCAGCATCACTGGCTCATCTTCAAGTGCCGTCAATGTATTAGGCACCTTTAGTAGTGGCGGAGACATTGCAGTAGGCGCAGTCAATATTAGTAACACCGGCGCCTTAACCTTAAACAACAACGTAAACGTTAATACTGGTACAGGTACCCTGACCAACGCCGGTAACCTCATTGTTGCGGCAGGCAATACTCCAACCATTACTGGTAACTATGCTCAGTCAGGTAAATATAGCGTGGGAATTACCAATACCTCTGCCTATGGCAAGCTTTTTGCAACTGGGAATGCCGTGTTTACAGGTGGCGCTTATAGCTTTGGCATCAACCCAGGATCTACAGTTGCTGCAAATCAAACATATGGCTTAATTTTCAAGGCAGCTGGTGGAATATCTGGATTTAATTCTTATTCGGGTACTTATGTTTCTGGCACTAGTTCTTATGCCTACACCGTGTTACAAGATGCTACTGATCCAACCGCTTTAGATCTATCGGTTGGAGCGCAGACTATCAACACGATTAATTATGTTCCTAACGTTTTGGCTAACAACAACCCATCTGCGGTTGGTGCTGCAACTGCATTAACGGTTATCGCTAATGGCACGCCAGGTACTATGGCGCCAGCTATTAATGCGTTGAATTCTCTCAGTGGTAAAGCGCAATCAAATGCGATTAGTCAAACAGTGCCACTGATGGCGGGTGCGTTTAGTCAGGCGACTTATAGTACTCAACGTGCATTAAATCAAATTGTTCAATCCCGTATGGATTCAGGGCTTGGCTTGGCTAGAGGTGAAGAATTTATTGGAACTGACCAGTTCTGGATGAAACCATACGGTAGTTGGTCAAATCAAAATGACCAAGCAGGAGTTTCCGGATATAAAGCCAGCTCTGGAGGTGTCGTTTTGGGTGTCGATAAAGAGTACTCCGTAAACTCTAGGGTTGGTGCTATGTTGGCAATTGATAACACCAACATCACAAGCAATTCTGCTGCTGCGCCTAATAGTGGTGTGGTAAATAATTATCAAATGGGCTTATACGGTACCTACAGGCTTGACCCAACCTTGCATGTTAATTACCAAGCGGATATGGGTATCAATCAAAATAAGGGAACTCGTACGATTAACTTTGTCCAAAGTGCTGCAGCTTCATCGAATTATTACAGCTATTCTGCGCATGCTGGAACAGGCATTAGCAAGCAGATGCCGATTGCTGAGGGCACAACATTTATACCTTCCGTACGGGTTGATTATTTTGGAATGCAAGCTAATGGGTATACAGAAACCGGGGCATCTTCTGGCTTGAATTTAAATGTTAATCAGCAAACATATCAAGAGCTGATGACTACGGCAGATCTTAGATTGGATCAGGCGTTAACACCAAAATCGAAAATTGTTATTAATGGTGGTGCTGGTTATGATTCCATGAATAAGCAAACCCAAATTAACTCAGTCTTTACTGGTGGTGGACCTACTTTTGCGACAAACGGTTTACAAACATCCCCAGTGCTTTATCACGCTGGAGTTGGTTTTGTGGGTACCGATAAGAATGGAATTGAATACTCAGTTCGTTACGATAATCAATTCAAAACCTCGGGTTTTGTCAATCAGACGGGTTCTGTTCGGGTAAAAATTAACTTTTAATTCACCTGACAGGTGAATGGAGTTCACGGTAATGCACCTGCTGTTAGCATTGAGCGCCTTATGGGCTATAGGCTGCTAACAATGAGTAGTTTTTAAGGCTTATGCGATAATTTACTTAATATATTCAATAGCTTAATTCACTTAAAGCTCTTTTTCGACGCTAGTTTTGACTTTACGAATCACCACATCTAAATCTAAATTAGTCATTGGCTTGCTAGGGCTTGTGACATGTACTTGGTCGTATCAAGTATTCGGACAGGTCGATGCTGGAGCGCTGCAACAGGGTCTTGAGCAGCAATTACCATTGCCATCCCCTTTGGCTTTGCCTGAGCCTAGTAAAGCTGCGCCAGTTCAGCCTAGCGCTCCCAAACAAGGGGAAGTGCGTTTCACGGTCAAGTCATTTGTACTGGAGGGTGTCAATATTCTTCCTGAGTCTGAAGTGCAGTTAGCGATTCGTTCTTGGGTTGGGGTGCCAGTTAGCTTTGATGATCTGCAAAGAGCATGTGATGCCATTCAAAATTTATATCGCAGTAAGGGTTACACGGTTCAGGCAATATTGCCACCACAAAAGATTGCGGATGGCATTGTAAAAATATTAGTTACCGAAGCAAAGTTGGGAAAAGTGGTCGTAGAAAATCCTAAAGGACCAACTCGCTTCAGTAAAGAACGAGCAGCAAGCTACATTACTTATGCCAATCCCATTGGTGCTCCATTGAGCATGCCTGCGATTGAGCGAGCTGTAACCATCTTGAATGAAACACCCGGCGTTATCGTTCTGAGCCAATTAGAACCTGGTGATAAGGACGGTGAGTCAGATTTACGCCTCCAATTAACTCAGCCCGATCTCGTGCAAGGACGTGTTGAAGCCAATACCTATGGCAGTAGAACAACAGGCGCGAATCAGGGTATTGTCGCCTTAAATCTGAATAACCCCATTGGTATTGGCGAATCTTTTTCTTTAAATGGAATCGTGTCGCAAGGCTCGCAATATATTCAGGGGGCGATTTCCGCACCAGCCTCACCTGATGGCTTGCGTTTAGGTCTTGCAGGTACCTTCCTAAATTATAAGAATGTTAGTAACTATGCCTATAACGGTGGTGCAGGCTCGGCCTGGACAACCGGTGTTAGTGGTGCATATCCTTTGATCCGAAGCCCAGGAGCTAACCTAAATGGATCTGTTAACTACGATATCAAGAGCTATAACAATACAAATTTCATCACTGATAGCGTTATTAGTGCCTACAACATCAATAATCTCTCTGCGGGGCTATCCGGAAATCTAGCTGATGACATTGGGTATGGCGCCATCAATACTGGTTCTGTAACCATGGTTCTAGGGCACCTCGATATTCAGGCGACTAGCCAATCTGGTTATGGACTGTACGCAATTCCGGACACAACTCCCACAGCTTATGGAGTTGTGACCCCATCTAATTTTGCCAAGTTAGCATTCTCGGCTAATCGTACTCAGCAACTAGATCAAAGTGGTAATACGAATTTATATGCCGGTGTGTCTGGTCAATTTGCATCAGTCAATTTAAATACGGCGGAACAAATTTACCTTGGCGGTCCTTATGGAGTTCGTGCATATCCGGTAGCACAATCAGGGGGCACTCAAGGTGGATTATTCACTGTTGAACTGAGGCATCGTATTTATGAAAAGTTTACTTTGTCTACCTTCTTTGATGGTGGTGTAGTTCAGCAATATAAAAATTTATATCCAGGTTGGCAGGGTCAAACTAATGCCAACAATACTTACTCTTTAATGGGGGCTGGTTTTGGTGTGAAGTGGGATTACGAAGGGTGGGGTATCAATGCGATGGTTGCATGGAAGGTTGGTCAAAACCCACTTTATAGTTCTACAGGACAGGCGGTTAATACGGATGGAACAACCACTCAACCTAGGGGTTGGGTAAGTGCAAGTTATAACTTTAATTAAGACTATCAATTCGCAAGGATTCAAATGTCTGAAGATAAAAAAATAGAAGCTAAACCTGAAGATCGGTCTGAGCAAATTCAGGGCCGTAGTATTTTTATTGTAGAAACCACTCCAAGCGGTGTTCAGGTAAAGACGGGGTTTCTTGCTGAAGATGGAAGGGTATTAGAGTTGCCAGCTATATTTCCCACCCAAGAATATGCTTTATCGCAAATAGATGAATTGCGCAAAATCGTGATCCAACACTTTGCGCAAGCCCAGCAGGCTAGCGCATTACATGGAGTTAGCCTAGAAGGCCCATCTCCTGACGATACGATTCAATAGATTTATTAAAACGGCAGCTTTGCATCAGGCTTGGCAGCCAAGAGAACGACTTTAAACTCCGCCTGAATACGTTTAATTGCCTCTTGGCTGTCCGCCTCAAAGCGCATCACTACTACTGGCGTTGTATTTGAAGGACGGGCAAGACCAAAGCCATCAGCATATTCCACGCGTACACCATCAATGGTATTAATAGACTCTGAGCTTGGGAACTTGGCATTGGCTTTGATGACATCCAGCAATGCAAATGGCTCACCTTCAGCGCAGGCTAATTGAAGCTCAGGGGTGCATATAGCATTTGGCAATTCATTTAAGGTTTGGCTTGGATCTTTCTCTTTAGACAGAATCTCCAATAAACGTGCACCAGTGTAGAGACCATCATCAAAACCAAACCAGCGGTCTTTGAAGAAGATATGTCCGCTCATTTCACCGGCAAGAGGGGCGCCCGTTTCTTTGAGCTTGGCTTTCACTAATGAGTGACCCGTTTTCCACATCAATGGTTCACCACCATATTTTTTTACGTAGGTAGCGAGATTACGAGTGCACTTGACGTCATAAATGATCTGACCACCAGGATTACGGGTGAGAACATCTTTCGCAAACAACATCATTTGACGATCCGGGAAAATGACTTGACCATCTTTAGTAACAACACCGAGTCGATCAGCATCACCATCAAAGGCAAGGCCTAATTCATTATCAGTAGTCTGTAGATTTTTTATGAGATCTTGTAGATTCTCAATATGGGCTGGGTCAGGGTGGTGGTTAGGAAATTTACCATCCACTTCGCAGAATAATTCTTGTACTTCACAGCCTAAAGCCCTGAAAAGTTTTCCAGCAAATGCACCACCAACACCATTGCCACAATCGACTGCAATTTTCATAGGTCGAGCAAGCTTCACATCGCCAACGATATATGCCAAATACATCGGGAAAATATCGAAAGTGCTACGTATACCTTGGCCAGTGAGAAATTGTCTCGCTTCAATACGTTTACGAAGTGCCTGAATTTGATCGCCATAAATAGCGGCACCACCCAATACCATTTTGAAGCCGTTGTAATTCGGTGGGTTATGGCTACCGGTAATCATGATGCCTGATTTAGGCCTTTTGCCATCAAGCAATTGGTTGGCGGCAAAGTAGACCATCGGAGTTGCCACCATACCGAGGTCAATAACATTAATGCCCGTAGAAAGCAAACCCTCAGTTAAGGCTTCAATTAAAGCTGGGCCTGATAAACGGCCATCACGACCGATCACGATTTCTGTTTCATTAATCTCGCGCATCTCTGTACCAAACGCTTGACCAATGAGTTTGGCGATCGATGGATCTAATGTCTCATCAATAATGCCGCGAATGTCATAAGCCTTGAAGATCGATGGGGAGAGTTGCATGGAAACCTTTAGATACTGAGGGGTGAAGTAAAACTTTAAATCAATAAATGATTTGTGGTTTTACGAGTGAGAGTTCAAAAAATTAATGCGTGAAGCGGTAATGGTATCAATACCGTCATTTGTTTCAATATGATCAGAGCCGGTAGCAAGAGCCTTTTCAATAGGCTTAGCAAGTACCTTGCCAAATTCAACGCCGGGCTGATCAAAGCTATTGATGTTCCAGAGTGCGCCTAAAGTTGCAGCACGATTCTCATATAGTGCTAGTAGGGCACCAAGATAGAAGGCATTTAGCTCAGGCAGTAGTAGTAGGCTACTAGGACGATTGCCGGGGTAGATATCGTTTGGGTTATCTGCATTCTTGCCATGGGCTAAAGCTTGGGCTTGAGCCAAGCAATTAGAAAGCAGGATACGGTGATGTGCAATCGCTTCAGGGCGATCACTCATCGGTTTACGCACGGCAATAAAATCAATCGGAATGATTTCAGGGCCTTGATGGAAAAGTTGGAAGTAGGAATGCTGCGCATTACTGCCAGCACTACCAAACACCACTGGTGAAGAATGTTTTACTGGTTTTCCATCGCGGCCAATACTTTTACCATTGCTTTCCATATCTAATTGCTGCAACCACTTTGGAAACCAATCCAAAGCATCTGCATAAGGAATAGCGGCATAGGCCTTAATGTCATGTTTATCTTGCTGATATAAAAGTGCGAGCGCCATGATGACAGGCAGATTATTTTCTAGTGATGCATTTTTAAAATGCAAATCCATTGCGTGCGCACCCGCTAGGAATTCTTCAAAAGTCTTAAATCCATACTGAAGAGCAATTGGTAGACCGACTGCTGACCATACGGAGTAACGACCACCGACCCAATCCCAGAAAGGGAAAATATGGTCTTCTTCAATCCCAAATTCTTTTGCAGCAGGGATGTTTGCAGTAACAGCAAACAAGGAGTGATTGATTTGACTCTTAGTAAGCCCATTGGCTTTGAGCCATGCCACTACAGCCTTGGCATTCATCGTGGTTTCTAAAGTTGTAAAGGACTTTGAAACAATAATCACGCGCGTGCTATTAGGTTGAGCACGATCCAGAATGCGAGCTAATTCAGCGGTATCAATATTGGCCAAGAAATGCATGCGCATGCCTCGACAATCAATACCAGGTACATGAGCCAATGCTTCAATGGCTAAGCGTGGACCAAAGTCTGATCCTCCAATGCCAATATGAATCACATCAGTAATGCCAACCCACTTATTGCAAAGTGCTTCAATACGTCGCCATACATTTGCAACGGCTGGCATGACATCTTGGCCGTGGAGCATGACTGGAGTTTTAGATAGGTTGCGTAAAGCGGAATGTAGGGCGGGGCGATCTTCGCTCTGATTGATATGTTTGCCGGCAAACATATCGGTAATAAATTCAGGGACGCCTGCTGAGCGGGCGTTTGCAAATAGCTTCTTCCAGGACTTCTCGTCGATACCTTGGTATGCAGTATCCAGAACTACATCTACAGCAGCATGGGAGCCATTGGGCAGCGTGCCAAGGTCATTTGTGCTGATTGCTTTGGACTGAGAATCGGTAGTTAAAGACATTTCTAGATTTTATCATTATCAATAAGGGGCCTCAAAACCCTTAAAACACTGAAAATGTTAGGATTTCGGTATATTAAGAGTCATAAGAAAGGCCTATTACTGATAGATGGGCTAAGAATAGGATCTGAGGCAGAAAGATGGAGCGCGTAGATTGTGTCGTAATCGGGGCTGGGGTAGTCGGTTTAGCTGTTGCCAGAGAAATGGCACTCCAAGGCCGCGAAACTATCCTGCTAGAGCGAGAAAATGCCTTTGGCACCATCAGCAGCGCCCGCAATAGCGAGGTCATTCATGCGGGGATTTATTACCCCAAGGATTCTTTAAAAGCAAAGCTTTGTGTCAAAGGAAACCACCTTCTCTATGAATATTGCCGCAGCCATCAAGTGGCTACTCAACCCTACGGCAAGCTCATCGTAGCTAGCGATGCATCACAACTAGATGACTTGCAAGCGATTCTGTATAAAGCGCAAAACAATGGTGTTCCAGACATCAAAATTATCTCTGGCGAACAAGCTAAAGCTTTAGAGCCACAGTTGCAATGCGTAGCAGCCATTCTTTCCTCGTCCACTGGCATCGTAGACAGTCATGGATATATGCTTTCTCTTTTGGGTGGCTTTGAAGATGCTGGCGGTATGGTGGCCTATCAATCGCCGCTGATTAGTGCAAAGCCAATTGGGGCGAATGCAGAAAATGGTTTTGAGCTCGAGATTGGTGGACCTGATGGCATGCAATTGCAAGCCAAGTTGTTAATTAACTGTGCTGGTATGAGTGCACCAGCAGTTGCCCAAAAAATTACAGAATTAGCGAAAGATCAAATACCTAAAGCGTACTTCGCTAAAGGTAACTATTTCTCTTTATCCGGTAAATCTCCATTTACCCATCTCATTTATCCCATTCCAGAGCCTGGCGGGCTCGGCGTCCATCTCACTTTAGATATGGGTGGTCAAGCCAAGTTCGGTCCAGATGTAGAGTGGCTTGATATTGAGTCTGAGGAGCAAATTGATTACACAGTAGACTTAAAAAGAGGGGATGGCTTTTATGAAGCCGTACGTCGTTATTGGCCCGGCCTCAAAGATGGTGCTCTTCAGCCAGATTACTCTGGGGTTAGGGCAAAAATAGTCCCACCCAACAGCCCCGCAGGAGACTTTTGCTTTAATGGCCCAACAGATCATGGGCTGCAGGGCTTATTCAATTTATACGGCTTTGAGTCCCCCGGGTTGACCTCCAGCCTTGCTATTGCCAAGCATTTAGAGGGTCAAATCAAAAGTTCTTTATAATCTATGGCTTGAATCGAATCTGATTCAAGCAAATGGAAGAGTGGCAGAGCGGTTGAATGCACCAGTCTTGAAAACTGGCGAGGATGAAAGTCCTCCGTGAGTTCGAATCTCACCTCTTCCGCCAATTCAATAGGTATTACAAGGGTTTGTGGCAATACAGCGGCCTTGTTACCAAAATCTTCACAAAAGCCATCCTCCGGGGTGGCTTTTTTATTCCTAGCAATTCATAATTTAAGCGAAAAATTGATCCCAATGCCGATTAGGGGAATCTAACCATGTTTAAAAAATATGTTTATTTGCATTCAGTACTAGCTTAGCTTTATCCGCTCTTGGGCAGTCAGATTCAAATACTCAAAATCTCAAAGATCGTGTCGATCAAAGAGCTACTTCGAGGGGCGATAACATAACCAAACAAGATGTCAGGGAGACTGTTCGCGATACACCGGGAAAAGCAAGCGCGCCTGTTGGACCAAAGCTTACTGCATGCCCTGGGGAATTTGCTTTCTGTGGCTCTTCAACTTGTAAGCCAACTGGTAAAAAAATTGCTGTCAATGTTGGTGGTGATCACAGAACTAAAAATTATCCTGAGGCAGTTTGCGAGTGCCCAATTATCACTAAAGAAATTGCTGATAAGAATGGGATAGCGCTTGAAGGATTGGCTGGCTTGAATGAAGGAAACATGAAAGGGTCTTGCGCACGCACTGGCCCAGATAGAATTTGGTCGTTAATGGGTTTAGAAACAGTGTTTCCAATGGAGAGCGCAACACCTAAATGGCAACCTGGAACAGCTGGGTATCAATCCTGTCCTCAGGGTACAAAAACAACTAATTGCTGGAGCTTTGACTGCAAAGTAAATCCAAAGCCAGTTAAAACTACAAAATCCGATGGGCAAGAAATGCTCGTGCGGACTGCTACATGTTCTTGCGCTATTTTTGATGCCTATCTAGGTCACCATACAGGCCCTGAATCGTATATGGCAACTGGTGCCGGTAGCCATTACAACAATCCATCAGCAGCATGCTCTCAATATCCAGTTGGTGCCGAAACCGGCCAAAATACTTGGACTGGAGAAGTGCAATAAAACTTTTTTCTTTTCAAGCGGGTTTAATATTTACTAACAAAAACCCCATGCCCTTAAGCATGGGGTTTTTTGTTTTATACGCGAGGAATATTTGGTATTAGACTTTAATTACAAAAAGCTTATTTTTGGTCATCATCATGAATCAATGGTTTATATTAGCTTTAAAGCTAACTTTAACTATATACAGCACCCCATAGAAAGAGTACTATGCGCACAGTAAAAGAAATCACATTTGATTTATTGCGAAAGCTTCAGGTAACCACAGTAGTTGGTAATCCTGGTTCTACTGAAGAAACATTTCTCAAAGATTTTCCATCTGACTTTAATTATGTATTAGCTCTTCAAGAGGCTAGTGTGGTCGCTATTGCAGATGGACTTTCTCAAAGTTTGCGTAAGCCGGTCATTGTGAATATTCATACTGGAGCTGGACTAGGTAATGCGATGGGGTGTTTACTCACTGCGTATCAAAATAAAACGCCTCTCATTATTACTGCTGGTCAGCAAACTCGTGAAATGCTCTTGAATGAACCTCTGCTAACCAATATTGAAGCTATTAATATGCCCAAGCCTTGGGTGAAATGGAGCTATGAGCCAGCAAGACCGGAAGATGTGCCTGGTGCTTTCATGCGGGCCTATGCAACTGCGATGCAGCAACCCCAGGGCCCCGTATTTTTATCTCTCCCTCTAGACGATTGGGAAAAATTGATCCCTGAGGTCGATGTTGCACGAACTGTATCCACTAGACAAGGGCCCGATCCGGACAAAGTGAAGGAATTTGCCCAGCGTATTACCGCTAGCAAAAACCCGTTGTTAATATATGGCTCAGATATTGCTAGAAGCCAAGCATGGTCTGACGGCATTGCATTTGCAGAGCGCTTAAATGCACCTGTGTGGGCTGCTCCATTTGCTGAGCGCACCCCCTTCCCAGAAGACCATCCTTTATTTCAAGGAGCGCTTACTTCGGGTATCGGTTCGCTGGAAAAGCAAATTCAAGGCCACGATCTGATTGTTGTGATTGGCGCGCCAGTCTTCCGCTATTACCCATGGATAGCAGGGCAGTTTATTCCTGAAGGCTCAACATTATTGCAGGTAAGTGATGATCCGAATATGACATCGAAAGCAGTGGTTGGTGATAGCTTGGTAAGTGATAGCAAACTATTTTTAATTGAGGCCTTAAAGCTTATTGATCAGCGCGAAAAAAATAACACGCCTCAACGATCTCCTATGACGAAAGAAGATCGCACGGCAATGCCTTTAAGGCCTCATGCCGTACTTGAGGTTCTGAAAGAAAATTCACCCAAAGAGATTGTTTTGGTGGAAGAGTGCCCCTCGATTGTTCCTTTGATGCAGGATGTGTTCCGCATTAATCAACCGGACACTTTTTATACCTTTGCTTCTGGTGGTTTGGGGTGGGATTTGCCTGCTGCAGTAGGCTTGGCTTTAGGTGAAGAAGTATCCGGTAGAAATAGACCTGTGGTTACTCTCATGGGTGACGGTTCTTTCCAGTATTCGGTTCAAGGGATATATACGGGTGTTCAGCAAAAAACACACGTAATTTATGTTGTGTTTCAGAATGAGGAGTACGGCATATTGAAGCAATTTGCTGAGCTAGAACAAACACCGAATGTTCCTGGATTAGATTTACCGGGCTTAGATATTGTTGCGCAGGGCAAGGCTTATGGTGCTAAATCTTTAAAAGTGGAAACTCTGGACGAACTAAAAACTGCTTATCTAGAAGCTTTGTCATTTAAAGGAACTTCAGTCATCGTTGTTCCTATCACCAAAGAATTAAAGCCTTTATTTGGGTAGTATCCATCGAGGGTAAAGGTAAATCGTTTACAAAAAATGTATAACCCCGGCGCATTGGCTGGGGTTATACATTTTCAGGTTACAGAATTTATTGCTGACTAGGAGTGCTCGATCGTCATTATGGGCACCCTTAAATTCGGGGGTATATTTTCTTTGATGGAGTTGGCATTAAAGAAGCAAAAGATACTTTTGAAGTTCATTTATAGAAAAGTCTAAGTAATGAGCCTCTTTATCTGATACTCCATAACTTAGAGTAATTATTTCGTCTGATACGCAAAGGCCTGTTGCAAACTCTAAACCTCTTTGTTGAATAAAAAATGGCCTGCTTATTTCTAGAATGTTGAACTCGTTATCAAGCATTACAAAACTATGTCGATAATATCTTTGATCCAACATGATTGGTTCGTAATGCCCAAGGCAAATATGTTTATCTTTAATCGTGATGAAGGGTGTTCCGCCCCTTAACTTAATTTGGCTGCTGCTAGTTAGCACACCCTTTTTTAGCAGTATTTGGTTGCCTCTTATCTCAAGGCAACTCAACGGATCGAGTCCATAGAAAAGATAAAGGTTATGATTTGAGACTAATGGAGCCCAATTTTTTTCACAATCTGAATTTGTGGGAGAGCTCAGCCAGATAGCATTGACAATCGTATTTTGCTTTATTTCAATAATAATTTGCTTTGGCTTATAAATCCCCCCGGGAAATGAAAGGCCCGCGCAAATGCCATATAAAGCCCCATCTATGACAAAAAGTCTTATATCTTCAAGTCCACAATCTGCAATCCCAGTTAATTTTCTTGTGGCGAAATCATTTAGAGGTGATGTGGTGATTAAATTATTATCTTTATCGCAGATAAAAATAAGGTTTTCTGTGTTTGGGGCACTTGTATATTCGTATCTTAGTCCACCATTAATTGTTTTTAAGGAAGAGCGCCTAGCAATGAAGATTTTTTGATTTCCCAGCCATGTGACTGAGGGGTTAAAGATCGTATCTTGACCTAATAATATTTGATATTTGGAGGCTACTATATTTTCAGTAAGCAACTCAGTCTTAAGAATAGTTTCTAGGTTTGGCGGGGCTGTCATATTAATTCTGGGAGGTATGTGAGAATGGTAGCCGTATGTATTGCTATTGAATTTTTTTCATCTGCATCTTTTCTCCATCGGCATCATAGGCACCTTTAAATCCTGGCGGATATTTGCTCCAAGGGTAGCCCTTAATAGCGTGTTCGTAGCCATATTGATAGAGAGCATTCATATACTTCGTGTCAAATTCTTCAGTATGAGGCTCATTAAAGTCTGAACCAATATATGCAAGATTGAAGCCGACGTTATCGCTTTGCGCCGTGTTGTAGATACGGTAGAGATCGCCAATCCCTTGAGTTTGTATGAGTTGTGAGATTGCTCTGCCTGCAACACTCAGGGTGCGGCGTTCTGTTTCATTCCAGCGGGGATCTAAACGCGAGTTGCGGATAATGTACACCTGGCGTTTAGCGCGGCGCTTAATGCCTAATTCGTTTGCTTTTACGGCTGCAGCAGCAGGGTACAAAAAGACTTGGGTGCTCGCACCACCATCAACATGCATCTCTTGAAATACTTGCTCATCTACCAAGAAATCAAACATGACGGGTGGGAATGCGCCTGGAATAGATGCTGAGGCCAGCATGATGCGTCTAAACAGCTCAAGAGCTTCTGGAGTGCCAATACTGGCAATACGCCCCATATTCCAAATAATGGGCTGACCCGCATCAATATTGGTAGTGCCAACTAAGAGCCAGCGGCCATTCGTTGTGTATTCATAGGCAATTTTTTTCAGAAAATTGGCATCAACGTATTTTGAGATCAATGTATAGAGTGGGGTGGAGTCTGCAAGACCATCGCTAATGATGCCGGATAGAATGCCGCGCTCTATATACACATCAGTTGGTTTGATGCTGGTGTAAACCTCTTTCAATATTGGGTCATATTCTTTACCAAGGTAGGCAAAAGGAGCAATCAGTGCGCCAGTACTAATTCCGGTAACTAAATTAAATGTCGGTCTAGAGCCCTGTTGGGTCCAGCCAACCAAGAGACCAGCTCCAAAGGCACCGTCATCACCACCTCCAGAAAGGGCTAGGTAATTGGCGTCGCCATCAAAAGCATTTTTCCCACGAGATGATTCCAGCGCGACAACATCTTGAACCAGGGCATCGACTCCAGTTTGAGTGGAGACAAGGTAGCGAACACTCGGTAAGCCTGCAATATGAGCCTTGCTTAAGGATTGAGCTGGAACGGCTGCTTTTCGCTCTAAGCCAGAACATCCACAAAGTAGAAGGATTAAGGTAAGGCACGAAGCTAAGAGTGAGCGCATGATTTGACTGGACATAGTGTGGTTTCATTGTAAGGCTCATAAAGTGATTTTTGCTCGTTACGCGACCAAAATAGAGGCTTTAAGCTATGCGCCTATAGTCGTTGTAGGATTAGCGTCATGAAGCTCATGCTTGCCATTTATTTCTTTATCTTGGCCATCATTCAGATGGGCCTTTTCTTTGGGATTTCTCACTACTACCGCTCGCAGAATTTAGTAAGGCCAAGTCCTTATTGGATGAATTCACTGTTGGTCAGTATTTTGGGTTTGATCATCTTTGGCGCAGGCATCGTGACGATCGAAGATGTCGCTAAACCTGAATTTAACTTCACTGTCGCCAATACGCTTTTGTATATCGCCATTGGACTACAAGCCATATTTTGTTATTCACTAAATCAGCCCATTTCGAAAATTCTTAAGATTGGCTTTTTTATATCTGCCATTCTTTTTCTAATCGTTTTTGAGTTTATGCGGGTCCATAGCACATTTGAGGTTCGCACAACATTCATGTGCATGGTAGCGAGCGTGTTTTATATCTGGCAGATACTTGAAATACGTCGTAAAAGAAAACAAATATTCTCTAATCAGCTTACGTATTTGCAGTATGCGAGTACGGCTGAATTATTTTTTGCGATAGGGCGGATGGCAATTCTTGTTGCCGGCACCTTCACTATTCGGCAAGTTGACCAAATCCCTCAATTCCTCATCTTATTTACCATTGCACAATTGGTAATGAATACGCTGTCCTATATTGCCATCGGGGGTTACTGGGCGGAACAAATCACTATTGCGAACGTTAAATCGCATCTGGAGAATGAGGAGATCAAGGCACTTCTTAAAGAGCGAGAGGCTCTGATAGGTTCGCTATTAAAAGCCAATAAGACTGCTAGTACGGGTGCTTTATCTGCCTCGATAGCGCATGAGCTCAATCAACCGCTTGGAGCGAGTAGTCTAAACATTCAGTTCTTGCAAAAGAAGCTGGCTGATGGTGACTTAGATCCAAGCGTTCAGTCAGAGATTTTGAATACATTATTAGTTGATAACAATCGTGCAGCGAACATCATTCGCTCTTTGCGCTCTATCTTTTCTGAGAAGCACGTCGTTAATTCAAAGGTAGATCTGAGTGATTTAATCGATACAGTTCTCGATATTACTAAGCCAGAGTGTATTGCAAGGAATATTCAAATCATACTTCGTCTACAGCCCGGCCTGATTTTGCAGGCCAATGCTGGAGAAATTCAGCAAGTGCTTTTAAACCTAGTCAACAATAGTATTCAGGCCTTAGAAAATTCTTCTCAAGGACATAAAAAGCTCACCATTGAAGGCGTTCATACCGAGGGTGGTATTCGGATTTCAGTCGCCGATAACGGTGACGGCATTACTACGGATACTCAGAGTCAGCTATTTGAATTGCTTTCTAGCAACAAACGGAATGGCATGGGATTGGGTCTCTGGTTATGCAAACACATCGTGACTCGCCATGGTGGCTCAATCTGGTTTGAGTCCAATCTAGGCGGTGGCGCCAAATTCCTTGTTCAGTTGCCCCTCAATACTCAGGGATAAGTAATGATTGGTTTAGCGATACATTAGCCTAAGGGCTAATTGCCATGTAGGATGGGGCTCATATCATTAGATTGAGATATCAAAGTGGCTTTTTTCGTCAGGACTAAATATATGAATTTTACTATTTCTAAAATGGCTTTTGCGGTTTCATTGATGGCTAGTAGCTTTGCTTTTGCTGCCGGTGGCGGGGGCGTAGTAGTTGATCCTGGCGCAATGGAGGGAAAGCACTTTGATCCTAAGGGGCAGGCCCCATCGAGCTACACCGTTGATCTACAGAATAATTTGCGCAAGACTCTCCCGTTTGAAGATAAGCGCGACTTTGAAGAATCTAAAAAGGGATTTATTGCTGCCCCAACATATAAGTCCATCATGGCCGATGCTGGGAATGTTGCATGGGATATGGGTAGTTATGATTTTCTGCTTCAAGGTAAAGACTTTGATAGCGTTCATCCATCCTTGCAGCGCCAAGCGATTCTCAATATGGGATACGGGCTGTACGAAGTTGTCCCCGAGAAAATCTATCAAGTGCGTGGGTTTGACTTAGCCAATATTAGCTTCATCAAAACAAACACAGGTTGGATCGTCTTTGATCCATTGACTGCGAAAGAGACAGCTCGGGCTGCCTTAGAGTTAGTCAATGAAAAATTAGGTAAGCGCCCTGTGGTTGCGGTGGTGTATTCCCATTCTCACGGGGATCACTTTGGCGGTGTTCGTGGTGTAGTGGATGAGGCAGACGTGAAAAGCGGCAAAGTCAAAGTCATAGCCCCGGTAGGCTTTATGGATCATGCCGTTGCTGAGAATGTCTATGCCGGTAATGCAATGACGCGTCGGATGTACTTTCAGTACGGCGTTTTATTACCCCGGAGCCCCTTTGGGCATGTGGACCAAGCGATTGGCAAGAATACCGCTGCAGGAAGCTTGGGATTAATTGAGCCCAATGTATACATCACTCAACCATTTGAAACCATGACGGTAGATGGGGTGGAAATGGAGTTCCAAAATACGCCTGGCACTGAGGCGCCTGCGGAAATGAATACCTACTTCCCGCAATTTAAAGCATTTTGGGCTGCTGAAAATATCACGGCAACGATTCATAACATCTATACCTTACGAGGCGCATTAGTGCGCGACTCATTGGCTTGGTCTAAAAATATTAACAACGCTTTATATCGGTATGGCACTCAGAGTGAAGTGATGTTTGCTTCGCATAGCTGGCCACGTTGGGGTAACGAACGCATTCAGGAGGTGATGCGTACACAACGTGATAGTTATGCTCATTTGCACAATGAAGTGTTGCACTTGGCAAACAATGGCGTCACCATTAATGAAATTCAGAATGTCTATAAGCAACCAGAGAGTTTAAAAACCCAGTGGGCTGCTCATAGCTATCATGGTTCTGAGGAACACAATAGCCGCGCCGTAATCAACCGCTATCTAGGTTATTGGGATGCCAATCCGGCAACCCTGGCGCCCCTATCACCAAGAGATTCTGCTCCTTTGTACGTTGAAATGATGGGTGGTTCGTCAAAGATCTTGGCGAAAGGACGACAGCTTTATAAACAAGGTAAATATCGCGAGGCGATGGAGATTGTCAATAAATTGGTTTACGCTCAACCCGACAATACTGCAGCCAAAGATTTACTTGCAGATATCTTTGAGCAAATTGGCTACCAAAAAGAGAGCGCAAGCATGCGTAATAGTTTTTTAGGGGCGGCGTATGAGTTGCGTCATGGAATGCCATCAGGAGCCTCTCCAAAATCCAATGGACCTGACATGATCAAGGCGATGACTACCGAGTTATGGCTTAACTCACTAGCAATTAGTATGGACAGTAAAAAAGCTACTGGCATGAATTTCGTTATCAATCTCGATACGCCTGATAACGGCGAAAAATTTGTAATTGAGATGAGTAACTCGACCTTAACGAATATCAAAGGTCAGCAAGCCAAGGATCCAACACTAACGATTACTCTGAATCGCAGTGATTTAGAGCAAGTCATGGGCGGTCAAACTACATTCGACAGGCTTTTGGCTGAAGGCAAAGTGAAGTTTGTTGGCGACCGTAAGGCCTTTGATCAACTGAAAGGTACCTTAACTGTCTTTAAGCCAGACTTTGAGCTCATGCCAGGCACCAAACCTAAGACTGCGCCTCAAGTTCAGAAAACAACTCGCGATCCATTTGAAGCGCAAGAGTTGGCCATTACTGCGGGTGAGTAGTAAGCGAGAGAATCCAATCTGCATCAATAAATAAGGTTCCTGTTTGGAGCCTTATTTATTTTCTGTTTTAGTTCAGGTCAACCTGCAGCTTGGCATCTTTCACCAACTTTGCCCATTGATTTCGATCTTTGACAATAAATTTACTGAAGGCCGCTGGGGTGCCGCCACCATCCTCTGCTCCCACATCAGCCATCTTGGCTTGCACTTCTGGCTTTCGTAAAATCGTATTGACGTCGGTATTAATCTTTTGCACAATTTTTGGGTCTAAGTTAGCTGGACCCATTAAGCCGTACCAAGCAGTAGCCTCAAATCCTACAAAACCGAGTTGATCCATGGTGGGGAGGTTGGGGTAGGCAGGAGAGCGTTTGGTGCGTGTTTGGGCCAAAGGAATGACTTTGCCACTTTGAATATGTGGTGTAGCAGCAGCCATAGTTTCAAAGGCATAGGTGATATGTCCTGCCATTAAATCCACGAGTACTGGACCGCTACCTTTATAGGGGATATGCAAGGCTTGGGTACCTGCCATATGCATGAATAATTCAAAGGCAAGATGTTGAGTGCTGCCGTTGCCTGCCGAGCCAAAAGTGACTTTGCCTGGATTTTGTTTCATATAGGCAACTAAATCTTTAACGTTCTTTGCAGGCGCATCTACGTTAGCTATCAAAATATTGGGCGTGATACCCAGCAAGACGATGGGTGTGAAATCCGTCGCTGCGTTATAGGACATTTTTTGCCCCAAAGCAGGAATGATGGACATGGCGTTCACATGCGCAAGTCCAAGCGTGTAACCATCAGGCGCTGACTTGGCTACTAGATCTGCTGCAATCGTACCGGCAGCGCCACCGCGGTTATCAACAATGACTTGCTGACCCCACATTTGAGATAAGTTGATTGCAATGACGCGGGCTACTGCATCAGAGCCGCCGCCTGGTGGGAAGCCAACAATCAGTTTGACCGGCTTATCGGGCCATACTTTAGATTGGGCAATTGAATTAAATGAAAGCAATAGGGTACTTATGAACACCATCACGCTGACAAGAAAAAGATGATGACGCCTAGAACAACAAGCTCTTTGAAACATGTTTGGTCTCCGAAACTATTTATTTTTGTATTGGTCTTACTTTAACTGAGAAATATTTCCTGCAGGTTGTTCAGATAGCGTAAACCCTGATCTGTAGCCTTTAGTTTGCTAGGATTTTCATCCAAGAGGCCTTTTTTGCAGGCCTCATTCAAGCCTTTGCTAATCGTGCTTAAAGGTAACCCTGTCCGCTCACTATAGGTATTGGTATCTACACCATCGCTTAAACGTAAGGTGTTGAGCATAAATTCAAAGGGGAGGTCTTTAGCTTCAATTTCACGAGATTCAATTAAGGCATTGCCTTTAGATTCCATCAACTGCATATACGTTTCTGGATGGCGTTCTCGCACTTGACGGGTAATCTTATTGGGATAGGAAATTTTTCCATGTGCACCTGCACCAATACCGATGTAATCCCCGAAGCGCCAGTAGTTCAGATTGTGTTTGCACTCTTGATCTTTCTTGGCATAAGCCGATATTTCATAACGCCGATAGCCTGCTTTAGACAGTAGATCTACATTTTGATCAAACATCGCATCAATCACTTCCTCGTTCGGAAGCTTGGGTGGAAAATTTGCAAAGTAAGTATTGGGCTCTAAGGTGAGGTTATATAAAGAAAGGTGGGGCGTATTAAAAGAGAGGGCTGTTTCAATATCAGTCTTGGCAGAATCCAGGTTTTGATTTGGTAGGCCATACATCAAATCGATATTGACTGATTTGAAGTGATCTAAGGCAATTTGCACTGCACGCTTAGCTTCCGCGCCATTGTGAATGCGACCTAGAGCCTTAAGTTGTTCATCTTGGAAGCTCTGAATACCTAGGGATACGCGATTAATCCCGCTTTTGGCAAACGCAGCAAATTTTTCAGCCTCAACTGATCCAGGATTGGCCTCCATAGTGATTTCAGCATCAGGCTCCAGATTAATGCGCGCACGAACCGCTGAAAGCAATTGATCCATACCTTCTGGTGAGAGCAGGCTAGGGGTGCCACCGCCGATAAAAACGCTATGGACTTGTCGCCCCCAAATATTAGGAAGCTCTGTTTCTAGATCTGCAATCAAGGCTTTGATATAGCGCGGCTCATCAAACCCATTGGTACTGCTTTTGGCATCCTTAATTTGATGGGAATTAAAATCGCAATAAGGACATTTCTTTTCACACCAGGGAAAGTGGATGTAAAGCGCTAACGGCGGTAACGCGCTAAGAGTAACTGGATTAAGCACGTGACTGAAGCTGAGTAATAAGTTCGCGTAAGGCTTGACCACGATGGCTGATTAAATTCTTTTGCGCTGGATCCATTTCAGCCGCTGTCATCTGAAGTTCTGGTAGGAAAAAGAACGGGTCGTAACCAAAGCCATGACTTCCTTTAGCTTCATCAATAATCTTGCCATACCAGCGTGTTTGCACAATGAGTGGCTCGGGATCATTCTCACTGCGAACCATCACTAAGGCGCAAACGTAATGCGCCTCTCGATCACTTTGCTCTTTTAATGCAGCAATGAGTTTTTGATTATTGGCAGCATCATCCCCTTGCTCACCGGCATAGCGGGCTGACAATACGCCAGGTTCACCATGAAGAGCATGGGCGCAAATGCCTGAATCATCGGCCAGAGCGGGAAGGCCGCTTGCAGCACTGGCGTGACGAGCCTTTGCTAAGGCGTTTTCAACAAAAGTGTAGTGCGGCTCTTCAGCCGAAGGAATGCCTAGTTCACCTTGTGGGATCACTTGGAAGTTCAAGGGGGCTAAGAGCGCCTGAAACTCCCTTACTTTGCCAGCGTTGTTAGAGGCTAGGACTAATTTCTTCATACAGATTGCTGCTTACTTTAAAGAATCAATTTGTAATTGAGTGAGCTCTTGAATGCCTTGTTCAGCTAAATCTAGTAGGGCATTTAATTCTGCTCTTGAAAAAGCAGCGCCCTCGGCCGTGCCTTGTACCTCGATCATGCCGCCTTTACCAGTCATCACGACATTCATATCGGTATCGCAGGAAGAATCTTCTGGGTAATCTAGATCCAGGACAGGTGCACCTTGGTAGATGCCCACAGAAATCGCGGCAACGCTATCAATGATGGGATCTTGAGTTAAGGCACCACTTTTAAGCAATTGATTCACGGCATCACGAGCGGCAACATAGGCACCGGTAATTGAAGCGGTACGTGTTCCACCGTCTGCTTGCAAAACATCGCAATCCAAATGGATGGTGCGCTCGCCAAGAGTTTTTAGATTAAATACACTACGCATTGCACGACCGATTAAACGTTGAATTTCTTGGGTACGACCAGATTGTTTGCCGCGTGCAGCTTCACGATCGCTGCGGGTATGTGTAGAGCGGGGAAGCATGCCGTATTCAGCGGTAACCCAACCTTCACCTGAACCTCTTTTGTGGGGCGGTACTTTATCTAGAATGCTGGCAGTGCAAAGAACCTTAGTGTCACCGAATGCAATTAAGACAGATCCTTCGGCATGTTTCGTAAAGGCTCTAGATATTGTCACGGGGCGCAAGTCTTTTGGTTTGCGTCCGCTTGGGCGGGTGATATTAGCTAAGTTTGGGCTGCTCATGAATGTTGGCCTTGAAATATGGTCTGAATGGTTAAGGATCAATCTACAATGTCCATATGATATCGAGCATGACTGGTTATGGCAGCGCTTCTCGCCAAGTCTCCCTAGGAGCTGGTGTAGTTGCTGATCTGCAGGTGGAATGTAGGGCTGTCAATAGCCGCTTTCTGGATTTGGGCTTCCGTCTTCCGGATGAGTGCCGTGGGGCTGAGCCCGCCATACGGGAAATGGCAACGCAAAGCCTTTCCCGAGGAAAAGTCGAGTTTAGGGCTGCTTGGAGGGTCAATAGCGGGGCAGCTGGCACAGCCAAAAGCAATCCGCATGCCTTAGGCGCCCTCAATAAAGATCGTCTAGATGCGCTCTATACCCTTCAAGAAAAAGCCCAAGAAGCTTTCCCAAAGGCAGTCGAATTAAGTATTGCCGAAGTCTTGCGTTGGCCTGGAGTAGTGTCTGAGCCACGCGGCGAAGAAGAAGGCTGGATTGCGGCTACAGTTGAAGCAGCTCGCGCAGCTTTAGCAGCGCTTACTGAAAGTCGTCACGCTGAGGGCAAAGCTCTGGTGGGTGTGCTCACTACGATTACCGGCAAGATGCGCGAGATTGTCAAAGTGATTGAACCCAAGGTTCCAGAGTATGTCGCTCAATATCAAGAAAAGTTAACTGAACGCCTAGCCGAAGCTCTGGCTGCTCAAGAGCAAGCAAAAGGCGGCGCAGAATTAATGGAACGTATTCGCCAAGAGGTTGTTCTGTACGCAGTACGGATCGATGTGGCAGAAGAGTTCGCGCGCTTGAAAACCCATCTACAAGCAGTAGATAACGCTCTAGCTGGCAAAGGTCCTGTCGGTAAGCGTTTAGATTTCTTAATGCAAGAGTTAAACCGTGAGGCCAATACTCTGAGCTCTAAATCTGTTTCCGAGGAATGTACGCAAGCTGCACTTGAGCTCAAGCTCTTAATTGAGCAAATGCGCGAGCAAGTACAAAACCTAGAGTAATGACGATAATTTAGCGATGAACGGTTCAAACTCCACTTCCTCTTATCAAGGCAGCATGTTGATGATTGTGGCTCCTTCGGGAGCAGGTAAATCCTCCTTGGTAAATGCTTTACTAAAAGAAGATGCAGGCCTGAAATTATCTCTTTCAACAACAACCCGAGCGCCTAGACCAGGTGAAATGGATGGAAAAGATTATCGTTTTGTTGCGCAAGATGAATTTGCCCAAGAACGCGATCAGGGTCATTTCTTAGAATGGGCAGAAGTTCATGGACATTTTTATGGCACCTCCAAGCCCTGGATTGAATCTCAAATGCAGTCAGGCAGCGACGTCATTTTAGAAATTGATTGGCAAGGTGCTCAACAGATTCGTAAACTCATTCCTTCAGTTCAATGGATTTTTATTTTTCCTCCCTCGATTGAGGCCCTAGAAGAGCGCCTGCGCAAGCGGGGGCAGGATGATGAAGCCACCATTCAAAGGCGGCTTGCAGCTGCCCATGTGGAGTTAACACATGCCCACGAAGCTGATTACATCGTAGTTAATGATTCTTTTGAGCAGGCTTTAGCAGATTTAAAGCACATTCTGGCTTCTAGTCGCCTTCGCTCAGGCCCCAGCATGGCCCGTAATCCAGCGCTTTTGAAGCGCCTCGGGGTCTAATCAGTTATCCTATAGGTATTGAAGCTAAATTAAGTGAGTCCAGCATGGCCCGTATTACTGTAGAAGATTGCCTTAAAACTATTCCTAATCGTTTTGAACTTGTATTGGCTGCGACTTATCGTGCTCGCCAATTGGTTCAAGGTCATTCGCCACGTGTTGAGTCCAGAGATAAAGCCACTGTTGTTGCTTTGCGTGAAGTGGCAGCTGGTGTAACCGACCGTGACATGTTGACCAAAGTACCTTTGTAATAGAGGAGTTCCGGTGTGGAGCTCCCATTTAGTGCGACCAAGACATCGGAATTAGTAGGAGGGGCCTCGTCCAAAGAGGCCTTCAATAAGGTGCAAACCGATCTGCTGGATTCTCAGTCAGACACTCCCGTCACCATCAATAAGTTAAGTGGTAAAAAATCGATCATTGCCGACTTATTAGCGCAATCGAGTCGCCATTTATTTGGGCCTACATCAAGCCCAACTCTCCCTTTAAAGCATCAAGTCGTTTCGATTGAGGGGCTTTTATCTAAGTTAACTTACCTCAAGCCTGAAGAAGTTGTTCAGATCAAAAAAGCATTTCAATTTTCAGATGCTGCGCATTTAGGCCAATATCGCCATAGTGGCGAGCCTTACATCACTCACCCAGTTGCCG
Organism: Polynucleobacter asymbioticus QLW-P1DMWA-1; assembly: GCF_000016345.1. Taxonomy (NCBI): domain Bacteria; kingdom Pseudomonadati; phylum Pseudomonadota; class Betaproteobacteria; order Burkholderiales; family Burkholderiaceae; genus Polynucleobacter; species Polynucleobacter asymbioticus. The sequence continues at coordinate 1,081,416 of NC_009379.1, read as the reverse complement.
TTGCTGAGCTCTGTGCCACATGGCGCCTAGATGCACCCTCCATCATGGCTGCCTTATTACATGATGTGATTGAAGATACAGGCTGCACTAAAGCCGATCTTGTTGAAAAGTTTGGTAACAAGGTTGCTGAACTGGTAGAAGGGCTCACTAAGCTCGATAAATTAGAGTTTCAGAGTCATGCTGAGGCGCAAGCAGAAAGCTTTCGCAAAATGTTTATGGCGATGGCACGAGATGTACGGGTGATATTGGTAAAGCTCGCTGATCGTACACACAATATGCGCACCTTAGATGCGGTGCCGATTGAAAAGCGCCGTAGAGTCGCCGCTGAAACCATTGAGATTTACGCACCCATTGCACACCGCCTGGGTCTGAATATTATTTACCGAGATTTGCAAGACCTTAGCTTCCGCTACTCAATGCCGATGCGTTTCCGAGTAATTGAGGGTGCGGTTAAGCGGGCGCGGGGTAATCGCAAGGAGATGATTGAAAAGATTTTGCAAGCATCTCGTATGGCATTTGCAAAAGCGAATCTTGATGTAGATCTGCGCGGCCGTGAAAAAACGCTGTTTAGTATTTACAACAAAATGCGTGCCAAACATTTGAGTTTTTCTCAAGTGTTGGATGTATACGCGTTTCGCGTTACGGTAGGCAGTATTGATGAGTGCTATCGGGCTCTAGGAATTCTGCATTCTCTCTACAAGCCGATGCCAGGTAAATTTAAAGATTACATTGCCATTCCCAAGTTGAATGGCTACCAGTCTTTACACACTACTTTATTAGGCCCCTCTGGTGTGCCTGTGGAATTTCAGATTCGCACTACTGATATGCATGCGATTGCCGAGGCGGGTGTAGCGGCTCACTGGGCCTATAAGGACGGCTCTCCAGATATGAGCGAGGTTCAAAACCGTGCACATCAATGGTTGCAATCCTTAATTGATATTCAAGACACCAGTGGAGACTCTCAAGAGTTCTTAGAGCACGTCAAGATTGATTTATTTCCAGATGCTGTTTATGTATTCACCCCAGCAGGCCAGATTAGAGCTTTGCCACGAGGCGCCACTGCACTTGATTTTGCTTATTCCATTCACAGTGATTTGGGTAATACCTGTGTGGCCGTAAAAATTAATGGCTTGCAGTTACCTTTGCGTAGTGAGTTAAAGAACGGCGACATTATTGAAGTGATTACCTCTGCAAATTCTCAACCCAACCCAGGTTGGCTGGCATTTGTGCGAACTGGTAAAGCCCGCGCCTCCATTCGGCACTCACTAAAAACAAAGCACTACTCAGAGTCGCTCCAATTAGGCGAACGCTTATTGGCCAATGCTTTGCGCCAACAAGGGGTAGATGCTGCATTGCTGACCCCAGAAATTTGGGAAAAGCTCATGCACTGGACGGGTGATAAAACCCGCGAGGAAGCCTGCGTCAATATCGCCTTGGGTCGTAGATCTCCTCAAGAGTTGGCTATTCGCCTCAAAATCTTGGTAGATGATGAGGATGGCGGCGAACAAATGCGTCTTGGCACTGGGGATTGGGTTGCTCCTCAGCAGGAAGGTCACCACCATCAGCGCCAAGCGATCTTAGTAGATGGGCGCGAAGGAAATTCCATTAGCTTCCAATCCTGCTGCCATCCTATTCCAGGTGACAACATTATTGGTTATCTCGGTAAAGGTGAGGGACTTCAGGTTCACGCTAATGATTGCCCTACAGCACTTCGCATGCTATCGAAAGATAGCGATAAATGGGTGGAGGTGGAGTGGGGCAAAGAACTTAATCGAGAATTTGAAGTTGATCTTGCAATTGATACGCGTCAAGGTAAGGGCGTATTGGCGCGAGTTGCTAGTAGCGTCACATCTGCAGACTCCAACATCATGAATGTTTCGATGGAAGATCGATTTAAAGAAGATTCTGTGACGATTCGTTTTACGATTCAGGTCTATGACCGTCTACATCTCTCTAAAGTGATGCGGAGCTTACGCACCAATCCAGATGTGATGCGTGTGACGCGAACTAGGGCCGGTTAATAGCAACCTCATTTAGAGGTATTGAACCTCTAATATCTCTATTTCCGTAGGTCCAGTCGGCGTTTGAATCTTGACGCAATCACCCAATCTTGCCTTGATCAGGGCTTTGGCGATGGGGGAAACCCAGCTGACATGATTTTTTTCTAAATCGACTTCATCAACACCAACAATCGTGATGGTAATTTCCTTGCCAGCATCGGCTCCCTTTAGTGGGGAATAGGTCACCGTAGCTCCAAAAAAGATCTGTTCAGCATCTTGATCCCCCGATTTTCGGGCTGAATTATCGACCACCACAGCAAATTCCAGGCGTTGATTCAGAAAGCGAATTCGGCGATCTATCTCCCGTAAGCGCTTTTTTCCATAAATATAGTCCCCATTTTCAGAGCGATCTCCATTAGAGGCAGCCCAGTGGACAACCTTGACAACCTCCGGTCTATCAAGGTTTAAGAGCTGTAAGAGCTCGGTTTTGATGCGCTCGTGACCAACGGGTGTGATGTAGTTCTTCTCTTCCATGGCATAATTATGGCTGTTGCGGCTGTAGCTCAGCTGGATAGAGTACTTGGCTACGAACCAAGGGGTCGTGGGTTCAATTCCTGCCAGCCGCACCAACTCATATGGGGCCTAGTTGAAAAACTGGGCCCTTTTTACTTTTAGCAATTCCATCGGCCCCTACAGAGATCCCTTATAGTTGCCCTATGAGTAATTCTGACACCATTTCCACTAATTCTGAGGCATCAATTGCTGCCTGGGGCAAGGTGGATGACACGCATGCAAATGTCACGTTAAATGGTGTTGTAAATGTGTATACGCTGGGTGGTGTATGGACGCAAGTGCGTGCAGCCCAGGATGCATGGCTACATTCAAGCTCTACGGTTAATAGTGCTGCTAAATCCCTTACTTGTGATGTCACCAAAGTCGAAACACTTGATGGTGCTGGAATCGCTTTCATCATTGCATTGCAAGAAGCACAAACTGTCGCCGGTGGTAATTTCGAATTGATAGGCTTAGCTGAGCGCTATCAGCCACTGTTAAAAGAATTTGATCCCATCTCAAATTTATTTCCAGCCCCTGTAGCGAAGCCACAAAGAGGTTTTGTGACCAATATAGGAATGGGTACTGCAAATTTAATAAAAGATAGCAAAGGTTTAATTACCTTTCTAGGTCATCTTGGCTCAGACCTTGTGTGGTCTGTTCGAAATTTAAAGCATGTTCGCTGGGGTGACTTTGTTAATGCAGCTGTAGAAGCTGGTATTAATGCTTTGCCAATTATTGGGTTGGTTGCCTTCTTAATTGGCGTAATTCTTTCATTTCAAGCTGCTATCGGGATGAAGCAGTTTGGCGCCGTGTCATTTGTTGGCCCGCTAGCTGCACTCGGCATCGTACGTGAGATGGGGCCTTTGATTACTGCTATTTTGCTAGCCGGCCGATCATCAGCAGCATTTGCTGCTGAGATTGGAACCATGACCGTCAATAGCGAGGTTGATGCCTTGGTTTCGGGCGGCTTAAGTCCAATGCGATTCTTGGTGGTACCCCGTGTTCTGGCTGGTATTTTGGTTGCCCCGATCCTAACGTTATTTGCCGACATCGTCAGTATCTTTGCATCCATGCTCACTATGTTGATTTATGGAATCCCTTTCATTAATTTTTATAACGGCATGCTCTCCGCAGTCGATGTTGAAGATGTCACGTCGGGATTAATTAAGGCCACCTTATTTGGTGTAGTTGTTTCAGCGGTAGGCTGTCTGCGGGGTATGCAAACTGGAAACGGGGCAGCAGCAGTTGGTATTTCTGCAACTCGTGCCGTGGTTAGCAGCATCGTGATGATCGTGATTGTTGACGGAATATTCGCTTTCATTTCTTATAAGACGGGCTTCTAATGAGTGAAGTGAATAACACCACCTGCGCGATTGACGTCCAAAACCTGACAGTTGGCTATGGATCTAACGTCTTAATGCAAAACCTCAATTTCACTGTTAATAATGGTGAAATCTTTGTCATCTTGGGTGGCTCAGGTTGCGGTAAATCTAGCCTTTTGAAGAATTTATTTGGTTTGTATCAACCTTTGTCGGGTGATGTGCTCATAGAAGGTCAAAACATCACCACCGCTCAAGGCCCCGCACGCCAAAAAATTATGACGAGTTTTGGTGTCATGTATCAGCAGGGTGCTTTATTTGGTTCGATGAATTTGTTGGATAACGTAACCTTGTTTATGCAGGAGTACACCCAGCTTACTCAGACGCAGATGAATTTATTGGCGCGTTGTAAGCTTGATCTGGTTGGCTTGTTGCCTTATGAGTCTTATATGCCTAGCGAAATTAGTGGCGGCATGCAAAAACGCGCAGCGATTGCACGCGCGATGGCCTTAGATCCTAAGATATTGTTCTTGGATGAGCCTTCAGCAGGTCTTGACCCGATTACCTCGGCCGATCTAGATAGCACCATCATAGATCTATCAAAAAATTTAGGGATTACCTTTGTCATTGTGTCGCATGAATTGGCAAGTATCTATGCCATCGCAGACAAAGTCATTATGTTGGACAAGCAAGCTAAAGGCATTATTGCTGAAGGAGACCCCAAAGTGTTACGTGATACCAGCAAAGATCCTCGAGTGCATCAATTTTTCAATCGCATTATGAGCAAGGACGCGGCATGAGTAATAACTCAAACCCAAACTATTTTCGCTTAGGCGTATTTGTACTGGCTGCAATCGGCGTCTTGATTGCCGTGATTCTGATTTTTGGATCGGGACAATTCTTTAAAAAATCGTTCACGATAGAAACGTATCTCAAGCAATCTGTAACAGGTTTAGATGCTGGTGCGGCAGTTCGGTTCAGGGGGGTCAAGATTGGCCAGGTCACTCAGATTGCTTTGACTGGCGATATTTATGAAACAAATATGCCATTTGATCAACGTCGCCAGTATGTTTTAGTGCGGATGCAAATTTATGGCGATAAAGTGGGTCAAGAGCAGATTGCAGATTTCGTTGAAAATAATTTGCGTGCCCGCATCAAATCACAGGGGATTACTGGCGTCAGTTATGTGGAGTTTGATTTTGTATCTAGTGCGCACGATTATCCGCAATTACCTTATAGCTGGAAGCCTGATTACCCCGTAATTCCATCGCTACCCAATCAGACGGATGAAATTATCGCTGGGATTCAAAAGCTTATTGGCGCGCTTAACCAAATGAATATTGATGGCTCCGTGAAAAAGATGGACCTAGTACTGGATAACCTCAATGTCATGATGGCTGGCAACGGTAAAGATAACCAAGGCGTAATTCAGACCGTCAAGGAATTGAATGTCATCTTAACTAGAGTTAATAACGTGACCGATAAGGGCGAGTTGAAAGCGTTAATGGATCAATTGGTGGCTGCGACTACTTCATTGCGTCAAACAATTACCAGTGTTCAAGGCGATACCACTTTGACTATGGATAACATCAAGCAGGCTAGTGAGAATTTAAATGAATTTAGCCGCATTATTAGCCAGTCTCCATCGAGTTTGATATGGAGCGAGCCTCCACCTAAGATTGCACCAGCGAATCAAGCTACAGGCCAGACTGGGGCGCAGAAATGATGAAGCGCATTCTATTGATCGCCGCTATTCTGGGATTGTCTGCCTGTACTTTGCCAACGCGTCCACCTGTGAGTCCTGCAGCATGGATGGTTAATCCCGAAAGAGCTGGCCCTCCAAGGCAAGAACGTACAGATATTTGGTTAAAGATTGGTTCAGTATCAGTTGCACCTCCATTTGACGGCAAGTCTCTGGTTTACCGAACAGGGGACCAGCGTTATGAAAAGGATTTTTATAACGTCTATGCCGTTATCCCCGCAGAGATGTTTGGGAATGCCGAACGTCAGTGGATGAATAAGGCCAATATTTTTTCTGCCACTGTCGGGCAGAGTAATAGCTTCTTTCCTTATTACTATTTACAGGCCTCTATTGAGGAGTTCTATGGAGACTATCGATCTAAGCCTGAAGCAGTGGTTAGCGTCGAGTTTTTCTTAAGCGCAACTAGTGGTGCAAAAGTAAACCCCCTGATTGGTGCAAATCGATACACCAAGCGCATATTACTTAAAGACAATACCCCTGAAGCACTGGTACTGGGTCAGCAGCAAGCCTTAGCTGAAATCTTCCAAGAATATGAAATGCAACTTTATAAATATGCCGGCAATCTGCCAAAACCTTTAGGACAGTAAGATGATCAATCAATCGCGGGGCTACAAGATATTCACCAAGACTGCTTTAGTTGTTTGTCTCATGCTTGGGCTTGGGGCCATCTCTATAGCTCACGCAGATGGATTTCCCAGTAAACCGATTCGCTTGATTGTGCCGTTCGCCCCCGGGGGAAGCACAGACATCATCGCGCGTTCTGTTGGGGATGCTTTGGGTCGTCAATTAGGACAACCTGTCATTGTGGAGAACAAGGCAGGTGGGGGCGGCTCCATAGGCGCCTTAGAGGTCATGCGTGCACCTAAAGATGGTTACACCATTGGGATGGCCACTGTATCTACTACAGCTGCCAATCCTGCGATCAATCCAAAGATTGGTTATGACCCAATCACTGATTTCACAGCAATTAGCAATATTGCAGCTACGCCAAACATCATTGCAGTAAACCCATCATTTCCTGCAAAAGATTTCAAGACCTTTATGGAGGTGCTCAAGGCTAATCCTGGAAAGTATTCGTACTCTAGCTCAGGTACAGGTGGTATTGGCCACTTGCAAACAGAGCTTTTTAAAAGCCTGACTGGTGTTTATATCGTCCACATTCCTTATCGTGGCGCCGGCCCTGCATTGGCAGATACGGTAGGCGGACAAGTTTCCATGATTTTTGATAACCTGCCTTCATCTCTGCCATTCATCAAGGATGGTAAGTTGGTGCCGATTGTGGTTGCTGCGCCAAAGCGTCTAGCTCAGCTACCTAATGTTCCGACCTTTACCGAAGTCGGTTTAGCCCCAGTCAATCGGATGGCGTATTACGGCCTTCTCGGTCCAGCTGGGTTGCCAAAAGATGTGGTTGATAAATATTACGCAGCTTTGCAAAAGGCGGTGACTGATCCGGCAGTTAAAAAGCGCATTGATGAAACTGGCTCTTTGATTAATGTTAACGGCCCAGAAGCATTCGCAAAAGAAATTAAAGCGGAGTACACGGTTTATAAAGAAGTGGTGGCTAAGCAAAAATTACAGCTGGATTAAGCAGTGAATAGCAAAAAACAAAAAAGATAAAAATAGGTGGGAATAACATGGATTTAGGAATTCAAGGAAAAGTAGCTCTAGTAATGGCTTCAAGTCGTGGCTTAGGTCAAGCGATGGCAGTTTCATTGGCTCGCGAAGGTGTCAAGGTAGCGGTAACAGGGCGTAATGCAGAGGGTCTGCAGAAATCTGTTGAGTTGATCGAGGCAGCTGGTGGAAAGGCTTTGGCTTTATCTTGGGATCTATCAGACCCTACGGTGATAGATGGCCTGGTTACCAGGGTGGAAAATGAATTGGGTCCAATTGATATTCTTATTAACAATACTGGCGGCCCTCCACCTACACCAGCGGTAGGTCAAGATCCTGCACTTTGGCAAAAAAGTTTTAATGACATGGTGCTTTCATTAATCGCTATTACAGATCGAGTAATTCCTGGTATGCGTCAGCGTCACTGGGGCCGCATTATCACTAGCACCACTTCTGGCGCGGTCGCTCCTATTAAGAACTTAGCAATTTCCAATACCTTGCGGGCTGCCTTGTTAGCTTGGTCAAAAACACTCTCTAGCGAAGTGGCTGCAGATGGAATTACTGTGAATGTCATCATGCCTGGTAGGGTGGCGACAGATCGCTTGCGTCAGCTGGATGAAGCGCGCGCTAAACGAGAGAGCATCAGCTATGAAGAGGTAATTAAGGCGAGCCTGAGCCAGATTCCGATGGGTCGTTACGGAGATCCTCGTGAATATGGCGATGCCGCGGCATTCTTGGCTAGTCAGAATGCTTCTTTTATTACTGGCACTGTCATGCGTGTTGATGGTGGTCAGATACAGGCCATTTGATTTCCTTTTTATTAGACCTCTTTAAGGGGTTAAGGCAGGACCTTCGCTCTAAAGAGCTATTGAGTCTATTGCTTGCCCTTGTTTTATCGGTAAGCGCATTAAGTAGCGTAAGTTACTTGGCTGATCGCATGCATCGCGCATTCGAGTTTGATGCGCGCCAATTACTCGCTGCCGATTTATTAATTGCCTCTGATCAGCCATTGCCCCCAGAGTTTTTACAAGAGGCGATAAAGAGTCATCTTGAGATAGCGCAAACCGTAGTCTTTCCCAGTATGGCTAGTAGTGGGGGTGTTAGTAAACTCGCATCCATAAAAGCGGTCAGCTCCTCTTATCCTCTAAGGGGTTCTTTGGAAGTTTCTACGGGGCAAAGTTCATTACAAAATAACGCCATATCAAATACAGGGCCAGCTTGTGGAACGGTCCTGGTTGATGCAGCCTTATTAAGTAGTTTGCATTCCAAGATTGGCGATTCAATTCGCTTGGGCGGTCAACAGTTTGTGATCGCTGGAATCTTGACGCGCGAATTAGATCGTGGCGCTGGGTTTATGAATTTCGCGCCACGTCTGATGATGTGCATAGATGACTTAGCCTCCACAGATTTAATTGGGCTTGGTAGTAGAGTCACCTATCGATTCTTGGTGGCTGGCCCAGACAGCATCATGTCAACATATCAACAGTGGGCAACCCGTTATATTGAATCTCAAGCCTTACATGGTCTTCGCGTTGAAACTATTGAAAATGCGCAGCCAACGATGCGCAAAACTTTAGATAGAGCCGAACAATTTCTCTCTTTAGTCTCTATTTTGACGGCTATGGTTGCTGCCGTAGCAATTGCCTTATCAGCGCGCCGCTATATGCATAAGCAGGCAGATACATGCGCGGCATTGAAATGCTTTGGGGCAACTAAAGCGGTTATTTTAAAAAGACAAGCTCAAACGCTACTAGCGCTTGGCGCAGTCGCGGCAGTGATAGGTTCTGCCTTGGGATATTTGGCGCAACTTTTCTTAACTTGGTTATTAGGTAATCTGATCCCCGGAAATTTACCGGCTATATCGGCTTGGCCTTTTTTTTGGAGCATTTTATTTACCTGTTTCCTATTATTGGCTTTTGCTGGGCCCCCCATTTTGAGTTTGGTGAATGTCTCACCCATTCGCTTAATTAGAAAAGATTTCAAGTTCAACACGCTTTCCACGCTATGGTTGGTAATCTTGGGCTCTTCTTGCTGCGCGCTATTAATTTGGGTAGCAGCGCAGGACCTTAAACTCACGCTTTGGGTTCTAGGTGGATTTGTTGGGGCTATTCTGATCTTTTCAGCCAGCGCTAGTTTTATTCTGTGGTTATTGAATCGCTGGCAAACACAGCACTTTGCAGTGCGCTTTGCTCTGACTGCCATGGCGCGTAGATCAGGATTTGCCATTTTGCAAATCACGGCCTTGGGCATCGCTTTAATGGCTCTTTTGATGATCTTGCTATTGCGTCAAGACCTGCTCAGCTCATGGCAAAGCACGATTCCACCTGATGCGCCAAATCGTTTCATGATTAATATTCAGAGCGATCAAAAAGTAGGTATTAGTGAGCAATTAGAAACCTCAGGAGTTTCTAAGCCTAATTTTTACCCTATGGTGCGCGGCCGTCTAATTGAAATTAATAGTCGCGATATTTCGCCATCAAATTATTCTGATGAAAATGCAAAACGATTAATTGATCGTGAATTTAATTTGTCTTACACAGCCCAATTACCTCCAGGTAATCGAATTCTTTCAGGGGACTGGATAGAAGGGGACAAACCCCAAATTTCCATGGAAAGTGGAATTGCGAAAACGCTTAAGCTAAAACTCGGTGATCAACTGACCTTTGAGGTTGCGGGTGAGAAAGTAAACGCACCAATTACTTCATTACGCAAACTGGATTGGGGTTCCATGCGTGTGAACTTTTTCGTTATTATGCCGCCTGCACAACTGAGTCAATTGCCGCAATCCTGGATTACCTCTTACTACCAAAGTCCAAAGCAAGAATCACTAGATTTTGAGTTAAGCCAGACCTATCCTAACTTGACGATTGTTGACGTATCTGCATCCCTGCAGCAGATTCAGGAAGTGATTAATAAGCTTTCTGCTGCTTTAGGGCTACTGTTTGCATTTACGATTCTTGCCGCAATTTTGGTGATGAGCTCTGCTATTGCTGCTACTCAAGATGATCGCTATAAAAATGCCGCCTTGTTGAAAGCTCTGGGGGCTTCGCGCAAAGTGTTGGCACAGATTGCCAGAGTAGAACTGCTGTTGATTGGCTCCTTAGCCGGATTATTAGCTGGCCTAGCTTCTGGAGTGGCCGTGTGGGCGCTTGGCCGCTTTGTCATGGAAATCGAGTTTCACGCTTTTGGGGAGGCGATCTTGATGGGGGTTGGCTTTGGTGTCACGGCATCCTTGTTGGCTGGATATCGTTTTCAGGGGCAAATACAAAAAGCAACCGCAATCGAGTGTTTGCGAGAGGCCTAGAATGACCTGAGAGCCTGCTACGAGAGCTTAACTAAGTTCTTGGGTAGCTCGACAAGGCGAGACCCTGCAAGACGATCAGGAAGGCTTTGTCGGAGCGCGGGGCTGCAGCGATCTAAATAAATACTCAAAGGCCAACAAAAGAGTGCCACCGCAAAAAGCATTTCAATGATTTGCCACTTCTCCAAATGAAATATCCATTGCAAGAGAACACAAGGAATAAGCCAGAGCGAACCATAGATGTAACGCCATAGTGCTTGACGTTTAGTGATGTTAAGTCCTCCGGCACCAATAATCCGGACGCGCCAAGTTTGCATTGCTAGTGTCTGGCCTGGTTTAGTCCAATACCAAACAAAGTAAATTGCCAGTACGCCATAAAGATAAAGAAACGTCAGCCAGCTTGGAAGAGAAATTCCAAACAAAATTCCAAGAAACAAGTTCGGAACTAAAAAAGTTAATGCAATGACGCCAAGCAGGACTAATTGCTCGTAGAGGGTGTATGACACACGTCTCCAGAACGAAGGTGCTGGCAAATCATTGAGTTCTGCTGGAGACATTAACTACTAAATGAATGATTAATAAGGATTACCTGAGGCTTCAGCGGCTGGTGCGCTAGGGGCACTCACGTTTTCTGCAGGCAGACTTCTCGGTCTAGGTGCAGGAGAAAGGGGTGTTGTCTTCTCATTGATGGTGTGCTGCTGAAGAGTCGGTGCGTTCGTGGCGGTAGGTTTTCTTTTGGCCTCTTGGTCAGCCAACTTTTTCTTTTGCTCATCACTTAATTTCTGATAAGCGCTCCAAGCCTCCGCTTTTTTCTCGGGAGGAAACTTAAGGCTACTTAAATAATTTTCACGCGCAATCCGACGGTCTTTTTGCGATAAGTTAGACCAGCTTGTCATGCGCGATTGCAGACGTTCTTGATCTTGTGCGCTCATCTTTGGATAGATGTTGGCTATGTGGATCCATTTTTTGCGACTATCCGGGATCATGTATTCCCAGTCGCTCTCGAGAGGCGCAAGTACTTTTTGCTGTGAAGGACTCAGGCTTTCCCAAGTTCCATCAGGTTTCTTTTCTGGGATGGCTGTAGATTTGCTATGAGCAGCACCTCCTGAAGATTGTGCAAAAGCAGTGTTCGAAACGACTCCAGCGGCATTAATTGCCAAAACCATAACAGGCATAGCAATAAGCGACTTAATCGAGCGCTGCATGAATAGAGGGCGAATAATAATTACTTACTTGGTGTTAACTGGGCAGAGCTATCTTCAGAGTCAGAATCTGACAGCGGGCCATTTTTGAGGAAAGCCATAAAGCCGCTATCTGCGTAAGCATCTGGCGGCACATCATCAGCTAAAAGGGCGGCGTCAACTTCGGCAATATCGTTAATTCGAGATTCATCTTGCCAGTGAGCGATGCCAATCAATCCAAACACAAGAACAACTAGGGGCGCAATCCAGCCAACAGTGCCCCAAACGTGATTTGAGCCACTAGTCCAGTTTCCGGCTACGCCAGCAAAGACAGGCTTTTGAACTCGTACTTTTTCAGGTTTACGAAGTGATAGGGCCTTCATGCGAGCTGCATAAAGACGATCTTTAATCGCAGGAGAAAGGCTTTGCGCACCTTGACGGAGCAGGGCAGCACTAGCTCGACCAAATTGGTCAGCTTGGGTCGTATTTAATGGTTCGTCAAAGTGTTTCACAGCGTAATTCCTTTTAATTTCAATGCTTTAGCTAAGGTTTGGGTTGCTCGAGAGCAATGGGTTTTGACGCTGCCTTCGCTACAACTCATCGCTTTGGCAGTTTCAGTAATACTTAGCTCATCCCAATAACGCATCAGGAAGGCTTCTCGTTGACGTACGGGCAATTTTGATATTTCTGACTCTAAAGCCTGTAATAGCTGACTCTGTTCTAGTTTTTGCGCTCCATCTTGGTGAATTTCGCTCTCGTCAGGGGCAGAAAGTGACTCAAGAGGGTCAAAATCATCGTTTTCATCCGTTTTTTTGCCCATACTGGAAAACAAGGTGACCCATGTATTTCTAACCTTTTGTCGCCTAAACCAGTCGTGTATGCGGTTTTGCAAAATTCTGGTGAAAACCAGTGGCAGTTCTGCCGCAGGTCGATCGGCATATTTTTCAGCCAATTTGATCATTGCATCTTGAACAATATCCATCGCCGCATCATCATCGCGCACGGCGTAAACCGCTTGCTTGAAAGCACGCTGCTCGACGCTACTCAGAAAGTCAGATAGTTCTTGGGCTGATGCCATGCAATGGATTAGACCTGAATCTGTAAGAATTGATCCATTTTAGGGGATTGCTATAGAATATAGGGCTTACTACCTAGAATCTCATTCAAGAAGTGGTTTTTTCCGGTAGCAGCGCCGTTCGAACTCAGGCCATAAGCAGGAGATAGAACAGACCAATCAATTTTTTGCCGAAAATTGCAAAGGACGAAAGAAAATGAATACAAGCAGCGCAGAATTTTTAGCTACTAAAGCTAACAAAGACACAACAAATACAAATACTGAAGCAGCGCCTCCAGAAATGATTGGTGCTGAGATGCTCGTGCATGCATTGCACAAAGAGGGCGTTGAATTCGTTTGGGGTTACCCAGGTGGGTCCGTTCTCTTTATCTATGATGAAATTTTTAAACAAGATAAGTTCGAACATATTCTCGTTCGCCATGAACAGGCAGCTGTTCATGCGGCTGATGGCTATGCGCGCGCAACCGGTAAGGTTGGCGTTGCATTAGTCACTTCGGGACCAGGTGTAACGAACGCAGTTACTGGCATTGCCACTGCCTACACTGATTCGATCCCGATGGTGATCATCAGCGGTAATGTGCCAACCTATGCGATTGGTGAGGATGCTTTCCAAGAGGCAGATACCGTTGGTATTACACGCCCAGTGGTGAAACATAACTTCCTAGTGAAGGATGTGAGAGATCTACCTTTGGTATTAAAGAAGGCTTTTCATATCGCTCAGACCGGTCGACCTGGCCCTGTATTAATCGATATTCCTAAAGACGTTTCAGCAGCAAAAGCCCCGTTTGTTTATCCGGAAACTTTGGAAATGCGCTCCTATAACCCAGTTGTTAAAGGGCATAGCGGACAAATCCGAAAGGCTGTAGCGCTGTTGCAAGAAGCCGAGCGTCCATACATCTACACCGGTGGTGGCATTATCTTGGCAGACGCAGCGCCTGAATTAAAAGAATTTGCTGACCTTCTGGGGTATCCAGTAACCAATACCTTGATGGGTCTTGGTGGCTTTCCAGGAACCAGCCCCCAGTTTTTGGGCATGCTCGGTATGCATGGCACTTACGAAGCCAATATGGCGATGCAACACAGTGATGTGTTGATTGCGATTGGCGCACGTTTTGATGACCGTGTGATTGGAAATACAGAACACTTTGCAAGTCATCCGCGCAAGATTATTCATATTGACATTGATCCATCTGTGATTTCTAAGCGTGTGAAGGTCGATGTTCCCATTGTTGGCAATCTCAAAGAGGTATTAGTAGAGATGACTGCCCAGTTGAAAGCTGCCGGCCCACGCAAGAATGGCGAGAAGCTTGCCGCTTGGTGGGAGCAAATCAACGAGTGGCGCAAAAAAGATTGCTTGAAATATGACGAAGCTTCTCAAATTGTTAAGCCGCAGTATGTCGTTCAAAAGTTATGGGAACTGACAGGCGGCGATGCATTCATCACGTCTGACGTAGGTCAGCATCAAATGTGGGCTGCTCAGTTCTACAAATTTGATCAGCCACGTCGTTGGATTAACTCTGGTGGTCTTGGCACTATGGGTGTTGGTTTGCCATATGCCATGGGTATTAAGAAAGCATTTCCGGACAAGGATGTATTTGCCATTACCGGTGAAGGCTCAATTCAGATGTGTATTCAGGAACTTTCTACCTGTAAGCAATACAACACTCCTGTAAAGATTGTTTCTTTAAATAACCGTTACTTAGGTATGGTTCGTCAGTGGCAGGAGTTAACTTATAACAAGCGTTATTCCAGCTCTTATATGGATTCTTTGCCTGATTTCGTGAAATTAGCTGAAGCCTATGGTCACGTTGGCATGCGTATTGAGAAGAAGTCTGATGTTGAAGGTGCTCTTAAAGAAGCGATTCGTTTGAAAGATCGCACTGTATTTATGGACTTCCAAACCGATCCAGAAGAAAACGTTTGGCCTATGGTTCAAGCGGGTAAAGGTATTACTGAAATGCTTTTGGGTAGTGAGGATCTGTAATGCGACATATTATTTCTGTATTAATTGAGAATGAGCCGGGCGCGTTATCCCGCGTAGTGGGTCTATTCTCAGCGCGTGGCTACAACATCGATACCTTAAGTGTTGCGCCAACTGAAGATCCATCCTTATCTCGCATGACCATTGTTACCTTTGGTTCTGATGACGTTATTGAACAAATCACCAAGCACTTGAACCGTTTGGTTGAAGTGGTTAAGGTATTTGATTTAAGCGAAGGCCCACACATTGAGCGTGAGCTCATGATGATTAAAGTGCGCGCCGTTGGAAAAGAACGTGAAGAGCTCAAACGTACTACCGATATCTTCCGCGGTCGCATCATCGATGTGACTGATAAGAGTTACACCATTGAGTTAACTGGTGATGGTGCCAAATTGGATGCCTTTATTGATTCGATCGATCGCGCATCAATTCTTGAAACTGTCCGTTCGGGTGGTTCAGGAATTGGACGTGGAGAGCGCATCCTCAAGGTTTAATTTTTTTAATAGATTTCTGCATTAATTACATTTTCAAAACAAGGAAAGAGCATGAAAGTTTTTTACGATAAAGACGCTGATTTGTCCCTCATTAAGGGCAAGAAAGTCACCATCATTGGTTATGGTTCACAAGGTCATGCGCATGCATTGAACCTGAAAGATTCAGGCTGTAACGTTACCGTTGGTTTACGTAAAGGTGGCGCTTCCTGGAGCAAAGCAGAAAATGCTGGCTTAACAGTTAAAGAGGTTGGCGAAGCGGTTAAAGATGCTGACGTAGTCATGATGTTGTTGCCTGATGAGCAAATCGCTGACGTATACAACAAAGAAGTTCACGGCAATATCAAGCAGGGCGCTGCATTGGCATTCGCTCACGGCTTTAATGTGCATTATGGTCAAGTTCAGCCACGCGCTGACTTAGACGTCATCATGATCGCTCCAAAAGCACCTGGACATACTGTTCGCGGTACATACTCACAGGGCGGTGGTGTTCCACATTTGATCGCCGTTTACCAAGATAAGTCTGGATCTGCACGTGATGTTGCATTGTCTTATGCGACTGCAAACGGCGGTGGTCGTGCTGGCATTATCGAAACAAACTTCCGCGAAGAAACTGAAACTGACTTGTTCGGTGAACAAGCAGTTCTCTGTGGTGGCGCTGTTGATTTGATCAAGACAGGTTTTGAAGTGTTGGTAGAAGCTGGCTATGCCCCTGAGATGGCTTACTTTGAGTGCTTGCACGAGCTTAAGTTGATCGTTGATTTGATCTACGAAGGCGGTATTGCCAACATGAATTACTCAATCTCTAACAATGCTGAATACGGTGAGTATGTCACTGGCCCACGTGTTGTAACTGAAGATACTAAGAATGCAATGCGTCAGTGCTTGAAGGATATTCAGACTGGTGAGTATGCTAAGAGCTTCATCCTTGAGAACAAGGCTGGTGCCCCAACATTAATCTCACGTCGTCGTTTGAATGCTGAGCATGAAATTGAAATCGTAGGTGCTAAGTTGCGCGCGATGATGCCTTGGATTGCTAAGAATAAATTAGTTGATCAAACTAAGAACTAAGTAAATCCAAAAGCATTTAACGAAAAGGCTCAGAAAAATATGATGTATCCACACCCTATTATTGCGAAAGAAGGATGGCCGTATTTGGCTTTAATAGGGATTGTGACTTTGCCGGTTCACTATATTGGCGGCATTGCCTGGTCGTGGCCGTTGTGGATTATTTTCATTTTTGTTCTGCAGTTTTTCCGTGACCCACAGCGTATTCCTGCCATGGGTCGCGACCTTGTTTTATCGCCAGCCGATGGTCGTATTGTTGTTGTGGAAAAAACAAACGATCCTTATGCGGATCGTGAAGCGCTCAAAATTAGCGTTTTTATGAATGTATTTAATGTGCACTCTAATCG
Organism: Polynucleobacter asymbioticus QLW-P1DMWA-1; assembly: GCF_000016345.1. NCBI lineage: Bacteria > Pseudomonadati > Pseudomonadota > Betaproteobacteria > Burkholderiales > Burkholderiaceae > Polynucleobacter > Polynucleobacter asymbioticus. The sequence continues at coordinate 1,064,725 of NC_009379.1, read as the reverse complement.
CAGCGCTGTTAATGGCTTGGTAAAAGAGATTCAGTACTTTCCGGGCAAATTTGTTAATGCCGATTTAGATAAAGCTTCCACTGAAAATGAGCGCAATGCTGTAGTGATTGATGCTAATGGCCACATTGTTACCCTGGTACAAGTGGCAGGTTTAATTGCGCGCCGTATTCTTTGCTACATTCATGTCGGTGATCGTTTAAAAGCGGGTGAGCGCTACGGCTTTATTCGCTTTGGATCACGTGTAGACGTTTATTTACCCCTCACTGCTGAACCATTGGTTTCTGTTGGTGATAAAGTATTTGCAACCAATACAGCTTTGGCGCGTTTGCCGGGCTTAGATTGATTCGCAACCCCCGAGGTCATCTTTGACAACATTTCGTCGTCGCGGTCGTTTAGATAGAAGCAGGCTTTCTCGTACCCGTACTCAAAGTACTCAAGATGAGTGGGCTGAAGAGCTTGGCGATCCTTTGGACTATGAAGTAGAAGCCACTCACGCGCGCACACGTCCTCGTAATAAGGGCATTTATTTATTGCCTAATGCATTTACTACTGCAGCCTTATTCAGTGGTTTCTTTGCCATCGTGAATGCGATGAATGATCAATTTCAAATTGCTGCAATTGCTATTTTTGCCTCTCTAGTATTGGATGGCATGGATGGTCGTGTTGCCCGTATGACTAATACACAAAGTGCATTTGGTGAGCAGTACGATTCTTTAGCCGATATGGTTTCGTTTGGAGTGGCCCCTGCATTAGTTGCTTACGAGTGGGCCCTTAAGGATTTAGGTAAGTGGGGTTGGTTAGCAGCATTTACCTATTGCGCAGGCGCTGCATTACGCTTGGCACGCTTTAATGTGAATACAGGCGTCGTGGATAAAAAATTCTTTCAAGGTCTTCCTAGTCCTGCCGCAGGTTCATTAATTGCTGGTTTTATCTGGTTGGCTGATGACAATAAGATTCCAGTGCGAGACACCGCAATTCCTTGGATTACCTTTTTCATTGCTGTTTATGCTGGCTTGACAATGGTTTCCAATGCCCGCTTTTACAGCGGCAAAGCGCTTGATGTGCGCTATCGGGTTCCTTTTGGGGTGATGGTTCTATTGATTTTGACCTTCGTTTTGATCTCATCCAACCCCCCGTTAACCTTATTCGGCTTATTTGTGGTCTATTCCATCTCAGGCTATGTCGTTTGGGCCTGGGAGCGACTCAGTGGAAAACGTTTTAGCTAAGTCTCGATTTTTCGGGTATATTAAATCTATGTTGATGAATTTTTCACCTTTAACTGACCTCCTTCTACTGGCACTAAGCATTTCGCTTGGGGCGGGTAAGGCCTGAGTTGATGAGATAAAAATATCCATTAACCACCAATACCAGCCCCAGCACATTGCTGGGGTTTTTGTTTTTAGATTTACAGTATTAGGCGATACCAAAATTACAAAGCAATATTCGATCGGAGAGTAGTGATGAGCGATAAAGTAATCATTTTTGACACCACCTTGCGTGATGGCGAGCAATCCCCTGGGGCATCAATGACCAAGGACGAGAAGGTCCGCATTGCCCGTCAATTAGAGCGCCTCAAAGTCGACGTGATTGAGGCTGGATTTGCAGCTAGCTCTGAAGGTGACTTTCAGGCGATATCTGCGGTTGCTGCAGCAGTAAAAGATTCTATTGTGTGCTCCTTGGCTAGAGCCAATGACAAGGACATTACTCGCGCTGCCGATGCTTTGCAGGCTGCCAATGCCAAGCGCATTCATGCATTTTTGGCAACGAGTCCCTTACATATGGCAGTTAAATTGCGCATGTCTCCAGAAGAGGTGTTAGAGCAAGCTAAGCGTTCGATTCGCTTTGCTCGTAATTTGGCATCGGATATTGAATTCTCCGCAGAAGATGGATATCGCTCAGAGATGGATTTCTTGTGCCGTGTCGTTGAAGCGGTAATTAATGAGGGCGCATCTACCATCAATATTCCCGATACCGTCGGCTATGCAACACCTGAGTTATATGGTGATTTCATCAAAACCTTGCGCACCCGCGTGCCCAATTCAGATAAGGCAGTTTGGTCTGTGCATTGTCATAACGACTTAGGCATGGCGGTTGCCAATTCATTGGCGGGCGTAAAAATTGGTGGCGCACGCCAGATCGAGTGCACGATCAATGGCCTTGGTGAGCGAGCAGGCAATACCGCTTTAGAAGAAATTGTGATGGCATTGCGCACTCGTAAGGATTACTTTGATATGGTGTGCGGTATCGATGCAAGCCAAATTGTTCCAGCATCCAAATTGGTTTCTCAAATTACTGGTTTTGTCGTTCAACCTAACAAAGCTGTTGTTGGCGCAAATGCCTTTGCACACACCTCAGGCATTCATCAAGATGGTATTTTGAAAAATCGTGATACCTATGAAATCATGCGTGCAGAAGATGTGGGCTGGTCTGCCAATAAGATTGTTTTGGGCAAGTTATCCGGCCGAAATGCTTTTAAGCAACGCTTGCAAGAATTGGGAATTACAGTTGAGGCTGAGGCTGATTTGAATGAGGCATTTACACGCTTTAAGGCATTGGCTGACCAAAAGTCTGAAATTTTTGATGAAGATATTATTGCCATCATGTCTGATTCAGCGGCAGCGGAAGAGGGCGAACACTACCACTTCATCAGCTTAAGTCAGCATTCTGAAACTGGCGAGCGTCCAAAGTCACGTGTCATTTTCCGCATGGGTGACAAGGAAGTGAGTTCTGAAGCTGAGGGTAATGGCCCAGTTGACGCTAGCTTGAATGCCATTGAAGAAATTGCCAAGAGCGGGGCAGAGCAGTTGCTCTATTCTGTGAATGCAATTACCTCTGGTACGCAATCACAAGGAGAGGTAACCGTACGTCTTTCTAAGGGTGGCCGTATTGTTAATGGGGTAGGAACTGATCCTGACATCATTGCCGCTTCAGCTAAAGCCTATTTGTCTGCTTTAAACAAATTGCATGATCCAAGTCAGGCTAAGCTAAATGCGCAAATGGCACCTTAACAGTATCAATTACAAGGGGCGCCCAATTAATTGAGGGTGCTGTCCTTGTAATACTTTGTACCTTTACCAGTGACTTCTGCTGCAAGGCCTGAGTCAGTTAATTGATACATTAATATTCCATCTGCAACAATCGTGGCATCTTGATAGGCGTCACCATTTTTTTCGTACTTTGCTGCGGCGGTCATTTGGCCGCCAAAAGTCCAGCCAGAATTTACAAAGTTATTTAGTACGGCCTCATTCTGAAATACAAAAATAGTTTGGGTGGATTTAATACCAATCCCCAAACCTGCTTGAACTTCGGCCATATTCATATAAATTGGCTTGGAGCTAAATTTATTCATCACTACGCCAGTACCGGTTCCGCCGCCAGCAATCAAAATCTTCATCCCAAAATTGCTAAAAGTTGCATATCCAGCTGCCTTTTCAATTAAATCCTTAGCTTTTGGTTCAACGGCATACAGATGTTTAAGGATTTGCTGGTTCTTTTTAAGAACTTCCTCTCTTTGTTGGGCCACGGTCTTACTTGCACCAAATGGATTTGCAAATTGAGCAAAAACAGGTTGATTTACGCAGAGCGTTAATACAAAGAGGGCAATGAATGGGCGGATAAAAGGGCGCATATTTTGTAAGTTATTGATTAATATGAATAAAAGTTGTTTAGTGATCAGAATTATGAGTTCCAGGATAACAAGAATTACAACCTGACTGCTCAATATTAGCCCTGGTCTGCTATAATTCGATGGCTTTGATTTGTAAAGCTTTTTTGTTAATAACGCACGACACAGAATGGGTGAAAGCTCAGGTGTTCGCAAGTAAGGAGTATTAAAAATGGCAGTTGCTGATATTAAAACGGCGGAAATCGTCAAAGATAACGCGCGCAGCGCAAACGATACGGGTAGCCCTGAAGTTCAAGTTTCATTGCTTACAGCCCGCATCAATGAATTAACCCCCCATTTCAAGGCTAACGCCAAAGACCATCACAGCCGTCGCGGTTTGTTGAAGATGGTTTCACGTCGCCGTCGCCTCTTGGATTACCTCAAAGGCAAAGATTTGGATCGCTATCGCGCATTGATTGAGAAATTAGGTCTCCGTAAGTAATTCTTATCGGTAATGCAATGCCATCTATCTTAGGGTTGTTTCTTCACAGAATCAGTCTTAAGCAGATGGCATGTTTTTTGGGCGCTTCAAGATCATTTGTGTAGGGGATTGTGTCATTCCAATGAGTTTCTGAGTTGTAAACAGAGTCTCCCTGGAATGGCATCCCTTTTGATCCTAAAACGCTCCAGTGTTGTCGTGACACTGTTTTATCCCACGACAAGCGCACTGCTTATGTGAGTTTTGCGTGAACAATTTGGAGAAGATCAGAATGACTATGTTTAAAAAAGCAGTAAAGAGTTTTCAATGGGGCAACCATCAAGTAACGATGGAAACAGGCGAGATTGCTCGTCAATCTGGTGGTGCCGTTATCGTGAACGTTGACGACACAGTAGTAATGGGCACAGTAGTTGCCTCCAAGTCTGCTAAGCCAGGCCAATCCTTTTTCCCTTTGACTGTTGATTACCTTGAGAAGACTTACGCTGCAGGTAAGATCCCAGGTGGTTTCTTCCGTCGTGAAGGTCGTCCATCAGAAGGTGAGACATTAATCTCCCGTTTGATCGATCGTCCATTGCGCCCGTTATTCCCAGAAGGCTTCTTGAATGAAGTTCAAGTGGTGATTCATGTGTTGTCTATCAACCCTGATGTTCCTTCTGATATTCCTGCATTGATTGCCGCTTCTGCAGCATTAGCTATTTCAGGTATCCCATTTGCTGGCCCAGTCGGCGCAGCACGTGTTGGTTACGCCAATGGTCAATACCTCTTGAACCCAACTCGCACCGAACAAGCTACTAGCGAACTCGATTTGATCGTTGCTGGTACGCAAGCTGCTGTATTAATGGTTGAGTCTGAAGCTAACCAGCTTTCTGAAGAGGTGATGTTAGGTGCTGTTGTATATGGTCATGACCAAATGCAAACTGCCATTAACGCAATTAACGAATTAGTTGCTGAAGCTGGTAAACCAGAGTGGGATTGGACTGCCGCGCCTAAAGATGAGCCATTCATTGCCAAGGTTACTGCTTTGGCTGAAGCACCATTGCGTGAGGCATATCAGATTCGTCAAAAAGGCGCTCGTTCAGACAAGCTCAAAGAAATTACTAAAGAAGTAATGGCTAAGTTGCAAGAAGAGGGCGACGTTGACGCAGTTGCTGTTAATGACATCTTGTTTGAAATCGAAGCGAAAATTGTTCGTAGTCAGATTTTGAATGGTGAGCCACGTATTGATGGCCGTGATACACGCACTGTTCGTCCAATTGAAATTCGTAATGGCGTATTGCCACGTACACACGGTTCAGCATTGTTTACCCGTGGTGAAACACAGGCTCTCGTAGTGGCAACTTTAGGTACAGCACGTGATGAGCAAATCATTGATGCACTTGAAGGTGAATACCGCGATCGCTTCATGTTCCACTACAACATGCCTCCGTTTGCAACTGGCGAAACAGGTCGCGTTGGCAGCCCAAAGCGTCGTGAAATTGGTCATGGCCGTTTAGCTAAGCGTGCTTTGATTCCAGTATTGCCAAGCGCAGAAGATTTTGCATATAGCATTCGCGTTGTTTCAGAAATCACTGAATCCAATGGCTCCTCATCCATGGCATCTGTTTGCGGTGGTTGTTTAGCAATGATGGATGCGGGTGTTCCAGTTAAGGCACACGTTGCTGGTGTTGCTATGGGCTTGATCCTTGACGGCAATCGTTTTGCTGTGTTGACTGATATCTTGGGTGATGAAGATCACTTGGGCGACATGGACTTTAAAGTAGCTGGTACTGCAAATGGTATTACTGCATTGCAGATGGATATTAAGGTTCAAGGTATTACTAAAGAAATTATGCAAGTGGCTTTGGCGCAAGCTAAAGAAGGCCGTTTGCACATCTTGAGCAAAATGCAAGAAGCAATGGGTTCAGTTCGTACAGAATTGTCAGCTCATGCTCCGCGTATGGTGTCATTCAAGATTCACCCAGATAAGATTCGTGAAGTGATCGGTAAAGGCGGCGCAACTATCCAAGCCTTAACTAAAGAAACCGGTTGCAGCATCGATATTAAAGATGACGGCACAGTAACTATCGCCTCAACAAGTGCTGAAGGCATGGCTGAAGCCAAAGCTCGCATTGAAGGTATTACTGCTGAAGCTGAAGTAGGCAAAATCTACGAAGGTCCAGTAGTGAAGTTGCTTGAGTTCGGTGCTTTAGTCAACATTCTTCCTGGTAAGGATGGCCTCTTGCATATTTCTGAGATCTCTAACGAGCGCGTAAAAGAAGTGAAGGATTATTTGGCAGAAGGCCAAGTGGTTCGCGTGAAGTTATTGGCTGCTGATGAGCGTGGTCGTTTGCGTTTATCTTTGAAGGCTGCAATGGCTGATGAAGGTGGCACGATTGCTCCTTTGGCTGGTGCTGCTGAAGTGGTGGCTGAAGAAGCCCCAGCTTCTGGCGAATCTGCTTAAGTAATTCATCGCAACCTTCCGGAGCTTTCAATGCGCGTAATTGAAATCAAAGAATTTGGCGCACCAGAAATGTTGGTGCCAAACACCCGTCCTGACCTAGCCGCTCCAGCGGCTGGTTCTGGTGAGGTCTTGATTAAAGTGCTGGCTGCGGGGATAAACCGTCCAGATGTCTTACAGCGTAAGGGCCATTACCCGGTGCCAGCGGGCGCATCCGATATCCCTGGTTTAGAGGTTGCAGGCGAAATTATTGGCGGCGATTTATCGCATGCAGATAATGCTTTCGGCTTAAAGCTGGGAGATAAGGTTTGTGCCTTAGTACAGGGCGGTGGATATGCCGACCTTTGCACGGCACCTATTGCTCAGTGTTTGCCTTATCCAACTGGATTTAGCGATCAAGAGGCTGCGGCTCTACCTGAAACCTTTTATACCGTGTGGAGCAACGTCTTCATGCGTGGTGAATTGTCTGAGGGTGAAACACTATTAGTACAGGGCGGCTCTAGTGGTATTGGTGTTACGGCCATACTTATCGCCAAAGCCTTAGGTCACAAAGTATTTGTTACTGCTGGAACTGATGAAAAGTGCGCTGCATGCGTTGCATTAGGTGCGGATCTGGCGATCAACTACAAGACACAGGATTTTGTCGAAGAGATTAAGAAAGCAACTGATGGCAAAGGTGTCAATGTCATTCTTGATATGGTGACTGGCGCCTATGTACAGCGCGAAATAGACTGCTTGGCAGATGATGGCCGCATAGTGATCATTGCAATTCAAGGCGGCTCAAAGGCAGAGGTCAGCACAAATCAAATTTTGCGCCGTCGCCTCACTATCACTGGTTCAACATTACGCCCACGTCCAGTCTCTTTTAAGAAGCAAATTACAAAACAGTTATATGACAACATATGGCCTTTGTTAAATGCTGGCAAATTAAAGCCATCTATTTACAAAACCTTTACGTTGGATCAAGCGGCAGATGCCCATAGTCTTATGGAGTCATCTGAGCACGTTGGCAAAATTGTTTTAACGGTTTAAGAACGTCTCCGAACTTATGCGACCACTTATCGTCATTGGCAACTGGAAAATGAACGGCAATCTTGCTAGTAATCAAGATTGGGTCAAGACCGTTGCCCGTGGCATGGAAAGTGGCATGCCAGCCGGACGTAAGTTTGCTGTATGTCCGTCATTTCCGTATTTATCTCAATGTTCTACTTTGATTAAAGAGCATTCTTTAGCTTTTTTAAGCTTAGGCGCTCAAGATGTTTCTGCTCATGGCGCTGGTGCTTATACCGGTGAAGTAGGCGCATCCATGCTAAAAGAAATGGGTTGTGAATACGTCATTGTTGGGCATTCAGAGCGTCGCCAGATGCATCAAGAGGCTGATGAGTCTGTCGCAGCTAAAGCATTGCAGGCATTAGATAGCGGCATGACGCCAGTGATTTGTGTCGGTGAAACTGCTGACGAGCGTAACTCGGGTAGGGCGGAAGAGATTGTTTGCTCCCAAGTGGCTAAACAGGTATCAGTTCTTCAGGATCGATTGGCTGATTGCTTGATTGCTTATGAGCCTGTTTGGGCTATTGGCACTGGAAAAGTAGCTAGCGCTCAAGTGGCGCAAGATATGCATCGTGCAATTCGTATGCAATTAGCCGAATTTGATGAAGATGTAGCGTCACATGTTGGAATTTTGTATGGCGGCAGCGTCAAGCCTGATAATGCTGTCGAATTATTTGCAATGCCAGATATTGATGGTGGATTGGTTGGGGGTGCTTCACTAAATCCGCAAGACTTTCTGGCCATCTGTCAGGCATAGATTTTTTATTTGGAGATACGCTGTGGAATGGATTAAAACTTTATTAATAGTTTTGCAGGTGATTTCAGCTTTGTCTGTGATCTTGCTGGTATTGCTGCAACAGGGTAAGGGCGCTGATATGGGTGCTGCCTTCGGATCGGGAGCATCAGGTAGCTTGTTTGGCGCCAGCGGTTCAGCCAACTTCCTGTCTCATGCAACAGCTATCTTTGCGGCGGTGTTTTTCATGTGCACCATCGGAATTACCTGGGTTGGCAATAAAAAAGAAGTAAACCCTGGAGTTCTATCTGGAACGGTAGCTCCGGCTGCAACTCCAGCGGCTCCAGTGGCTCCGGCTCAGGATCCAAGCAAACCTGCAGTTCCTAGATAAAAAAGTAGGTTTTTACAGATTTAACTACCCCTATTTTAGGGAAGTTCAGTGGTGCAATGCAGTAGAATTGACAAGTTTTACAAGATGCCGACGTGGTGAAATTGGTAGACACGCTATCTTGAGGGGGTAGTGGCTTAGGCTGTGCGAGTTCGAGTCTCGCCGTCGGCACCAAAATGAAGTATTTGTAAGGGTTTTTGCTCTAAATCAATACTGTATGTAGTGGAATAATTATCATTTGTAGCATTTGAAGATTTACCGGACGAACGACTCAGGACCATTTTGAATCTCGCTAATTACTTTCCTGTTCTGCTTTTTATCCTCGTAGGTATTGGGGTTGGATTAGTCCCCATGTTCCTCGGAAAAATTCTGGCTCCCTCAAAGCCTGATGCTGAAAAACTCTCCCCGTACGAATGTGGATTTGAGGCCTTCGAAGACGCGCGGATGAAGTTTGACGTGCGCTACTACCTCATTGCTATCCTTTTTATCTTATTTGATTTAGAAACCGCTTTTCTTTTCCCTTGGGGTGTTGCACTTAGGGATATAGGCTGGTTTGGTTATGCCTCAATGGTTATTTTCCTCTTGGAATTTATCGTTGGATTTGTATATATCTGGAAAAAGGGCGCTCTCGACTGGGAGTGATCGATATGGCATTAGAAGGCGTTCTCAAAGAAGGATTTGTTACCACTACTGCAGACCAGTTGATTAACTGGACTCGCAACGGTTCTTTATGGCCAATGACCTTTGGTCTGGCTTGTTGTGCGGTTGAGATGATGCATGCTGGTGCTTCCCGCTATGACTTAGACCGATTTGGCGTTGTTTTCCGCCCATCTCCACGTCAATCCGATTTAATGATTGTTGCTGGAACTCTCTGCAACAAAATGGCTCCCGCGTTACGTAAGGTTTATGACCAAATGCCAGAGCCGCGTTGGGTTATTTCAATGGGCTCATGTGCCAATGGTGGCGGTTATTACCATAACTCTTATTCAGTTGTGCGCGGCTGCGACCGCATTGTGCCAGTGGATATTTATGTTCCTGGCTGCCCCCCAACTGCAGAGGCCTTGATCTACGGAATTATTCAGTTGCAATCTAAGATCGCTCGCACAAGCACGATTGCGCGGAAGGCCTAAATCATGTCAGATCGTTTAGTTCATTTAGCTGCTAATTTAGAAAAAGTTCTAGGTAAGCGCGTCCAGTCAATCGAGATTGCCCTAGGCGAAGTGACTGTTGTTGTTAATGCAGATACTTATTTTGAATCTGCCATGCTCATGCGTGATGATCCTTCATTAGCGTTTGAGCAATTAATTGATTTGTGTGGCGTTGACTACCAAGATTTTCGCGATGGCGCATGGAATGGCCAGCGCTTTGGAGTGGTAAGTCATTTACTCTCACTTGAGCACAACTGGCGCTTGCGTGTTCGTGTGTTTGCTCCAGATGATAGCTATCCATTAGTCGCATCCATTACTCCGGTTTGGAGTTCTGCTAATTGGTTTGAGCGCGAAGCATTCGATCTTTACGGCATTATTTTTGAAGGCCATGAAGACTTACGTCGCATTTTGACTGACTATGGTTTTATTGGTCACCCATTCAGAAAAGATTTCCCAATTAGTGGCAATGTTGAAATGCGCTATGACCCTGAGTTAAAGCGTGTGGTCTATCAGCCTGTCACCATTGAGGCTCGTGAGATTACTCCTCGTATCGTTCGCGAAGAGCAGTACGGAGATCCGGTTTAAGTCATGACAAAAATTAAGAACTACACCCTCAATTTTGGTCCTCAGCATCCTGCTGCTCACGGCGTATTGCGCTTAGTACTTGAGCTCGATGGTGAGGTTATTCAGCGTGCAGACCCACATATTGGTTTGTTACATCGTGCGACTGAAAAATTAGCCGAAACACGCACTTGGATTCAAAACGTTCCTTATATGGATCGTTTGGATTATGTGTCGATGATGTCAAATGAGCATGCTTATGTGCTCGCGATTGAAAAGTTATTACAGGTTGACGTTCCATTACGCGCGCAGTACATCCGCGTCATGTTTGATGAGTTAACAAGACTGTTAAATCATTTACTCTGGATCGGTTGTCATGGCCTAGACGTCGGTGCGATGGCCGTGTTTTTGTACGCATTCCGTGACCGTGAAGATATTTTCGATATGTATGAAGCGGTTTCTGGTGCGCGTATGCATGCTGCTTACTATCGCCCGGGTGGTGTTTATCGCGATTTGCCAGACCAAATGGCTCAGTACAGCAAGTCTAAGATTCGTAGTGCATCCGCTATTAAGCGTTTGAATGAAAATCGCAGCGGCACATTGCTAGATTTTATTGATCAATTTACTAATGGCTTTGATGCCAACGTAGATGAATATTGCAATCTCTTGACCGACAACCGCATCTGGAAGCAACGCTTAGTCAATATCGGTATTGTTACTCCTGAGCGCGCCTTACAGCTTGGCTTTACCGGCCCTATGTTAAGAGGGTCTGGCATTGAGTGGGATTTACGTAAGAAGCAGCCTTACGAAGTCTATGACCGCTTAGATTTTGATATTCCTGTAGGCGTGAATGGCGATTCTTACGATCGTTACTTGGTACGCATGGAAGAAATGCGTCAATCCAATCGCATCATTAAGCAGTGCGTTGCTTGGTTGAAAGCAAATTCAGGCCCTGTAATGAGTGATAACCATAAGGTTTCTCCGCCAAAGCGCGTTGATATGAAAACCAATATGGAAGAGTTGATTCACCACTTCAAATTATTTACCGAAGGAATGCATGTTCCCAATGGTGAAGCGTATTCCGCAGTTGAGCATCCCAAAGGTGAGTTCGGTATCTATTTGATTTCTGATGGCGCTAATAAGCCCTACCGCATGAAGATTCGTGCACCTGGCTTCGTTCATCTTTCAGCAATGGATGAGATGTCACGTGGCCACATGCTTGCTGATGCGGTAACCATTATTGGTACCCAAGATATTGTGTTCGGGGAGATTGACCGCTAATAGAGCGTGCCAAGGATTATTTAATGACAACAACTCTTCAACTATCCGATAAAACACTTGCTGATATTCATCGCAATATCGCTAAGTACCCAGCTGAACATAAGCAATCTGCTGTGATGGCCTGTTTAATAGCTGCTCAAACAGAAGTGGGCTGGGTTTCACCAGAGGTGATTGAGGCCGTGGCCCAGATTTTAGAAATGCCAACCATTGCAGTTGACGAAGTGGCCACTTTCTACAATATGTACAACACGAAGCCTATTGGCAAATATAAGTTAGTCATTTGCACCAACTTGCCTTGCCAATTGACTCATGGTGAAACTGCTGCAACTTATCTAAAAGAAACTTTAGGTATTGGTTTTAATGAAACTACCCCATGTGGCACATTCACTTTAAAAGAGGGTGAGTGTATGGGTGCATGCGGAGATTCACCAGTCATGTTAGTTAATGACAAGCGTATGTGCAGTTTCATGAGCAAAGAAAAGATTGATGCATTATTAAGTGAATTGCGTGCAGGAGGAAAAGCAGCATGACCAGCTTGCACGATCGCCACATCAAGCCGTTAATCCTCGCTGGATTAAATGGCGATAACTGGCGCTTAAAAGATTACGAAAGTCGTGGAGGCTATCAACAACTTCGTCATTTAATCAATGACAAAGTAGCGCCAGATGCCATCATTGCAGAATTAAAGGCTTCATCATTACGGGGTCGTGGTGGCGCAGGCTTCCCAACTGGATTGAAGTGGAGTTTTATGCCGCGTCAATTCCCGGGTCAAAAATACTTAGTCTGCAATAGTGATGAAGGTGAACCTGGTACTTTTAAAGACCGCGACATCATGCGTTACAACCCACATGCTTTGATTGAGGGCATGATTATTGGCGCCTACACTATGGGCATCACCACTGGATATAACTATATCCACGGTGAAATTTGGGAAGTGTATTCACGCTTTGAGGAAGCTCTTGAAGAAGCGCGCGCTGCGGGTTATCTCGGCGATAAAATTTTAGGAAGTGAATTTTCATTTCAGCTCCATGCCTCACCTGGTTGGGGTGCTTATATTTGCGGTGAAGAAACCGCGTTGCTGGAGTCTTTAGAGGGTAAAAAGGGTCAGCCACGATTTAAGCCACCTTTCCCAGCAAGTTTTGGTTTGTATGGCAAGCCAACGACTATTAACAACACAGAAACATTCGCTGCAGTGCCTTTTATTTTGGCGATTGGTGGTCAAGCTTATTTAGAGCTTGGTAAACCTAACAATGGCGGCACGAAGATTTTCTCTATTTCTGGTGACGTTGTTCATCCTGGAAATTATGAAATCCCATTGGGGACACCGTTTGCCGAGCTCTTGAAGTTAGCTGGTGGCATGCGTGACGGCATCCCTTTAAAAGCAGTTATTCCTGGTGGATCTTCATCGCCTGTTGTGCCTGGTGCGCAGATGATGGAGTTGACGATGGATTACGACAGCATTGCTAAAGCTGGGTCTATGTTGGGCTCAGGTGCTGTGATTGTGATGAATGAAACACGCTGTATGGTTCGTGCATTAGAGCGCTTGTCTTATTTCTATCACGAAGAATCATGTGGTCAGTGCACACCGTGTCGTGAAGGTACTGGCTGGTTGTGGCGCATTGTTCATCGCATCGAACATGGCCAAGGACGCCCTGAAGATTTAGATTTGCTAAATGACGTGGCTGCCAATATTCAAGGCCGTACGATTTGCGCCCTGGGTGACGCAGCGGCAATGCCGGTACGCGGCATGCTAAAGCATTACATGGATGAATTTGTGTATCACGTAGAACATAAGCGCTGCTTAGATTCTGCAAAACCTTTATAAAGATTTAAAGTACGGGACACTTAAAGTGAGCATGGTTGAAATCGAATTAGATGGTAAGGCTGTAGAAGTTCCGCAAGGTTCGATGGTGATGCACGCCGCGAACAAGCTCGGCACCTATATCCCTCACTTCTGTTATCACAAAAAATTATCAATTGCCGCTAACTGCCGTATGTGTTTGGTAGAGGTTGAGAAAGCACCAAAACCATTACCTGCTTGTGCTACTCCGGTAACACAAGGTATGAAGGTCTTTACCCATTCAGCTAGGGCGGTAGAGGCTCAGCGCTCAGTAATGGAGTTCTTACTCATTAATCACCCATTGGATTGCCCAATATGCGATCAGGGTGGTGAGTGCCAGTTACAAGACTTAGCAGTTGGATACGGTAAATCAAGCTCACGCTATGACGAAGAAAAGCGTGTTGTATTCCATAAGAATGTTGGTCCACTAATCTCCATGCAGGAGATGACTCGTTGCATTCATTGCACCCGTTGCGTACGTTTCGGTCAAGAAGTTGCCGGCGTGATGGAGCTTGGCATGGTCAATCGTGGTGAGCATTCAGAAATTACTACCTTTGTTGGTCAAACTGTAGATTCAGAACTCTCTGGAAACATGATTGATTTGTGTCCAGTAGGCGCATTGACCAGCAAGCCATTCCGCTATGGTGCCCGTACATGGGAATTGGGTCGTAAGCGTTCAGTGAGCCCCCATGACAGTCTTGGCGCTAATACTACCGTTCAAACCAAGGCTAATAAAGTAATGCGCGTCGTTGCTTTAGAAAATGAATCTATTAACGAGTGCTGGATTAGCGATCGCGATCGCTTCTCTTATGAAGGTCTTAATAGCGCAGATCGCATCACTACACCAATGGTGAAGCAGGGTGGCCAATGGTTAGAAACTGATTGGCAATCTGCATTAGATTATGTAGCACATTCACTTAAAACGATTGCTGCAGAAAGTGGCCATGAGGCGATCGGAGCATTAGCGCATCCTATCTCCAGCACTGAAGAGCTGCACCTTTTGCAAAAAATCATTCGTGGTCTAGGTTCGAATCAAGTAGAGACCCGTTTACGCCAATCTGATGTTAAATCGGCTGCAAGTGCTCCATGGTTAGGTATGCCTATTACCAAGTTGAGCGAGCTTGATCGTGTATTGGTTATTGGTAGTTTCTTGCGTAAGGATCAACCAGTAATCGCAGCTAGAATTCGTACCGCTGCAAAACGTGGTCTTCAAGTAAGTCGAATTGATGCCGGTGGAGATGATTGGTTAATTCCATCTAGCGGTATCGCGGCTACACCGAGTGCTTGGCTCAATTGTTTGAGTGAGGTCGCTTTAGCGGTTGCTAAAGAAAAGTCAACCACTGCTCCAGTAGGCACGTTTAATTTATCTATTTCTCCTGAAGCACAAAAGATTGCTGATAGCTTGCTCTCGGGCGAAAGAACTGCAGTATTGCTTGGCTCTGCCGCAATAGCACATCATCATGCATCTGATTTACATATCATGGCGCAATTTATTGCCGATCAAACTGGCGCTACTCTTGGATTCTTACCGGTTGGTGGTAATGCAGTCGGCGCCTCGTTGGTAAATGCCAACGGAGTTGGTGTTGAGTCTGTGTTATCCGGCGATCGCCGCGCAGTGATTTTAATGAACATTGAGCCTGATTCAGATTTACCAAATCCTTCGCAAGCACGTCAAGCCTTGTCTAAGGCAAACACTGTCATAGCGTTAAGTTCGTTTAAGAGTCCTGACTTATTGGAAGTGGCTGACGTTATTCTGCCTATTTCTACATTTACTGAAACAGTCTCCACCTTTGTAAATGCTGAAGGTAGAGCGCAAACTATTCAACCAGCCGTCAAACCCCTGGGCGACTCTCGTCCTGCATGGAAAGTATTGCGCGTCTTAGGTGGATTACTTGAATTAGATGGTTTCTTATTCAACATGCCAGAAGAGGTTTTAGGTGAAGCTTTACCTGAGAACTATTGCACTCGTTTGAATAACAACGCTTCCAGCTCATCCATTGTGAATGGAAATTTAGCTCCGTTTAATGGTCTTGAGCGTTTGGCTGACGTTAATATTTATGCTGGCGATCCAATCGTTCGTCGCTCTTCGGCTTTGCAGTTAACCCGTGATGCTAAGCGCGGAAATCAAGTTGCCCTTAATTCAGCCACATTTTCTGAATTAGGTTTAAAAGAGGGCGATGCTGTTCGAGTGACTCAGGGATCTCAATCTGTTGATATGCCGGCATCCCTGGAAGTTAATCTAGCGCCAGGTGCCGTCAGAATTTCAGCTGGCACTGTGGCTAGTGCCAAATTAGGATCGATGTTTGGTCCTGTAACTGTTAGCAAGGCGTAAGGTACGAGATGGATAATTTCTTGAACCTCATTACCACCCAAGGCGAGGCTATATTTGGTTCGCTGTGGCCATTAGTATGGGCGCTAGTTCGCATCGTCATTATTGTTTTGCCAATGTTTGGATGTGTAGCTTATTTGACTCTCTGGGAGCGTAAGTTAATTGGTTGGATGCACATTCGTCTTGGGCCAAATCGCGTTGGTCCATTGGGTTTATTGCAGCCTATCGCCGATGCGTTAAAGCTCTTAATGAAGGAAATCATCGCTCCTGCTAAAGCTAGCAAAGTGTTGTACTTCATTGCGCCAATTATGGTCATCATGCCTGCCTTTGCAGCTTGGGCTGTAATTCCATTTCAGGCAAAGATGGTGTTAGCTGATGTTAATGCCGGACTCCTCTACATCATGGCTATTTCATCAATTGGTGTCTATGGAGTGATCTTAGCGGGCTGGTCATCTAACTCTAAATATCCATTTCTTGGAGCAATGCGTGCATCAGCTCAAATGATTTCTTATGAAATCGCAATGGGCTTCGCATTAGTTACCGTTCTTCTTACTTCTGGTTCATTGAACCTCAGTGACATTGTTGCCTCACAAGAGCAGGGCTATTTTGCTCATTTGGGCCTGAATTTCCTTTCCTGGAATTGGTTGCCACTCCTGCCGATGTTCTTGATCTACTTTATTTCAGGTGTTGCTGAAACTAACCGTCATCCATTTGACGTGGTCGAAGGCGAGTCTGAGATCGTTGCAGGTCATATGGTTGAATACTCAGGCATGTCATTTGCCATGTTCTTCCTAGCTGAATACGCAAACATGATTTTGATTGCTGCTGTAGCTTCAATCATGTTCTTAGGTGGTTGGTTACCAATTGTGGATTTACCTATCCTGCGTGATATTCCTGGCTTCTTCTGGCTTTTTGGTAAGACATTCTTCTTGTTGTCCTGCGTTATTTGGTTGCGCGCAACTTTACCTCGTTATCGTTACGACCAAATTATGCGTTTGGGCTGGAAGATTTTTATTCCCATCTCAGTATTCTGGGTGGTTGTTATCGGCGCGTGGGTTGTATCCCCATGGAATATTTGGAAATAAGTTGATCAATCATGTTTAAGAAAATTTCCCAATTCCTCGATAGCTTAATGCTTAAAGACATCTTGACCGGTATGTCTATCACCGGCCGTTATCTTTTCAAGCCAAAAATTACTATTCAATATCCAGAAGAGAAGACGCCTTTGTCCAATCGTTTTCGTGGGCTACATGCATTACGCCGTTATGAAAATGGCGAAGAGCGTTGTATTGGTTGTAAATTATGTGAGGCGGTATGTCCGGCATATGCAATTACTATTGAAACTGCTGAGCGTGATGATGGTACGCGTCGCACTTCACGATACGACATCGATCTAACGAAATGTATTTTCTGCGGCTTCTGCGAAGAGGCATGTCCTGTCGATGCAATTGTTGAAACTAATATTTTTGAATATTTTGGCGATAAACGCGGCGATTTGTACTTTACAAAAGATATGTTGTTAGCTGTTGGCGATAAGTATGAAAAAGATATTGCCGTAAACCGTGCCATTGATGCACCTTATCGTTAATCGAATAGAGCCTATATAAAATGACATTCGATCCATCTACTTTATTTGCCGTTTTCTTCTACGGATTTGCAGGGCTATTAGTTATCTCTGCATTACGTGTGATCACCGCTCGCAATCCTGTTCATGCGGCTTTATTTTTAGTTTTGGCATTCTTTTGTGCATCTGGTCTCTGGATGCTGCTTAAAGCTGAATTCCTTAGCTTAGCCCTGATCTTAGTTTATGTGGGCGCTGTAATGGTGCTGTTCTTATTCGTTGTGATGATGCTCGATCTCGACATTGAGCATTTACGCCGTGACTTTAAAAAATTCCTGCCTGTTGCTTTCTTAATGGGTACGGTGATTGTTCTTGAATTGTCCATCGTGATCATTCGCAGCTTCATTGGTACCGATACACCGGTACAGCCAATGCCTGAAGAGATGATGGCAAACAATACTCAAGCTTTGGGTATGCTGATATTTGTTGACTACGTCTATGCTTTTGAAATTGCTGGCGTTATCCTCTTGGTCGCCATTATTGCTGCTGTTGCTCTCACATTGCGCAATCGCAAAGATTCCAAGTCACAAAATATTCATGAGCAGGTGAACGTGGTGGCGGCTGATCGTATGCGTATTGTCAAGATGGATTCTGATATGGCTGCAAAGCAAGATAGCAGAGGGGAAAAGAAATGACTATTACTCTCGCCCATTATTTGGTATTAGGCGCAATCTTGTTTGCGACTAGCGTTATCGGTATTTTCTTGAATCGTAAGAACGTGATTGTTTTATTGATGGCCATTGAATTAATGCTCCTCTCAGTAAACATGAACTTCGTTGCTTTCTCCCACTATTTGGGTGATATGGCAGGTCAAGTATTTGTATTCTTTATTTTGACTGTGGCAGCTGCTGAAGCAGCTATCGGTTTAGCAATTTTGGTTGTTCTATTCCGTAAGGTAGACACCATTAATGCTGATGATCTTGACCACCTAAAAGGCTAGTCATGCAATTGACCTTAAATATTCCCGTTCTCTGCGCGATTCCACTGGCACCATTAATTGGTTCAATGATTGCCGGCTTCTTTGGTACTAAGCTTGGCGGTAACCGCATAGGGCACGGAGCATGTCAGTTCGTAACCATCTTGGGCGTAATGATTGCCTTTGTTCTTTCTTGCAATGTTTTAGTGCAAGTCATGGATGGTTTTTATTTCAATGGTACGGTCTATCGCTGGATGCAACTGGGTGAGCTCAATTTAGATATTGGCTTCTTAATTGATCCTTTGACTGCAACCATGATGTGTGTTGTGACCTTTGTGTCTTTGATGGTTCACATCTATACGATTGGCTATATGAAGGGTGAGGAGGGTTATAACCGCTTCTTCTCATACATCTCTTTATTTACCTTTGCCATGTTGATGTTGGTAATGAGTAACAACCTTCTTCAGCTCTTCTTTGGCTGGGAGGCTGTTGGGGTTGTTTCTTATTTATTGATTGGCTTTTATTTCGAACGTCAATCAGCAGTGTTTGCCAATATGAAGGCCTTCTTGGTTAACCGTGTTGGTGACTTTGGCTTCATTTTAGGAATTGGTTTGCTACTGGCAAGTACTGGCTCCATGCAATATGACGTCATCTTTTCTCAAAATACCGCTTTAGCTGCGCAAACATTGCCCGGCACAAGCTGGAATTTAATGACGGTTATTTGCATTTGTTTATTTATTGGCGCGATGGGTAAATCAGCTCAATTCCCACTGCATGTTTGGTTGCCAGACTCAATGGAAGGCCCAACGCCGATTTCTGCATTAATTCATGCTGCGACGATGGTTACAGCAGGTATTTTTATGGTGTCACGGATGTCGCCACTGTTTGAGCTCTCTGACGTTGCACTCAGCTTTATTTTGGTCATTGGATCAATCACGGCTTTATTTATGGGCTTTTTGGGCATCGTACAAAACGACATCAAACGCGTTGTCGCATACTCAACCCTGTCTCAGCTTGGTTATATGACGATCGCCTTAGGAGTCTCTGCATATCCAGTGGCAATCTTTCATTTAATGACCCATGCTTTCTTTAAGGCCTTACTGTTCCTTGCTGCTGGTAGTGTCATTCTGGGTATGCATCATGAACAAGACATGCGCAAGATGGGTGGTCTCTGGAAGTACATGCCAATTACTTGCTTGATGATGCTTTTAGGTAATCTGGCTTTGATCGGTACACCATTCTTCTCTGGTTTCTATTCCAAGGACTCAATTATTGAAGCAGTAGCTGCAAGTGATATTCCAGGATCTGGTTTTGCTTACTTCGCTGTGATGGCTAGTGTTTTTGTAACAGCTTTGTATTCTTTCCGCCTGTACTTCTGGGTATTCCACGGTAAGGCGCGTTGGGGTCATGCCGATGCTCATGCACACGATCATCACCAGCATCCTGAGCAGGGCGATGATCATGCGCATCATGGTTTAGCTCCTGGTCAAAAGCCTCATGAGTCCCCAATTGTGGTGACATTGCCATTGATCTTATTGGCGATACCTTCCGTCATCATTGGCTTTTACACCATTAGCCCGCTCTTGTTTGGTACTTATTTTGGCGACTCTATCTTTATTGATCTTGCGCGCCATCCAGTCATGAAAGATTTGGCGGAAGAGTTTCATGGTCCAGTGGCAATGGCAATTCATGCATTTACATCACCAGTGTTGTTGCTAGTTGCCCTGGGTGTTCTTACTGCTGCCATTGGATATCTGTGGGCTCCTAAATTGCCAGCGAAATTTGCAGAGGCATTTGCGCCAATCAAAAAATTGCTTGATAACAAATACTACTTAGATGATTTCAATCAGGCCGTATTTGCTAAGGGTCTTATTTGGATTGGTAGTTTCTTGTGGCATCGCGGCGATCAGAAGGTGATTGACGGGTTCTTTGTTAACGGCAGTGCGCACGCAGTAGGGCGCTTTGCTGGTGTGATTCGCCATTTGCAATCCGGCTATCTCTATCACTATGCTTTCGCAATGATTGCGGGCTTAGCGGTTTTGTTGGCTTGGGTTTTGTACGCTTACCTGCCTTTTGTTCGCTAGGCCTTTGTTACTTAAGTAGCCATCATGATTCTTTCTTATGCCATCTGGACCCCAATAGTCTTTGGACTCATTATTTTGTTTTATGGGTCCGAGAGACCGACCGCAGGTGTTCGCTGGTTAGCGCTAATTGGTGCTGTGATTAGCTTTATTGCGACACTCCCATTGGTATTGAATTTCGATATCGCCAACCCTGGAATGCAATTTGTCGAGAAGATGAGTTGGATTCCGCGCTATGACATCAATTACCACCTTGGTATTGACGGTATTTCAGTTTGGTTCATTGTTTTAACCGCATTTATCAATATATTTGTTGTTATTGCCGCTTGGGAAGTCATTGAAACCAAAGTCTCTCAATACATGGCCTCATTCATGATTCTTTCTGGATTAATGATTGGTGTCTTTTGTGCCCTAGATGCTTTGCTGTTCTATGTCTTCTTTGAAGCAA
Source organism: Polynucleobacter asymbioticus QLW-P1DMWA-1 (assembly GCF_000016345.1). Classification (NCBI taxonomy): domain Bacteria; kingdom Pseudomonadati; phylum Pseudomonadota; class Betaproteobacteria; order Burkholderiales; family Burkholderiaceae; genus Polynucleobacter; species Polynucleobacter asymbioticus. The sequence goes on along the minus strand of NC_009379.1, from coordinate 1,043,789 downwards.
CCTTAATTCCGATGTACATCATCATTGGCGTATGGGGTGGTCATAACCGTATCTATGCAGCGTTCAAGTTCTTTTTGTATACCTTGTTAGGCTCCTTGCTAACACTAGTTGCAATGCTGTACCTCTATAACGTAACCAACACCTTCGATATCTTGACTTGGCAAAATGCCCGTCTTGATATTGTCGAGCAAATATTATTGTTCTTTGCATTCTTCATGGCATTTGCAGTCAAGGTTCCAATGTGGCCGCTGCATACCTGGTTACCAGATGTACACGTTGAAGCTCCAACTGGTGGTTCTGTTGTGCTGGCGGCGATTATGTTGAAGTTGGGGGCTTACGGTTTCCTGCGCTTCTCTTTGCCTATAGCGCCAGATGCAAGTCAATATCTTGGACCTTTCGTCATTTTCTTATCCTTAGTTGCTGTGATTTACGTTGGCGCAGTTGCCTTAGTGCAAAAGGATATGAAAAAGTTGGTTGCATACTCATCTGTAGCGCACATGGGCTTTGTTACGCTCGGATTCTTCCTCTTTAGCCCTTTGGGTATTGAGGGTGGTATTGTGCAAATGATTTCACATGGCTTTGTAGCTGGCGCGATGTTCTTATCCATCGGCGTACTCTACGACCGTATGCATACACGTCAAATTGCAGATTACGGAGGTGTTGTGCATCGTATGCCTGCCTTCACCGCTTTTGCAGTGTTGATGGCGATGGCCAATTGCGGTTTACCAGCAACTTCTGGTTTCGTTGGCGAGTTCATGGTAATTCTGGCAGCTGTTGATTACGATTTTGTCATTGGAATTTTGGCGGCCACAGCATTAATTCTTGGCGCTGCATATTCTTTATGGATGGTTAAACGCGTATTTTTTGGCGCCGTAAATAATGCTCATGTAGAAGAGCTTAAGGACCTTAACTTCCGCGAATATTTCATGATGGCGGTCCTGTCTATTTGTGTAATTGGTATGGGTGTTTATCCAAAACCTTTTACTGACATTATTCATCCGGCTGTAATTAATCTGCTTCAGCACGTTGCTGTTAGCAAACTCTGAGTAAAAGCAAATGCAAGCATTCGATCTATACGCCGTCCTGCCAGAACTCGTTTTACTCATAGCCACCTGCTTACTATTGGTAGCTAGTGTCTATGTGCGCGAGAGGGTGACATCAACCCCTGGTGTCGAGCAAGATATTTTCCATACCCCGCGCGGCGTTGGGTTTGTCTATTTCTTTTCGCTGATTTTGTTGGCGTATCTGATTTTCGCTTTTCTAGGCCGCCTTGGCGATGTCTCATTGGTTGCAATGAATGGCTTATTCCAATCTGATCCACTTTCTAATTTGTTAAAAGCGTGTTCAAGTGGCGCCGTATTAGTTAGCTTGATTTATTCAAAGCAATACTTGAAGGACCGCGGACTGTTTCGCCCCGATTTCATTGTGTTGGCTCTATTGGCTTTATTAGGTCAATTTGTATTAATTTCTGGCGCCAATCTGTTGACTCTTTACCTCGGCCTTGAGCTGATGGCTTTGCCTACCTATGCATTGGTGGCGATGCGTCATAACAGCGAAAAAAGCGTTGAGGCAGCAATTAAGTATTTCATCCTTGGTGCTTTAGCTTCGGGCTTTCTCCTTTATGGCATGTCTATGCTCTACGGCGTAACCGGCTCTTTAGATTTGATAGAAATCTTTAAAACGGTTGCTGATCCTCGTGTGAATCATTTGGTGATGGCTTTTGGCTTGGTATTTATTGTGGCAGGTCTAGCTTTCAAATTAGGTGTAGTGCCATTCCACATGTGGGTTCCTGATGTTTATCAAGGCGCCCCTACAGCTGTAACACTCATGATTGCGGCGGCACCGAAGCTAGCTGCATTTGCATTGTTGTTCCGCCTATTGGTAAATACCTTGTTGCCTCTTTTAGGTGATTGGCAACCCATGTTGGTGTTGCTCGCCGTTCTGTCATTGGTAGTTGGTAACGTGACTGCTATTGCGCAAACCAATGTGAAACGTATGCTTGCTTACTCGGCAATTGCTCAAATGGGCTTTGTTTTGCTAGGAATGCTTTCTGTTTTTGACGACCATGCCTTTAGTGCTGCTCTGTTTTATGTTGTTACCTATGTGTTAACTACTTTAGGTAGTTTCGGATTGCTGATGATCTTGTCTCGCAAAGGTTATGACTGCGAGACCTTAGACGGTCTTAAGGGTTTGAATAAGAAACATCCTTGGTTTGCATTTATTGGCCTGGTCATGATGTTCTCTCTTGCAGGCATCCCGCCAACAGTGGGTTTTGCAGGTAAGTTAGGTGTTTTGGAAGCTTTGGTTGATGCTGAGCACACATTTTTAGCTGTGATTGCTGTTTTAGCTTCTTTGATCGGCGCTTTCTACTATCTCAGGGTAGTTAAGGTAATGTACTTTGATGAACCTGCTCATGAAGTTACTGTTACCGGCTCTTTATTTGCCAAGGGAATTTTAAGTTTGAATGCTATCTTGGTTTTGGTGATCGGTATAGTTCCAGCTGGCCTGATGAGTATTTGCCTTGAGGCTATGCGTAGAACTTTACTAGGTTCTTGAGTCTAGTGGTATCTACTGTATAAAGGCTCCGTTAGGGGCCTTTATTGTTTTGACGGCGCAATGACACTAATTTGTCATTCTTTATAAATAACATTGTGTAATTTCGACTATCTCAAAACTTATGACTGAAAAATCATTTCAAGATTTACCTCTGGGTGATAAACATCTTCGTGAGGATGTTATTTCTAGCGAAGATATCTACGGAGGGATTTTTTTGAAAATGAAACGGGATAAAGTTTCTTTGCCTGATGGTGAAGTGGCCATTCGTGAGTATTTGACTCACCCTGGTGCTGTTGCCATAGTGGCTATTTTGGATGATGGCAGGGTGCTCTTAGAGCGGCAGTTTCGCTACCCAATTAATAAAGCTTGCATTGAAATACCTGCGGGGAAATTAGAGATTGGTGAAAATCATCTTTTGTGCGCCCAGCGAGAACTAGAGGAAGAAACTGGTTACACGGCAAAAAAATGGAGCTATATACGCCGCATCCATCCCGTAATTTCTTATTCAACTGAATTTATTGACATCTATTTAGCTGAAGGACTTGTACCAGGGCCAAGCCATCTTGATGATGAAGAGTTTTTGGATGTTTTTGCCGCCCCATTGGAGCAATTAATTGTATGGGTTGAGGAGGGTGAGATTACTGATGTCAAAACAACCATTTCTGCCTATTGGCTCGACCGCTATCGCCGTGGCTTAGCGGAGCCTAGCCCCTTAAACTAGGTTATGGGCAATTCCTATTAAAATAGACCTATTGAATTTGGCATTTATGCCCCTATATAGGTCTTATGAAAGTTTACAACCTCGCTTGCCCACTGGATCACCGCTTTGAAGGCTGGTTTGCCTCAGAAGAAGATTGCCTTGCCCAACAAGACAAGGGAATGCTTGCGTGCCCAGTTTGCGACAACACCGAAATTACTCGGATGCCCTCGGCACCTCATATTGCTAAATCTTCCTCTTTGACTGTCGCTGTGCCAAAGGAAAATGAAAGTTTAGGGAGTGCAACTGGTGATGTGGTGGCCCTCACAGGTAATGATCACTCTCACCTTGAGGCACAAGTTCAAGCAGCCTTTTTAAAGGGCATGCGTGAGTTGATGGGAAGATCTGAGGATGTAGGAAGTTCATTTGCCGATGAGGCCAGAAAGATTCATTACAAAGAGGCTCCTGAACGCAGTATCCGTGGCCAAACCACTCTTGATGAGGCTGATGCGCTGCGTGACGAGGGTATCGATGTACTCGCGATGCCAATGATGCCTTCTCTGAAAAACACTCTTCAATAAATATTGAAGTTCAAAGTAAATAAAAAAGCGATCCGAAGATCGCTTTTTTCTCTTGCACTGCCAATTTACTTAGAGGTAGGCATTACAAACTCAGCACCTTTAGCAATACTTTCAGGCCAGCGCTGCATCACGCTCTTTTGCTTGGTGTAGAAGCGAACACCTTCCTTGCCGTAGGCATGCATATCACCAAAGATGGATTTCTTCCAGCCGCCAAAGCCGTGCCAGGCCATTGGCACTGGAATAGGTACGTTGATACCAACCATACCAACTTGAACGCGGCGTGCAAATTCTCGGGCAATGTTGCCATCGCTAGTAAAGCAAGCAACACCATTACCAAATTCACAAGAATTCACAAGATTAAGGGCTTCTGTGAAGTTAGCAACACGTAGGCATGAAAGTACTGGTCCGAAGATTTCTTCAAGATAGATCTTCATGTCAGGTGTGACGTTGTCAAATAATGTACCGCCAATAAAGAAGCCATCTTCATGGCCAGGCACCTTTAAGCCGCGACCATCTACCAAGAGTTTTGCACCGGAGGCAACGCCGCTATCGATATAGCCAGTAATACGCTCTAATGCGGCCTTGGTAACAATAGGGCCCATTTCTGCATCAAGTTCCATGCCGTTCTTAACCTTGAGTGTCTTGGTGCGCTCAATTAATTTAGGCATAATTTTTTCAGCAACATCACCAACTAAAACTGCAACTGAGATCGCCATACAACGCTCGCCTGCAGAACCATATGCTGCGCCAATTAAGGCATCAATCGATTTCTCAATGTCGGCATCAGGCATGATAACCATGTGATTCTTGGCGCCACCCAATGCTTGTGAGCGTTTGCCAAAATGAGCGCAACGTTCGTAGATGTAGTTTGCAATCGGTGTAGAGCCGACAAAACTCACTGCTTTTACATCTGGATTTTCTATTAAGGCATCAACCGCTTCTTTATCGCCTTGAACGACGTTAAAGACGCCATCTGGAAGGCCTGCTTCTTTGAGAAGCTTTGCCATAAACAGGGATGCCGAAGGATCTGTTGGGCTTGGTTTGAGGATGAAGGTATTTCCACAGGCAATAGCCATTGGGAACATCCACATTGGAACCATTACTGGGAAATTGAATGGAGTAATGCCGGCAACAACACCAAGTGGCTGGCGCATTACCCAGTTGTCAATATCAGTAGAAACTTGTTCTGTGTAATCACCCTTTAAAAGTTCTGGAATACCTGTGGCAAATTCAACAATTTCTATGCCGCGCGTAACCTCGCCTTGAGCATCAGTAAATACTTTGCCATGCTCAGCAGTAATGATGGCAGCCAATTCATCACGATTGGCATTGAGAAGCTCTAAGTATTTGAAAAGAATTCGAGAGCGACGTAAGGGACTGGTTAGACTCCAGGTCTCAAATGCCTTTTGTGCCACTGCAACAGCCGCATCAACCTCTTGTTTGCTGGCTAGAGCTACTCGACGCGCTACAGTTCCTTTGCTAGGATTGTAGACATCAGAAAATCGTCCATCTTTAGGGGTGATGAGAGAGCCGCCAACATAGTGGCCAATATCGTCTTTTGATGCGTAGGCTTGTGGTGCGTTCATAGTCTTCTAGCGTAAAAAATGGGTTTTTATTAAAGTATGAAGGGGGCCGGCTAATAAGCCTGCACAACTTCGCCGTCTCGTTTATTCTATTTTTATTCATTTTAGCTCTATAGAGCTTTTTGTGCTTTTTTGACCTATTTCTTTCATTTTTAAGGTATTTCATGAGCTTGCTTTTTTCACCTTACACCCTAAATTCTCCCCGTGGCCCGTTGGAGCTCCCCAATAGGATTGTTATTGCGCCGATGTGCCAATATTCGGCCACCAATGGGGAGGCGACAGACTGGCATTTAATGCATTGGGGAAACCTATTAAATGGTGGGGCAGCACTTATGATTATCGAAGCCACTGGAGTTACCCCTGAGGCTCGTATAACCCCCGCGTGTCTCGGCTTGTGGGATGACCGAACGGAAGCAGCTTTAAAAGATAAATTAACCCGTGCCCGTGCTTTGGCGCCAGCTACCCCAGTATTTATTCAGCTGGCACATGCAGGTCGCAAGGCCTCAAGTGCTACCCCTTGGGATGGTGGGCAGCTATTGCCAGCCGATAAAGGAGGCTGGGAAACCATGGCGCCGTCAGCAATTCCACAGTTAGAGGGTGAGCGTCTTCCGCATGAACTTTCTAAGTCAGAGCTTAAAGAATTAGTAGATGCCTTCGTAATCGCAGCTAAACGCGCTGATCGTATTGGACTAGATGGTATTGAATTGCATGGTGCCCATGGCTACTTATTACATCAATTTTTATCGCCGATTGCCAATCAACGTAACGACGAATACGGCGGTTCTTTTGAAAATCGCATTCGTTTTCCATTGGAATTATTTGCAGCAGTCAGGGCAGCTTATCAGGGCGTATTAGGCATCCGAATTTCCGCAAGCGATTGGGTAGAGGGTGGCTGGACTCCTCAGGAGACCGCTGAATTTGCTAAGCAACTTAAACCTTTGGGTTGTGACTTTGTGCATATTTCTTCCGGCGGGGTTTCGCCAAATCAAAAGATTGCTTTGGGTCCTAACTACCAAGTACCTTTTGCGAAAATGGTGAAAGAGCATTCTGGTCTCCCTACGATGACCGTAGGCCTTATTACTGACCCACATCAAGCAGAAGCTATTTTAGAAGCTGGCGATGCTGATTTGATTGCCTTAGCAAGAGCCTTTTTGTTTAAGCCGCGCTGGGGCTGGGAGGCAGCAGCTGCATTAGGTGGAACAGTAACTGGTAATGAGCGTTACTGGCGTTGTTTACCTCGAGAAGCGCAAACAGTATTTGGACCTGTGAAGGTTGGTCAACGTTAATTCAGTCAAAAAGATGAGTGATCAGAGCAAAAATAATTCAGGAGAAGGTTGTGAAAAATTTCCAGACTATTGGCAAATGGTTTGCATGCATAGGTTTTGTATTAACCATCCAAACTCTGTCAGCTCAGACCTTTCCAGACAGGCCGATTGTTTTGGTTGTGCCTAATCCTCCTGGAGGATTGGTTGATACATCAGCTCGTTTATTAAGTGAGCCCTTAACTCGCGTTATAGGTCAGCCAGTCATCGTAGATAACAAACCAGGCGCAAGCGGTAATACGGCATACCAATATGTAGCCAAAGCTAAACCTGATGGTTATACCTTGCTGATTTCCTATTCTGGCTACCACGTTGGTAATCCTGCGCTCATGGATAAGCTACCATGGGATCCAATTAAGGATTTTTCTCCTATTGCATTACTTACCGTATCTACTAATGTCATCGCTGTTCATCCATCATTACCAGTAAATAACTTGAAGGAGTTTATTGCGTATGCAAAAGCTAATCCCGGCAAATTAAATTACGCCTCACAGGGAAATGGATCTGTTTCCCATATTGGTACAGAGATGTTTAAACAGTCCACTGGTGTCGATATGGTTCACGTACCCTATAAGGGCTCTGGCCCCGCTATTCAAGATGTACTGGCCGGTCAGGTTCAGGTGTTTATCTCCACACCGCCTTCGGTCATGCAGCATGTGCAAAGCGGTAAATTAAAGGGCTTAGCAGTTACTGGAAAAAATCGCCATCCTGGCATGCCTAATGTTCCAACCACTGCCGAGGCTGGATTGCCCTCGTTTCAGCTCGAGTCTTGGGTTGCGTTATATGCCCCTGCAGGAACTCCTGCGCCAATTATTGCTACCCTCACTGATGCGGTAAAGAAAAGCCTGGCTCTTCCTGAGATTAAGGAGCGCGCTGATGTTGCTGGTGTGGAATTGCGATACCTGACTCCAGGTGCAACGGATGCTTTAGTAAAAAAAGAGTTGCCTTACTGGAGCAAGGCAATCAAATCAGCGCACATTACGCTTGATTAAGATCTGAGTTACGCCTGCTCCCGTAATACGGGATCAGGCAGCGCTTTTGCAAAAGCCTTAGCAACACTGAGTAAAAAGTGATCTTTGCCTGGACCCGCAATGAGTTGAACGCCTACCGGCAGACCATTGGGTCCAGTTGTTATTGTGAGATTGATGCAAGGCAATCCAAGCAGGGTCCAGCCTCTACAAAATATCGGATCACCGGTACCATCTTTTATTAACGGCGCCTCGCCAATAGCACTAGGCGCAATAATGATGTCAACTTCCTCGGTAAAGACTGATTTAATCGTCGCTACCGCCTCTTGGGAGAAATGCAAATCCTTGGAGTACTGTTCGTAGGAAATTTGATCGCCAGCTTGAATTTGTTTAATCAAAAGGGGGCTCAGTTTCTTTGAAAAGTGATCCATTTCAAAAGCGAGGCTACGTGACATTTCGGAAAGCATGATGCGAGTTTGAACTGCTCGAATATCTTTCAGTGACGATGGGAGGCTGAGGTCACTAACAACCCCTTTGGCTATGGCTTCCGCAGTAAAACGTGCAAGTGCTAAAGCACCCATTGTCTCTTTACTTGCAAACTCAGAATCAAATGTTTTGCATAACGCAATACGGGGTTTTATGTGGAGATCTTCCACCTTTGCCATCGCTAGATCATCACTCATTGCCGCAACCCCAAGCGCAACATCGTCGATGCTTCTGCCAAAACAACCCAGGGTATCGAAAGAGGGCGCTAGACTCTTGACGCCTGCCACACTAATTTTTCCAAATGATGGCTTAAATCCCACTACGCCACAAAACGATGCCGGGCGAATAATGGAACCTGCCGTTTGACTTCCGGTTGCGAGTGGAACCATAAAATCAGCAACCGCTGCTGCTGAGCCGCTAGAGGATCCTCCGGGGGTACGTTCCTCATCATGGGGGTTACGTGTGAGCCCACTTTTGAAGGAGGCGAACTCAGTTGTGACAGTTTTACCCAAAATAATGCCGCCAGCACGCCTCATCAGCGCTACTGAGACGGCATCTGTACTTGGATAGTGCTTCGCGTAAATTGGGGAGCCATAGGCGGTTGGTAAGTCGTAAGTATCAAAAAGATCCTTCACTCCGATGGGTAAACCATGCAGAATTCCTTTAACAGGGCCCTTATCTAGCGTTTTGGCACGACTTAAGGCGTTTTCCTTATCCAGGCTTACCCAGGCCTTCAAAATACTCTCTTTTTGGCCAATTCGGTCAAGGCAGGAGAGCAATAGGTCGCTAGATTTAATTTCCCTGCGTGATAGGGCTTTTGCCGCTTGGGATGCGCTCAGGCTTTCTAGATCTTTCATCCATCCATTCTACTTATGGTGGCGTATGATCGCAATTTACCGTTTTAAATCACTCTAAATTACAAAAACATGACGCAACATTCTGTACGAGAAGCTTGGCTCGAAGACGCTGTAAGACACCTTGAGCCTGTATTTTCTAAAGCGGGCTATGCCATTCCGCCGGTGAGAGTCTCCTGTGGCTTTCCAGCCTCAAGTAGCCCAAGAACCACGCTTGGCCAATGTTGGCCGCGAGAGCGTTCAGGAGGTGGTGTAAATGAGATCTTTATCTCACCTAAAATCGACGACCCCGTTCAGTTGTTAGACACCTTGGTACACGAGTTATGTCACGCGGTTGATGATTGTTTTAGCGGTCACGGTGAGGACTTTAAGGGGATTGCTCAGACAGTTGGATTAGAGGGTCCAGCAAGAATGGCGCATGCAACAGAAGAGCTGACAGTTAGACTCATGATGATTAGTCAAGAGTTGGGACCTTATCCTCATCAAGCCATCGTGTTTCCACCTCCAAGACCTAGCAACGCCAGTAGAAGTAAGGCGAAGTGCGGACAGTGCGGCTATGAAGTGACTTTGCTCAAAAAGTGGGCCAGTTACGGCGCACCGATTTGCCCCAAAGATAACATCCGCATGTTAGAAGATATTCCTGAAACTATTAAGAACACAACTGAGCACGACAGTGAATCAGTAGGTAAGGGCGCGAAAGCGCCTCCCGATGAGATTCGAAGAGCGATTAGTTAACCGGAATTTAATAAATTCCTTTTTAGTGCGGTATTTAGGGTAAACACTAATCTGCATAAGTGGTTAAACGAATCGGTTATAGTTTTATCAGAACTATTAAATACTTTTTTGGAAACTCTCATGCATCTCATTAAAACTTTATTCTGTGCAGTGCTACTCATTAGTGCGAATACATTTGCCGCAGATATCAATATCCCTTCGAGCAAAGACGGCTCTTTTTTAGTTGCTCAAAATACTATTCGAGATGATATTCGTGCTAGGGAGTCTTCTGCGCGTTCAGGCGATGCACGCAATAAGAATGCCAATGAGGGTAGTGCAGATCCAAAATCAAAAACCCTACTTGGAAAAACGGGGCTTACCCAATGTCAGGGTGAGTTTGCTTTATGCGCAGCTTCAACATGCACACCCACTGGTAAGAAGATTAAAGTAAACGAAGATGGTGGTAAAACAAGCAGATTATATGAAGAAGCCTCTTGTACATGCCCGATCATAGACAAGAAAATTGCCGAAGCTAACGGTGTTGATTTAGTTGGCTTAGCTGCAGTTAACGAAGGCAATATGAAAGGCTCATGCGATCGTCCTGGCCCAGGCAAGATTTGGTCTTATTTTGCTTCCGGTATTACTGTCTATCCACAAGAAAGTGCTACACCTCCTTTTGCACCTCGTACCGCCGTTCCGCAAACTTGCGCCGCTGGAAGTGTTGGTACCAATTGCTGGAATTTTGAGTGCACGGTAGATAAGCCTCAGCCAGGCAGCCCAAGAACTGCCACCTGCTTCTGCCCAATAGGTGAAAGTTACATAGGTCATAAAGCAAGCCCTAAAGATGCACTAGAAACGATGGCTGGTGGATACTACCCTTCTCCTACCCAGGCTTGTAGTCAATTACCAGTTAGCGGCCCAATTCCTGCTAATCTCTAAAACGCAAAAACCACCCAAATACCCGGGTGGTTTTTTTTTCGCAAGCTTAAAAAATTCATCGAAATTAATAGTACCTGTAAAAAATTTCCTTAACTTAAAAAATAAATTCCAATGAAATTAATCCGAATTCTTTTGCTATCGTTGCTGGCATTTAGTAGCCATATTTATGCGGCTGATGTAAAAGACCGTGATGCTTCTAGGGCAGATGTTCATAATGATGGCGGCGCTAATGTTAATGATGTAGCTACAGATACACCAAAGCATCAGAAGCCAGAACCAGCTCGAAATTCTGGCATTCAACAATGTAAGGGGGAGTTTGCCCTATGTGCCTCATCTACCTGTAAACCCACAGGCAGGATGATTAAAGTCAATATCGCTGATGGTAAATCCACAAAAGAGTATCCAGAAGTTATTTGCAAGTGCCCAATCATTACCGCAGAAATTGCTAATGCTAATGGTGCAGATCTTTCTGGTATCGCTGGAGTAAATCAAGGAAATATGAAGGGCTCTTGTGCGGTACCAAGCCCTGACAAAATTTGGTCTCTCTTTGCTCCTCTAACAAACTACCCACAAGAAAGTGCAACTCCGCCTTTTGTTAAAGGAGACAGTCAGAATACATTTAAACAGGCCGTCTGTTCTTCCGGTGTTGGTTCTAATTGCTGGAGCTTCTTGTGTACTCGTGATAAAGCGTTAACCAATGGAACAAGAACAGCTACGTGCGCATGCCCTGCAGGGGAAAATCCTTTTGGCGCGCCTACACAAAATAGCCAATTTTTGATTGGTGCTGGCTCACAATATACAGCCGCGCAAGGTGGTCAGCAGGCTGCATGCTCTCAATATCCTGTGAGCGTTCCAAACATCGCTGATTACAAGTAGGTTTAGGTATTAACTTGTTTTGATGTATCAGCGTTGAAGGGGAGTGCCGTTTGCTAGTTTATGTAAAAAACCTCGCTTAAGCGTGAGGTTTTTTGCTCTAAAATGGGCATCATTATTCAAATTAAAAAATACGGAGACCAGTTAATGAATGCAAAAAAAATCTTTAAAAATCCGAAAATAGCGGTTATCGCTGGTGATGGTATCGGCAAGGAAGTGATGCCTGAGGGCGTTCGCGCTCTTGAGGCGGCTAATCGCAAGTTTAATATTGGCATGCAATTTGACCACTTTGATTTTGCAAGTTGTGATTACTATCTCAAGCACGGCAAGATGATGCCGGATGATTGGTTCGATACCCTAATGAAATACGACGCCATCTTCTTTGGCGCCGTTGGCATGCCAGACATTCTTCCTGACCACGTGTCTTTGTGGGGAAGCTTAATTCAATTCCGCCGTGGTTTTGATCAGTATGTGAATTTACGTCCTGTTCGCCTTTTGCCTGGTGTTCCTTGTCCATTGGCGAATCGCAAGCCTGGCGATATTGATTTCTTCGTGGTTCGTGAAAATACTGAAGGTGAGTATTCCAGTGTTGGTGGAAAAATGTTCCCCGATACTGATCGTGAATTTGTCATACAAGAATCCATCTTTACAAGACAGGGCGTTGATCGCATCCTGAAATACGCTTTCGACCTTGCTCAAAGCAGACCCAAGAAACATTTGACTTCAGCGACCAAGTCTAATGGTATTGCAATCACCATGCCTTATTGGGATGAGCGTGTAGAAGCCATGTCAAAGAATTTTGCCGATGTGCGTACTGATAAATACCACATTGATATCCTGGCTGCGCACTTTGTAATGAATCCAGACCGTTTCGACGTGGTAGTTGCCAGCAATCTTTTTGGCGACATCCTGTCTGACTTAGGACCAGCATGTACCGGAACAATCGCGGTTGCACCATCGGGAAGTATTAATCCTGAAGGGAAGTTCCCGTCACTCTTCGAGCCGGTTCATGGTTCAGCCCCAGATATTTACGGAAAAATGATTGCCAATCCAATCGGTCAAATCTGGAGTGGAGCAATGATGCTGGATCACCTAGGCTATCCAGAGGCTGGTCAAGCTATTTTCTCGGCAATTGAAAAAGTACTCGCATCTGGAGCAGGTCATGCACCTTTAACTCCTGACTTGGGTGGTACAGCAAAGACTGACGACCTAGGTAAAGCTATCGCCGCAGCCATCTAAAGCAGAATTCATTTTAATTGGCTATGTTCAAAGGACTCCATACGGGGTCCTTTTTACTTGCCTTTGCGATTTCGGCCAAAATCTTTTCGTGTAATTGGCAGTCATCATCACTTGCTGCCAAGACTCTTAAATCAGTCGGCAGCTCCTTCATATGACCAGATGAATCGGCGCCAACGGTGTAATCAATGAGATCGATTGAAAGATCTTCTTGACCTCTCGTCATCGCAATATAAACTTCAGCTAGCAGTTGGGCATCTAGCAAAGCGCCGTGCAATGTCCGGTGTTTATTACTAATCGAGAAGCGTTCGCACAAAGCATCAAGTGAATTTCGCTTACCCGGAAACATTTGACGGGCATCCAATAGGGTATCGATAACCTTGGATGCAAGACCTCTAAATGGAGGGCGCTTCAATAAGGCAAACTCATTATCTAAAAATCCCAAGTCGAAGGCTGCGTTATGAATAACGATTTCAGCACCATCAACAAACTCAATTAATTGCTCTGCAATGTTTCCAAATACGGGCTTATCAGATAGAAACTCACGAGATAAGCCGTGTACAGCAAAAGCACCCGCATCAATATCCCGTTCTGGATTGATGTAGTAATGGAAGGTGCGATCAGTCAGGCGACGATCAATCACTTCCACACAACCAATTTCAATCACGCGATCACCTGTCGCGGGATTTAGACCGGTAGTTTCAGTATCGAGGATAACTTGACGCATTAGGTACCCTCAAGAACGGACTCAGGAATATCCATAGGACCATTGCCAGCGTATTTATCAAGATAGAGGTAAATCACTGGAGTAATAATCAAGGTTACAAATTGAGAGAAGATTAAACCGCCGGCGACACTAATGCCTAATGGTTGGCGCAATTCAGCGCCGGCGCCTAGGCCAAAAGCAATTGGAAGTGCGCCCATGAGCGCTGCAACGGTTGTCATCATGATTGGGCGGAAACGCAAGATACAGGCTTCTCTAATGGCTTTCTCTGGTGCCATACCTTGGTTACGTTGTGCATCTAAAGCAAAGTCAATCATCAAAATAGCATTTTTCTTGACGATGCCAATTAAGAGTAGGATGCCGATTGAAGCCACAATAGTTAGCTCAAAACCAAATATACGCAGAGCCAAGATCGCACCAATCGCCGCAGAGGGTAGGCCGGCCAAAATAGTGAGCGGATGAATGTAGCTCTCATAGAGTACACCAAGCAAAATATAAATCACGCCTAGTGCTGAAAGGATCAAAATTAGCTGCCCAGATTGGTTGCTCTTAAATACGGCTGCGTCACCACCATAGCTAGTAATGATGGAGGGTGGTAGACCAATTTCTTTGGTGTAGGCCTCAATTTTTTTGGTTGCATCACCTAAAAATACATCTGGCGCTAGATTGAAGGAAAGCGTCACCGCAGGGATTTGGCCTTGGTGATTAACCGCTGTAGGCCCTACCGTCCGAACAAAGCTAGCTACGCTCGATAAAGGAATGAGCTTATCGGTTGCGCGACCACGAACAAAGACTTTATTGAGATCGGTTTCGTACTGCCGATCTTCTTCGGCGCCCTCAAGAATAACGTAGTAAGTATTGACGGGAGTGTAGATGGTAGAAACTTGTCTCTCACCAAAAGTCGAATACAGGGCGGTGCGGATATCAGCAATGCTGACGCCAGCACTAGCGGCTTTTTCACGATCGATATCGATTTTGACATTCAATCCCTTCAATTGAGAATCACTTGTCACGTCGCGGAAGATGGGGTCAGTCTTCATCTTTTGCATTAACTTATCTGCCCATTCATTGACACCTTCAAAACCAACGCTTTGTAATGTGAATTGATAGCGACTTTTACTGTTCTTACCCCCAAGCTGTAAGTTTTGTACGGGCCTCATATAAACCTGTAGGCCCGGGATTTCTTTAAACTTATTGCGAAGACCTTCCATCACTTTGGACATCTTTTGGCGATCGCTTTTAGGCTTCAAAATGATGAATATCCGACCGGTGTTGTAACCAGAGCTGGCGCCACCTCCAATCACGGAGATCGAGCTATCCACATTGGGATCGGTATTAACTAAAGCGGCTGCTTGATCTTGAAGGGCCAGCATTGCCTTAAATGAAATATCTTCCGAAGCTTCTGTGGTTGCTTGAATCTGGCCAATATCCTCTTCCGGGAAAAATCCCTTAGGACTGTTTACAAATAACACCACCGTGATAACAAAGGTAGACAAAGCACCCCAGAGAACTACTTTACGATTCTTTAAGGCAAGATCAAGATAGTGAATATAGGTCTTGAGCATCCAATCAAATATGCGGTCAAACTTTTTGTTGATTGCATATTCTTTGGGGTGTTGTCCTGGTTTAGGCAAAAAACGACTGCAAAGCATTGGAACAACAGTCAGTGACACTACTGCTGATACCAATATTGAAAGTGAAACTACGACCGCGAATTCCCTAAAGAGTAAACCGATTGGGCCCGCCATAAAGAACAGTGGAATAAAGACTGCTACCAATGAAATGGAAATTGAAATGATCGTAAAGCCAACTTCTTTACTACCCTTTAAGGAGGCCTTAAGCGGATCCATGCCTTCTTCAACATAGCGCATGATGTTTTCAAGCACCACAATCGCATCATCAACTACTAGGCCAACCGCCAAGGTAATGCCTAAGAGGGAGATGTTATCCAGGCTATATCCCAGGAAGTACAGTAAGAAAAAAGCGCCAATTAAAGAAATAGGCAGGCTAATAGAGGGAATAACTGTTGCGGAGACATGTTTAAGAAAAAGGAAGATGACTAACACCACCAATAGAACGGTGAGGGCTAAAGTCAGGTTCACGTCATGTATCGCCTCAATAATCGACAGTGATCGATCATTCAAAAGCTGTAGCTTTACTGACTCTGGCATCTGTTTTTGGAGTTGTGGCAGTAATTCTTTTACGGAGTTAACAACTTCAACAGTGTTGGCGCTTGGTTGACGTAATACAGCGATGGCAATAGAGCGCTCGCCGTTTGAACTTGCTAAAGTTTTAACATCCTCGTAACTTTCGACAACCTCGGCCACATCTTTGAGGTAAATCGGTAAGCCATTTTTCTGACTAATGATGAGATTGGCAAATTCTTCTGGTTGAACCATTTGCGGGTTAGCGTAAATGGTGATGGCTTGACGAGGACCATCTAAAACTCCAACAGGGCTATTGGAATTAGCCTTATTAATAGCTGTAGCTACGTCGTCAACCGTGAGATTGCGATTGGCCAATGCATCAGGATGAACCCGTACGCGAACTGCATAGCGTTTTGCGCCGTAGACCAATACCTGAGCAACACCACTAATAGTGGATAGATTGGGTGAGAGTAAATTTTCTGCATATTGGTTGAGGTCCGACAAACTAATTGAAGGAGAACTCATCCGGACCACTAGCACCGGTGTATCAGCAGGGTTAATTTTGCGATAAGAGGGGGGCACCGTCATCTCGATCGGCAAACGCTTTTGCGCGCGCAATAGAGCGGCCTGTACGTCTACTGCAGCTTTATCAATATCCCGGTCATTATTAAATTCCAGGGTAATGCTAGTGCTTCCCAAAGAATTGGTTGAACTAATGACTGTGATGCCGTCAATAGTCGAGAATTCTTTTTCTAGCGGTAATGCAACTGACGCCGCCATATTTTCAGGTGAAGCACCTGGCAAGGAAGCGCTAACTGAAATAACTGGTGTATTAAAGCTGGGCAATGCCGCAACAGGAATCTTGACATAAGCTACAGCGCCGGCAATGACGGTTGCTATTGAGAGCAACACCGTCATTACGGGGCGCCGAATACATAATTCGGAGAGCGTCATTTCTTATCGGGACTAGAAGGGGTTATTGGTGCGGGAACATTAGGGTCGGGTGGTGCCGCCTTCGCTTCACGGATCTTGCTTCCTGGACGCAAGTTTTGCTTGCCTTCGACTACAACTCTATCGCCAGCCTCAATACCAGTTACTACTGATGAGCCTTGGTATTCATAAACCACATTAACTGGCTTAGAAACGGCTTTACCATCTTTATCAATAACGTAGACTAATTTTCCGCGGGGATTAATTACCACCGCTTGAGATGGTATTGATAGGGCGTCTTTGAGCGTATTCGCCACCAAAGATACTCGTGCAAATTGACCTGGAAGTAGCGTCATTGCATCATTCGGAATTTGTGCTTTTACACGGACAGCCGCAATAGATGGATCAACTTGGTTGTCAACAACAATGACTTTTCCCTCGTAGGTTTTTTTACCACTATCTCCAACGGTAACTTTTACATTCATCGCCTCGCCATCAAGCTGGTTTTCTAAAATGACGGGGATGTCTTTTTCTGGAATAACGAACTGAACATTAATAGGATTTAATTGCGTAATCGTTACCATTGATCCAACGCTTGAGGTAGCAGTTGAATTAGTTGAAGTTGACACAACGTTACTTGCTTGAACCAGTGAACCCGGAAACACATTGACGATACCAGCCCGACCATCAATAGGCGAGCGAATGTAATCAAATGAAAGTTGCACTTCTGCCGAGCGGGCTGCTGCTTGAGCTGACTTGGCATTAGCTAAGGTCGTCTCAAGACCTGCTTTAGAGATGAAGTTTTTAGCCACCAACTCTTTTGCTCTTAGGTATTGTTTTTGGGCGTCATCAGCCAAAGCCTTTAATTTCTCGTAATTGGCTTTATCGTTGCGATCATCGAGCGTAAACAGCAAGTCTCCGGCTTTGACTTCTTGGCCATCTTTTACTTCGATCTTCGCAACCGTATTCGTTACCATTGGGCGGATATCCACAATGTTGTTAGAAACGATGGTTCCTGCAGCTTCGATAATGAGGGGAACATCTTGCTTTTCTACTACGACGGATGTCACCGTGACTGGGCCGCCTGCTTTATCAGATGCGGGGAAAAGGTAGTCATAAGTTTTTGAGCCCGCATAAATAACTATTAGTACAAGCAAAATGCGCCATTTAAATTGCACTACAAATGCTTTTGCAGTGGCGTAGTCTATTTGTTTGAGTTGATTTAAGCGGGGCGAATATTGTTGCCACAGCGCACACAAGCGAACTTTGGCAACATCTTTTAGCTGCACCAACTTGGTTACCGCTTTATCGAGAGAAGCTTCTATTTTTGACACAGTCTCGTTTTCTAGGTTTTTTAAGGTTTAAATGGTGTTTCTGGCTTTTTTAGAGCTCGTACATTCTCTCATAAGACCTTAAAATAAGCCTTGAGCTAATGCCTCCCTGGTTAAGGTAAAAACTCTTCCACACCTTTATTTGCCAGCGCGTCGGCAAGTTCATTTCCTGGGTGACCATTGTGACCCCGTACCCAATGCCATGAAATATCGTGGTCTGGAAGTAGGGTATCTAACTCTTGCCATAAATCGGCATTTTTAACGGGATCTTTGCTAGCTGTTTTCCAACCCCGTTTTTTCCAACCTTCAAGCCACTCTGTCACCCCCTTTTGAACATATTGAGAATCAGTCCAGAGCTCTACTGAGCTGCGCTGCTTAAGGGCTTTGAGAGCAAAAATAACCGCACATATTTCCATGCGGTTATTAGTAGTGAGCTTTTCACCCCCATGAATATGTTTTTCATGGCTCCCGGAACGCAATACAGCGCCCCAGCCACCAGGACCAGGGTTACCTTTACAGGCCCCATCTGTATAAATAATGATGTGAGGGTGACTCGAAGGGTGTTTTGAATGGGGCATACCTAGAATTTACTTTGTTTGAGGCTTTTTTAGAGGACCGGCTAGCTTGCTTCGGTCTACGGCAGGAGCTAATTGTTGAATGGCTGGCGCACGAATGGATTGAGCAGGCCCTATAAGACGCATTCCTTGATGACGCTTAATTGCAGAAACTAAGAATACAGCACCAAAAATGGGCCACCAGCGATTCCCCATTTTTTCCAGGAAGTCCATGCGCCCCATGGCGGAGTGCCCTTGGAGGGGAAATTTATAACACCCGAAATGACCCCGATCTAATGAGTAATTGAGTAATTGCAGCCAATCTTTAACTCGAATTAAGCTGATGAATTGGCCATCTCTTGGTAAGTAAGGAGAGCCAATTAAGCGACTCAGGTATTGCCTTGCACCCCAAAGACTGGCTGGATTAAAACCAGAAATTACCAGGCGACCCTCAGGACGTAATACTCGGTCCACTTCGCGTAGGATTTGATGGGGGTCTGCCGCAAACTCCAAAACATGGGGGAGAACAATCAAATCGATTGTTTCATTGGCAAAAGGAAGTTCAGCGCTATCTCCTTCAATCACATGCCAATTAAATCGGGCAGCGTATTCACGACTATCGTGAGAATGCACGATTAGGGCCTGCAAAGGCATGCGATTTTCTTCAAGGGCATTGATTTGAGGTAGCCCAATTTGAACGGCATGAAAGCCAAATACATCGGCCACAATTTGATCAAAACAGTTCTTTTCCCACCCTAGAACGTATCTTCCTGGTGGGGATTGCAGCCATTTCTCCCATGAGCTCCATGGGGGTGCAGGTGTCTGAGAGGGGATGGGTGGGGTTGGTATCATCGGTCTATGGATAAGAATACTTTATTGCAAGTTTGGCCTATCCCGGCCTTTGATGACAATTACATTTGGTGCATTCACAACGGGAAATCTGCTTTGGTGGTCGATCCGGGTGATGCTGTACCGGTTTTAGAGTACCTCAAACAGTCTGGTTTACGTTTAACTGGCATCTTAATCACACATCACCATGCTGACCATACCGGTGGAATTCTGGCCTTGCTGGACGCTTTGGGCAAAGATATTCCCGTCATTGGTCCTGCTGGTAGCAATATTCCAGGGCGTACGCAGATTGCGAAGGCCGATGACAAAATAGAAATCACTTCACCGCGAATATCACTTCAAGTCTATGAAGTGCCAGGTCATACATTAAGTCATATTGCCTATTTTGCAAATATGCAGGCCAATGTTGTGGAGCCTATGCTGTTTTGTGGTGATACCTTGTTTGCTTCTGGTTGTGGGCGGTTATTTGAGGGTACACCAACACAGATGACCCAATCCTTGGCGAAGTTTGCTTCCTTACCAAAAAATACTTTGGTGTATTGCACTCATGAATACACGCTATCGAATATACGATTTGCTCTTGCTGTTGAGCCCAATAATGTGAATTTGATTTCATGGGATGAGCAGGCGAGGGCATTGCGTGATCAAGGCTTACCAACATTACCGACCACTGTTGGGCAAGAACTTCAAGTCAATCCATTTATGCGTTGTGATCAAGCAGAAGTCATTGCAGCTGCTAAGGAGATTTCAAATCATGCAGATTTATCTACTCCAGCCCATGTTTTGGCAGTGATACGCGCCTGGAAAGATCGATTCTGATGCGTTTGATGTATGCGGTGATCCTGATTGCCGCCTTCTTATCGGGTTGTGCTAGCACCGACTGGTCTTCGGATACACCCACTAAGGCAAACTCACGCTCCTCAAGAGCTGCTCGGGTAAATTTAAAGAATCAATCCGTCAGTAAGGTGTATGCACCATCTGATAACTTATGGATACGTATACGTGATGGCTTTGAAATGGAGCCGATGAACACGCCTCAAGAGCTTGATCAAGTTCGTTGGTTAAGCGCAAGGCCAGATTATGTGAATCGGTCGATGACCAGATCTTCACGCTATCTTTTTTACATCGTGCAGGAAGTCAATGCCCGAAACATGCCAACAGAAATTGCTTTACTACCGTTTGTAGAAAGTGCATTTGTTACAAGCGCAAAGTCTAGTGCTAAGGCGGTGGGGTTATGGCAATTTATGCCGGCTACTGGAAAGGATTTCAAGCTGACGCAAAATGTTTTTCGAGATGAACGAAGGGATATTGTCCAATCCACCGATGCTGCATTGGATTATTTACAGCGCTTAAATAATCAATTTGGTAGCTGGGAGCTTGCCCTAGCAGCGTATAACTGGGGCGCCGGCAATATTCTTAAGGCACAAAAGCGCAATATTGCTGCTGGATTGCCAACGGATTATGAGAGTCTGACTTTGCCCAATGAAACGCGCAACTATGTTCCAAAGTTGATGGCGTATCGGCAAATTGTTTTGGATCCAAAAGCATATGGAATTACGCTTCCTGAATTAGAAAACCATCCTTACTTTATTGCTGTAGATGTTGGTAGTGATATAGACGTATCTCTAGCAATTAAGTTAGCAGAGATTCCACCTGAAGAATTTCAAAGCTTAAATCCATCATTCAATAAGCCGGTTATTCTAAGTAATGCAAATCAACAAATATTGTTGCCGTTTGCTCACGCAGAAATATTTCAAGATAACCTCAAGAAATACAATAAACCCTTGTCATCTTGGACTGCGGTTCAAGTAAGTAAAACAGAAAGTGTTGATCAAACTGCTAAGAGTTTAGGTGTAGATGCTGATACCCTTCGAGAGGTCAATGCCATTCCAAAAGGGATGCGCATCAAAGCAGGCTCAACAGTATTGATCCCAAAAACGAGCCGTAGACCAGGCGATGTATCTTCAGCGTTGGCTGAGAGCGCAAGTCTTAGTCTAGAAAAACCGCCTCCACCTGTACCTAAGTGCCCTAAGCCAGTCAAAGGGGCAAAAAACACAAAAGCGGCCAAATGCGCGCCCGTAAAAGCTTCCAAAAATACTGTGTCGACCGCTTCTAAGGGTAATTCTTCTGCAAATAATGCTGCATCTCAGCATAAATCCGCATCGACAGGGCTTGCAAAATCTGCGAAAAATGCTAGTTCGGCTACTTCAAGCAGCAAAACCAGCAGTAAGGGAGGTAGCAAAAGCCAGTAATTTCAGAAACTTTTAATTAAAAATTAGGTTAACCATGTCCTATAAAGCAACTCACGAACGTTCAATTAAAGACCCGGATGGATTCTGGGGTGAACAGGCAAAATTGATTCATTGGGAAAAGCCTTTTGAGAAAGTTCTGAATTACGATAGCCCGCCATTTGCTAAATGGTTTGAAGGTGGCCTCACCAATCTTTGTTACAACGCAGTCGACCGCCATTACAAAGAGCGTCCAGATCAAATTGCCTTAGTTGCCGTATCTACTGAGACTAATCAAGAAAAAGCTTATACATTCAAAGAGCTCTACGAAGAAGTCAATCGTATGGCTGCTATTTACAAAGCAAATGGCATCCAAAAAGGCGATCGCGTACTGATATACATGCCAATGATTGCTGAAGCTTGCTTTGCCATGCTTGCTTGTGCCCGCATTGGTGCTATTCATTCAGTGGTGTTTGGTGGGTTTGCATCACATAGCCTTGCATCACGCATTGATGATGCCAAGCCAAAAATGATCGTTACAGCTGAAGCTGGAGCGCGTGGCGGTAAAGCAGTTCCTTATAAGCCCCTGCTCGATGAAGCGATTACCCTGGCTGAATACAAACCAGAAAAAGTATTAATTGTGAATCGTGGCCTCACTGAATTTACAGCAGTTGCCGGTCGTGATTTGGATTACGCTACAGAGCGCCAAAAACATCTCAACGACATTGTTCCGGTTGAGTGGGTGGACGCGACACATCCTTCTTATATTTTGTATACCTCTGGCACTACTGGTAAGCCAAAGGGTGTTCAACGTGATACTGGCGGATACGCAGTAGCGCTCATGTCTACGATGAACCACATTTTCTGTGGCAAGCCTGGTGAAACCATGTTTACTACTTCGGATATTGGCTGGGTAGTTGGACACAGCTACATTATTTACGGTCCTCTGCTCAATGGTATGGCCACCATCATGTATGAGGGAACACCGCTACGTCCTGATGCCGGTATTTGGTGGGAGCTCGTTGCTAAATACAATGTTTCAGTTATGTTCTCAGCGCCAACTGCCGTACGTGTATTGAAAAAGCAAGATCCTGCTTTCTTGACTAAACATGACCTTTCATCACTGCGCGCATTGTTTTTAGCAGGCGAGCCTTTGGATGAACCTACTGCGAGTTGGATTCATGATGCGATTAAGAAGCCAATCGTGGACAATTATTGGCAGACAGAAACAGGTTGGCCTATGTTAGCCATTCAGCGCGGCGTTGAGGTAATGCCCCATAAGTTTGGATCACCTGGTGTCCCCTCATTTGGTTACAACATGAAATTGCTTGATGATGCAACTTCTGCTGAGTTGGGTCCCGATCAAAAAGGCGTGATTGCTATAGAAGGTCCTTTACCTCCGGGCTGCATGCAAACGGTTTGGGGTGATGACAAGCGTTTTATTAGCACCTACTGGGAAACCATTCCAGGCAAATTGATTTACTCCACATTTGACTGGGGGATTAAAGATAAAGACGGTTACTTCTTCATCTTAGGTCGTACTGATGATGTAATTAACGTGGCAGGTCATCGTTTAGGAACGCGTGAGATTGAGGAAAGCATTTCTAGTCACCCAAATATTTCTGAGGTTGCTGTGGTTGGTATTGAGGACAAACTCAAAGGCCAAGCTGCCATTGCTTTTGTTATTCCAAAGGATTCTGCAAAAACAGAAAACCTGGAGGCTGAGTGCATGAAAACAGTGGATTCTCAATTAGGCGCCATCGCCCGCCCGGGTCGCGTGTATGTTGTCAATGCATTGCCTAAGACCCGTTCTGGCAAGATTGTTCGTCGCGCGCTTCAGGCGGTTGCGGAAGGTCGTGACCCTGGCGATATCAGCACAATGGAAGACCAAGCTGTTTTGAGCCAAATTAAAACCATCATTGAGCAAAGCGCAAAAGCATAAAACGGCGATAGGGCGTATATAGGCTACACATGCCATCTTTTTTGAGAATTGCCACTCATAGCCAGTGCTGTGGGTGGACTTCTCACTTTAAAGGCTAATTGGCTAAGGGTTCAAGGGCTTGCGGACCAAAACTGGTATCATTGGAAGGTTCGAAACTTAATAAATACCCTAGCGCTTAAAGACACTCACCTCCCGCATAAACAAGCCTCGGGTTAGTATTTTTGGGGGTTTTGAGCGTCGGATGGAGCAGGGACTGGAGATGGTTTGTCACCCTTGCTTCCTTCTTTTCCTTTTGCCGTGTTGGCCTTAGCCGACGGCTCTATATTTCACGGATTTAGTATTGGCGCCCCTGGCGAAACTACCGGTGAAGTCGTTTTCAATACCGCACTTACAGGCTATCAAGAGATCATTACTGATCCTAGCTATTGTAGTCAAATAGTCACATTGACTTACCCTCACATCGGAAATGTCGGTGTAAATGCCCAGGATGCTGAGTCAGACCGGATTCATGCTGCAGGGCTTGTTATTAAAGACTTGCCCAAGCGGGTTTCCAATTTCCGCTCTGAAGCTCCATTAGATGCTTATTTGACTGAAGCTGGTGTCGTCGGTATTGCGGGTATAGATACTCGCAAGTTAACTAGAATCCTTCGTGATAAGGGCGCGCAGTCCGGCGCGATCGTTGCTGGAAAAGCGGGTGATGATTACGAAACCTTAGGTAAAAAAGCCTTAGAGCTAGTAAAGGCATTCCCGGGAATGGCGGGCCTCGATTTAGCTAAGGTAGTTACAACCAAAAAACCATATGAGTGGCGTGAGGGCGAGTGGGACTTACATGGTCCAAATGGAACCCCCGCTTATAGAACTTTAGATACAAGCAAGCCGACTTATAAAGTGGTTGCCTATGATTTTGGCGTTAAGCGCAATATTTTACGTATGCTCACAGAGCGCGGCTGTGAATTAACTGTAGTTCCAGCACAAACTAGCGCAGCTGAAGTTCTTGCCATGCAGCCTGATGGCGTATTTTTATCAAACGGCCCCGGAGATCCAGAGCCATGTGATTACGCAATTGCTGCTGCAAAAGAAATCATTGAAGCTGGTGTCCCCACCTTTGGGATTTGTTTAGGCCATCAAATTATGGGTCTTGCTGCAGGCGCAAAAACATTAAAGATGAAGTTTGGTCACCATGGTGCAAACCATCCTGTAAAAGATTTGGATACGGGGCGTGTAGCTATCACTTCACAAAATCACGGTTTTGCTGTTGATGCAAGTACATTGCCGGCAAACGTACGAGTAACGCATGTTTCCTTATTTGATGGTTCTTTACAAGGCCTAGCTTGGAAAGACAAGCCTGCTATCTGTTTCCAGGGTCACCCTGAGGCCTCGCCTGGACCTCACGACGTTTCCTATTTATTTGATCGTTTTATGGAGCTAATGAATGCTGCCAAGAAGGAGGGCAAATAATGCCTAAGCGTAGCGACATTAAGAGCATTTTGATTATTGGTGCTGGTCCAATTGTGATTGGCCAAGCCTGTGAGTTTGACTACTCTGGCGCGCAAGCATGTAAAGCATTGCGCGATGAAGGTTATAAAGTGATTTTGGTGAACAGCAATCCTGCAACCATTATGACTGACCCAGAGATGGCCGACGTGACATACATCGAGCCCATTACCTGGGAAGTAGTTGAGCGCATTATTGCCGCCGAAAAGCCTGATGCAATATTGCCTACGATGGGTGGACAAACTGCATTAAATTGTGCGCTTGATCTACATCGCCATGGTGTTTTAGAGAAATATGGTTGTGAGTTAATTGGCGCTTCACCAGAGGCAATTGATAAAGCTGAAGACCGCCAAAAGTTTAAAAATGCCATGACTAAGATTGGTCTGGGCTCTGCTAAGTCGGGAATAGCGCACTCGATGGATGAGGCGCATGAGGTCCAACAACACATTCAGCAAGAAACCGGTAGTTCTGGCTTTCCGGTAGTAATTCGTCCTTCTTTCACAATGGGTGGATCAGGTGGCGGTATTGCTTATAACCGTGAAGAGTTTGAAGAGATTTGCAAGCGGGGCCTCGATTTATCCCCTACACGCGAACTGTTAATTGAAGAATCACTCTTAGGTTGGAAAGAGTTTGAGATGGAAGTGGTGCGTGATCGTAACGATAACTGCATCATTGTTTGCTCTATTGAAAACTTAGATCCAATGGGCGTTCATACCGGTGATTCGATTACAGTAGCACCAGCACAGACCTTAACGGATAAAGAGTATCAAATCATGCGTAATGCATCGATTGCAGTGCTACGTGAGATCGGCGTTGATACTGGTGGCTCTAACGTTCAGTTCTCGATTAATCCAGTCGATGGTCGCATGATTGTGATTGAGATGAATCCCCGCGTATCCCGCTCATCTGCTTTGGCCTCTAAAGCGACTGGGTTCCCAATCGCCAAAATTGCTGCAAAGCTTGCAGTGGGCTATACGCTTGATGAATTGAAGAATGACATCACTGGTGGGGCAACGCCTGCTTCTTTTGAGCCTTCAATAGATTATGTTGTTACCAAGATTCCACGTTTTGCTTTTGAAAAATTCCCGCAAGCTGACTCTCGTTTGACCACTCAAATGAAGTCTGTTGGTGAAGTGATGGCGATAGGCCGCACCTTCCAAGAGTCATTCCAAAAAGCATTACGCGGTCTGGAGGTTGGTGTTGATGGCCTAGATGAAGTGTCTACCGATCTAGATGACATCATCCAAGAGATTAACGAACCAGGCCCTGACCGCATTTGGTATCTAGCAGATGCTTTCCGCATGGGTATGGGATTGGACGAAATTTATAGTGAGACAAAGGTTGATCCTTGGTTCCTCGAGCAAATCGAAGAACTCATCACGATTGAAACTGAACTCAAACAACGCAAGATTGATAGTCTTTCCGCTCCCGAACTGCGCGCTGTAAAGCAAAAAGGGTTCTCTGATCGTCGGCTTGCTAAATTACTTGGCGTAGATGCTTCTTCAGTACGTGCAGCACGTCATCGCTTAAAAGTTGTGCCTGTATACAAACGTGTTGATACCTGTGCTGCAGAATTCTCTACTAATACTGCTTACATGTACTCAACATATGAAGCAGAGCACGGTGAGTGCGAGTCTCGCCCAACAAATAAAGACAAGATTATGGTTTTGGGCGGAGGTCCGAATCGTATTGGTCAGGGTATTGAGTTTGACTATTGCTGCGTGCACGCTGCCCTAGCAATGCGCGATGATGGTTATGAAACCATTATGGTCAACTGCAATCCAGAAACAGTTTCCACCGATTACGACACATCTGATCGCTTGTACTTTGAGCCGTTAACCTTAGAAGATGTTTTGGAAATCGTTGCTAAAGAAAAGCCAAAAGGTGTAATCGTTCAGTATGGTGGTCAAACACCTTTGAAATTGGCCTTAGATTTGGAGCGTAATGGTGTTCCCATTATCGGCACATCTCCCGACATGATTGACGCTGCAGAAGATCGCGAGCGCTTCCAGAAGTTACTGCAAGATTTGGGCTTACGTCAGCCACCTAATCGTACTGCGCGTACAGAGGAAGAGGCTTTAAAACTTGCTGAAGAGATTGGCTATCCCTTGGTAGTGCGTCCATCTTATGTATTGGGCGGACGAGCCATGGAAATTGTCCACGATGGACGTGACCTTGAGCGCTATATGCGTGAAGCTGTGAAGGTATCCCATGATTCACCTGTTTTGCTTGATCGCTTCCTCAACGATGCAATTGAGTGTGATGTAGATTGCATTAGCGATGGTACTAAAGTATTTATTGGCGGTGTGATGGAACATATCGAGCAAGCTGGTGTTCACTCTGGTGACTCTGCCTGTTCTTTGCCACCTTATTCATTATCTGATGCGACTGTAGAAGAAATTAAACGCCAAACAGCAGCGATGGCCAAAGGCCTCCATGTGATTGGTTTGATGAATGTACAGTTCGCTATCCAGAATGTAGATGGTCAAGATGTCATTTATGTATTAGAGGTCAATCCACGAGCTTCACGTACCGTACCATTTGTATCTAAAGCTACTGGCCTGCAGTTAGCAAAAATTGCTGCTCGTTGCATGGTTGGTCAAACACTTGAACAGCAGGGCATTCAGGCTGAAGTAAAGCCGCCATACTTCTCAGTTAAAGAGGCTGTATTTCCATTCAATAAGTTTCCTGGCATCGATCCAATTCTTGGGCCAGAAATGCGCTCGACAGGTGAGGTCATGGGTGTTGGTAAAACCTTTGGTGAGGCGCTATTTAAATCTCAATTGGGCGCAGGCATTAAATTGCCCAAGAGTGGTACCGTTCTACTCACTGTAAAAGATAGCGACAAACCTAAGGCAGTCGAAGTGGCTAAGCTCTTGCATCAACTGGGTTTCCCAATGGTTGCCACCAAAGGAACCGCAGCGGCGATAGAAGCAGCTGGTTTACCAGTGAAGTTGGTAAATAAGGTGAAGGATGGCCGTCCTCACATTGTTGATTTTATTAAGAATGGCGAAATATCCTTGGTATTCACAACGGTGGATGAAACTCGTACAGCTATTGCTGACTCAAGATCTATTCGCACCTCAGCTCAAGCAAATGGCGTGACTTATTACACGACCATTAGCGCTGCTCGTGCGGTGATGGATGGTTTGCTGGCCTCTCAAAATGGCAGCAAAGAGTCTCTCGAGGTTTATTCCTTGCAAAACTTACATAGGACGCTCATTTAATCTAAAATCAAGCTTTATACGCGCGATTTTGCGCATGAATTTAAGTTAGGTAAGCAGTATGAGCACAATTCCTATTACTAAACGCGGTGCAGAACTTCTTAAGGAAGAATTGCACCGCCTTAAGCACATTGAACGTCCAGCAGTCATTATTGCTATTTCTGAAGCCCGCGCACAGGGCGATCTTTCTGAAAATGCAGAGTACGATGCTGCAAAAGAAAAGCAGGGCTTTATTGAAGGCCGCATTCAAGAATTGGAAAGCAAACTTTCTGCCGCTCAAGTGATCGATCCAGCTAGCTTAGATGTTACAGGTCTAGTTGTCTTTGGCGCCACCGTAGATCTAGAGGATCTAGAAGACGGTACCAAGCTTACCTATCAAATCGTTGGTGATGATGAGGCAGATATTGCTTTAAATAAAATATCTATTAGCTCACCGATCGCTCGTGCTTTAATTAGCAAAGAAGAGGGTGATGTAGTTGCTGTACATGCTCCTGCTGGTAATCGCGAGGTTGAAATTTTGGCGGTACGTTATATCTAATGCGAATTACGCAATCCCAGAGAATTTTTAACGTAATTTCTGGGCTTTGGGTCGGGAGCTTTTTTGCTGTTGGTTTCTTAGTTGTTCCAATTCTGTTTTCAAGTTTGGGCGATCGTCAAATTGCTGGCCTAGTAGCCGCAAATCTTTTCAAAATAACGGCCTATATAGGTGTCTGCCTTAGTGCCATTCTGATGGTGGCTGCTAATTTTTATGTGCGAACAGGACTTGATTCTTATCGGATGATTCGGTGGATTCTATTAGGAATGCTGATCTGCTCCATAGGGGCAGCCTTTATTTTGATTCCCAGGATGAATATCTTGCGTGATCAAGCTTTGTATCTAGGCGTATCTGTCACTGAAACCAACAATGCAGATTTCTTTAAAAGATTGCACGGTATTTCTAGCGCTCTTTTTCTGCTCCAAAGTGCGCTAGGCATAGTTTTACTATGGAGAACTACCAAAACAATAAATACGAATATCTAGCTATTAAATCATTTCATTGATACGAAAAAACGCCGTTATACGGCGTTTTTTATTTACTAAGGTGCTACTTAAGACCCAAGTGATTTTTTCTTGGTGCTGCTCATTCTCACTTTGCGTTTTTTGATGGGAGCAGGGGCAGCAACTGCTTTACGGTAGCCAGGCGAAGACCAACCAATTTTAGATTCTGCAGCTTCAGAGCGCAGCACACGCTTTTTAGGGGTGGCAGATTTCACAGCTGCAGCCCGCGCGAATGGTGACTTATTAGAAGCTGAACGACGGTCAGATCTTTCTGAAGTACTAGTGCGAACACCTGCTTTAGTTGGTGCACGATTTGGTTGACGTTTAGTGCGCGGCGCTTGTAATGATTTCTTAGTTTGCTTGTTAGATCTACCTAAGTTTGAAAGTGCATCATCAACGATATCTTTCGGCTTCCAAAGAACGAGTAACTTACCGATGTGTTGAACTGGCGCTGCATTGAGTTTGTCGCAAAGCTCTTCATAGATTGCAATGCGTGCTTCGCGATCATCACCAAACACGCGAATCTTTATCAATCCATGATGATTGATTGCTAATTTGGCTTCTTTCACTACGGCAGGAGTTAAGCCATCGCCGCCAATCATGACGACCGGACTTAAGTCGTGGGCGTCAGCTTTGAGGGATTTACGTTGTGTAGGGGTAATGGTAAGTGCAGTCATGGCCTTGATGATAGAGCATTGATGGTAAAAAATTGCCCTTTTAACCCGATTTTGCAGTGATTTAACACAATTCCTTTTGCTTTAGAGGCTAGAAACTAGGAAAATAGACAGCGAAAGTGGGTATGTTTTGGCAAAGAATAAATTTAATAAAAGTTGGTTGCAGGATCATTTAACCGATCCCTACGTGAAGATGGCTCAAAAAGAGGGCTATCGCGCTAGAGCGGTTTACAAGCTCAGCGAAATTGACGAGCAAGATCATCTCATCAAAGCCGGTATGACTATTGTGGATTTGGGGAGCGCTCCTGGGAGCTGGTCTCAGTACGTCCGCAATCGGCTTACTGAACTAGGCAAAAGCAATCCAAAAATAGAATCTGGTAAACCAGACGGTCAGATTATTGCTATTGATATTCTGCCAATGGAAGATATTGCTGATGTCAGCTTTATTCAAGGTGACTTTAGAGAAGAAGAGGGTTTGGCTGCCTTAGAGGCACTTTTGCCAAAGAGCGCTGAAGGTAAGGTTGACTTGGTGCTATCAGATATGGCGCCCAACCTCTCTGGAGTTGGCGTTGCAGATTCTGCCAGAATGGCATTTTTGGCAGAAATTGCCTTAGACTTTGCTACAGCCCACTTAAAGCCGGAGGGCGCCTTGCTAATAAAGTGCTTTAACGGTAGTGGGTACAGCCAAATCGTGGAATCCTTTAAAAAGGTCTTCAAAACGGTTGCATCTCGTAAGCCAAAGGCATCAAGAGCAAAGTCCTCGGAGATCTTCCTTTTGGGAAAAAATCTCAAACCTCCAAAATAAGTATTCGAATAGAGATTAAAAGGACTCAATAACCCCCGAAATAGAGGGGGTTTATTAAATAAAGATGCGATTAGCCCTTGAAAAAGGCTAGTAGTAGAATCAAATACTTAGGTAGCAATCCGCTTTAACTCCTGGATTAATCCAGAAAAGGACTCAATTTGAACAGCAATATGTTCCAAAAAATCGGTGTGTGGCTCATTGTGGGCTTAGTGCTTTTTACTGTGTTTAAACAGTTCGACAAGCCTAAGGATCAGAATCAGGTCACCTATTCCCAATTCATGGATGATGCAAAAGCGGGCAAAGTTAAGCGTGTAGATGTGCAAGGTCGCACATTGCAAGTAACTCCTGCAGATGGAAATAAATATTCCATCATCTCTCCTGGTGATATCCGGATGGTTGGTGACCTCATGAAGTATGGAGTTCAAGTAACTGGCAAGGCCGATGATGAGCCTAATATGCTGGTGTCTGCTTTGTACTATCTTGGGCCAACTTTATTGATTATTGGTTTTTGGTTTTTCATGATGCGTCAAATGCAGGGTGGCGGTAAGGGCGGTGCATTCTCTTTCGGCAAATCCAAAGCGCGTCTGATTGATGAAAACAGTAATACAGTTACCTTTGCAGATGTTGCCGGTTGCGACGAGGCCAAGGAAGAGGTCTTCGAGTTGGTGGACTTCTTAAAGGATCCGCAAAAATTTCAAAAGCTAGGCGGGCGTATACCGCACGGCGTTCTTTTGGTTGGCCCTCCAGGTACTGGTAAAACCTTGCTTGCAAAGGCAATTGCTGGCGAAGCTAAAGTCCCTTTCTTCTCTATCTCCGGCTCAGATTTCGTAGAGATGTTTGTTGGTGTTGGTGCATCTCGTGTTCGCGATATGTTCGAAAACGCCAAAAAGAATTCTCCTTGCATCATCTTCATTGATGAGATTGATGCTGTAGGTCGTCATCGTGGCGCTGGTATGGGCGGCGGTAATGATGAGCGTGAGCAAACACTCAACCAAATGCTCGTTGAGATGGATGGTTTTGAAAGTAACAGCGGTGTGATTGTTGTTGCCGCCACCAATAGATCTGATGTATTGGATAAAGCGTTGCTAAGACCAGGTCGTTTTGACCGTCAGGTGCACGTTGGCTTACCTGATATCCGCGGTCGCGAACAAATTTTGCAAGTTCATATGCGTAAGGTACCGATTGATCCAGATGTGAATGCGGCAGTGTTAGCCCGTGGCACACCTGGCTTCTCAGGCGCTGATTTGGCTAACTTGGTTAACGAATCCGCTTTATTTGCTGCACGTCGTAATAAGCGTTCGGTTGATATGAAGGATTTTGAAGACGCAAAAGACAAGATTTACATGGGGCCTGAGCGCAAATCTGCTGTGATGCGTGAAGAAGAGCGTCGTAATACCGCATATCATGAATCTGGTCATGCTGTAGTTGCAAAAGTATTGCCTAAAGCAGATCCCGTGCATAAGGTCACTATCATGCCTCGTGGTATGGCATTGGGCGTTACTTGGCAGTTACCGGAGTTTGACCGTGTGAACTTATATAAAGATCGCATGTTGGAAGAGTTGGCGATTTTATTTGGTGGCCGTGCCGCTGAAGAAGTTTTCTTGCACTCAATGAGTACAGGTGCATCGAATGACTTCGAGCGAGCTACTAAAATGGCGCGCGATATGGTGACTCGATACGGTATGAGCGATAGTCTCGGCACGATGGTTTATGTCGACACTGAATCCGAAAGTATTTTTGGCCGCACGAATTCTAAAACTGTTTCTGAGTTAACTCAACAAAAGGTAGATGCAGAAATTCGGATGCTGATTGATAGTCAATATGCTTTAGCACGATCCATCCTTGAGCAAAACCGAGATAAAGTCGAGGCAATGGTTGCCGCTTTGCTCGAATGGGAAACCATAGATGCCGAGCAAATCAACGACATCATGGAAGGCCGTCCTCCGCGCACCCCTAAGCCGCCACCTGCTACTCAGTTTGGAAATTCTGCTGGAACTCCAGGGCCTGCTGCCGGCAGCGCCCCAGCAACTGCATAAGCTGTCCCTGTCTTAATGGGCAATCTAGGCATACACAAGATGCCCACAACATGGCGTTGTGGGCGTTTTCTTTTTGACTTTAACAAACGCAAGCGCCCCATTGTGATGGGTATATTGAACGCGACTCCTGATTCATTTTCTGATGGCGGCATGTTTAGAACAGCAAAAGATGCCCTAGCGCAAGCCGAGCGAATGATTGCTAACGGTGTCGATCTGATTGACATTGGCGGAGAATCTACAAGACCTGGTGCAGAGCCAGTCCCTCTTCAGGAAGAATTGGATCGTGTCTTACCAGTGATAGAAGGTTTAAAAGATTGCGGCATTCCTCTGTCAATCGATACCTATAAAGCAGAGACGATGCGAAAAGCATTGGTTGCTGGTGTCGATTGCGTGAATGATATTTGGGCGCTTAGACAAGAGGGCGCCTTGAAGGCTGTACTAGAAAGTAATAGCTGCGGTATTGTTTTAATGCATATGCAACGTGATCCACTCACAATGCAATTTAATCCTGAATACCGCAATGTGATTGAAGAGGTGAGGCAATTCCTCAAAGATCGAGCAAACCTTTTAATTGAAAATGGGGTGGGTTTCGATCGCATCGCCATCGATCCGGGTTTTGGTTTTGGCAAAAGCCTTGAGCATAATCTTTCCATGCTCTCCAATTTCAGTCAATTTTCTAGCTTGGGATTTCCTGTATTAGCCGGAATCTCTAGAAAATCAATGCTGGGAAAGGTAACGGGCAAAGAGACCAATGATCGCGTTTCGGCAAGTGTGGCTGCCGCAGTCATGGCTGCTGATCGGGGTGCAAGAATTGTTCGCGTTCACGACGTGCCTGAAACTGTCGATGCTTTGAAGCTTTGGGAAGCGGTTCAGCCCTAGAGATTAATTAAAAAGCACCCTAAAGGGTCTAAGTTTTATAATGACTGTCATGAAAAAACAATACTTTGGTACGGATGGCATACGAGGTGAGGTAGGGAAATTTCCTATTGTTCCAGAATTTATGACTCGCCTGGGATATGCTGCCGGTAAGGTACTTACTAAAGATGCTAAACCGCATGAGCGTTGCAAAGTATTGATTGGAAAAGATACTCGTGTCTCTGGTTATTTATTAGAAGCAGCTCTTGAGGCTGGTTTTGCAGCGGCCGGTGTGGATGTGATGTTATGCGGCCCAATTCCAACTCCAGGTGTTGCCTATTTAACCAAAGCATTGCGATTATCTGCAGGTGTCGTGATTTCTGCTTCACACAATCCTTATCAAGATAACGGTATCAAATTCTTCTCAGCTAAAGGCGATAAGTTATCCGATGATTTTGAGCTTGCCATTGAGGCAGAATTAGAAAATCCGATTGGGTGTGTTAGCTCTAAAGAATTGGGTAAAGCCTTTCGTCTAGATGATGCAGCAGGAAGATATATTGAATTTTGTAAATCAACATTTCCAGGTGACTTAAATCTAAAAGGCTTAAAGTTAGTTGTTGATTGTGCAAATGGAGCCGCTTACCACACAGCTCCTCATGTGTTTCATGAGCTTGGTGCTGAGGTCATCTCCATTGGAGTTTCTCCAGATGGTCGCAATATTAATGATGGGTGCGGCGCTACTGCACCAGCAGCCCTTATTGCCAAGGTAAAAGAAGAGGGCGCTGATTTAGGTATTGCTTTAGATGGAGACGCCGATCGCTTACAAATGGTTGACTCTACAGGGCGTTTATTCAATGGTGATGAGTTACTTTATGTGCTTGCTAAAGATCGAATTGATCGAGGCCAACAATTGGGTGGCGTTATTGGAACCTTGATGACAAACTTAGCTATTGAAAATGCTATTAAAGGGCTTGGTATTGGATTTGAACGTGCCAATGTGGGTGATCGTTATGTTTTGGAATTATTAAAGCAAAAAGGTTGGCTCATCGGTGGCGAAGGCTCTGGTCACTTGCTATGCCTAGACCAACATTCCACAGGTGATGGCACTATTGCAGCCCTTCAAGTATTGGCGGCAATGAGCCAGAATAAAAAAAGTTTGTCCGAGCTTCTCAATACAGTGAAGATTTTCCCGCAAGTACTCTTGAATGTGAAATTGAAGCCTAGTTATGACTGGAAGTCAGATGAAGTTCTTAATAAACAAATTACCAAAGTAGAAGCAGACCTCAAAGACGCCGGAAGGGTGCTTATTAGGGCGTCTGGCACCGAACCCTTGCTTCGAGTAATGGTTGAGACCCAGAGCGCTGATGTAGCCATGAATGCTGCCAAAAGCATTGCTGACTTGGTGCCCACCCCTTAAGTATTCAAAAGGCTGCTCTCAAGCCGACCATGAGGCTTCTGCCAGGCTGCGGGGCATAGAGTCTAACGGACATTGGGGAAGTAGCATAACGAATGTCTTCATTTAAGAGATTCTTAAGGGCCATATAAGCGGTCCAGTTCACCTTTCCAATTCGTTCTGTGTAAGATAAATTCGCGTTGAGTAGGTTATAGCTGGGCGTAGGTCCTATTTCCCAGCTAGCAAGTCTATTTTGCTGAAAGCTATAGATGTAAGTCGCGCTAGTGAGCCAACCATTACGTTGATATGCTAACTCTGTACCCAGACGAGGGGCCGGCTGTAAGGGTAAATTTCCACCAGAAGTAAATGTGCCTTGAGAGACATCTCCAAATACACGTCCACCAACCCCTGTTTGACTCCAGTTGTAAGTAATCTCACCTTCAGCGCCTTGGATATTGGCGTTAGCCTGAGAGGCTTGCACTACAGAGAAATTCTCATTAGCCTGGCTGTAAGAGCCTGTATAAAAACCATAGATGTAATTAGAGAACTGATTCCGATAAATGCTGGCCTTGCCGCGCATCAAGCCTACTGTTTTTTGCAAGCTAAGCTCAAGATTGTGTGAAGTTTCAGTTCCTAGATTGGAGTTACCAATATCAAATGTTGCCGTTGAATCGTGCGGGCCATAGGAATACAGTTCTTGAGGGGATGGCGCCCTTTGTGACACTGTATAGGCTAAGCCAAGCCCATACCCACTTGTAATATCCAACATTCCCCCAGCAGAGTAGGACATTAAATTGAACTGCCGGTTCTGAATAGTAGGCGGGCCGTAGGTGTTGGGAGTAAATTCTTGAGAACTTTGACTTGGAAATTGAGTGCTTGAATTCGGATTTTGAGATGCATAGTTATAACGTGCCCCCAAACTCGTTTTTAAAGGGCCGTAACGCCCTTCTTCCACTACAAATAGGGCTGTTGAGTTTGATTTAGTTTGAGGAACGATTGCGTAGTTATTAGTAGTTAAATCCGTGGCATTTAATGTTGCGCCAGTAATTTGAGCGCCGATTACTCCTTTTGACCCTAGCAATGCTTTATGCGCTAATTCCAATCTTGCTTCAGTTGCGGTGTTATTCCACTGAGTAGAAGCAACTCCATTATTCGTAAACTCAGTGTGTTGATAGTTTGTATTTGCAGCACTGATTTTGACTGAAGAAAAGCCATCAAAGGGATCATTCGTTTGATGCGCTAAGTCATAGCGGTTTTGGGACTGCTGAATAAAACCACCTTCAGAGGTAGGGATTCCATAGTTATGGTTCAGGCGCTCCATTGATAGGCCTGTATATCCATCGGATCTAATATAGCTTGCACCCACTCCCAAGCTATTTTCATCGCTATAAGAAAAGGGTAGCTTTCCACTGTATGGAATGTTGACTGGATTACCGGGATTGATAGCCCAATTGGCATTGGGGCCTCCTTGCTCAGCAAACCCAGGAATACGATAGTTGTTAGAGTTGCTGATAGCAGAATCTACATGTAACGCCAAGGGACCAGCTGGGGCATCTAATTCAATATTGGCTGTTTTGTTTTGGTTTACTGTTTCATAGCTGGTATTAACTGCGCCTGAGAGCGTATCAGGCATTGAAGTCACAATGCGATCATTCACCACGTTTACTAGTCCACCACTGGAACCTGAGCCATACTGCAGAGCGGCTGCACCCCGTAATATCTCAATTTGATGGGTATTTTGCATAGGACTAGCAACCGCATGATCTGCAGAAATACTGGAGACATCCCCAGCAGCCAAACCATTTTGCAGAATCTGTACTCGTGCACCGTCTAATCCTCGTATGACGGGTCTAGAAGCGCCCGCACCATAACCAGTAGCTGATATGCCCAATTCATTTGAAAGGGTTGCACCCAAGGTGCCGCTCAATTTACCTTGCAATTCATCGCCAGCAATGATTTTGTTAGGTGATAGAAAGCCTTGGCCATCATCGCGATTACCGGTGACATTTAATGTTGGTATGTCTGATGCAGCAATATCTTGAGCAGAGACAGATCTGCAAAACATCACGGCAGCAAAAACTAAAACAGAGAGGTGCTTCAATACATTCATATTCATCCGAGTTCACTACAGAGGTAGCGAATAATTAAAACAAGGGTGCGCTGAGTAGCGCAACGTTTTAAACGATGAAAGTAGGAGGAGCGCGGGACAGGTAGGATGTAATCCTAGTTTGCGCTATTAAAGAATGATTGAATTGAGTAGGGGAGAAACGGAGTAGCTCAAAGCTAATCACATTTGATGTCTGACTTGGAATAAAGCCTGCTAGCGTTAGCGCATCAAATAGATGGCAAGTATCTGAGCTGTGAGTAAAACTAGCGCTTTGATGATCAACAACTATTTTTTGTGCTGCAACTTGCTGTTGATTAGCGTGGGAAATACTGTGGTTAAGGCCGATTCCTTGAGTGCCCAATAAGCAAATGAGTAATAGAGCGCTTGAAAAAAGGGCTCGATATTGCTTTGAGAACTTGCTAGAAAAATAGGCAACCATGGCCTGAATATTACAGGATTTGCGTCTAATGGCGCTGTCAGTGTAGAATATCGGTTCCGTCGGAGTGTAGCGCAGCCTGGTAGCGCACCTGCTTTGGGAGCAGGGGGTCCAAGGTTCGAATCCTTGTACTCCGACCACTTTCCCTTATTGTTCTAAATATACCCAGCACATAACTGCCCATAGCTCAGCTGGATAGAGCAACGCCCTTCTAAGGCGTAGGTCGCACGTTCGAATCGTGCTGGGCAGGCCAATTTACCCCATTTAATACTATTTCAGGCTGGTCGATTGTGATCTATTGACTCAATCATGGTCAAGCTTTGCTAGCGTGAGGGTGCCCTTGAGTCTAGCGTGGAGGATCCTGGGGCACTATGTGCGACCCTGCGACTGGGTGATTTTGATGAAATTTTGACCCTGACGATCGAGTGTCGGTTTGACCCGACTCGGAAGTGTCCCGTTACGTGACGGTCAGGCGGCTCTTATAGGGTGGCTTGCTGGCGTTCAATTTGGGTGATTGGCAGTATTTAGGTGGCAGAGAACGGCCAGTAGGTGCCAGTCAGCTAGGCCAATTTACTTCTTGGAAAGCAGAAATATCCAGTAGATCTAATTAGAAAACTGAACTATAAGAATTTGCATCAGGCCTTTGCTTATTGGGCTTATGAACCGAGATAGTGCCGATAGTGATGAAGCACAGAGGCTCCTCTTTATCCTTAAGTAAAAATAACTCCCTCATCTTTTGGCTGTATAGAGCCTTACCGCTTGATAGTCCTGAGCCAAATCCTAAAGAATTAGCCATTAGTAAAATATTTTGAATTGCACATCCTGCGGAGATGAGTTTTTCTTGCTCGGGAATATTGTCAAGTTCATTGTTCAGCTTAGCGGTTGCCAATAAAAGCAAGGGGCCTCGAAAAGCTTTCTGCTTTGCTTCATCAATTTGAG
Source organism: Polynucleobacter asymbioticus QLW-P1DMWA-1 (assembly GCF_000016345.1). Taxonomy (NCBI): domain Bacteria; kingdom Pseudomonadati; phylum Pseudomonadota; class Betaproteobacteria; order Burkholderiales; family Burkholderiaceae; genus Polynucleobacter; species Polynucleobacter asymbioticus. The sequence continues at coordinate 1,005,274 of NC_009379.1, read as the reverse complement.
TTGGCGTTGCGCTTGGGTCTCTTGCTATGAGTGCGTCTGCAAATAAGTCACCTAATAAATTACGACTTTCGGGGCTGACTTCATAAAAGTGCCAAGGCGTTACCTTTCCATGATCGGGGGCGGCTCCAGCCGCATTCAAAATTTCTAATTTCTGAGATAGGTTGGGGCCTGGTGCAATCAGTCTTTTAGGAGAAACATGCTGACGACTATGGATCAGTGCATGAGCAAAGCCTCCGAGTGAATCTAAATTATCAGAAGCCAAAATCACTTAGTCCTGGGTGGTCATCCGGTCTTCTTCCTAGGGGCCAAAAAAACTTTCGATCAGATTCTTTGATGGGTAAATCATTAATGCTAGCGAAACGTCTCATCATGAAACCATTCTCATTGAACTCCCAATTCTCATTACCAAAGCTTCGCGACCAGTTACCAGAGTCATCATGACATTCGTAAGCAAAACGAACTGCAATGCGATTAGCTGTAAAAGCCCATAGTTCTTTAATTAAGCGGTAGTCAAGCTCCTTGGCCCATTTACGCTGGAGAAACTCTTTTACTTGCTCTCTGCCTTTTGGAAATTCCGCTCGGTTTCTCCAAATGGTATCTTCCGTATATACCAAGGAGACTTTCTCAGGATCGCGGGTATTCCAAGCATCTTCTGCCATTCGAATTTTTTGAATTGCTGTTTCTTTAGTAAAAGGGGGTAGGGGTAGTTTTTGTTCCATAGCACTTTGTGGTTAATGTTTCGGAATAATAAGAATAAACAGGGATTTGCATACAATAGCCCAACTAGTACCACTTTTGGTGCATTTAAAATAAGCCTTTAATGAGATCGCTTTTGAGACATTTTTTTAAAAAGTTAATTACCATTGTTCTTCCAGAAACTACCTCAGTTTCTTGGTTGGAGCGGTTTAGATCGGTTTTAGGAGTTGTGCTGGGCTTGCTCGCAATGATGGGACTTGGTTTATTGCTTGCAGGTTACGGAAACGCATCACCATGGGTTGTCGCCTCGATGGGTGCCAGTGCATTTTTATTATTTGTCTTACCCTCAAGTCCAATGGCGCAACCATGGGCAGTTATAGGGGGTAGTTGTGTTTCTGCTTTGGTAGGTGTTGCGTGTACGCAATTTGTCCATGAATTACCATTATTAATTCCCTTATCTGTTGGACTCGCAATCTTGGCAATGTTTGCCTTGCGTTGCTTACACGCACCTGCTGCAGCTTTAGCCCTTTTAATTCCTTTGGGTGGAATGACAGATTTTCATTTTGTGCTTTTTCCGGTTATGGGTAATGCTGTTTTATTGGTTTTATGTGCAGTCATTTATAACTCCTTAACTGGCAAGCCATATCCGCAACGCCCTAAGGCCGTCTTGGATTCATCTCCACTGCAGAAACGAAATCGTAAGATCGAGGATCAGGAAATTAACGCTGTCTTGGAGAGCTATAACCAAGTACTAGATATCAGTAAGGATGATTTAGCCAATTTGATTTCTCAAGTTGAACATGGGGCTTATCAAAAGAAGTTGCAAAGTATGCTATGTAAAAATATTATGACCACTGAAGTCTTATACGTTGGGATGGATTCACCTTTGGATCAAGCATGGAATTTACTGCGCAAGCGTCATGTTAAAGCTTTACCAGTCATAGATGGTGCAAAAAGGGTGCTTGGAATTATTACTCTAGAGGATTTTCTTAAAAGTGCAGCAGTGGATTTCCACCAAACTTTTGGACAGCGCATCAGGGGTTTTATGCGGACAGCTGTTCCCGGTTTGAATAGTTTGCCTAACGCTGTTGGGCAGGTGATGAGTAAGCCGGTAAGGGTAATTAGTGAAGATCGAAATATGCTTGACTTAGCTGAGATATTTTGTGGTGATGGTCATCACCATATCCCCGTAATTAATGATAATAGGCAGTTGGTAGGAATGATCACCCAATCTGACTTTGTAAAAGCTATTGACCAGTCTATTGATATTAGATGAAAAATATTTTCAATAAACTGATTAATTTCTTTCATCAAATTGCACCACCTCAGGACCAATACTCTTGGTTTGATAGGTTGCTAGTATCGATTGGTGTTGGCCTAACTATTTTTGCGATAGCCCTATTGAATCTTCTATGGGGTGATATGACTCAAGATGAGAACATGGTGACGGCAGTTTTTGGAGTCAGCGCTTTATGCATTTTCCTATTTCCCAATAGTAAATTCTTTTCGCCCTTAACTTTAATAGAGGCAAATCTATTGGCTTCCTGCGTAGCCTTCATTTGTGTTTATCTAATTTCATCGATTTCTGTGGGAATTCCAGTTGCCGTCATTGGTACGATAGTTGGAATGTATTTGCTGGGGTGCATGCATCCACCAGCGGTTTTCTTAAGTATTTTTATAGTAATGGCTGGAACTAATAGCTATGACTTTGCCTGGCATCCCGTTTTGGTGGACTCTCTTGTATTGGTCTTAGCAAGTTTTTTAAACAAAGCTTTAATAAAGCGTTCGTTGGGCTAAGCTTTGCTACCCCCAAACACTCCAATCCTTGGATTGCGGTGAGGGTTCATTCCACTTCACTGGGTAATGCAGGGCTTTACCGGGAGTGAGGCGACTCCAGATGGCTGCTACAACCGCAAGAATCGTCACGCTTACCAAAACAACTGCTGTAAGATGGCCAAAGCTAGCATGCGCCTGGATCATGATGAGTGGATTAGCACCAGCCGGCGGATGAACGGTTTGCGTAAGCAATAAGACTACCAAAGTAATTACCTCCGCAAGCAAGTAAACCCATAAAGCATCATCAAAGAGCTGGTAGCAGACAATACCAATGAGTGCGCTAATGAGGTGCCCGCCAAATAAAGCTCTTGGCTGTGCTGCAGGAGCACCAGTCAAGCCAAACAGAAATATTGTTGAACCGCCTAGCGAAGCAAGTAGTAATGGCGTTGTTGGTGGTTTAGTGGCAAGCAGGGCCAAGCCAAGCGCAACGATTGCTCCCAATGAAACCCATGCCAAACGTTTAACTGTTCTGAGCATCGCTTAGTGTAATCCAGCCATCGTAGATATTTGAATGGCTTGTCTGAGAATTGAGCTCGGACATTTGACTTGCCCAGATAGAATTTGCTCGGTAACGGATGCGGTTGAAATGGCATCAATGTCTAAAAACGGACTGAGATCTTCAAAGCGCTCTTCGGGGGTTGTAATTTCATTCGCATTTGCATGCAAAAAATGCATTTCAGGTAATCGTTGCAGGGAGGCAGTTGGTTCACCCTCGCTCCCTCTAATCAAAATTGCATTGGCTGAGCGAAGTTGAAAAAATTCTCGTAGTTTTTCTGGATATTCTGGATGTGTGTAGTTGGAAACTTGCCAAGGCTTCTGAAGGGTTGGGTTAATGAGTTTTGCCAGCACATGACTAGTATTCCGCAGACCTATTCGCTCCCTGATATCTAATAACTTTTGAAGCGCTGGGGAAATAACATTAAGAGAGCAAAAGATCGGTTGATTCAATGCCAGGAGTGCACCAAATTCATCTTTCGTTTTGAGAATTGGCCAGCCAAGGGACTTAAAGATTTCATGGCTCGTTATCCTGGTTTGATCTTTTTCGACCCCCTGAACAAGCACTGTAAAACCATAACTAACAAGCATGCCGGAAAGAAGTGGTGTGAGATTTGCTTGTTTTCTAGCCCCGTTATAGCTTGGTAAGACTATGGTTGGACGTGTGCCAAGATTTAGTAAATTTAGATGTGGTTGCAGAGCATCCATAAAGCCCATGAGCTCAGATACGGACTCACCCTTGATGCGCATAGCAATACAAAATGCACCGAGCTCAAGATCGCTGACATTGCCATCTAGAATTTGAGTGAATACTTCTTTAGCCTGATTGCGATCAAGATCGCCGGCACCTTTGCTGCCTCGGCCAATAACTTTTAAGAATGATGTGATGCTCATTGCAGGATTATGCCGCTACTTCCACTTTCTTGAGAAAGCTGACAATAATTTGCTTGACTTCGGGCTTGCAGGATCCACAATTAGTTCCACATTGCGTTTCTGATTGAAGTGAGCTCATAGCATCATCGGGGGAGGTTCCTGCAGGCATCTTGCTTAAGCATTGCTTCATTGTGTCTGCAGATACATTAAAGCAATTACAAATGGCCTTACCTTTGGGTTTAATTTCTACAGGGGGTTTGCTGACAGGCATCAACAAAGACCGACCAAGCGCTTTTGCATCTAAACCGCTTTCTAGGTACTCTCTTAACCAGGCAGTACTTGCTAGGCTGCCAATAGGGCCGGTAAGCATGGCAGATAGAACCTTCTCTTGAGCGCGAACAAGTCGAACTACGCCCCTGCGCTTATCAATATAGCGCATTACAGGTTCTCCAGATGCTTCATCTAGCTTGAATTTCTGCATCACTTGCTTTAAAGCTTGCGCGGCAAGAGATTCTGATTCTTCTAGCGGGTCATCGTGGTGAGCGGCCTTGAATGAAACTCCAATGAGGCCACCATCCTGCTCTCTACCAAATAGAACACATTGGGCAGAATCGAAATGAGGCAGGATGCTGCGCAAACTGTTTTGAACAGAAAATACTTCTTCTTTAGGAAATAAGCCGAAAGCTACTAAATGCCAGGGAAGATTAGCGGGCAAAATCTTGACGGCTGAATGTTTCAGTTCGGGCTGACCGGATACGGGGTCGATCATGTTGCAAGTAAGGCCGTTGACTCCGCGGCCCGGTGTTTTACCAGCAGCGCCTGAAATAAATTCAGAACCCCAGTGCATGGCAATAAAGGCTTGCGAGGAGGCGATATCGTCTGAGACTTTGATTGGGAAGATCTCACTACCTCTGCGACTAGTGACATGAACTAAATCACCATTTTCTAGATTCATCCTGCCGGCATCTTTAGGTGATAGTTCTACACAAGGCTCAGGTGAGTGCCCATAAAGCGTTCCAATGGTTCCAGTTCTACTCATACCGTGCCATTGATCTCTGAGGCGCCCAGTATTTAAGGCAAATGGATATCGTGCATCCACTGATTCTGCAGTTGCCTTATAAGGCGCAGCGATAAAGTGTGCTTTCTTATCTTTAGTTGGGAATATTCCATCTTCATAGAGACGTTTCTTTCCCGAATCTGAACCTACTGGCATTGGCCACTGTTGAGGCCCACGCTCCTCAAGGATTTTGTAGCTTAAACCAGTAATATCGAGATCGCGACCGGCTGTACTCTCACGATGCTCATTCCAAATATCCTCAGGTCCGGCGTAAGGAAATAGAGTGGATGTTCCTTCTTTTCTATTGCCTGGTAATAGCGCTTCAAGAGCTAATCCAATTTCAAGAGCGATCTGCCAATCATGTTTAGCAGACGCATAGGGATCAATTGCGGGATTTACTTTGGAAATTCTTCGCTCTGAATTAGTAACTGTTCCCACTTTTTCTGCCCAGGTAGTGGCGGGCAATAATACGTCTGCATATAAGGTAGTGGCCGTGTGCGCATAAGCTTCCTGCACCACAACAAATTCTGCCTTGCTTAATCCCTCGTGAACTGCATTGAGATCAGGCATTGATTGTGCAGGGTTTGTACAGACAATCCATATTGCTTTGAGTTTTTCAGTACGCAATGCCTCAAACATGGGAATGGCACTAAGACCTGGCTTTTCGGGAACTGAATCCACCCCCCACAGGTTTGCAACTTCTGCACGATGTTCTGGGTTAGCAAGATCACGGTGTGCGGATAGTAGATTGGCTAAACCTCCAACTTCCCGGCCACCCATGGCATTGGGTTGTCCAGTCAAAGAGAATGGACCAGCACCAGCTTTCCCTATTTGACCGGTGGCCAAGTGTAGATTTACTAAAGCAGCATTCTTGGCTGTACCTGATGCTGATTGATTTAATCCCTGGCAGTACATCGATAGAGTTGCGGGAGAAGTTGCAAACCATTGCGCTGCTTGGAACAAGTCTTTTTCGTTAATGCCACAGATCTGACTTACTGCCTTAGGCGTGAAATCTCTAACCAAATCACGCAGCGCATCAAAATCTGCCGTATATGAGTTGATATAAGACTCATTAATCCATTTCTCCCAGAGCATGATGTAAAGCATCCCGTGATAGAGGGCAACATCAGTACCAGGTTGTATCTGTAGGTAGAGATCAGCCTCTTTGGCGGTATCGGTTTTTCTGGGATCAACAACAATAACTTTGAGATCCGGATTATTTTTACGGGCATCCTCAAGACGTCTATATAAAATCGGATGAGCAAAAGCGGTATTTGATCCCGTAATAAAAATAGTGGATGCAGAATCAATATCTTCATAGCAACAGGGTGGGGCATCCATTCCCAAAGTTTGCTTGTAGCCAGCTACCGCACTAGACATACATAGGCGTGAGTTGGTATCAATATTGTTAGAGCCAATTAGGCCCTTCATTAACTTATTAAAGATGTAATAGTCTTCGGTCAGTAATTGACCAGACACATAAATGCCAACAGATTCTGAACCATGCTCTTGAATGATGTCGGCAAATTTTTGGGCAACAGTTTGAATTGCCTCGGGCCAAGAAATATCTACCGGATCTTCGCCTCTTGCCTTGCGGATTGCTGGTGAACCCAGCCGAGCCTGCATCTGAAGGCTTGGGTTTGCAGTGAGATGAAGGGTGGAGCCTTTACTGCAGAGTCTGCCAAAGTTTGCAGGATGATCGGGGTCGCCGCGAACCCCGGTTACCTCGATCTTTCCGTTACTTTCTGCGGTTTCAATAATGACGCCACAGCCAACACCGCAATAGCAACAGGTGCTCTTAACTTCAGCCATGAGTAGCTTGCAATTCCTCGCGGCTTAGCCAAACCACACCAGACTCTACTTTGACTGCAAAGGATTTAGCACAGCCTTCATCTGGGGCAACTGCACAGCCAGTGGAGAGATCTATATTCCAGGAATGCAGTGGACAGGTTACGGATTTTCCATGGACAATGCCCTGAGACAGGGGGCCACCCTTATGCGGGCACTTATCCAATACGGCAAATACTTCGTCTTCTGAATTTCTGAAAATAGCTATTTGACCAGCTGGCGCTTCAATAACCCGAGATCCCAGAACAGGAATCTCATCAACTGTTGTGATTTTTTGCCACTGATCAAGTTGGGCGGTATTAGACATTTCCAACCTCGACAATAGGGATGGTTTTAAATTGACGAACATCTACACCAGCACGTTCAAAGTCTTTCCAGGGATCTGGAGCATCTTTTAGATCAAACAGCAGTCTTTCGTAGAGAGCTTTACGACTTTCAGCATCGTCGACCACTTTTTGCTTAATGTATTCCATGCCAACTCTTGCCAAGTAATGGACAGTTCGATCCAAATACCAAGCTTCTTCGCGGTACAGCTGTAAGAAGGCACCAGAATATTCACGAACTTCCTCATCAGTTTTAACTTTACAGAGAAATTCCGCTACTTCAGTTTTAATGCCGCCGTTACCACCAATATAGAGTTCCCAGCCAGATTCAACACCAATGATTCCAACATCTTTGATGCCAGCTTCTGCGCAGTTTCGTGGGCAGCCAGATACTGCAAGCTTCACTTTGTGAGGTGCGTACATACCAAAGAGCATTCTCTCTAGATCTACGCCCATTTTCATGGAGGACTGGGTACCAAAACGACAGTGCTCATCACCAACACAAGTTTTCACTGTGCGAATTGATTTGCCATAGGCATGACCTGACGGCATATCCAACTCTTTCCAAACCGCTGGGAGATCATCCTTCTTGATGCCAAGTAAGTCAATTCGTTGGCCGCCAGTGACCTTCACTGTGGGCACTTGGTATTTCTCAGCAACGTCAGCAATTCTTCGTAGTTCAGAAGGAGTAGTTAGACCACCAAACATCCGCGGAATAACTGAGTAGGTGCCATCTTTCTGGATATTGGCATGAGCACGTTCATTAATGAAGCGGGATTGTGGATCATCTTTTGCTTCATGTGGCCATGTGGAGATCAAATAATAATTTAAGGCAGGGCGACAAGTCGCGCAACCGTTAGGTGTTCTCCAATTCAGCTCGGTGCGAACTTGCTCTTGAGAAATTAAGTGACCGGAGCGTATGGCTTGACGAATTTCATCATGAGAAAGATCGGAGCATCCACAAATTGATTTCTTTCTAGGGGTTGCTGAATAGTCTGTGCCAAGAACATTCATCAGCACTTGCTCAACTAGGCCTGTACATGAGCCACAGGAGCTGCTTGCTTTAGTACATTTCTTTACTTCATCAAGCGTGAATAAACCCTGTTCCCGAATAGCCTTGACAATGGTGCCTTTGGTAACCCCGTTGCATCCGCAAATTTCATCTGCATCAGTCATTCCGGCCGCTTTATTGTGACCTTGATGGCCAACATCACCAATATTGGATTCACCAAACATCAATGTGTCACGAATTTCTGCAATGCTTTGTTCGTCACGCATGAGCTTGAAATACCAAGTGCTATCTGCTGTATCGCCAAACATGCAGGCGCCAATTAAACGATCATCTTTTAAAACTAATTTTTTATACACGCCACCAATAGGATCGGCTAGAGTAATTTCTTCAGTACCTTCGCCTCCCATAAAGTTTCCAGCGGAGAAGAGATCGACGCCCGTTACTTTCAGTTTTGTTGACGTTACGGAGCCCTCATATCGACCGATACCGTGTTCGGCAAGGTGATTTGCACAAACCTTAGCCTGCTCAAATAAAGGCGCAACTAAACCATAGGCAGTTCCACGATGGCTTGCACACTCACCAACTGCATAAACTCTTGGATCAAACGTTTGCAGAGTATCGTTAACAACGATACCTCTTTGGCAATGTAAACCTGCAGATTCGGCTAAAGCTGTATTGGGCTTAATACCCGCCGCCATAACAACTAAGTCAGCCGGTATTTCTAGCCCACCTTTAAAGCGGATATGGCCGACACGATCGCCGGCGGCATTAGGGGTAATTGCCTCGGTAGAAGTTTTCAGTAAAAACTTAAGACCTTTTTCTTCCAAGGATTTTTGTAGTAAATCAGCTGCTGTTTTATCTAGCTGTCTTTCCATCAACCATTCGGCAAGATGGACCACGGTCACACTCATACCTCTGAGAGCTAGACCGTTTGCAGCTTCGAGACCAAGCAGGCCACCACCAATGACTACGGCATTTTTGTAACGCGTCGCCACATCAATCATCTCGTTGGTATCTTTAATATCACGATACGCAATCACGCCAGGTAAGTCATTTCCTGGAACAGGCAAGATGAATGGTAAAGAGCCGGTAGCCAGTAATAAGCGATCGTAGCTTTCAATGGTGCCATCATCGGCAATAACAGTACGCTCTTTGCGATCAATCTTAGTTATGGTTTTGCTAAGATGAAGATGGATGCCATTGCTCTTGTACCAATCGAGGTCATTTAGAACAATTTGCTCAAGAGTCTGTTCGCCGGCCAATACTGGGGACAGCAAAATACGGTTGTAGTTGGGATGGGGCTCAGCACCAAAGATGGTGATGTCATAAAGCTCTGGGTCGAGCTTTAATAGTTCCTCGATGGTCCGAACGCCGGCCATCCCATTGCCAATCATGACGAGTTTTTGTTTTTTCATGCTTTGATCTTGAAGCTATCTGCATAAGCAGCAGGGTTGGAGCCATTCCACACAACACCATCAAATAATTTGCTGGAGCGCATATCGCTTTTTGGTAGTGGTGTCTTTGAAGCAGTAGCAGCCTCTTTGTAAAGCGCAATGTTGTTTACTTTTTTTGCTACAGCCAAGTAATCTGGGTGCTCTTTGAGTAAACCCCAGCGCTTGTGCTGAGTCATAAACCACATGCCATCAGATAGGTAGGGGTAATTAGCCATACCATCGTTATAGAATTTCATCGCATGGGGATCATCCCAAGTTTTGCCGATACCGTTGTTATAGCGACCCATCATGCGGTCTTGAATCACACTAACATCAGTATTGACAAATGAAGGTGCAGCTACAACTTCCGCAGTTGCATGCTTATTCGAAGTCGATGCATCAATATATTTTCCAGCCTCTAATATTGCTGCCGTAACTGCGCGACAAGTATTGGGATACTTCTTGGCAAAGTCGGAGGTTGTTCCTAAAGCCTTTTCTGGATGATCTTGCCAGATTGCTTGTGTAGTAATGGCTGTAAAGCCAATGCCGTCAATGATTGCGCGGGCATTCCAGGGTTCACCTACGCAATAGCCATCCATATTTCCGCTACGCATATTCGCGACCATTTGTGGGGGCGGAACGGTGATAATTTTTGCGTCTTTAAATGGATTAATGCCATAGTTCGCTAACCAGTAGTAAAGCCACATAGCGTGTGTACCAGTTGGGAAAGTTTGCGCAAAAGTGTAGTCACGCTTTTCTTTATCCATGAGCGCTTTAAGACTGGCGCCATCACTTACACCTTTTTGATAAAGCGCTTTTGATAAGGTTATTGCCTGACCATTATTATTTAGAGACATCAGAACTGACATATCTTTTTGTTGGCCACCAATACCCATCTGCAATCCATAAACTAAACCATAGAGGATGTGAGACATATCATTCTCGCCATTTACAAGCTTGTCACGGATTGCAGCCCATGACGCTTCTTTAGTGGGGATGATCTTAACGCCGTACTTCTTATCTAGACCAAGATGGTTAGCCATGACAACCGATGAGCAGTCTGTAAGGGCAATGAAACTGACCTTTACATCCGTTTTCTCAGGGGCATCTGAGCCTGCCGCCCATGCACCCGCTTTAACCATTGGGTCGATTAAGGACAGAATGCTGGCAGAGCCAATACTTTGGATAAGTTTGCGACGCGTAGGATTCGCATCAGCAACAGTGGGGGTAGTAGCTTCTGGTAATAAACCGCTAATGCTTATTTTCACTTTCATGCTGAGCTCCTTTAGTCGATAACTAACGATAAAGAAGTAGTAAGTCCCGAGATTAGAGTGGTGGCTCAGTATTGGTGCACCAAATCAAAGCATGAGCATTTTTGGTTCACGTAGAGAATTTAGGGCTATTGCCGACTGTTACAAATGATGCATGGAACAAATTGCACTAAGAACAGTCAAAGCACCCAAATTAAATGGGGCGTTGCCTGGCGTCTACCTCATTGGTGCTGGGCCTGGAGCCTCTGATCTCATCACTGTTCGGGGTTCAAGAATTTTGGCTCAGGCAGACATTGTTTTTTTTGACGCACTCATCGATATTTCTATGTTGGAGTGGTGTCCTAGCACTAGGTTGGTGCAGGTAGGCAAAAGATGCGGATCGCATTCAAGCTCTCAGCACTTCATCAACAAGCAATTGGTGGATGCTGCAGGTAAGTACTCAGTAGTTGTGCGCTTAAAAGGCGGAGATCCAATGATCTTTGGTCGTGCACAGGAAGAGATTGACGCTCTTGAGAAAGCAAACGTGCGCTATGAGATTGTTCCAGGCATCACTACTGCCTTAGCGGCCTCGGCAGAATTAAAGCAGCCTCCAACTACGAGAGAGTTAAGTAGAACCCTGACGCTGACTACTCTTCCAGGCCGTTGTGCGCACGAAGATCATAAAACCGCTATTTACTATATGGCGCGTGATCAGCTATCTGAGGTTGCGACAACATTGATTGCTCAGGGCTACACGGTAGATACCCCTGTTTGCTTGATGGAATCGGTCAGCCTGCCAACGCAACGCAGTTTTGCTTGCACATTAGATGAATTGCGCTTTGGTGATGTTCATCATCATTTTTTAGATAAGCAACCTGTTGTGGTGATGGTTGGAGAGGTTTATAGAAAAAAACTGCATACGCTTATCCCATTAATCGAGTCACAAAATCATTTCAACGTATTTCAAGCGGCATCTTAATTACTTACTAGGAGCTATAAATGAATTCATATCGTCCTTTTGATCCAGATAGACCTCTGTTTAGCAACCGCTGCAGCTGTGGACAGCATGCATCTGAGTTAGATCATGCAAACTCGCTTTCAGCAATGGTGGATGCCGAGCAGCAAAGCGCAGATTTTGTTGAGGCCAGCTTAGTTAAGGCTCTTTTTCCTCAAGAAGATCGTAGACGCGCATTTTTAAAGGCTGTTGGAGTTGGTGGAGCAATGAGCGCTCTCTCGGGCTTCTTGCCAGTAGGGTCCTTGCAGGCAATGGCACAAGAAAAAGCGCCATTAGAAAAACCAGACCTAAAAATTGGCTTTATCGCAATTACTTGTGCGACTCCACTCATCATGGCTGACCCACTTGGTTTTTATAAAAAACAAGGCCTGAAGGTTACGCTTAATAAGACCGCAGGTTGGGCTTTAATTCGTGACAAGATGCTCAATAAAGAGCATGATGCCTCACACTTTTTATCACCAATGCCGATCTCAATGTCAATGGGCTTGGGTTCTGATCCTTCTCAGATGCGTGTGGCCACAATTCAGAACGTGAATGGTCAGGCTATTACGTTGGCTAACAAGCATAAAGATAATCGTGATCCGAAAAACTGGAAAGGCATGAAGTTTGCTGTTCCATTCGAATACTCAATGCATAACTTCTTGCTGCGTTATTACGTTGCTCAAGCTGGCTTAGATCCAGATAAAGATATTCAGATTCGCGTTACACCTCCACCAGAGATGGTTGCCAACTTACGTGCCGGCAATATTGATGGTTTTTTAGGGCCTGATCCATTTAACCAGCGCGCAGTATATGACGAGGTCGGATTTATTCACATTCTGACTAAGCAGATTTGGGATGGTCACCCTTGCTGTGCTTTTGGAACCTCAGAAGAATTTATCCGTAAGAATCCAAATACCTTTGCAGCCCTCTATCGTGCAGTCTTAAATGCTTCGACGATGGCACGTGATCCTGCGAATAGACCTTTAATTGCTAAAGTAATTTCTACGCCAAATTACCTTAACCAGCCAGAGACAGTTGTAATGCAAGTTCTCACTGGTAAGTTTGCAGATGGTCTAGGCAATGTGCAAAACGTACCAGATCGCATCGACTTCAACCCAATTCCTTGGTACTCCATGGCAACTTGGATGTTGACTCAAATGCAGCGCTGGGGCTATGTCAAAGGCGATGTGAATTATAAGGACATCTCTGAAAAAGTATTCTTGCTTACGGACGCTAAAAAGTATATGGGCGAGACTGGCATTGCAGTTCCACCATTAGCTAAAGTGGGATACAAAAAAGACAAGATTATGGGTAAAGAGTTTGACCCTAGTCAACCGGCAGCCTATTTGAAATCTTTTCAAACTAATAAAGCATGAACTTAGGGTAAATGAATGAAAACAGTATCAATTAAGGTTAAAGGCGCAATTCTATCGGTTGTGATTTTGCTCATGTGCTTATTTATCTGGCATATGGCGACAACACAAAAAGTTACACCGCCGCCAGGAGTATCAACTAGTTCTAGTGAGTACAGCAGTCTCATGGGTCAGGGTGGTAGTGATCCTGTTCAAAAAACTGGATTCCCAACCTTAACGCAAATGGGGGAGACTATCTATAAGCAGTTATCACACCCTTTTTATGACAATGGCCCAAACGATAAGGGAATAGGTATTCAACTTGCTTATTCTTTGGCGCGTGTTGCCTTAGGATTCTTGTTGGCGATGATTGTCGCTATTCCGTTTGGATTCTGGATCGGCATGTCACCATTGGCTTACGAGGCATTTAATCCATTCATTCAAATTCTGAAGCCGATTTCGCCATTGGCTTGGATGCCTATCGCGCTCTACACCATCAAAGACTCTGCTATTTCTGGAATCTTTGTGATCTTTATTTGTTCCGTATGGCCAATGCTCCTCAACACAGCATTTGGAGTTGCTAATGTACGTAAAGAATTATTAAACGTTGCCAAGACATTAGAAGTCTCTCCTTTACGTAAGGCATTCTTAGTCATTCTTCCTGCTGCTGCACCAACCATTTTGACTGGTATGCGCATATCCATGGGTATTGCCTGGTTAGTGATCGTTGCTGCTGAGATGCTTGTTGGTGGTACCGGAATTGGTTACTTCTTATGGAATGAGTGGAATAACCTATCGCTCTCCAGTGTTATTTTTGCAATTCTTTTAATTGGTATTGTTGGAATGTTGCTAGATACAGCATTTGGCAAGTTACAAAAGGCGGTTTCGTATGCAGATTGAAAATACATTCCTCAAAGTTTCAAACCTCAGCAAGTCGTATAAAGCTGACGCACCTCCAGTATTTGAAGGAATAGATTTTGAAATCGAAAAAGGAGAGTTTGTTTGTATCATCGGCCATTCCGGATGTGGCAAAACTACTATTTTGAATGTGCTTGCTGGTCTTGAAGAAGCAACTGGCGGCAATGCCATCATGCTTGGTAAGCGTATTCAGGGCCCTGGTTTAGAGCGTGGAGTTGTATTCCAAGGGCATGCATTAATGCCGTGGATGACAGTACTGCAGAATGTGGCTTTTGCAGTGAAGTCAAAGTATCCCGATTGGTCAAAAGAGCAGATTACTGAGCATTCCAAAAAGTATCTAGCAATGGTCGGCTTGGTAAATGCTGAAAATAAAAAACCATCTGAATTATCTGGCGGTATGAAGCAAAGGGTTGGTATTGCAAGAGCCTTTGCAATTGAGCCAAAAATGCTACTACTTGATGAACCATTCGGAGCCTTGGATGCGTTAACTCGTGGGGTTATTCAGGATGAGCTACTCAAAATTTGCAAAGAAACAAATCAAACTGTATTTATGATCACCCACGATGTTGATGAGGCAATCTTGCTTTCTGACAAAATTATGCTGATGAGCAACGGCCCTAATGCACGTATCGCTGAAATCGTTGTCAACACTTTGCCCAAAGGAAGAAAGCGGGCCAATTTACATCATGATGCTATGTATTACCCAATGCGAAACCATTTAGTAGATTTTCTAGTCAATCGATCAAAGGATCTGCAGGTAAAAGGAGCTAAGGGTGAGTTGGATGGTTACAAGCCTGTAATAGTGCTTCCAGGTGTTGATGCGGTTGTTGCTTAATAAACTAAAACTTAAAACTAGGAGAAAAAGATGGATCGTTCAGTAGTTACACAAAAAATTATCGAAGCCAAAGTTCGCAATGGCATGAAGTGGAGTGATATTGCAAAAGCAATAGGAGAATCAAAGGAGTGGGTTACTGCAGGCTGTTTAGGTCAAATGACCTTTACTAAGGTGCAGGCTGAAGCCGCTGGTAAGTTATTTGATTTGACTGATGAAGAGATGGCTTGGTTGCAAATTGTTCCTTATAAAGGATCTCTGCCAACCGCCGTTCCAACAGACCCATTGATCTATCGTTGGTATGAGATTGTGAGTGTTTATGGCACTACTATTAAAGAGTTAATCCATGAAGAGTTTGGCGATGGCATTATGAGTGCAATCGATTTCTCAATGGATATCCAGCGCGAGCCTGATCCAAAGGGCGATCGTGTTCAAGTAGTGCTGTCAGGTAAGTACCTTTCTTACAAGACTTACTAAAAATAGATGCGCCCCTGAGAACCACCTTCGGGTGGTTTTTTATTGGGGTATGCTTAGTCATAAATTACTTAAAAATAGAGTTTAAAAATGCCAAACGCTATAGATTTCGAAACACTTGTTAGCCAAATTGGCGAGGCTGTGATTATTTCCGATCGAGATGAGAATATCTTGTTTTGGAACGCATCCGCCGAGCGTATTTTTGGATATAGCTCAGACGAGGCCCTAGGAAAAACTCTCAGTATTATTACGCCCGAGCGTTTTAGAGAGCGCCATTCAAAAGGATATTTTCATACCATTCAGACTGGTGTGACAAAGTATGGAAATACCTTATTGAGAGTGCCTGCTGTCCATAAAGATGGTCGCTCTATTTCTATTGCTTTTTCAGTGAGTATGCTTTTTGATGATCAAAATCAACCTATTGCTATAGCTGCGGTTGTCCGGGATGAGACTGAGCGCTTCCAGGAGGAGCGTAATTTAAAGGCCAAGTTAGCTGCATATGAGAAGGCAAGTAACGCTCCAAACGGGTAATCTTGCTGCAAAAATAGCCTTTTCAAATAGCTGCTTTGGGTCGAGCTGAGCCAGTCATTGGAGGGTAGGGCGAAGGGCTGCTTTGTCAAAAACAGGAGCCCATCGCCAACCCCATTGATTTATTGTTGGTTTGACCCGACTTTGAGGTGTCCTGTTACGTGACGGTCAGGCGGCTCTTATAAAGCACTTTTGGGGATGCTCAAGGGAAAGTAATTAGCTATTAGGGAAGGCAGCCAATAACTGCCATTGGTTACCGCTCAATATCAACAGGTCATTGTCACCAATGATGCCTGGCAGGCCACGCCCATATCCCCGCCGCTAGCCGCTCTATTTAAGAACAGCATGTCTTATTGCTGTATGCTAATTGCAGAAATATTAACAATGGAATATGTAATTATGAAAAATATTAAGGCTTTAACCAGCTTATTAGTTGCCGGATCTTTGATCATATCTTCCGTGGGTAATGCTTTTGCCTGCACGTCTCTTATGGTCATGGATAAAAAGGGGAATGCCTATCATGCCCGTACGATGGAATTTAGCGTACAGATCCCAACATCACTTACCTATTTCCCTGCGGGCACCAAAATTGAATCCGCTACACCTGCGGGCAAAAAAGGGCTTTCATTTAATACTCAATACGCCATCTTAGGGATGAGTGCGAACCTGATTCCAGGAGCCAAGCAGGTTGGATTTGTAGAAGGGGCGAATGACCAGGGGGTAAGCGTCTCAATGAACTGGTTGAATGATTCAACATCTCAAGCTGTTGGTACCGATGACACTAAAATTTTGGCAGCCAATGATTTAATATCGTGGATGCTTGGCAATTTCAAGAGTGTGGCTGAAATCAAAGCCGCCATGACAAATGGTTCTACTGAACTCTGGAACCCTATTTCGATTCCATTTGACAAGAGCGCGCCTATGCCTGGGCACTACGCAATCAATGATAAAACTGGTGCCGCCCTGGTAGTCGAATTTACAAATGGCAAAGCTAATGTGTATGACAACCCTGTCGGTGTTATGACGAATGGCCCAGACTTTCCATGGCACCTTCAAAATCTGAATAACTATACCTTTACTAACGTAGATAAAAACACTGGACAACTTGGCAAGTTAAAGCTGGGTACTCAAGATGCCGGAATTGCTTTGACGGCACTTCCTTCTGCACAAACCTCCCAAGGTCGTTTTGTTAAAGCAGCGTTCTACGCTAATTATGTCGGCAAGGCCAATTCACCCGATGAAGCTATAAATACACTTGGCCACATCATGAATAACTTTGATCGCCCCGTTGACTTGACGGTTGATGGTGCTGGTGGTGTAGGCGATGGCGCACGTAGCAAGTCCATCTCAAGCGAAGTTACTGAGTGGACGGTGATGAATGATCCAACACGGAATCTCTACTATGTGCGTAGTATTGGCGCGTTGAATTGGTCGGTGATTGATATGAATCAGCTAAAAGACGTGAAAACAATTAAATCAGTATCCACTTATGATGTTGATAAAGCCGGTGCTAATGCTTTCACACTATTTCTTAAGTAGGCAGCGTTGCCCACAAACTAGTTAAACCACCTTCGGGTGGTTTTTAATTTGCGACCAACTGCTTTGGCTCGATAAGCGACCAATCATTTAGTTTGGCTCAGAGGTCTCAAATAGGCCAAATAGGGGACGGTTAAATTCACCATCACCCTGGTTTATCAAGGCTAAATAATGGGGGTAAACCCTTTTTAAAAACATAATCTATATAAAAATTACACCTAATGTCTTAGCTCATTTATAAAGCCCCTAAGGCATAGGTCGCACGTTCGAATCGTGCTGAGCAGGCCAAAATAGTGGTCGAACCATTTAAATATATAGTTAGAACTTAAATAGAGTCTTGAAAGTGTTGAGATCAGAGCATGGGTAAAGTTCACAAAATAGTGATAGTAGGTGGTGGTGCAGGGGGCCTGGAACTGGCTACAAAGCTGGGGAATCGGTACGGCTCTGTAAAACCGAGCTCACGGAAAATAAGCGTCACATTGGTGGATAAAAATCGTACTCATATATGGAAGCCTAAACTCCATGAGGTTGCTGCAGGAATAATGGATCTTGCTGATCAAGAGTTAGACTACATCGCCCAAGCACATTGGCATCATTTTGCTTTTCGCATTGGTGAACTTATAGGCATTGATCGAGAGAAAAAGGAAATCCGTATTGGTCCTTTTTTAGATGACACAGGTGAATTAGTGACACCTGAAAGACTAATACCTTACGATACATTGATCATTGCAATTGGTAGCTTAACAAATGATTTTGGTACTCCGGGCGTAGAAAAATATGCTCAACGTTTAGAATCTCTAGCAGATGCGAAACGATTTCATTTGCGGATGATTAATGCGTGCCTTCGAGCGCAAACACAAACTTCTCCTTTGGCGTTAAATCAACTGAAAGTGGCTATTATTGGGGCTGGCGCTACCGGTGTGGAGCTTGCTGCAGAGTTGCATCGAACAACTCGTCAGGTTATCTCATATGGTATGGATCGCGTTGATCCAGATGCAGATATCAAAGTTATCCTCATAGAAGCTGCGCCCCGCATATTACCTGCACTCCCTGAAAGACTATCTGCAGCCGCACAAACGCTACTGGTAGATCTTGGCGTCCAAGTTATCACGAATGCAAAAGTAGAAGAAGTCTTTGCAGATAAACTGCGCCTCTCCGATGGAATGGAGATACCTGCTGAATTAATTATTTGGGCTGCCGGTGTTAAAGCGCCTGATTTTTTATATGAAATTGGCGGCCTAGAAAGCAACCGTGCAAATCAATTAGTGGTGTTACCTACGCTTCAAACTACGCGCGACCCCAATATCTTTGCAATGGGTGATTGTGCCGCCTGTCCTTGGCCTGAGGCTAATAATGGGAGAGGTGGGATTGTTCCGCCACGTGCTCAAGCAGCCCATCAACAAGCTTCCCATTTATTTACCCAAATTGAAAATATTATTCACAATGCTCCCTTGAAACCGTATCGTTATCGTGATTTCGGTTCACTTGTTTCACTAGGAAAATTTAGTAGCGTCGGCAGTATGATGGGCGGATTGATTGGTGGAAGCTTGATGATCGATGGTTTGTTTGCAAAGCTCATGTATGTGAGTCTTTATAAATTGCATCAATTGGCCTTACACGGCTGGATAAAGGTAATTCTCGATACGATCAGTCGTCTAATTCATCGGAGAACCGATTCGATTGTGAAGCTTCACTAAAACCACTTAATCCAAGGTTTTGGTTACAAGTTAGCTTGGTGCTGGGCAGGCAACCATACATCCCGTGCAGATTAAATCACTTCTCCAGACTCAAAACGGTCTTTTTTAGGCTTTTTTGACCTCATATAGAGGGATTTACTAATTCCCTAGGCATAAAAACACCATAAGCCGATGTTACAGTTGGGATGGAGGCTTATTTTTAGCAAATTGGTGCACGGGAATGTGTTCTAACCAACAAATTTGCTATAAATACATATGTATACACAAAAGCAGTTCATAGGAGAATATTCATGAAATACAAGAATTTGATCAGCGCGAGCGTTTTTGCTGCCAGCTTTTTAGTTGGTGCAATCGATGCAAATGCTGCAAGTCAGACTTTAGACAAAATTAAATCATCTGGTGCCGTAACAATGGGTGTGCGTGAATCATCGATTCCGATGTCATATACAACTGGCGATAGCCGTTTTGATGGCTACCACGTAGAAATTTGCCGCATGATTTTGGGTGACATTAAAGATAAGTTGGGCATGAGCACCTTGCGAATCAATTATCAGCCAGTGACATCCCAGAATCGCGTTCCCCTGGTTCAAAACGGTACCGTAGATATTGAGTGCGGCACAACCACTAATAATGTAAACCGCGCAAAAGACGTTGGCTTTGCTTACACTTTGTACGTTGAGGAAGTTCGTATTGCTGTTAAAGCCAATTCTGGAATTACTTCAATCTCACAATTGGCCGGTAAAAAAGTAGCCACTACAACCGGCACTACTTCGGTTCAATTGCTTCGTAAGCATGAAAAAGCCAATGGCGTGAACTTTGAAGAAGTGTATGGCAAGGACCATGCTGACAGCTTCCTATTACTTGAGTCTGGTCGCGCTGATGCATTTGTGATGGACGGCTCAATTTTGGCCGGTAATATTGCAAACTCTAAGAATCCTAAAGACTACAAGATCGTAGGCGAAGTGTTGAGCACTGAGCCAATCGCAATCATGGTTCGCAAGGATGATCCTGAATTTAAGGCTGCTGTAGATGCTGCCATAACCAAGATCGTTGCTAATGGCAATATGCCTAAATTGTGGAATAAATGGTTTCTGTCTCCAATCCCACCAAAAAATATCGTGGTTGGCCTAGCATTATCACCAGCAACTAAAAATGCATGGGCAAACCTGAATGACAAACCTGCAGAGGATTACAACAAGAAGTAATGTATTTCATTACCAATGAAATTAAATAATTGATGAATCTACGAACGCACTTATGGATTTAGGAATTTTTTGCAAAAGCACTTTAGATGGGGAAGTGGTAGATCACTGCTTCTCCTCTTTGCTTGGTATTGGACAAAATGCGGATCCCAGCTATTTAGACTGGTTGATGAAAGCCTGGGGCTGGACCCTAGCTGTAGCAGGTTTAGGTTTAATCATCTCTCTATTGCTTGGTGCTGTTATGGGCACTCTCAGAACGCTTCCTGCAGATACTCGTTTAAACCGTTTCCTGGTTAGGCTATCTACAACCTGGGTGGAGTTATTTCGAAATATCCCGATTTTGGTTCAGGTATTCCTGTGGTATCACGTCATACCTGCATTTATTCTTCCCTTAAAGGCTTTACCTTCTTATTTATTGGTTAGCCTTGCACTCGGATTTTTTACTTCTGCTCGTATTGCTGAGCAGGTAAGGGCTGGAATTCAGTCGCTTCCATCAGGACAACGTGCCGCAGCAACTGCATTGGGTTTAAATACTTTTCAAAGCTATCGTTACGTTATTTTGCCAATGGCCTTACGAATTGTTATACCCCCACTTACTTCTGAGAGTATGAATTTAATCAAAAACTCTTCAGTTGCATTTGCAGTATCCGTCCCTGAACTGACTTTATTTGCAATGCAAGCGCAAGAAGAAACTTCACATGGTGTTGAAATTTACTTAGCAGTGACGATCTTGTACGCTTTGTCTGCATTTGCGATAAACCGTGCAATGGCATTGATTGAGAAGCGCTCACGCATTCCTGGTTTTATCGTCTCAAATAACGAAGTGGCGGCGCACTAAGATGAATACATGGGTGATTTTATGTTGAGTCTTGATCTAAGTTTTTATAACTGGGAACTTTTTACAAGTTATATCCTAAAGGGTCTACTCTTTAGCGTTCAGTTGACTGTGATTGCAACGGTAGGAGGCATTGTTTTTGGCACCTTCCTTGCGTTGATGCGGCTGTCTGGAAAACCTTCTATGGTTTATCCGGCAACAATCTACGTCAATACAATGCGTTCAATCCCATTGGTCATGGTGATTCTCTGGTTCTTCCTCTTGATTCCAATGTTAATTGGCAGGCCAATTGGGGCAGATCTTTCGGCGACCATTACCTTTATCGCATTTGAAGGTGCATTCTTTTCTGAAATCGTGCGCGCTGGAATTCAGTCGGTTCCAAGAGGTCAGGGTTACGCTGCTGAAGCATTGGGCATGACTTACGGACAGAACATGCGTTTTGTTGTATTACCCCAAGCATTCCGCAATATGATCCCCGTCTTCATGACACAGACCATCATTTTGTTCCAAGACACATCTTTGGTTTACGCCATTGGCGCATATGACTTACTAAAAGGCTTTGAAATTGCCGGTAAAAATTATGGTCGCCCCATTGAGACATATATATTGGCAGCATTTACCTATTTCATTATTTGTTTCTCTCTATCAAAAATTGTTAGAAGAGTACAAGCCAAAGTGGCGATTATTCGCTAATAGATTTTTAATCCTCACTATTTCTAAATCATCATGATTGAACTTAAAGACGTTTCGAAGTGGTACGGCGATTTTCAGGTACTTACTGATTGCACTACCAGAATCAATAAAGGTGAGGTTGTGGTCATATGCGGACCATCTGGTTCCGGAAAATCTACCTTAATCAAAACAGTGAATGCTCTTGAACCATTTCAGAAGGGTGAGATCACTGTTGACGGCATTCAACTGCATGATCCAAAAACAAATTTACCTAAGCTAAGAGCTAGGGTTGGGATGGTATTTCAGCATTTTGAATTATTTCCACATTTGAGCATTACAGAAAATCTGACTCTCGCTCAAATCAAGGTGCTTGGGCGTTCGGTTGATGAGGCTAAAACACATGGCCTCAAATATTTAGAACGGGTTGGATTAATTGCGCAAAAAGATAAATTTCCAGGCCAGCTATCTGGCGGTCAACAGCAACGTGTTGCTATTGCTCGTGCATTGAGTATGGACCCAATTGTGATGCTCTTTGATGAACCTACATCTGCCTTAGATCCAGAGATGGTTGGCGAAGTCTTGGACGTTATGGTGAAGCTAGCCAATGAAGGCATGACTATGTGCTGCGTTACACATGAAATGGGTTTTGCACGTAAAGTGAGCAACCGCGTTATTTTTATGGACCAAGGTCGAATTATTGAAGATTGCACTAAAGAAGAATTCTTTGGCAATCCAGATGCAAGGTCGCTGCGTGCAAAAGATTTCTTGTCTAAGATTTTGGCGGGCTAATTGAAGTGACTAATTTATTGAAGTTCAGAATTAATTTAATTAGCGTATTTTGTTTGGCATTACCATTGTTATCAGCATGCTCTGCAGCAAAGATAGAGGCGCGTTTAGAGGCTAATCCGCAATGCAAAGATATTGTTAATCCAAAAACTGGCGCCGTAATGCCATGCCCAGGTACCGATAAAGCCTTTTATGCTGCGGCTGGGCTTGGTCCTAAAAAGGCTGCCCCCACCAATTCATCTGTTGATGCCAGTAATTTAACCCCCTCAGTCCCTGATATTGCCGGCAGCGCAACCTCTGCTCCTGCCTCTGTAGCAACATCAGATAGCACTTCTGTAGCGGCGCCTTCACAGCCCCCTGATTGCAAGCCTAAATTGCACCAAAAGTCTGGCAGTCTCATGCCTTGTCCAGCTCCTTAACTAGTCATTTAAACCCCATAAGATCACCATGAAAAAACTGAGTCTATTTACCGCTTCTGTCTCTGCGGCAATTTTGTTAGCTGCGTGTAGTAACACCCCATCATTAGTATCTCAACCAATGCCTAAATCTGGCTTCCTACCGAACTATTCATTGCTCGTTCCAACTAGCACTAGTGTGCAAGATGTTCGTCTTTGGAGATATCGTATAGCTGGCGTTAATCCAGGTACATACACAGCAGTTATTTTGGATCCAATTGAACTTAAGCAGAACGTCACTCAAAACGTGAGCTTAGCTACGATCAATCAAGCAAAGGCTAGCTTACAGGCATCGATGGTTGAGGCAGTAAATGCTCGTGGAAATATTCGTATTGTGACTAAACCGGGCCCTGGTGTAGCGCGTATTTCTGTTGGTATTACTGGGGCTGAGAGTTCTGCAGATAGCCTGCAGCCTTGGAATTTCACACCGATTGGATTGGCGATGAATGCTGCAGCTTATGCAGGTGGCGTAAATTCTAAAACCCCAGCCTTAGTTGTTGAGAGCAAAATTACTGATAGCAAATCAAATGAATTGCTCGGCGAAGGTTTGGCTGTTGTCCAAGGGGAGTCTTTCCGTACTGCCGCTGGTTCGGTTGAGTCTTTCATTGCAATGACAAAGAAAGTAGTCCTCGCTTCTTTGGAAGCATCAGCTAGCCCAGTTCCAACTTCTCTTAAGCAATAAGCTATGACCAAATCTTTTATGAAGATTACTGCGGCAGTGAGTCTAGGTCTCCTGAGCTCTTTATCTTTTACCTGTCAAGCGGCAGATAGCACAATCAATGCTGAAATAGCGGCACGTTTTGCTAAGTGCGATGTGAACCATGATGGTAAATTGACTCAGGAAGAGGCAAAAGGGTGCATGCCTAGAATTTACGATCACTTTGCATATCTTGACTCAGGAAACAAAGGTTATCTGACAGTTGCTCAAATACAAGCAGCTGCTAGGTAAAAATAATATCGAGAGCCTCTTCGGAGGTTCTTTTTTTGAGTGCTTAACTATGCCAATCCAATTTTTAGGCTTCGAACAAAAACGAATAACCGTACCTTCTGCAGATGGGCCAATTGAAATTGCTTGCCAGATAGGTGGCTCAGGACCGGCACTTTTACTTTTGCATGGTTTTCCTCAAACAAAAGCAATCTGGCATAAAGTAGGGCCAGCATTGGCCAAGAACTACACTGTAGTTATCCCAGATTTACGTGGATATGGCGCATCTTCAAAGCCTAATGGAAAAGATGATCATTCAACTTATTCCAAGCGTTCAATGGCTGCTGATCAGCATGCTTTAATGAAGGAATTAGGTCATGAGCAATTCTTTTTATTAGGGCATGACCGAGGGGGTCGGGTATCACATCGTTTAGCAATGGATTTCCCTCAAAGCGTAAAACGCCTGATGGTTTTGGATATCTCTCCAACGCTAGCAATGTATGAAAACACAACCATGCAGTTTGCAAGGGGATACTGGCATTGGTTTTTTCTTATTCAGCCAGCACCAATTCCAGAGGCGATGATTGCTGCAAACCCGGAATTTTGGTTAAAAAAACATATGGGTCGACATGCTGGTACTGGAATCTTTAGCGCTGATCGATGGACTGAATATCTTTCTGCTGTCAGTGACCCTCAATGCATGCATGCCATGTGTGAAGATTATCGGGCGGCCGCATCCATCGATTTAGTTCATGACCGAGAAGATAGGGCAGAAGGCAAAAAACTTGTGATGCCACTACGAGTTCTATGGGGCGAGCATGGGCTAGTTGAGAAGTGTTTTAAGCCCATAGATGACTGGAGCAATGCCAGTAAATCTGAAGTAACTGGAAAGGCCTTAGCCTGTGGCCATTACATTCCTGAAGAACTTCCAGATACCTTGATAGAGGAAGCGAGAACCTTCTTTTCACAAGGAGTGGGCGGGGAAGTTGCTGTAAAAATTAATAAAACCTAAATAAATCAATTATTTAGGTTTTATTGTTAGAGCAATATTTGAAATTACTCTGGATGAAAATTGTTGCTAGCCATGAAGCTAATAGTGCGCTCAAAGCCAAGAATGCGGATATATCGCCAAGCGATATCGCGATATTTGCTATCCAAGTAGCCAATAGCGACCTCAGGCGTACTTTTAGACAAGTCGATTTCTTGAATTGCACGGGCCCAACGTTTGAGTCTTGTTGACATATATGTCACCTCCATGTGCTTACAACGCATGTCAAAGGGCTCGAGATGACAAGAATTACAAAAAAATATCAAATTAACCAAAAATTGGCTAAATTGAGACAACTTTGTGAGGATTGAGGATATTTTGGGGGTCTAAGGCCCTTTTAAGAGTCTTCATGAGCTCATGGGCAACTTCACCCTTATGAGCCCTCAAGTCCTCTAATTTCAGCTGTCCAACCCCATGTTCAGCTGAAATGGACCCATGACAACGCTCAACTTGTGCATAAATAAGCTCATGAATAGGCTTTTCATGGATCAGATTAAAGGCTTTGGGGTCTACCCCGAGCGGAGGGGCAATGTTGTAATGCAGATTGCCATCCCCCAGATGGCCAAAATTAATGATTCTGACCCCGGGATATTGGGACCGCATTTGGGCGTCAGTCTCCTTGATAAAGTTGTCTAAAGAGGAAAGAGGGATCGTAATGTCATGCTTTAAATTGGCACCTTCTTCTGCCTGCGCTAACGTAATATGTTCGCGCATATGCCAAAAGCTATTTGCTTGACTTAAGTTATTGGCGATAACGGCATCTGAAATTAAGCCAGCTTCAAAAGCCTCTTCCAAAACGGTTTCCAATAGTTGTCGCACATGCTCCTCGCTTTCATGGTCTGAAAGCTCAATCAATATGGTGTAAGGAGGGTTTCCTTGTAAAGGATTTGCCATGTGCGGAAAATGCTTTTCATTCAGAGTCAATGACTCCTGCGTCATCATTTCAAAACCAGTGAGCAGTGATGTGGCGCGCTTCTGAAATAAATTGAGTAGGGCGATAGTAGATTCAATCGAATCAATAGCAACTAAAGTTGTCCATTGGGAAATAGGTAGGGGATATAGTTTCATTACAGCAGCTGTAATAATTCCCAAAGTACCTTCCGACCCAATAAAAAGATCACGTAAATCGTAGCCCGTATTGTCCTTACGCAACCCCTTTAAGCCATTCCAAATTTCGCCTTTTGCAGTAACTACTTCAAGACCAAGACAAAGGTCTCGAGTATTGCCATATCGCAGTACATTTGTACCGCCAGCATTGGTGGCTAAGTTGCCCCCAATCATGCAGCTACCTTCAGCACCAAGGCTTAATGGAAATAGAAAGTCCTGATCAGCAGCTTTATCTTGAACGGCTTGCAAAATGCATCCCGCTTCAAGTGTGATTGTTTGATTTGCTTTATCAATCTCACGAATGGCATTCATACGCTTGAGATTGAGGATGATTTGAGCGCCAGTGTTATCGGGGGTAGCCCCGCCACAAAATCCTGTATGCCCACCTTGGGGTACGATGGCTATTTGGTTTTTTGCACATAACTGAACTATCTGGGCTATTTCTTGGACAGTTTTTGGTAATGTGATTGCTAAGGCTTTACCGCTATATCTCTTGCGCCAATCATTTAAATATGGGGCCTTATCGTCATCATCAACCAATACGTTTGGGTGGCCAAGAATGAGAATTAATTCCTCAAGAAATTCGGACCTCATTCGCCTGCCTGTAATTTTTTCTTAGCCAAACTCTTTGCTTCCTTTTTAATTGGCTTTAAATAAATTAGTAAACAAACAAAACCAGTGGTAGCTAAAAAGGTTTCGAGAAACGCCAACCAAAAGTTAGCGCCTGACTCCAAAATTCTGACAAGGCCTTCGGTGATATATAGCAATATCAACATCGATGCCCACTGCATGGTATAGATCTTGCCACGCCATAGGCCGGGGATGGCAAATAACAAAGGTATGCCCTTGAGGATCAACCAGGAGCCCCCTGGTCGAAGTGGGGATAAAAACCATTCCCATGCAACGCAAAGAATAAATACATCTACAAATGCTGCAGTTGCTATTAATTGATAGGGATTTTTAGAAAGAATTTTTTTGTACATAACGGGGACTTAAGACTGAGTGCGCGCTAATCGAAGCGCAGTTTCTGCAAGTCGTTTGCCTTGAGCAAGCGCTAAACGCTTTTCTTCCGCACTGATTGGAGCTCTCCCATCAGCATGGGCAAGGTGAGTAACCCCATATGGGCTGCCGCCTGTTTGAGAGGACATTAGATCTGGCTCGCTGTATGGCAATCCCACAATCATCATGCCGTGATGTAACAAGGGGATCATCATGGTTATCAGGGTGCTTTCTTGACCGCCATGCAGACTGCCGGTGCTAGTAAAAACGCAGGCTGGCTTACCTATTAAGGCACCATTGAGCCATTGTGAGGTACTGCCATCCCAAAAATACTTCATGGGGGCTGCCATATTCCCAAAGCGCGTTGGTGAGCCCAAGGCTAGGCCGACGCATTCCTGCAGGTCGCTGTACTCCACATAGGGGGCACCATCATCAGGGATAGCAGGCTCACTAGCCTCACAGACAGTCGATACGGCAGGAACCGTGCGTATGCGGGCATTTGCGCCGGGAATACTCTCAATGCCTTCGGCAATCAGACGTGCTAAATCCCTGGTTGCACCATAACGGGAGTAGTACAAAACTAAAATATCGTGTTGGCTCATATTCTTCTCTTATGATACGGCGATGCGCTTATTTCGTAACCCCCAATTATGGCTCTCTCTAGCAAAAGAGATCTGGGAGCGAAATCGCGGTCAAAATTTGAACCAAATTGCCGGTGGATTGGCATTTACAACTACTTTATCTCTGGTACCCATGGTCACGATAGCCACTATTTTGATTAGCTATTTACCAAAGGTGATTCAGATTAAGAATGCCTTCAAAAACTGGTTGCTTGAAACCTACATGCCAGGAGGATTGAATGAGCAAGTCTTCATTTATCTTGATCAGTTTTCTGCACAAGCTAGAGGCCTAACTTTATTGGGTTTGATCAGTTTATTTATTACTGCAATCATGACCTTATCAGTGATAGAGAGCGCATTTAATCAAATATTCAAAGTAAAACTGCGTCGGCCTCTACATAAAAAAGTGGCCATTTATGCTACAGCAACTATTCTTGGTCCGATTCTCTTGGGGCTAGGCGTGTACTTAAGTGGAATTTTATTTAGTGCGGCTGAAGGGTGGACAGATTCAGTTTCAGCAGGGTTTAAATTGATTGCAACAATAGCCCCAATCATTTTGGCAATTATTGTGTATACGGTTGTTTATAAGGTTCTTCCTTATGCGCAGATTTCCCTATCCGATGCCTTCAGTGGGGGTTTTTTTGCAGCCCTTAGTTTTGAGGCAATGAAGTTTGGATTTGCCATATTTTTGACGCATACTGCTTTTTATAAAACGGTCTACGGTGCCTTTGCCATCCTCCCCCTAGCATTGCTCTGGATTTATTTAACTTGGTGGATAACCCTAGCGGGCGCTGTCCTAGTTGCCAATCTACCCAGCATCCGAAGTGGTGTTATTAGGGTTATTCGTTACTAAAAGCTCTCATCAATCGCTTGATTGATATGCCTCTTGGGGCTATATTGAAGTTTAAATACATCGCATTTGGAGACAAGATGAAAGTTCGTGACATATTGCGCGTGAAGGGCAGCACATTATTTACTGTTGCACCTGAGACCGCGCTCCAAACCGCAGTCTTGGTAATGAGTGAGCATGACATTGGCTCCTTAGTTGTGATGGACTACGAGAAGCTGGTCGGAATTTTGACTTTTCGAGAAGTCATAGCCGCATTAGCAAAACATCATGGCAAGCTAGACGGACTTCAAGTGAACAGCGTAATGAATCAAAAGCCATTGACTTGCAATATGGAAACTGAAATTGATGAAGTTCGACGCATGATGCTAGTTGATCATGCGCGCTACTTGCCAGTGGTTGACCAGAAGATGTTGATGGGCGTCATTTCTTTTTATGACGTTGCAAAATCAGTTGTTGAAGCGCAAGATTTTGAAAATACCATGCTTAAGGCCTATATCCGAGATTGGCCTGAAGATGCCGAAAAGGCGGCTAACTAGGCTTTCTGGGCTTAAATGCCTGACAAATGACATAATGTCGATATGTCAGGAAATACTTTAGGCCTCCTCTTTACGGTCACTACTTTTGGTGAGTCTCATGGTCCCGCTATTGGGGCTGTTGTAGATGGTTGCCCCCCGGGCATGACCCTTAGTGAGGCCGACATTCAAGCTGATCTTGATCGCCGTAAACCCGGTACCTCAAGACACGTTACTCAGCGCAAGGAAGAGGATAAGGTAGAGATACTGTCCGGTGTATTTGAAGGTAAAACTACTGGTGCACCCATTGGGCTTCTCATTCGGAATACTGATCAACGCAGTCAGGATTACGGCGATATATTGCAAACATTTCGCCCAGGACATGCGGATTACGCCTATCACTACAAATATGGTTTCAGAGACCCACGTGGTGGAGGGCGCTCATCTGCTCGCTTAACTGCGCCTGTTGTAGCTGCTGCTGCCATCGCAAAAAAATGGCTTAAAGAGCATTATGGCACAGAGTTTTATGGTTATATGGGCCAATTGGGCGAAATAGAGGTCCCATTTCAAGATAAAAAACACATTGCTGAAAATCCTTTCTTCGCTGCAAATTCAGAAATCATTCCTCAGCTTGAGGGCTATATGGATGAATTGCGAAAAGCAGGGGATTCATGCGGTGCTCGGATTGAAGTGCGCGCAAGCAACGTACCTATTGGTTTAGGCGAACCTCTTTTTGATAAGTTAGATGCCGATATCGCTCATGCCATGATGGGCATCAATGCGGTAAAGGGAGTGGAAATCGGTGCCGGCTTTAAATCGGTTTCTCAGCGTGGTAGCGTACACGGCGATGATTTGCATCCGGATGGTTTTGCTAGCAACAATTCCGGGGGCACCCTTGGAGGCATCAGTAGCGGTCAAGAATTACGGGTGGCGATAGCAATTAAACCCACCTCCAGCATCATGACTCCTAAGCATTCTGTCGATATCAAAGGCCAGCCAATTACGGTACAAACCAAAGGTCGCCATGATCCTTGTGTCGGTATACGAGCTACTCCAATTGCTGAGGCAATGTTGGCTTTAGTTTTAATGGATCATGCATTACGTCATCGCGCTCAATGCGGGGATGTTGAGTTGGCTGTTCCACCAATACCTGCTTCACGTCCAGGATCTCAGCTCGACTAACCATCGCCCCTTGAAATGACGCCTTCGCTACGCTGGGCCTTCGGGTCCTTTTTCTTTTTATATTTTGCATATGTCGGCCTAGTTTCACCCTACGCGAGTTTATTTTTCCTTGATAGAGGATTTAGCGTTATTGAGATTGCTGTTCTCATGTCGATGCTACAGATTACCCGCATTATTGGACCCTTTAGTTGGGGCTGGCTCTCTGATTATTTATCCAACCGCATTGGCATTATTCGAGTTTGCGCCTGTCTTGCAGCCTTAACTTTTTTATGCATTTTTTTCCTGCATAGCTATATCAGTTTCTTTATTTGGATGTTTGTACTTCACACCATTCTTAGCAGTCAAATGCCCTTGGGTGAAACTGCCACCATACATGCTTTATATAAAGATAATTCATTTGATAAGCGCTACGGACGTTTGCGCTTATGGGGCTCTATCGGTTTTATTGCGATGGTTCTTGTGGCTGGTGAATTATTTCAACGTAAAGGAATTGAAGTCTATCCAGTTGTAGGTTGCGTTGTCTTGATTGCCTTAGCACTAGTTACTTTTTGCCTCCATGAGCCCAAAATGGAGCGACGTAAGATGGTCAAGGGTGAGTTGCTTGTCGTTTTATTTAACCCAGATGTCCGATGGTTTTTGATCTCTGGGTTTTTCATGATCTTCGCTCACGCTGCTCTTTATGTCTTTTACTCCCTCTATTTAGCCGACCTTGGCTACAACAAATTTCAAATCGGGCTTTTCTGGGCTCTTGGAGTATCTTCTGAAGTGCTGTTTTTTTATTACCAAAATAAACTTTTAAGCCGCCTGGATGCCGAGGTAATACTCCAGGGTGCCTTTGGGATAGGAGTAGTACGCTTTATTTTGATTGCCTTCTTGCCAATAACATCGGTTTTAATTCTTGCGCAACTCATGCATGCCGCAACCTTTGCAGCCCATCACAGTGCGGCGACTAAGTTATTGCAACGCTGGTTTACGGGACCGCTTCAAGCTCGGGGTCAAGCCATTATGGCAACCGTTTCCTATGGTCTAGGTGGTACGATTGGTGGCTTGTGCGCGGGATGGATCTGGGAGCTCTCACAGCCAAGAGATGTTTTTGTAATGTCTGCTTTCGCCTGTGGGATAGCGGGTATGGCCATTCAAAAAATGAGGCCACGCCGCTATCCAGCGCATAAAGATTAACTGCTATTACGACTTATTGAATTTTGGCTTTAGCGCGGAGTTTTTGCATCATTTCTGAAAACTTGGCTTTCTGCCAATTCTGGTCCGATACGATCATTTGTTTGAGCTGAGGCTTTAATTCTTCATAGCTTGGAGCCTTTGTATCGCGAACTTCCACCATCTTAATAACGTGCCAGCCAAATTGTGATTTGACAGGCTTGTCGGTCATTTGACCATTTTTAAGTTGAACCATTGATTTCGAGAACTCGGGTACAAGAGCTTTTTCAGTTACCCAACCTAAATCGCCGCCATTAGCAGCTGATCCTGGATCTTTAGATTTTGTCTTGGCAATATCTTCAAAATTCCCGCCACTCTTAACCTGCACAATGATTGCTTTCGCATCACCTTCTTTTTCTACCAAAATATGTTCTACATGGTATTCCTTGCCAGCGTATTGATTCTTTACTGAATCGTAGGCTGCCTGGAGGTCAGCTTCTGAAACACCATCCTTTTCGACATAATCCTCAAAAACTGCAGCTACCAAGATACCGACCCGAGCTTGGTCAAGCTGTTCGCGCACAGATTCCTTTTGAATTACTCCGCGTTTATCTGCCTCTTGCAAAATCAGCTCTTTGGTTACCAACATTTCACGACCTTGGTTACGAACCTGAGGATTATCTGGCTGGCCTGATTTCTGAACTAGTTTATCTAGCTGCGCCTTGGGAATCGCTTTACCATTAACTATTGCCGCATTTTGTGCAAAAGCAGTTGTATAGAGCAGAGCGGAACTGATAAGGCTTGCTGTGAAAATTTGACGTGGATTCATGATGATAGGTAGTAAGTGATAAAGAATTTAAAGTACAGAGTTCAGAATGTTAAAGAGCCTAAGCTAAATATTCCCCGGGTGCATAAGCAAGAATCGTAAGAGCATGAATTTCTTTGGGAATATGCTTATGTAAGGCGGCATAGATGGCGCGATGGCGACCTACCAAATGGATGCCCTTAAAGGCAGGGCTAACGATAGCGACCTTAAAGTGCCCGCCACCGCTTGCAGCGCCTGCATGTCCAGCGTGTAGATGACTCTCGTCATCGATAATGAGGTGTTCAATCTCAAAAGATTCATGCAGATCTTTTTCAAACAAGGCAATACGCTGCTGATTGATATTCATTCTGCAGGGTGTTCAATATGTCGAGACATCCAAAACCCTTGCGCGATAACAAAAGCAATTAATAAACCAGTACTACCAAAAAGCTTAAAGTTCACCCAAGTCTCTTCAGAGTATTCAAAGGCGATATATAAGTTAAGAAAACCCATAAAGAAAAAGAAAGCAGACCACGCAAGATTCAGTTGATGCCAAACTGTATGGGCATGTGTAGGCTTTAGGGTGATTTGCTTACCCATTAAAACCTGGATCCAATTCTTATTGAAGAACTGAGCGCTCACAAAAAGGACTCCGGAAAATAACCAATAGAGCGCTG
This sequence comes from Polynucleobacter asymbioticus QLW-P1DMWA-1, assembly GCF_000016345.1. NCBI lineage: Bacteria > Pseudomonadati > Pseudomonadota > Betaproteobacteria > Burkholderiales > Burkholderiaceae > Polynucleobacter > Polynucleobacter asymbioticus. The sequence continues at coordinate 972,287 of NC_009379.1, read as the reverse complement.
TCGGTTTCAAAAGAATAAAAGTGCTGTCATGCAAAAAGATGGTTAGGCTGCCGAAAACCATAATCATGATTAAGCTTACCCATTGCATTGCATCAATTTTTCGGTGACGGTAATAGACCCATAGGATTTGAACAATAGTCGCCACCATGGCCACAATAGTTGCCTGATAGATACCACCAAATTTATAGGCGATAAAAAATAAAATAATGGGGAAAAGGTCGAATAAAAATTTCATAGGGAGATTATCCAGTTATTTTAAGGTCAGTCCTATTTAGTCAATTTGGCGTTATCCCCAGGCTCAAAACTTAAGGAGGCTGAGTTAATACAATAGCGAAGGCCTGTAGGCATCGGCCCGTCATCGAAGACATGGCCCAAGTGGGCATCGCAGTGAGAGCAGCGAACTTCAGTTCTGATCATTCCGTGACTTGCGTCCTTTATTTCTTTGATTGCTGCGGCTTGTTCAGGTGCGTTATAGCTTGGCCACCCGCATCCAGCATCAAATTTAGTATTTGATAGGAAGAGCAGTGTGCCGCAACAAACGCACGAATATTTTCCCTGGTCCCAATGATCCCAATATTTACCCGAAAAAGGCCTCTCAGTAGCCGCCTCTCTAGTGACTCGATACTCAATATCGCTTAAAGATTGTTTATATTCTTGATCTGTTTTTTTCATTGCAACTCCAGAAAAATTGATTGACTTCGTTAGGAAGAGCAGCTCACATCGACTTTTTGCAGATCTTTTGGGGGTGCTATGGCATATTTTTCATGCTGAGGCTGATCATCAAATGGACGGCTCAAAATATTAAGCAGGGTTTTTATCTCAGCATAATCATGCTGTTGCGCCTTATTAATTGCTTCTTGGGCTAAGTGATTGCGTAGTATGAACTTTGGATTTACCCCATCCATCTTTATTTTCCTTGTCGCATCATCATCAAGCTCCATCTGTAGTCGCAAAAGATAATCTGACAACCATTGATCTATGGATACACGATCTATAAATTCATCTCTTAAGGCAATCGCATCTACGCAATCCGTTTTCTTAATATCACTGAGTTTGCGAAAGAGGGTGGTGAAGTCTACGCGTGAATCATGCATTGCCTGAAGTAATCGCTCCACCAACTTGATGTCATTTTCATGGTCTATAGCAAAGCCCAGTTTTCTTCTGAAAAGGGATTGCCAAGTGGACGCATAGCTTTTGGGGAAGATTTCCAGCGCATCGCGGAGAATATCTTGAGCTTTTTCTTCTGAATATTGATTTTCTAGCAACGGTATAAAGGTGCTTGCCAAACAAGCCATATTCCAATGCATGATCTGGGGTTGGCGATGGTAGGCATATCTACCAGCTTGATCACTGTGATTGCAAATATGATCGATTTGAAATTCATCTAAAAAACCAAATGGGCCATAGTCAAGCGTAATGCCAATTGCGCTGATGTTGTCGCTATTTAAAACACCATGACAAAAGCCTACCGCCTGCCATTGCGCCACTAGCTCAGCATTGCGGATGCAAATTTGTTTAAATAATTCTAAATAAGGATCTTTGCTAGAAAGGCAGTCTGGATAGTGCTCTTGAATTAATAAGTCAGCCAATTCTTTGACGCGAACCTGATTTTGCGAGGCAGCATAATGCTCAAAATGACCCACTCTTAAAAAACTGGGGGCTAATCGAGCGCAAACTGCAGCAGTCTCTATCGTCTCTCGCCTCACGGGCATGTCCGAACCAACAACTGAGAGCGCTCGACTGGTGGGAATGCCTAGGGCATGCATTGCCTCACTACAAAGAAATTCGCGTATGGATGAACGCAATACCGCGCGACCATCACCCATTCTGGAATATTGAGTTTTACCAGCACCCTTGAGTTGCAGTTCTTGGCCCGCAATTTCACCTAATAAGATAGCTCTACCATCGCCTAATTGACCCGCCCAGACTCCAAACTGATGACCGCTATAGGCAGTTGCTATGGGGTTTGAAAATTCATGGCTCGATGTTTTTAATTGATTGCCCGCCAAAACCTCAAGCCAAGATGAATCTACTGGGAGCCCAGAAGCATCCAGTTCAAGATGAATTAATTGAGAAGCCGAAGGGGAAAACGCAACCCAATATGGATCTGGAATTGGGGTGGGAAAGGTAGTCCGACAGGCGTCATCGCCGCTTAAGGTAAAGGCCATATGGGCTATTCTAGGTGTATTTCCAAAATCATGCCTAAGCCTCTAAAATCAAAATATGACCAAACAAGTTCAAATTAATCCGCAAACTCAACTTGCCAATCTAGGCGAGGAGTTGAATGTCCCTTTCTTAAAACTGCTTGGAGTTCGTTTCCTCAGTGCTGAAATGGGTAAGGGGGAGATTTTATTGGCTCTTAAGCCCGAACATACCAACACATGGGCGGTGGCTCATGGAGGTGTATTGCTAACACTAATGGATGTTGCGATGGCGGTCGCCGCTCGATCAGGAGATCCCGGGGATCGCAGTGTTGTTACGATTGAGTTGAAGAATAACTTTATGCAAGCGGCTAACGGTATTTTGCGCGTGAAGGCTGATACTGTTAGAAGAACTGCAACAATGGCTTTTTGCGAGGCAAAGTTATACAACGATCAAGGTGAGGTTTGCTGCATGGCCACGGGAACTTTCCAGTTCATAAAGCGCTTACCAACTCGCAATGCCGATGGTGAACGCGTCATCAATGAAGATCAACGTTCTAAATAAACCCTAGACCGAAAGATTTGAGCCGGGGGCAGTACTAAGCGCCCCTGTGATCACATCATGCCCCACAGTGCCAGTTGCATCAAAGCGACGCTCTACCATTTCAAAATGGCCATCTTTGCGAACCCTTAAGACGGTACTGGACCGAGTCCCATAAGAGGGCGTTTTAATGAAGGCTGCTGACAGAGCCTTTTCCCATTCCTTGCTCACACCAGTATTGGGTAATTCGCTGTCACTAGCATGATGTGTGTCGGCCAATAATTTTAAATACTGATCTGTATTTTTCAGTTGACCGCTATCCATTGCTAGCGCTTGGGCAAATGCAGAAATTCGATGGTTTACTTTTGGCCAAGGGGTATCGAGCATCGCATTTGATAACCCATAGACACCCGGACTTAATGGTTGAGGTGGAAAGATTTTGCGTGGTCGGACATTTTGACCCATCATCATGCGGTTGCTTACCCAATGCATTTCGGCATTTTGGGGGTTGCTGAGATCTGCCATTAACAAATTGAAGCCATTGTATTGAGAAAACCGTTTTGTATTTGTCTCAATAAAATTGGAAGGGCTTTGGTTGCCGGTAAGGTAGAGTAAAGAAAGCTCTCCACGCGTTCTGGCATCTGGATTCTTCTCGCTAGGCGCTCTTACATTTGTGAGCGCAGAAAACTTTCCTGTTTTAGTAAAGCCAAGCCAAGTTCCAGGGCTACCTAATACATCAGCGCGATCTCTACCAGCTAAAACATGAGGGTGCTCTTCCCAGTACGAAATACCTTCGGTATCGCGCTCATAAAATTCATCGCGATTAGCTGCCACCACTAAAGAGTAGTCAGGATGAGAATTCCATGCAAAAAGTATTAGGCACATAAATGCTTGGCTAAATCTTAAATTTCCAATAGAGGGTAAGGCAATGAATCTATTTTTAACATAGGTCCATCAGGGGCGCCTAGATGAATTGAACCACTTTCGAGCGCCTCTAATTTGCACTCCACCTGCAGATCAATCCTTCCGGACTCAAACATGCTTGGGGCGGATAGGACAACCATACCCGCTGGCTGATTTGAATCATCACTGTGAAATAGCTCAGTACCGGGTGATGTCAGTGCATCTTTTATCGAAGCATTAGTAATGTTTGCTAGAAAAAGTCGTCTTTTAATGGCGCCTCGATATTGACTGCGTGCCACGATCTCTTGGCCGGGATAACACCCTTTTTTGAAATCGACTCCAGCAACAGACTCAAAATTAATCATTTGAGGAACAAACTGCTCCTGCGTTGCTAATACGATTCTCGGAATGGCACTTAATACCTCTAGGTCGTTCCAGGCATCGATACCCCCTTCAAAAGGGGGCTCAGTTTTTTCGTTACCTAGCTTTGCAATAAGGTAGCGGGTGTATGTAAGCCCTTGTACTAAAACATTGGGGATCTCCGCTACCAGGCAATCTTGAGATGTTTTCAGATGTTCACATCCGTCATGAATAGCGGCATCAAAAAATCCTGATACATTCCATTCGGAAGACATGTCTATGACCTTCACCTTGGATCTCAGTACATACATAGCCAAGCGCTTAGCGGTAGTTGCTGCAATATCTTTAGAGATAAATAAAACATAGCGATCATCTGATGACTCAGAGGTAGGGAACAGACCTATCCATGCACTAGAAATGAGGCGCCCTTTAGGGCTGCAATATCCAACTAGCCTGACGGAGTCGGATGATTTGGCAATATCTGGGTCATGGGTGCGCTTCATACCTAGAAGCGAATTACTGAGTTGACTTTGTAAAAAACTAGTAGCGTCTGGCCCCTCAACGAAAATCATGCCCCATTGAGGCAAAAGGCATCCCCCTGAAATGGGTGGCTGAGACTTTATTGAAGCATTTTGAGTAATTTGATTCATGACCCTTTTATCATAGCCTGATGCGCAAAAAAATTCAGAGAAGAACGCTATTTAGCAAGAAAAAGTCAAAATCTCCAAATCTTGTGGCCTATCTACTTGGGTTGGCAGCTTTTTTTGTATTGATCTATGGTGCTATCTTTTTCTTGCCTGTCGTACCAGCCCAATCCAATGTGGCAGATTTAACTGTATATAAAGTCAAAATCAATCCCCAATCTAGTCTTGCATCTATAGCCGGTCAATTAAAAGAGCAGGGTATTGAGCTACCTTCATACACATTTCAAGTTAGTGCAAGAGCGCTATTCGTTGGCTCCAAATTGAAACCTGGCACTTACTTATTTTCTACCAACGCAAGTTTAGGCAAGATATTGCTTCAAATTGCTCGGGGAGATCGCATTAAAGAAAGTGTCGCGATTATTCCTGGAATGACAATTTGGCAAGTGAGGGACCTGGTGAATTCACATCCGGCACTAATACACCAAACCAAGAGCATGGACTCCAAAGAATTATTGCAGGCTCTTAATCTGAATTACCCAGGTGATGAAGGCATCTTTCTTCCTGATACCTATATTTTTGATCCCGATGATCTCGATATCACTATTTATCGACGAGCTTCCCAGGCTATGCAGAAACAACTCTCGCAATCATGGAGCAAAAAAGAGCCAAACTCACCCCTCAAATCGCCTTATCAATTGCTGATACTAGCCTCAATAGTAGAAAAAGAGACGGGCCGGTCTAGTGATAGGGGTTTAGTAGCTGCAGTCTTTATTAATCGATTAAACAAGGGTATGCCGCTACAAACAGACCCCACCGTTATTTATGGAATTGGCCCCAAATTTGACGGCAATCTCCGCAAGGCAGATCTTCGTAAAGATAGTCCCTACAATACCTATATGCGCAAAGGACTGCCACCAACACCAATCTCAATGCCAAGTAAGGACTCGATAGAGGCTGTCATTACCCCAGCATCAAGCAATGCTTTATATTTTGTTGCTAAAGGTGATGGCAGCAGTCATTTTTCCCAAAGTCTAGATGAGCATGAGGCTGCGGTGGATCGCTATCAACGCAAAATGAATTCCAAAGCATCTTCAAATTAATTGCTAAAACAACAATGACTAAGACATCACTTTATCCAGGATTTTTCATTAGCTTTGAAGGCATCGATGGGGCAGGTAAAAGCACCCATATTGAATCATTTAAAAAGTTGATGCAGGAACGCTATCCCGATCGCGAAGTGGTGATGACACGAGAACCTGGCGGAACACCTTTAGGTGAGCAGCTTAGAAATCTCCTTTTAGACGCACCCATGAATTTAGAAACTGAAGCGCTATTAATGTTTGCAGCACGAAGAGAGCATATTGCGCAAATTATTGAACCTGCACTGCTAGCTGGAAAAATTGTCATTTCGGATCGATTTACCGATGCGAGTTTTGCTTATCAGGGTGGTGGCAGAGGGTTAAGTCTTGCTAAATTAAATGATTTAGAGCAATGGGTACAAGGTCGTGCTGACGGCAAGCTACTTCAGCCAAACTTAACCATATTATTTGATCTTCCTGGTGAGATTGCGCAAGCTCGCCGCTCTAAAGTCAGAACCCCAGATAAATTTGAAAAATTAGACCTGGTATTTTTTGAAAAAGTTCGCCAAGAATACTTACGTCGCGCTCTTGAAGATCCATCACGTTTTCATAAAGTAGATGCCACTCAAACCCCAGAAGCAATCTGGAACGGTTTACAAGCTTTAGAGATTAATTGGTAGATGAGTGACCTAATGAATCTTTCTAACTCACCTGGGCAAGTAGCGCCTTGGCTTCAGCCTCTTTGGGATAGTTTAGATTTTAGTAACTTTCCCAACGCCCTTATATTACATGGTCAATCCGGCATTGGAAAATTTAACCTTGCCGTAGAACTTGCTAAAGCGCTGGTATGCGAAAGTACCTCAAGCGAACATAAACCCTGCAATCATTGCGAAGCGTGTCATTGGTTTAGCACTGGAAATCACCCTGACTTTATTGCACTTGTTCCAGAGACGCATCGAAGGCTACTACCACATGCTGAGTATGCCAGTGATGAACCCCCAAAAAAAGGCCGAGCCGCTCGCGATGATTTGGATGGTGAGGCAAGTGAAAAAAAAGAAAAGAAAAATATCTCCATTGAAGAAACGCGCCATGCAATTGAAAGCCTTTCCATTGGATCTCATCGAGGTGGAAATAGGGTTATTTTGATTTACCCTTTAGAAATGCTGCGCCACGATTCAGCCAATACTTTGCTGAAATCTTTAGAAGAACCCCCTGCAAATACTATTTTTATATTGCTTGCTGACCGCGTGGATCGAGTTTTACCTACTATACGATCACGTTGCCGTTTACTAACTGCGCCACGCCCAGATCGCGAGCAGGGGGTTGCCTGGCTAAAGTCTCAATTAGCTAACTTATCGGACATCAAAATCAATGATGCTGATATCGATACTATTTATGACGAGCAGGGAGGGGCGCCCTATGCAGTATTGGATTCCTTAATTGCAAGGCATAACAAGGACGACAAGGATGAGCTAACAATTGCAATTCAGGCATCTAGACTATTACTTCAATCGATGTCACAGGGCGGTCGAATGCCTTGGTTAGAAACGGCAGAGAAAATTCATAAGGCGCAGTATTCTTTTTTACTTGCCACCATGCAGCGCTGGGTATCGGATTTGCAAACTGTTGCGCAAGGTGGTACTCCACGGTATTACCCAAAGCACCTCAACACCCTAAATGCCTTGAGCCAATCAGTTCGTATTGCCAAACTTCTTCAATTTTGGAAGGCGCTGATTCAGGCGCGACGCTCGGAGAACCACCCCTTGGCAAGCCGAATACAGCTAGAAGCCTTGCTTTCTCAGTATCAACAAGCTTTTGAGGGCTAAATTCCACTAAGGCAGACTAAAATAGCGAGTCATGTTTATAGACTCCCACTGCCACCTCGATTTCCCTGAATTCCAAGCTCGTTTGCCGGAAGTATTGGCTAATATGGAAAAGGCACAGGTTAGCCATGGCTTATGTGTCTCAGTAGACATTCCTGACTTTCCAAAAGTGTTGCAACTAGCGCAAGATCATCCCCATTTATATGCATCTGTAGGCGTTCATCCAGATTATGAAGATACGCCTGAACCCAGCTTTGAATTCTTGGTGGATACAGCAAAAGCTAACCCTAAAATCATTGCTATAGGTGAAACTGGCTTAGATTACTTCCGAATGGGCGATCGAAGCTATGACTCTATGGAATGGCAACGAGATCGTTTCAGGACCCATATACGCGCTGCCATTGCCGCCAAAAAGCCTCTCATCATTCATACAAGATCCGCATCAGAGGACACAATCCGAATTTTGAAGGAGGAGGGCGCTCAATCCATTGGCGGCGTGATGCATTGCTTTACAGAAAGCCTGGATGTGGCCAAAAAAGCAATGGATTTGGGGTTTTACATCTCTTTTTCTGGAATAGTGACTTTTAAAAGCGCTAAAGACCTCCAAGAAACTTGCAAACAGGTTCCTTTGGAAAGAATGCTCATTGAGACAGATTCACCTTATTTAGCCCCAATTCCATACCGCGGCAAGACAAATGAACCAGCCTATGTGGCTAAAGTAGGCGAATTTATAGCCGAATTAAAGGGCGTTTCATTGGAAGCCCTTGGAAAGCAAACATCAGAGAATTTTTTTGATTGTTTTCAGATAGATAGAATTGATTCATGAGAAGTCACTTCTGGTTGAATCAGTCTCTATTTAGTCTATTAATGGCAATTGGATTGTCATGTTCTGCGCAAACAGAAGATCAAATCAATGACTTTAGTAAAGCCGCTAAGTTTGATGATGTCTCAACCGTGAAGTCCTTAATTTCTAAGGGAGTTAGTCCTAATACCGTGGATCCCAAGGGCAATCCAATGCTCAATTTAGCTATTCGGGACAAATCGACTAAGGTAACTGAATTTCTCCTTAAGGATCCGAATATTGACGTAGATTTATCCAATACCTATGGTGAAACACCCCTAATGATTGCTGCAATTGAAGGTGATTTGCCGGTAGTTAAAGAGTTGGTGCTACAAAACCATTCACGTGTTGACCATATTGGCTGGACGCCGATGCATTACGCTTGCTCAAAAGGCCAATTAGAGGTGGCTCAGTTTTTAGTGGCTAATGGTGCCGTAGTTGATTCAACCAGCTTAAATGGCACAACACCGTTGATGATGGCAGTGCAATCCGGCAATGAACAGCTTATTCGCTTCTTGCTAGACCAAGGTGCTGATATCAGCATACGTAACGGAATGGGTTACAGCGCTATTGATATTGCCGATATCTATGAGAAGCCTTGGATTAGTACTGGATTAAAGTCGCGTTGGCAAAAGGTCTACAAACAACCATATCCAGGGCCTTTAAGGCCGATCCCTGCCAAATCATCCTAATCACGGTTTGCGTATAATCATTATTATGTCAAACAAGATATTCCTCTAATTCTATACCCTATGTTCTACATATTAGAAAACCTAAACCTCCCCAGCCTATCTCAGTTCTTTGGTGAAATAAATGCCGATATGGCAAACCAGGACTTGTGGATTGTGATTGTGGCTGCCTGCTTAATGCTGGCCTTACATGCCATTGCCGTATTGGTGATTGCTGCAACATATCATGGCACCGATAGATTGATGACCAAAAAGCGTATTTATGGGGCTAGTTTTGTTTCTTACTTCATCGCAATCCTTTTGGTCATAGCGATGCATTTGAGTGAAATTGTGATTTGGGCCTATATATGCGTCGCACTTAAAGTGTTCCCAACCAATCCGCAAACCTTTTATTTCGCTGGAGAAATGTATACAACGGTTGGATTTGGAAATTGGACGCTTACTCAAAGCTGGAAAATACTACCGATCATTATTTCCTTTTCAGGCATTTTTGCTGTTTCCATGTCGGGTGCGGCGCTCTACACAATGATGAATTCTTTGCTTGGACATAACAAAGTTGTAGTTCCTGATGACGGGTCTAAGCTTTAGGCATTATTTTTGCACTGGATTTTTTTGCTTAAAAACCAGCTCTAGAACCCGACCATTGGACTCCACAGATCGAATTCTGCCTGGAAGCCACTCCAGGTCCTTAGCAAGCCAGATATCAACCTGGCGTTTATATGGGTCACTTTCACGCTGCATGAGTGCATAGTGACGATTCACAGCCTTTCCTAAGCTTGGAATATCTTCCGAGGTAGTCTCACCATAGCTTTTGAACTGCCATATCTCCAGAGTGTTGTAATCCACAACTGGAATAGCCCGCAGACTACCTGCCTCATCAATTTTGCTATCACCGTTTAATAAGGCAGCCAATTGAAACATAAGACTAAATCGATCTTGGGTGCCAGGAATAATAGGGGGTGAAAAGTCTGGCTTTTCTGAAAAATACATCTGCCCTCCTCCCTTTTCATCGCGATCAAATCTTGAATAACGTGGAGGGCGATCCCCTCGTTGAGACCAATAAATGGCTGGACTAATTCCATATGCATCTACTGAGCCACGTGACTCAAATATAAAAGGACCTACAAAGGCGTAGGGAATGTTCACATAAAGTCGGTAATTATTACCTTCTGTAATCCAATCGATTTCACCGGTTTGATATTTTTGCCCATCAACGTAAGAGTCGTAATAAATAATCCCTGATTCGGGTAATTTAAAGGGGGTACCCCGTTGACTTCCATCTACACCCTGCTCACCCACGCTTGAATTGGGTGTAGTTGTTAATGCCTGTTGGTTGGTTGTGGGAATACGCTTCTTGGGTGCTTTAGACATTTGTATTTTTTTAGGAGGCTCAATCCGCAATTCGGTTTTAATAATTAAGTCGTCCGGAAGCTCGGGTGAATTACTAAATGAAATAAACGGGATGCCAAAAAATAGTATGAGGTGTCCTAGTATTGAGAGAAATAGTGCGAGAACAATAATTCGCAATGATCCCGTGCGAAATTTATGTAAAGCAGTTACAAACACCGATGTAGTTCTCAGCGAATGCTCTCAAGTAAGCGGCTATTCTTAGGGAGATTAGCTGCTAAAAAATCCATTTGATCCGCTAGGATATTGCGGCCCTTGAGAATCATGTCTTCATAAAGGCTGGGCATATAAGGTGCATACAACAGGGCCATTCCGGCTTGTTCGGGCGTGCGATTACCTTTACGTTGATTGCATGGTCTGCAAGAAACAACCAAATTCATCCAAGTGTATTTTCCACCACGACTATTTGGAATGATGTGCTCGGCCTCTGCATGACTCTCTTGGATGACATCCCCGCAATATGCACACAGTCCACGATCTCGTTTGAAAAGTTTATGTTTGGTAATCACAGGCACTACATCAAAAAGATTAATCTTTGCTGTGCCTTTGATGGCAATGATGGAATGGAGCTCGATTGCCGATTGAAGACCGCTACTACGAGATATCCCACCACGCATTGTTTTAATAGGATCGCCTAGAGTCCATAAAATGTTTTGATCAGCGTATATCTTGGTAGCTTCCTCGGCATTTACCCAGCCTTGAGGAATTCCGCCTGCGTCTAATTTTAGGATGCTCAGCACAAACTCTCCTTTCTGGATGTATTTGAAATACTCAGAACTTCCTGAGTCATACTACAGAAGAAGTTCCCGGCCATCAATCCAAGGGCTTTATTGCTGGGAAATGAACTCTATAACTTGAGGAAGATGATTGGCATAATCCGCTATTCCATGATCGCTGCCTTCGAGCACTAGCTGCCTTGCGCCTTGATAAAATTCGACCATTTCGCGCCAATCCAGCAGCTCATCACCCTTTGCTGCAATCAAAAAATAGCGCTCAGGTTTGGTAATGTGATTTACCTGTAAGCCCTTCAGTTGAGCAATATATTCGGGGCGAAAGTCGAATGGCTCTTCGCTATCGTAAGAGGTCATCATGCCAACGTGGGGTTCCAGCTCCCTTGCCGCATAAACAGCAGGATTTAATGTGACTGCTTTACATGCATATTTCTCGGCAAGATAGTTAGCATAAAAACCACCTAAAGAAGACCCAATAACAATCAATCGGTCTGCTTTAGAAGAATCAATATGTGCGGTCACCATTTCCATGCTCTCCTTTGGAGATGCAAGCAATTGAGGGCAATACCATTCAATGGAATTATCTGCGGAAGATATTGCCTTTATTGCTTCACCCGTCATCATGGCTTTACTAGAGCGAGGCGATGAACGAAAGCCGTGCAAATAGACCACCAATGTTGATGCCATATATTTCCTTTAGGCCTTTTGCCCAATTTCAAAATTGGCAAGTTTTTCAAGTGCTTTGACCATTGCCGAGTGGTCCCATGCTTTACCGCCATGCGCCGAACAAGCATTAAAAAGTTCCTGGGCATTAGCAGTATTAGGCAATGAAACACCTAAGGCACGGGCGCTATTAAGGGCTAGATTCAAATCCTTTTGGTGTAATTCAATTCGAAAACCAGGATCAAAAGTTCGCTTTACCATCCGCTCGCCATGAACTTCCAATATTTTGGAACCAGCAAATCCACCCATGAGGGCTTGACGTACCTTAGCGGGATCGGCGCCAGCTTTGGAAGCAAAAAGCAAAGCTTCTGCTACAGCCTCGATATTAAGAGCCACAATAATTTGATTGGCAACCTTTGCAGTTTGACCATCTCCATTGGAACCCACTAAATTAATATTTTTTCCCATCAGGTCAAAAATAGGTTTTACTTTATTAAATACTCCCTCCTCACCACCAACCATGATGGAAAGGGTTGCATTTTTAGCACCTACTTCTCCGCCTGAAACTGGAGCATCTAAATAGTCGCAGCCCAAAGCATTCATTTTTTTGGCAAATTCTTTAGTCGCTATAGGTGAGATTGAACTCATATCCACTACAACCTTCCCCTTGCTCAGGCCGCTAGCAAGACCATGCTCACCAAATAATACTTTTTCTACATCCGGGGTATCAGGCAGCATCAAAAAAATAAGGTCTGCTTTTTCTGCAACTTCTGATGGTGTTTTACATTGAATGGCTTTTGAGTTGGCAAGGTCTGGTGATACTTTGCTACGGGTATTAATAAAAACTTCGTACCCTGCATTTACTAAGTGTCCAGCCATTGGGGCACCCATGATGCCTAATCCAATAAAACCTAGTTTTAGTTGTCCGCTCATTCTGTCTACCCTCGTTTTAATAAGTGTTTGCCATCAAGCTAAGATCTTAACAAAGAAGTAAATGGACTTTAAACATGATATTTAGTGGTATTTGAGGGAAATACCCTTAAAAAATAGGCTAATATTGTGATTAGAAGCTTTTTTACTAAAGGGAAAAAATGAATATCAAATTTGCACAAATCGCACTGGCAATTACTGCGGTTTTAGCCGGCTCTTCAGCAGCTATGGCTCAATCTGCTACAGCCTCATCTTCAGATAACAAGCCAGCCGTTATTGATGCCACTGCTGTCGATAATAGCTACCTGCTTTACGAGGGTGATGTAGTCAAGGTTGATAAAAAGAAAAGGACAATTACCTTTAAAAATAAAGAGGGTGAGTCTAAATTTGTTGCGGGATCCGATATTACCAATTTCGATCAAATCAAAAAAGGCGATCACTTAAGCGTTACTTATCAATTGGCCGTGGCTATTGAATTGATTAAAACTAAAAGCAATGGCATTCGCAGCAAGGTCGAAACAAATACCATTACCAATTCAAAAGCCAATGAAAAGCCATCTGAAAAAATTGCAAATAAGACAACCATCATCGCTGATATCGTTGAAGTCAATCGTGAAAAGAAATTGGTATCTGTAAAGGGCCCAAGTGGAAAAATTACTACTGTCACTGTAAAGAACCCTGCCCTATTGGCTGATGTTAATGTTGGCGAACAGGTAAAAGTGATTTACTACGATGCAATGGCTGCATCGATTACAACCCCAAAGAAGTAATACTTAGACAATGATTGTTTTTTTATTGGCCCTACAGCTGGTGGTTTCGGCGCTGTATTATTTATCGGCGCCGTTCCACCTGACTTGGCCAGTAGTAGTATTTTGGCTAGCTAATTCTGTGAGTGTAGTGTTTTTAATAAAACATCATCGAGAGTTGGCGGGCCAATTCAATTCAACGCTAAAGAAGTATCGACTGCTATTTACCATCACATTAATTATTTCGGAAATCATTATTAATCTAGTTTCCGAGGATTATGTAGCTGATAACTTTCATGGCTTCATTAGCGATACTGAAGTTCTTTTGACTGGGATGACTTTAGGCGTTTTATGGCACTACGAATTAACAAAAAATATTAAAAAAGTTCTTTAACTTTAATCTAGCTTAGCAACCACAATAGATGCGTTAGAACCTCCAAAAGCAAATGAATTACTCATTGCAAATGACATGGGCTTCTCAATAGATTTCAAGGGTAGATAATTCAGATCACAGTCTGGGTCTGCAATTTGTAAAAAGGCTGTACCCGGGGCGATATTATTTTCTAATGCTTGCAAAGTAATGACTAGCTCGAGCGCGCCAGCAGCTCCAAGTGTATGCCCATGAATTGCCTTGGTAGAACTAATCGCTACCCCCTTTGCTGCATTTAGCCCAAAGGCAGATTTAATCGAATTTGTTTCAGCAATGTCACCAACCTGTGTGGCAGTACCATGGGCATTGATATAGGCAATTTGATCAGAATTAACTCGGGCTTCAAGAAGCGCCGCCTTAATTGCTTTTGCTTGGCCAACAGAATCGGGCTTGGTGATGTGTCGAGCATCTGTGCTCGTGCCATACCCGACTATCTCCCCCAATATTTTTGCACCTCGCTTTTGAGCGCTTTCTAGGGATTCTAAGACAAGGGCCGCTGCACCCTCACCCAATATAAATCCACTTCTATTCTTTGAAAACGGTTTGCACGACGAGGAAAGATCTTCCATATCCGGTGTTGCAAGTGTTCTTAACGCTTCCCAAGCTTTAATGGGTCCGGCGTTAAAAAGACTTTCTGCGCCACCAGCAATTGCTCGCTCACAAAATCCATACTTAATACTTCTAAAGGCTTCACCAATAGCATGGCTAGATGAAGCGCATGCAGTTGAATAAGTCAGTGATGGACCTGTAAAGCCGGTTTGTAGGGCTAGCAACGCAGCCGATCCATTAGCCATGACCCCAATAATCGTAAAAGGCCGCGCACGCCCTTTGTTGTTGAGATAAATATCTTGATAGGCACTATCTAAAGTATTAGACCCCCCAAAGCCAGTACCCCAGAAAATACCGCTTGCATCCAATTCTGACTCGCTGAGATTTTCAATGCCAGATTGCTTTAATGCCTCATGCGCGACAAACCAGGATAAGTGGGCAGTCTTATCAAACATGCCCAATGAAGAGGAATCTAGGCCATAGTCCAGATCTTGCTTAATTAGAGCGGCGCACTGTAAATCTACAGGTATTGCTGTTGGAGTATTAAATACAGATATGCCAGAAACACATTCAATGGCTTTTTGAAATTGAGTTACCGCACCAACACCAAGTCCAGATACTGCACCCAGGCCTGTGACTACAACTCTTTTTCCTGCTGAGCTCAATTGATAGGCTTCGCAGTATCAAGTAATGCAGCAACTTCTGCCAAAGTGTCTACCTTGGCATCTTCATTTGGGATGCGGACTTTGAAATGATCCTCAAGATCAAAAATGAGTTCAATCTTGCCTAAAGAATCTACGCCCAAACTTTCAAGAGTTGTATCAGGTCCCAATTCGTCGATTTTTTTGTCGAATTTTACTGAAACTAATTCGATCAAGGTGTTAAGCGTGTTGGACATTATTTATTTTTCTTCAGTTCGTTCAGCAGGCGATTATCTCGGTGCAGCAAAATCAAATATCTAGACTCAGATACCAGGAGTAGTAGTTTAGATTTAAATCGTTCACGTTGCAAAATTTCAATTAAAACAATCGCCACACTACCAAAAAATAAGTTGATGAGGTAGCGCTCTAAGTCGTGCGTCGTGAATATGAATTCGCCAAAGGGGGGTACGAAATAATAGTTAGCAAAGATACTGCTGCCTAAGATGAAGATGGTAGCTGGAACATAACCAAAAAAATAAGCTAGGAAGGTGGCAGCTAGAAAATAAAATTTATAAGTATGAGCACTATAAAAGGCAGGCCCAAAAGAAATCATGGCCGACGTAATGATCAGAAATAATGCCGTTGACCAGAGAAAAACGTCTAACGCACTAAAAGGTGACCAATTTTTTGAATTACGAATAATCATGCCCGGTTTTGTCTCTTATGGGTCTAAAATATATTAATGAACCTTGCAACGAATGATGATTCTAGCCCTTTAATTGTACTATTTCATGGGCTTTCCTCATCCCCGCTAGAGTTTAATTTCCTTGGCTCACAACTAATTGCTGCCGGATATAGAGTGAATACTCCCAGCATTCAGGGGTATTCTTTCGGTGGAAACGCCACCAGCTGGAAAAGTTGGCTTAGCGAAGCTGTTTCACATGTTCAGGGTTTACAGGCAAACGAATCCAAGCCCATTACCTTGGGTGGCATCTCATTAGGTTCAACCTTGGCCTTAGCTGTCGCATCCGAACTAAACGACATCTTAGGCGTCCTTGCCCTATCCACCACCCTCAAATATAACGGCTGGGCAGTGCCATGGTATCGTGCCCTGATCCCAGCAGGAATGGTTTTGGGGCTTGGGGATCGCTACAAATATATGGAAAAGGACCCTTTTGGCATTAAAAACCCCCAAATTCGTGCATATATTAAGAGGGTTCTTACAAGTCAAGATGTGTCGGATGTTGGCGGCTTATATATGTCTTTGAGACATATGCATGAAGGTAATAAGCTATGTAAATATGTAATAAAAAATTTAGCGACAGTAAGTTCAGCCATTTTGACTATTCACGCAGTAGATGACGAAATTGCAAACGTACTTAATGCGCAATTAGTGGCAGAGCGCACTAGCGCTACCATGGTACGACAAATTTATCTCGGTGATAGCTACCATATGATTACCGTCGATAATGAACGCGAAACAGTTGCTGCTGAAGTTCGTAGTTTCCTAGATTCTATTTATGGAAAATTTAAGCCAGAGCCCTATGAGGATAAAATTTTGTCCCCTGAATTGCAACGTTTTTTGCGCAATATCAAAAGAGGCAAGGAAAGCAAATAATTGTTTCGCTTGTTTGCCATCAACATTAACCAACTAAAAAGTTCAATATAGTGAACGTACTTCTACCCTATTTGGCTTCACCCATCATATTGATTGGTCTTAGCTACTGGGAAAGAAAATATCCGCTGTATCCCTACGGCTCAGATAAGGGTTGGCATAAGAGATTATTTATTTATGCCGCTCTTGGTCTATTAGCTACAACTTTAATAGGCCTAGCAAGCGAACCCTTTACTGAAAAATTAAACGCTCATAGTGTAGTCGCACATTTTTTTTCAGAAATGCCAAGCTGGCTCAATGGATTTGTGGCCTATTTTTTTATCTCATTTTTTGTCTACTGGTGGCATCGCTACCGCCACCATAGCAATACGGCATGGAAAGTCTTTCACCAAATCCATCACAGCACATATCGATTGCAGGCGGCCACCGCTTTTTATGCCCACCCTTCTGATTTTGCGGCTAATTTGACCATCATCAACCTAGTGAGCTATGGTTTATTGGGTTTTAATATTGAATCAGCAGCATGGGCCACTTTATGGGTAGCAGTTTTTGAGTACTGGGAGCACACCAATATTCGAACGCCACATTGGCTTGGATATTTCATTGTTCGCCCAGAGATGCATCGTATTCATCATGAACGCAATCGTCATAGCAACAATTACGGCCTTCCTCTTTGGGATATCCTCTTCGGAACTTATGAAAATTCGTCTAGGGTCGTAGAGTGTGGTTTTGAAATTGATGAAGAGGAGCGAGTTGTAGATATGCTCGCTTGTAAACAAGTTCAATAAAAAAGCCCCGATGAAGGGGCTTAGTGTCATATTTTTGGCGGAGCGGACGGGACTCGAACCCGCGACCCTCGGCGTGACAGGCCGATATTCTAACCAACTGAACTACCGCTCCAAATTAACTCGAGTAATACTTAAAAAACTTTTTACTACAACCAGAAAAACTGGCGTCCCCAGGGGGATTCGAACCCCCGTACTCACCGTGAAAGGGTGATGTCCTAGGCCTCTAGACGATGGGGACCTGGACTACTACAACTACTATTATTTTAAATGCTTGGTGGAGATAAGCGGGATCGAACCGCTGACCTCTTGCATGCCATGCAAGCGCTCTCCCAGCTGAGCTATACCCCCGAAATCTCGCAATAAAACTACAAGACACTCAAAACAATCCAAGATTTTATCCTATTTTTGTGCAAGTGCGCAAATTGCTTATACAACGACCTTGGAAAGCCTATTTATAGCCTCTTCTTTGCCTAAAACAACTAAGACAGCATCGATAGCTGGAGTCTGTGTTGTGGCAAATAAGGCATAGCGAACTGGCATTGCTAAGGCAGGCATTTTGATCTGGTGCTGGGCTAGAACCTGCTTGAATGCAGCGCTATAGGATTCTTTAGTCCCATCCGCATTCTTGAGTGCTTCTATCAAATCTTTTAGTGCGGGAACTATTGCTTCAGAGATATTTTCTGTAATTTGATCCTTGGTAAGATTCGGCGCTGTTGCATAAAATAACTTGGCACCTTCCGCAATTTCAATCAGAGTATTAGCCCGATCTTTTAGCAAGCCGACTACCTGAATAAAATTGGGACCATTTTCCGTATCAATGCCTAACTGATGTGCAAAAGGTTTGCATGCTTCTGCCAATTTAGCGGCATCTGCATTTTGAATATACTGGTGATTAAGCCAAAGTAATTTTTCTGGATTATGTTGCGCTGGTGAGCGCCCTAAACTATCCAACTCAAACCAATCAACAAACTGCTCTTTAGTAAATACCTCTGCATCGCCATGTGACCAACCCAAGCGAGCAAGATAATTCAAAATAGCATCTGGTAAATAGCCAGCCTTTTGATAGTCTCGAACGCTCATCGCACCATTACGCTTGCTCATTTTTTCGCCAAGATCATTCAGAACAGTCGGTAAATGGGCGTAAACAGGCGGAGAACCTCCTAAAGCCTTCATGATATTAATTTGACGGGGGGTGTTATTTACATGATCATCACCCCGGATAACGTGTGTAATCTTCATATCAAGATCATCCACAACTACACAAAAGTTGTATGTAGGAGTGCCATCAGGTCGCGCAATAACTAGATCATCAAGCTCATCATTGCTAATTTCTATTTGACCCTTGACAGCATCATTCCAAATGACCGAACCACCAATGGGATTTTTGAAGCGAATAACGGGTAAAACTCCCTCTGGGATTGGCGGCAAATCTTTGCCAGGCTCAGGCCTCCACAAACCGTTATATCGAGGTTTTTCTTTATTTGCCATTTGCTGATCACGGAGCTTATTGAGCTCATCCTCACTCATGTAGCAAGGGTATGCAAGGCCGGCTTCCACCATTTCCTTAATGACAGCTCGGTAGCGATCAATGCGCTGCATTTGATAAATCGGGCCTTCATCGATATCCATCCCGAGCCATGCCATGCCTTCAATAATGACATCGACAGCTTCTTGGCTAGAACGTTCTAAATCGGTATCTTCAATACGCAAAATAAAGTCGCCTTTATTGTGGCGTGCAAAAGCCCAGGGATATAAGGCGCTGCGTAAATTTCCCAAATGTATAAAGCCCGTGGGACTGGGGGCGAAACGTGTACGAATATGCATAATTGCCATTATCTCAGGTCAGCCTGCGTAACAGAAAAATCAAAAAAAGGGGATACTTTGCCTTATGAATGAATTATTGGTATTTATGTGTGACGGAGCCCCAGTTCGCGGGGAAATCGTATCCATCGGCAGTGCTTGGCAAGCCGTTTTAGAGCGTCGTAATGACCCCCCCGCCATTCGAAAGATTCTGGGTGACTTTGTCGGTGCAGCCACCCTCCTTAGCGCTAGTTTAAAGTTCGATGGCACCTTGATTATTCAAGCACAAAGTAATGGCCCTATTCAGCTGCTAGTAGTTGAATGCAAATCAGATCTGTCGATGCGCGCCACTGTAAAGCTCTCTGTCGATCCTTCGGAAATTAAAATAGATGCCACTCTTGGCGAGTTATTGGATGCTGAACACTCTGGGCGCCTGGTAATCACGCTTGACCCCGCTGATAGAGAGCCTGGCCAACCTCCTTACCAGGGCATTGTTGCTCTGCAAGAACAGCAGGGGGCCGTTATTAAGCCCGTTACTAGTGCAGCTGAAGCTATTGCGCTTTATATGCAAAATTCTGAACAACTCGACACTCGAATTTGGCTTGCTTCAAATGAAAACCAAGTCGGAGGCCTGCTGCTTCAACGACTGCCAGATTCTGGTGGACATGCCCATCTCGATCCCCAGGAAGCCGCTGAAGGTTGGTCAAGAATTCAGACCTTAGGTGAAACCATTACCGATGAAGAATTACTCACGCTACCTCCAGAAACTATTTTGAGGCGACTTTTTCTAGAAGAGTCTGCTGAGAATGGAGTCCGAAGCTTTCCAACTCGACCAATTCGTTTCTCATGTCGCTGCTCTCGAACAAAAGTAGCTGACGTATTGAGAATGTTGGGTGAAGAAGAGATTCAAAGTATTCTTGCAGAACAAGGCGTAGTTGAAACTATCTGCGATTTTTGCGCGAAGCCTTATCGCTTTGATGCGGTCGACTGTTTGCAGGTATTTAAAACTGATTCATTGACTGATGCTACTAGACCACCTTCTAGCGGACATTAACGGTGTATCTTTATTGCTTTACGGTAGATGCCTTGGCAGTATCTGCAGAAGATTGATCTGCGGGTAAGATTTGCACAAAGAATTCGCCCTCTTTAATGAGTCCATGCTCTACGCGAGCACGTTCCTCGATGGCGCGTGTGCCGTCTTTTAAATCTTTAACATCACCTTCAAGTTTTGCATTGCGAAGTGCTAGGAGGCTATTTTTAGCCTCCTGCAATTCCACTTGCTTTTCCATCTCATAGACCTTGAGCCACCCTCCCTTACCCAACCAAAGCGGGTACTGGATTGCAATAAGCAATACCAGCATAGAGTAAATAACAATGCGCATAATCTAGATAGCTACAGTCTTAACGCTTGAGGTTATAGAAAACAGACTTTCCAGGATAAGTTGCCACATCCCCTAAGTCTTCCTCAATACGTAAGAGTTGGTTGTATTTAGCAATGCGATCGGAACGAGATAAGGAACCCGTCTTAATCTGTCCTGCATTTGTACCAACCGCGATATCAGCGATAGTGCTATCTTCCGTTTCTCCAGAGCGATGTGAAATCACTGCCGTGTAGTTCGCACGTTTTGCCATTTCAATCGCAGCAAATGTCTCAGTCAAAGTTCCAATTTGATTAATTTTGATCAAGATTGAATTAGCAATTCCCTTATCAATGCCCTCTTTAAGAATTCGCGTATTAGTAACAAAAAGATCATCACCTACTAACTGAATCTTTTTTCCCAATTTTTGAGTAATATCAGCCCAGCCATCCCAATCGCTTTCATGCATGCCGTCCTCGATAGAAACAATCGGAAACTGGTCAGCTAAATTACCAAGATAGTCAGAGAATTCACTTGAGGTTAGTTGCAGGCCCTCACCTGATAGATGGTATTTGCCATCCTTGTAGAACTCGCTAGCTGCGCAATCTAAGGCTAATAAGACATCTTCACCAGCCTGATACCCAGCACCTTCAATCGCCTTCATAATGATTTGCAAGCATTCATGATTACTTTTGAAGTTTGGTGCAAAACCACCCTCATCACCAACTGTTGTAGGCATTCCTTGAGCAGCAAGAATCTTTTTTAGCTCATGGAAAATTTCAGCGCCACAACGCAAGGCATCACGAAAGTTTTCTGCGCCAACTGGCATCACCATAAACTCTTGGATATCTAAACTATTGTTTGCATGTGCACCACCATTAACGATATTCATCATGGGGACCGGAAGCTGCATACCACCAGATCCACCAAAATAACGGTACAAAGGTAAACCTGCTTCTTCAGCGGCAGCGCGCGCAACGGCCATGGAAACAGCCAGGGTTGCATTAGCGCCTAAGCGTGCTTTGTTATGGGTGCCATCTAATTCAATTAAGGTGTGATCTAAAAAAGCTTGTTCGCTAGCATCCAAGCCCAAAATAGTTTCTGCGATCTCGACATTGATGTTTTGAACAGCCTTAAGCACGCCTTTTCCAAGATAGCGAGACTTGTCACCATCACGGAGTTCTATCGCCTCTCGCGAACCTGTAGAGGCTCCTGAAGGTACTGCGGCGCGACCCATTACACCTGACTCGAGCAATACATCGCACTCTACAGTTGGGTTTCCACGTGAATCCAACACTTCTCTACCGATGATGTCAACAATGGCGCTCATGCACCTTCTCCTTAAAACAATATGAAATTGGGTTATTTAATGCACTGCAATTACTTAAAGCTGTCTTCTAAAAAAGAGTTGTTCGCTTTTACGACTGAATCAATATCCACCAAAGACTGTAATAATTCTTTCATGCGATTTAATGGCACAGCATTGGGTCCATCAGATAAAGCTTTTGCCGGATCAGGATGTGTCTCCATAAATAAACCGCTAATGCCGACTGCGACTGCTGCACGAGCGAGTACCGGCACGAATTCACGTTGACCACCGCTGGAATTTCCTTGGCCGCCAGGTAATTGCACTGAATGCGTTGCATCAAAGACTACCGGGGCCTTTGATTCGCGCAAAATGGCTAAGCTACGCATATCAGAAACAAGATTGTTATAGCCGAATGAAGCACCGCGCTCACAAACCATGAATTGATCAGACAAACCCATTTCTGCAGCGGCTCCACGAGCCTTCTCAATCACATTAAGCATTTCATGAGGGGAAAGAAATTGACCTTTTTTAAAGTTCACGGGCTTACCGCTCTGGGCACAGGCACGAATAAAGTCTGTTTGACGGCATAAAAAAGCGGGGGTTTGTAAGACATCAACTACTTTTGCTACTGCAGCAATCTCGCCAATGTCATGCACATCAGTTAATACTGGTACGCCCACTTCTTTCTTTACCTTCGCCAGTATTTCCAAACCTTTTTCCATCCCCAGGCCGCGAAATGAGGTGCCTGAAGATCGATTGGCTTTATCGAATGAGGATTTATAAATAAAGGGGATTTTTAATGCTGAGGTAATTTCTTTTAACTCGCCTGCAATATCAATGGCAGATTGTTCTGATTCAATGACGCAGGGGCCAGCGATTAAAAAGAAACGGTGATCTAGGCCAACATCGAACCCACAGAGTTTGAATGTACTCATAACATCCCCCTTACGAAACTTGCTTCAAAGTGGCATCCTGGTGAATCAGGGCAGCTTTAATAAATGCCGAGAATAAAGGATGCCCATCACGTGGAGTGGAGGTAAATTCTGGGTGGAATTGAACTCCAAAGAACCAAGGGTGCATTGAGTCAGGCAACTCCATCATTTCAGGCAGCATTTCGTTTGGAGTGCGCGCTGAAATTACCAAACCAGACTGCTCTAGCTTTGGCACATAAGTATTATTTACTTCATAGCGATGACGGTGACGTTCATTGACTTCTGCACCATAGATGCGATGTGCCAAAGTGCCCGGCTTAACCGGACAACGCTGGGATCCTAGGCGCATGGTGCCACCAAGATCAGAGGCATTTGTGCGTTTTTCTACGCGCCCTTCTCTATCGAGCCACTCAGTAATTAAGGCAACTACAGGACTTTCTGTATCCGCATCGAACTCCGTACTATTTGCTTGCACAATATTCGCCACATGTCGGGCAAACTCAATTACAGCCAATTGCATTCCAAGGCAGATACCTAAATAAGGAACTTGGTTTTCACGGGCATAACGAATTGCTGCAAT
Source organism: Polynucleobacter asymbioticus QLW-P1DMWA-1 (assembly GCF_000016345.1). Classification (NCBI taxonomy): domain Bacteria; kingdom Pseudomonadati; phylum Pseudomonadota; class Betaproteobacteria; order Burkholderiales; family Burkholderiaceae; genus Polynucleobacter; species Polynucleobacter asymbioticus. The sequence goes on along the minus strand of NC_009379.1, from coordinate 948,787 downwards.
CTTGCCCTCAGTCCCCCTCTTACCAAATCCACCTGGTACCAAAATAGCATCCAAATCTTTAAGGCAATCAATACCCTCTTTTTCGATATCTTCAGAGTCTATGTAAGTGATATTGACTCGTGTATGAGTATGAATGCCAGCATGGCGTAATGCTTCGATCAGCGATTTATAGGATTCAGTCAACTCTACGTATTTACCAACCATTCCAATGGTCACTTCATGTTTTGGATTGGCCAACTCATAGACCAGATTCGCCCATACAGACAGATCTGCCGGTTTTGCATTGAGTTCTAACTCACGACAAATTAAATCATCCATGCCTTGTGCTTGGAGCATTTCAGGAATCTTATAAATTGTGTCAACGTCCCAAACTGAAATAACCGCCTCTTCGCGAACATTGGAAAAGAGCGAGATCTTAGCGCGTTCATCATTTGGGATTGGGCGATCAGCGCGGCATAACAATACTGTTGGCATGATGCCAATTTCACGTAATTTCTGAACCGAATGTTGCGTAGGTTTGGTTTTTAATTCGCCAGCACTGCTGATAAAGGGTACCAACGTCAGATGCACAAAGGCGCAACTGTGCAAAGGTAGACGCAAACTCATCTGCCTTGCAGCCTCTAAAAATGGGAGGGATTCTATATCTCCGACAGTTCCACCGATCTCACAAATAGCAACATCTGCTTTGCCATCATGACTAGCCTTTGCTCCACGCTCAACGAAAGCTTGGATCTCGTTGGTGATATGTGGAATTACTTGAACTGTTTTGCCTAAGTATTCACCACGACGCTCTTTGCTGATGACTGATTCATAAATTTGTCCAGTAGTGAAGTTATTGCTTTTGCGCATCTTTGCTGAAACAAAGCGCTCATAGTGACCCAAATCTAAATCAGTCTCTGCTCCGTCTTCAGTTACGAAAACTTCGCCATGCTGAAGTGGGCTCATGGTGCCCGGGTCAACGTTAATATAAGGGTCTAATTTTAGGAGGGTGACTTTCAGGCCGCGGGATTCGAGAATCGCGGCAAGCGAGGCAGCTGCGATTCCTTTCCCTAAAGAAGAAACCACACCACCAGTGACAAAAACGTATTTGGTCATCGCTTAAGCTCTGTTGGAAAAAGTAATTATAACGATAGAGCTTCCTGGATTCAGAAAAACCAAAAAAGGTAGTATCTATAAAAGCAATGAAAAAAACGCTCGTTCCTCTATTTTTTGCCGCCTTTTCACTCTTAGGCTTTAGCTATGCCTACGCCCAAAACCTGGACACCATTACTGGGAACTGGACAACTTTTGATGACGGAACCAATCAGCCTGCCGCAATAGTCCGTATTTCAGAAAAGAATGGCCTATTTTTTGGTGTTATCACAAAATTATTAGACCCAAAAGCCCCGGTAAACTGCGATAAATGCCAAGATCTTCGCAAAGGTAAGCCCTTAGTTGGAATGGAAATTCTTTCTGGACTCAAGAAAACGGGCGATCTATATGTCGGCGGCTATATTTTGGACCCTGATGAGGGCGAAATTTATAAGGTTGAAATGAGACCTACCGATGGCGGCAATAAACTGGATGTTAGGGGGTATGTAGGCATCCCTTTGCTAGGTCGCACCCAAATTTGGAACCGAGAAAGGTAATTATTAGATGCGCCTCTTATTTTCAGTTTTGATAACCCTGCTTTCACTCTTCTATTTCCTCCCTTTTGCGATCGCTTTTCACAAGAAAAGGGCTAATACTGGGGCTATTTTTGCCTTAAACCTGTTTTTGGGTTGGTCCTTAATTGGGTGGGTTGTTGCCCTAGTCTGGGCACTTAAAGAAGAACAGGTTGTTTAAGGCACTCCGTCCTCTCTTTTGGTGAAATTAGCTGCAATTAGCGAATTCTTAGGGTTTAAACTCTTATATAAGACTTAAATTACTCACTATAATTTGCAAAATAGGGGGAAAATCCCTTTTTGGCCTTTCTATTGATAACTTTTACCCATAGGAAACATGATGTTAGAAGCTTACAACGCTCTTGTTGCTGAACGCGCCGCCCTAGGCATTCCAGCCCTCCCTTTAACCAAGGATCAAACCGCAGAATTGGTGAAGTTACTCATAAATCCGCCTGCTGGCAAAGAGGCAGAACTAGTAGAGCTCATCACGAACCGTGTACCCGCCGGTGTTGATGAAGCCGCCAAAGTAAAAGCAGAATTCTTAGATGCAATTGCTAAAGGCACAGAAAAATCTCCTTTAATTTCTCGCATACGCGCTACTGAATTATTGGGCACGATGCTCGGTGGCTACAACATCAAGCCATTAGTAGAACTGCTTGCTGACGCAGAATGTGGAGCGGCAGCTGCTGAAGCACTGAAGAAAACACTCTTGATGTTTGATTACTTTAATGACGTTCAGGAGCTCGCTGAAAAAGGCAATGCGAATGCTAAAGCAGTAATGCAAAGCTGGGCAAATGCAGAGTGGTTTACAAGCCGTCCTGCAGTACCAGAAAGCATGAAGCTTACTGTTTTCAAAGTAACTGGCGAAACCAATACCGACGATCTCTCGCCTGCACCAGATGCTTGGAGTCGCCCCGATATTCCATTGCATGCAACGATCATGCTGAAGAACCCACGTCCTGGTATTGAGCCTGATGAATCTGGTGTTCGCGGGCCGATGAAGCAAATTGCCGCCCTCCAGAAAAAAGGGAATCAAATTGCCTATGTTGGAGATGTCGTAGGTACAGGTTCCTCACGTAAATCCGCTACTAACTCAGTCCTATGGTGGACAGGTCAAGATATTCCATTCGTGCCGAACAAACGTTTTGGTGGGGTGTGCTTGGGTACCAATATTGCCCCAATCTTCTTCAACACAATGGAAGATTCAGGAGCATTGCCTATTGAATTAGATGTATCTCAAATGAATATGGGTGATGAGATTGAGCTTCGTCCATACGAAGGTAAAGTATTTAAAGATGGCAAGGAAATTACCAGTTTTTCATTGAAATCCCCAGTGATTTTGGATGAAGTACGTGCCGGTGGTCGTATTCCTTTGATTATTGGCCGCGGTTTAACTGCTAAAGCTCGTGCAGCACTTGGCTTGCCTGCATCCACGGAGTTCCGCTTACCGGTAAATCCAGTAGATAACAAAAAGGGCTTTAGTTTGGCTCAAAAAATTGTTGGTCGCGCATGTGGCTTACCAGAAGGCCAAGGTGTTCGCCCTGGTACCTACTGTGAGCCGCACATGACTACAGTCGGCTCACAAGACACCACGGGCCCAATGACTCGAGATGAACTGAAAGATTTGGCTTGCTTAGGATTCTCTTCAGATCTAGTGATGCAGTCGTTTTGCCACACGTCAGCCTATCCTAAGCCTGTAGATATTCGCACTCAACATGAGTTGCCACCATTCATGACTAATCGCGGTGGTGTCGCTTTGCGTCCAGGTGATGGCGTAATTCATAGCTGGTTGAACCGCTTGCTCCTACCAGATACATGCGGAACTGGTGGTGATAGCCATACTCGTTTCCCAATTGGCATTTCCTTTCCAGCAGGCTCCGGATTAGTGGCTTTCGCGGCCGCAACTGGTGTGATGCCATTAGATATGCCTGAGTCTGTATTGGTCCGATTCAAAGGCAAGATGCAACCTGGTATCACATTGCGTGATCTAGTCAATGCAATTCCTTTGTATGCAATCAAAAAAGGTTTATTGACCGTTGAGAAGCAAGGCAAGAAGAATATTTTCTCTGGTCGTATTTTAGAAATCGAAGGTCTACCCGATCTGAAGGTTGAGCAAGCATTTGAATTATCTGATGCTTCAGCTGAGCGTTCTGCTGGCGGCTGTACAGTTCACCTGAATAAAGAGCCGATTATTGAATACATGACATCAAACATTACTTTGATGAAATGGATGATTGCGAATGGTTACGATGATAAACGCACGTTAGGCAGACGCATTAAAGCTATGGAAGCCTGGATTGCTAATCCACAACTTCTCAAGGCTGATGAAAATGCCGACTATGCAGAGATCATTGAAATCAATATTGATGAAATCAAAGAGCCAATTCTTGCCTGCCCTAATGATCCAGACGATGTCAAAATCTTATCTGAAGTTGCCGGCGATAAGATTGATGAAGTGTTTATTGGCTCATGTATGACCAATATCGGCCACTTCCGTGCAGCAGGTCAGGTATTGCAGGGTAAGAAAGATATGCCAACCCGTTTATGGGTAGCGCCTCCAACCAAGATGGATGCCATGGTATTAATGGAAGAAGGTTACTACGGCATGTTGGGTGCAGCTGGTGCCCGTATGGAGAGCCCTGGCTGCTCACTTTGCATGGGTAACCAAGCGCAGATCCGCAAAGGTTCGACAGCTGTATCAACCTCTACACGGAACTTCCCTAACCGCTTGGGTATTGATACTCGCGTATATTTGGCTTCCGCTGAATTAGCTTCTGTTGCCGCCCTCTTAGGCCGTTTACCAACTCCTGCGGAGTATTTAGAGCAAGTTAAGTCGCTCGAATCTAAAGCTGGTGATGTTTATAAATACATGAGTTTTGATAAGCTCAAGTCATTTAGCGATGTGGCAGATACCGTAACGGTGTAATTGTTGGATCATCCGACATAGAAATATGTCGGAATAAAAAAGGCGATCAATAGATCGCCTTTTTCTTTGCATATCAACGCCACGAAAGGCAATTTATATGGCTAATTTGTTTTCTTGCCTAGCATTTTCACGGCTGATTCCGGAAACCCATTTATTTGTAGGTAAACCAGTCTTTTCAAGGATCAGTTTGGCGCGTTTACTAACGTCCTTCCACTCAGCCTCTAATCTAGGGCCTTTAAAAGCAATCGCGACTACATTGCAGTCATGTGATTCAGGAAACAATAAGACGCGGTTATCAAAAGCTTCGCATATATTGTTGAGGTTGATATTAAAGCTCTTATGACGTGAGAATAAGTTGACAGTCAAAACGCCTGGGCCTTTTAGGATATCAAAGCAGCCTTTATAAAAATCAAGAGAGCTAGCAACAGGCCCATCGCAAATCGCATCATACAGATCAACCTGTACAGCATCAAACTGGTTTTTATATTTCGCTGACTGTACAAATTCTTTAGCGTCTGCTTGCAAAGTCTCAAGCCGTCGGTCATCATCGGGCGTAAAAAACATTGATCGTGCGGCAACAATCACAGAAGGATTTAGCTCAACGACTGTAGTTTTTACTGCGGGGCAATAACGATGCTGAAATTTAGTTAGCGCTCCAGTACCTAAGCCGAGCTGAGCTATGCGCATGCCAGGCTTGGTTTCTAGAAATAGAAGCCAAGCCATCATTTGCTGGTTATATTCCAGATAGATTTCATCAGGGTCACGTATGCGCATAGCGCCTTGAATGAGTTCGCTACCAAAATGCAGGTAGCGAACACCCCCGCTTTCCGAAAAAGTTACTGGCTCCATGGCAAACACAGCTTATTGAGCCCAGCGACGAGCGTTACGGAATAGACGTAACCACGGACTTGCGCCATCCGGAACTTCTAGCCACTCAGGAGGACACCAGCTCATTTGTGCTGCACGGAATACACGTTCAGGATGGGGCATCATGACCGTAAATCGACCATCAGGCGTGGTAACGCCTGTCAAACCGTTTGGTGACCCGTTTGGGTTCATTGGATAGGTTTCAGTTGGATTACCCTGATGATCAACAAATCGTAATGCAGCTAAGCCTTCCTTAGCGATTTGCTCTATATTTCCTTGCTGACTAAAGTTAGCAAAGCCTTCACCGTGAGCTATAGCAATAGGCAACTGGCTACCTTCCATTCCTTGCGTAAAAATGGAGGGGGAAGATAGTACTTCAGCCATTACCAAGCGTGCTTCATATTGTTCAGATTGATTGCGAGTAAATTTAGGCCAAGCTTCCGCACCAGGAATAATTCCTGAAAGATTACTCATCATTTGGCAACCGTTACAGACGCCTAAGGCAAAGCTATCTTGGCGAGCGAAGAAGCTTGAAAACTGATCACGTAGCTGTTGATTAAAAAGAATGGTTTTAGCCCAACCTTCACCTGCACCCAAGACATCACCATAACTAAATCCACCGCAAGCAATTAACCCGCGGAAATCGTCCAACCTAGCTTTGCCAGTCAATAAGTCAGACATGTGCACGTCATAACTATCAAAACCAGCCCAATTGACTGCATAAGCCATTTCCACATGAGAGTTAACGCCCTGCTCTCGTAATATAGCTACCTTAGGTCGAGCATTTTTCTGAATGAATGGGGCCGCAATATCTTCTTTAGGGTCAAATGTAAGCTTTGGCGACATACCTGGGTCAGCCAGGTTATCCAATAAAGAGAATTCACTATCTGCACATACTGGGTTGTCACGCAAACGGGCAATTTGATAGCTTGTATTGGTCCACATCTTTTGAAGAAGTTCGCGTGGCTCAGCAAAAATCTTTTTAGCATCCCGCCATATTTCAATATGGCCATTATTGTTAGGCTTACCAATGACATGGCTAAATGCGCTGAGGCCTAATTTACGCAGCGTTGCAAACACAGCATCGCGGTCAGCTCTTCTTACCTGAATCACTGCCCCCAACTCTTCGTTAAAGAGTGCGCGCATTGTTTGCTCGTGACGACGACCAGAAACTTGCTGCGCCCAATTTTTAGCATCACCATGATCAGGTTCCTGACCAGCGTCAACTGCAATCATGTCTACGTTAAGTGAGACACCAGTGTGGGATGCAAATGCCATCTCAGCAACGCAGGCAAGCAAGCCACCATCTGACCGATCATGATATGCCAGCAATTTTCCCTCTTTACGCAGCTCAATGATTGCCGAGGCTAATGCTTTGAGGTCTTCTGGATGATCCAGATCTGGGGCTGTATTGCCAGATTGATTTAATACCTGAGAAAGAATGCTGCCTGCCATTCGATTCTTGCCACGACCCAAATCAATCAGAATAAGTTCGCTATCAACGCTAGAACCATCTGGATGTTTTAATTTAAGTAACGGCGTGCTTGTTTTGCGCACATCCTGAACAGAAGCAAATGCAGAAATGATGAGAGAAACCGGGGAAACTACTTTCTTTGCTTCATTACCATCTTGCCATGCGGTAGCCATGGACAATGAATCCTTACCAACAGGAATTGATATTCCTAGGGCTGGGCACAATTCCATACCCACCGCCTTTACAGAGTCATATAACTTAGCGTCTTCACCTGGAGCTCCACATGCTGCCATCCAGTTAGCGGATAGCTTAACTTCTTCCAGGCGCAAAATATCAGCAGCCAATAAATTGGTGATGGCCTCACCCACTGCCATACGTGCTGCTGCAGGCGCATTAATTACTGCAACAGGGGTTCGTTCACCCATAGTCATTACTTCACCGCGATAACCCTTGTAATCCATCAAAGTCACTGCGCAATCGGCTACAGGAACTTGCCATGGACCAACAAACTGATCTCGCGCATTCAAGCCGCCAACCGTTCTATCACCGATAGTAATTAAGAAGGATTTACTTGCGACTGTTGGTTGCTGCAGGACCCAAGCGACCGATTGAGCCAAGTCAGCATCTGTAACATTTAACTCTGTAAATTCTTGTGGCACTCTTTTTACATCACGATGCATACGCGGAGGCTTACCAAGCAACACCTCCATTGGCATATCAATTGGGTATGAGGTATCAGAACTAGTGGGTTGTTTTGAGTCGCTCAATTTCAGCTGACGTTCAGCAGTAGCTTCTCCTACAACAGAGAAAGGGCAACGCTCACGTTCACAGAACGATTTAAATAATTCCAAATCTTTAGCTTCAATTGCCAAAACATAGCGTTCTTGAGATTCATTGCACCAAATCTCGGCAGGGCTCATACCACTTTCTTCAAGCGGCACGCTACGCATTTCAAAAGAAGCGCCTAAACCAGCACCATCTGCTAGCTCAGGGAATGCATTAGATAAACCACCTGCTCCAACATCATGAATAGAAACTATGGGATTATTGACACCCAACGCACGGCAAGCATTAATTACCTCTTGCGCGCGACGCTCCATTTCTGGATTACCTCTTTGTACAGAATCAAAATCAAGATCAGCGGTGTTCGTACCGGTTGCAACTGAGCTACCTGTAGCGCCACCCATACCAATGCGCATGCCAGGGCCGCCTAATTGAATAAGCAAATGTCCCGGTTGAATCGCCTTTTTCTCTGTATGAATAGAGTCAATACTACCTATACCGCCCGCAATCATAATTGGCTTGTGATAGCCGCGACGAACGCCTTCTAGGGTTTGCTCAAAAACACGGAAGTAACCTCCCAGAATTGGCCTACCAAACTCATTATTAAATGCAGCGCCGCCAAGTGGGCCATCAATCATGATCTGCAAAGGAGTTGCTATGCGATCAGGCTTACCGTAATACTCGCTTTCCCATGGAAAATTCGTTCCGGGAATATTTAAATTGGATACTGAGAAACCCGTTAAGCCAGCTTTAGGGCGGCCACCAATACCTGTGGCCCCTTCATCGCGAATCTCTCCACCTGCACCAGTTGAAGCGCCAGGAAACGGTGCAATAGCAGTTGGGTGATTATGAGTCTCCACCTTCATTAAAGTATGAACTAAACGCGTATCTTTTTCATAGCGCTGCTCTTTACCTTGAGGGACCCAAGTCTCAGCCTCACATCCCACCATAACTGCTGAGTTATCAGAGTAAGCAACAATGGTGCCTTCGGGCTGAAGTTGATGTGTGTTACGAATCATGGAGAACAAAGAGCGCTCTTGATCATCACCATCAATTGTCCAACTGGAATTGAAAATTTTATGGCGGCAATGTTCACTATTAGCTTGCGCGAACATAATTAACTCAACGTCGCTAGGATTACGCTCCAAGCGAATAAAGTTCTCGGTCAAATACGCAACTTCATCATCGGATAAAGCTAAGCCCAATTCTTGATTTGCTTTATCAAGTGCAGTCCGCCCTTCTGATAAGACTGGGATGCGAGTCAATGGACGGTCATCTAGCGATTGGTACAGATTATTAGCTGCCTCTAATGAATCAATCACAGCCTCTGTCATGCGATCATGAATTGCAGCTAAAACAATTTCATTTTGCTCGGCAGTTAAGTTCTTTTTTGATTTCCAGGAAAACTGTATGCCGCGCTCTAAACGCAATACGTTAAGAGCGCATTGCTGGGCAATGTCAGTTGCCTTACTTGCCCAAGGAGATACCGTGCCCAATCTTGGAATCACAATAGCGCCCTGCAACCCATCGGATGATTTTCCGAACCAAGATTTACCTTGATTGATTTTGGAGGCAAAAGGCTGTCCGTAGGTCAGCAGGCTAGCCAAGACAGCTTCACTCTCAGGGCTTAATTGAGTCTCTGACCAAATGAAATGTAAGTATTGGGCCTCAATAGAATCTAGCTCAATCCTTTGGGCTGCCAAAGTGGCCAAAAGTCTCTGTTGACGGAATGGAGAAAGCGCATCGGCGCCAGGTAAAAAGTGGAAAAAAGACATCCCTAGATTATAAGGTTTTGCCTATAACAATCGCCCACCCTGAAGGTGTAATTGACGCTGACACCGCCCAGCCAAGGCTGAATCATGGGTTACTAAAATCAGGGTCGATTTATTGGCCTTATTGAGGCCAAAAAGAAGCTCAATCACCCTATCCCCACTAGTCTCATCAAGGCTGCCTGTGGGCTCATCTGCGAAAAGGATGTCAGGTTTATTAATAAACGCCCTAGCCAGGGCTACCCGCTGCTGCTCACCTCCTGAAAGAGTGCCTGGAAAGTGGTTGAAGCGATCCTGAAGACCAACCTGAGTTAGCCAAGATTTGGCTTGATCCTGAGCATTTTTAAGCCCATTTAACTCCGCTGGCAAAATGACGTTCTCTAAGGCCGTCAAATGGGGTAACAGCTGAAAGGTTTGGAAAACAAACCCAACGTGAGCACCCCGCAAGATAGCTCTGCCATCTTCGTCTAGCGAATTTAAGTCCTGACCCATCAAAGTGACATTTCCAGTGCTTGGCACATCTAACCCAGCCAAAATACTTAACAAGGTGCTTTTTCCGGATCCTGAGGTGCCAGTAATGGCCACGCTTTCACCGGCTTCAATATCAAAGCAAATGTCATGCAAAATGCTAAGAGCGCCATCACTAGATGAAACACTTTTGCCAAGATGGTTGGCACTGAGAACTTTGCCTGGAATACTCATAAATGAATCAAACTAGATGGACGACTTACTTAAAAAGAAACTATGTATTAACAGGTCTATTTTGCCTGTTAATTCCATTTATTACCGCCGCTCAAACAAATCCGACCATCCTAGTCTTGGGAGATAGCCTTTCCGCGGAATATGGACTGAGCCGAGGTACTGGTTGGGTCAAATTGCTTGAAACTCAGCTGCAAAAGGATTCCAGCCCGTGGACTGTATTTAACGCCAGCATTAGCGGTGAAACCAGCTCTGGCGGCCTGACTCGTACGCAAAAACTTCTGGATGATAAGAAGCCTAGGATCGTTTTGCTTGAGCTTGGCGCAAATGATGCACTGAGAGGCTTAACAATAGAGCAGACTCAAAATAACTTAAAAAAAATCATTGAACTGAGTAAGCAGTCAGGGTCAAAGGTTCTTTTATTTGGTATGCAAATTCCACCCAATTATGGAAAAGAATACGCGCAACAATTTAAAGACCTCTATGGGCAACTAGCAAAACAAGAGCACATTCAGCTTCTACCTTTTTTCTTTAACGGATTAGCAACAAATAAGGAATTATTTCAGGCCGATAATATTCATCCGAATGAAAAGGCCCAAAACATACTTTTCAAAAACGTATGGGGCGCAATGGCCCCATATTATTCGATGCTTAAATCTCGCTAATTTGGCGAGAATAAAAATTAACTACCCGCTCCAGTGGAAACTGGTTTCAATGGGTTGATGACTTTCACGCTAGCAGCATCACGCCAATACGCCATAAAGCCAGCAAATTCAGATTGAGCGGAGAGTGCTTGAATTTGTTGAGCTTGTGCTTTATGAGCCTTGGCATCTACGCCAGCAGGTTGTCGCACCTGATCTACTCGATAAAGCGTTGTCCCAACTCCTGGGTTAGCAACAGAGACAATTGCAGGCAATTGGTTGGTATTAACGGACATCACATCATCCAAAGCTAGGCCGACCAAATTGGCTGGTTTATTGCGGGATACCCAAATCGGCGCCGCAAATCCAGTTGCAAGCTTAGGATCTTTTTGCAAGCTTGCATAGCGCTCAGCAGCTGCAGCAATAGCCAATTTTTCTGCAGCACGTTGGCTTACCTGACGCTTCACCTCAGTTGCCACTTCTTTATAAGGCAAGATTTGTGCTGGATGAAAAGTCACAACGCGAGCGGAAACAAATACGCCCGGTGAAGTCTGGATTGCCTCAATATTGCGTTTATTTTTGACTGCATCATCACCAAATAGAGATTGAACTACCTTAGGATTAGCTAAGGGATTATCTTTGGATGCGCCACTAGGACCTGAGCGAGTGATGCCCTTTTGGGTTTGAATCGATAATTTAAGCTTGTCGGCAGCTGGCTTAAGACTATCAGCCTGATCGTAAGTCATATTAGCGAACTGATCCGCTTTTGCGCTAAACCCTTTGGCATCCTCCTTAGGATCGGCTTTCAGGACAATGTATTCAACATCAATGTATTCAGGGCTTTCAAATAATTTCGTATTCGCATTGTAGAAAGCCTGCAACTCTTCCTGAGTTGGGTTAACTTTGTTTATATACTCTTTGGCATCAAAAGATAAGGATTGGACCTGTCTTTCCGTCTCATAAAGAGTTGATACGATTTCAGATAGTTTGGGTGTAGGTAATTCGGTCCGCGCTACAGAGTTCACAAATTGACTAATCTTGAGATCAAATGCTTGGCTTGCATAAAACTGCTCTTCATTCAAACCATTGCTTGCTAACAGCTGCTTGAAGCGGACATCATCAAAACTACCATCTTGACGGTATAAAGCACGTATCTGCGGAATATTTTGCAAGCTTTTGATCAAGGCTTCTTTGCCTACTTGCAAGCGTAAGTTGATGACAGCAAATCCTAAGATGCGCTGTTGTAACAATTCATTCAAAATTGCCTGTCTAAATTGCAAGCTTTGGGCAATCTGAATGTTTCCTCCAACTCGCTCAGCCTGACGCTTTGCCGCTGAATCAACCTCTTGTGCAGTAATGGGTTTCCCGTTTACTTTTACCAAGTCAGTTTCTTTATCCAAAAAACCGGAATAGCTCGAAATTCCGAACATCACAAAGGATGGAACGATAAAAAGCATCAGAACTATTTGGAGTAACTTTTGATGCTTACGGACGGTATCAAACATGGGTGAAGTCGCTAGTAAAAATTAAGAATAATGCGAGTTTACTAGGCAGAGAGCATTTGAGGGTAGAAAGCCATGAAACGGCTAGGAGAGGTAATAGTTTGGTGGGCGCTGAGAGGCTCGAACTCCCGACATTCTGCGTGTAAGGCAGACGCTCTACCAACTGAGCTAAGCGCCCCAAATTATTACAGCTGAGATTGTAACCTAAGCAGAGTCTTGAGGCTTGGATTCCGTCAAATTTACCCTTTTTTTAAGGGGAAATTTGACGGTGATACTGAAATTCAGCCTACCCATTTAATGCTTAAGAACATCTCCAGAAGAAACGTTTCCACTGGCTTTGCTGGCCTCAGCAGCTTTCTTGGCTAACTCCTCAGGAGTCGGCTCAGGCAAAGCTTCTGGCATGCGTTCTAAGGCTAGCTCAAGGACTTTATCAATCCAGCGAACAGGAACAATCTCAATTGCATTTTTGACGTTATCAGGAATATCAATTAAATCTTTGACATTTTCTTCCGGAATTAAAGCCAACTTAATCCCACCACGATGGGCAGCTAAGAGCTTTTCCTTTAAGCCGCCAATGGGCAATACTTCTCCACGCAATGTTATCTCACCAGTCATTGCAACATCAGAACGAATTGGAATGCCTGTGAATACAGATACCAAAGCAGTGGTAATTGCTATACCAGCTGAAGGCCCATCTTTAGGTGTTGCGCCATCCGGGAAGTGAATATGAATATCTTTCTTCTCAAAAGCTTCATCAGTAATGCCAAGGCGTTTTGATCTAGAGCGAACCACTGTACGTGCAGCCTCAACTGATTCTTTCATTACGTCGCCGATTGAACCAGTACGAGTAATAACCCCTTTTCCAGGCATCACCGCGGCTTCAATAGTCAGAAGATCACCACCTACTTCTGTCCATGCTAGACCAGTTACCTGGCCAACTTGGTTTTCTTTGCCAGCCAAACCGAAGTCATACATGCGAACAGAGAGAAACTTCTCAAGATTGTCAGCATTAACCACAATAGGAGCGGCCTCTTTTTTCAAGAGCAACAACTTCACTACTTTGCGGCAAATCTTGCTGATTTCTCTTTCCAAAGAACGTACGCCAGCTTCTCGGGTGTAGTAACGAATCATGCTACGCACAGCGCTATCTTCAATCTTTAGCTCATCTTTTTTCAGACCATTATTTTTAATTTGCTTTGGAATTAAATAGTTAACAGCAATACTAGTCTTTTCATCTTCGGTGTAACCAGCAAGACGAATAATTTCAAGACGGTCCAATAAAGGGCCTGGAATATTTAAAGAGTTAGACGTTGCCACGAACATGACGTCCGATAAATCAAAATCCACTTCCACATAATGATCTTGGAAAGTATGGTTTTGCTCAGGATCTAACACTTCTAACAAAGCACTGGCAGGATCTCCACGGAAATCCATACCCATCTTGTCCACCTCATCTAATAAGAATAAAGGGTTGCGAACCCCTACTTTTGTAAGGCTAGATAAAATTTTGCCAGGCATAGAGCCAATATAAGTTCGGCGATGACCACGAATTTCAGATTCATCACGCACTCCGCCCAGCGCCATACGCACAAACTTTCTATTCGTTGCACGTGCAATAGATTGGCCTAAGGAAGTTTTACCAACTCCAGGAGGGCCAACTAAACAAAGGATAGGTGCTTTCACGCGGTCAACACGCTGCTGGACTGCGAGGTACTCCAGAATGCGTTCTTTAACCTTATCTAAACCATAGTGATCTTCATCCAAAACTTTTTCAGCATTGGTGAGGTCGTTATTAATCTTGGTTTTTTTCTTCCAAGGAAGATTAACCAAAGTATCAATAAAATTACGAATGACAGTGGCTTCCGCTGACATTGGCGACATCAATTTGAGTTTCTTAAGCTCAGACTCGGCTTTTTTCAAAGCCTCTTTAGGCATACGTGCAGCTTTAATTCGTTTCTCCAGCTCCTCGAGATCCGCACCCTCTTCGCCCTCACCCAGCTCTTTCTGGATGGCCTTCACTTGCTCATTTAAGTAATACTCGCGTTGACTCTTTTCCATCTGGCGCTTTACGCGACCACGAATACGCTTCTCAACCTGAAGAATATCGATTTCACTTTCAAGGTCGGCCAATAGACTTTCAAGACGTTGAACGACATCCGTCATTTCGAGCAAGCGCTGTTTCTGCTCTAGCTTGACAGGCAAGTGCGCGCAAATGGTATCCGCCAAACGACTAGGGTCGTCAATACCGCCAAGCGACGACAATATTTCTTGCGGAACTTTTTTGTTCAGTTTTACGTATTGATCAAATTGAGCCATGATGGCGCGACGCAGCGCCTCGGTTTCATGTGCATCAATAGCATTGATCGCTGTAGGCGTCGCTTCGCAATTGAAATAACCTAAGCTATCTTCAATTTGGCTCACCTCAGCACGCTGAACTCCTTCCACTAGCACCTTAACAGTGCCATCTGGAAGTTTGAGCATCTGAAGAATATTGGCAATACAACCAACTTCATAGAGATCCTCTATGCCGGGCTCATCCTTTGCGGCTGTTTTTTGGGCAACCAAAAGAACGTTTTTACCCGTTTCCATAGCTGCTTCAAGCGCTTTGATGGATTTGGGGCGTCCCACAAACAACGGGATCACCATATGAGGGAAGACAACTACATCCCTTAAAGGGAGCAAAGGTAGTTGAATAGGCTCAGAGGGTAGTAATAAGTGGCCAGGCATAGGGCAATTCCTCCAAAGTAATCATTCCTCATTAAGCTCATTTAGCGGATGAACCACTAAATAGAGTATTTATTCATGAGTAGCATACTACCTATATGGGTGGTACTTTGGATAATTCAAGGGTAAAAAGTGCAAAAAAGGGGCAAAAATGCCCCAAAAATAGCAAAAACCCTAAGAATTTAGGCTTTTTTGCTCATATCTGGTTGATCCAGATCCTGTTTATAGACCAATAAAGGCTTTCCACCTTCAGCAATGCTGGATTCATCTATAACAACCTTTTGAACATTCTTTAGGGATGGCAAGTCATACATTACATCCATTAAGGAGCCTTCAAGGATAGATCTGAGGCCGCGAGCACCAGTTTTTCGGGCAATCGCCTTTTTAGCAATTGCAGATAGGGCCTCGCGACGCACTTCTAGTTCTGAGCCTTCCATTGTGAGAAGTGCTTGATATTGTTTTACCAAGGCATTCTTAGGCTCAGTCAAAATCTGTATCAAGGCTTCTTCATCCAATTGCGCTAAAGTGGCAACCACTGGCAAACGGCCAATTAATTCTGGAATCAAACCAAACTTAATTAAATCTTCTGGCTCAACCTCAATCAATAAATCACTTACGCCACGCTCATCTTTGCCAGGGACAGTTGCATTAAAACCAATGCCTGTTTTAGCAGTACGTTGCTGAATCACTTTTTCAAGGCCGTCAAAAGCACCGCCGCAGATAAACAAAATATTGGTGGTATCCACTTGCAAGAAGTCTTGATTAGGGTGCTTGCGACCACCTTGAGGTGGTACGGAGGCCATAGTGCCTTCGACTAATTTCAGCAATGCTTGTTGAACGCCCTCACCGGATACATCACGGGTGATAGATGGGTTATCTGACTTGCGAGAAATTTTATCAATCTCATCAATATAGACAATACCGCGCTGCGCTTTTTCTACGTTGTAGTCACAAGCTTGTAATAACTTCTGGATGATATTTTCAACGTCTTCACCAACATAACCTGCTTCGGTCAAGGTAGTTGCATCAGCCATGACAAAAGGGACATCTAGCATGCGCGCCAAAGTTTGAGCCAACAAAGTCTTACCTGAGCCTGTTGGTCCGATAAGCAAAATATTACTTTTTGCCAATTCCACGCCATCCACAATAGCCTTGGCTGGTAACTTAGACTCTTTCTTATCTGAAGCCTCTACAGGCTTACCATCCTTATCCAGCTTCTCTTTTTTTGGCTTAGGTAGGTATTGCAAGCGCTTATAGTGGTTATATACCGCTACCGCCAAAGTTTTTTTAGCGTGCTCCTGGCCAATAACGTATTGATCTAAATTCCCACGAATTTCATGAGGAGTAGGTAAAGACTCATCACCCTCTTCTTTCGGCAACTTAGCAATTTCTTCTTGAATAATATCGGTGCACAAATCAATACACTCATCGCAGATAAATACAGAAGGGCCTGCAATAAGCTTTTTTACTTCATGCTGGCTTTTGCCGCAAAAAGAACAATACAAAACTTTTTCAGAAGAATTAGTGCCGGTGGTATCGCTCAAGATGCGTGCCTAGTAATGGTTTATTTAAAGATTAGCGCTTAAGGGCGCTTTTCGATCACTTTGTCGATCAAGCCATACTCACGGGCTTGCTCAGCAGACATAAAATTATCGCGATCAGTATCTTTTGCAATGGTATCAATCGATTGGCCAGTGCGATCAGCCAGAATCTTGTTCAAACGCTCACGCAAGTACAAAATTTCGCGAGCTTGAATTTCAATATCGGATGCTTGGCCACGTGCACCACCTAAAGGCTGGTGAATCATTACGCGTGAATTTGGCAAGGCATAGCGCTTGCCCTTTTCACCAGCACACAATAAGAATGCACCCATGCTAGCTGCCATACCCATGCAAAGGGTGCTGACATGAGGCTTAATGAATTGCATCGTATCGTAAATGGCTAAACCTGCCGATACTGATCCACCCGGTGAGTTGATATACAAAGAAATATCTTTGTCTGGGTTTTCGCTCTCAAGGAATAAGAGTTGGGCGATCACCAAGTTTGCGGTTTGATCATTCACCTCGCCAACCAAGAACACTACGCGCTCTCTTAATAGGCGGGAGTAGATGTCATACGCTCGCTCGCCGCGTCCAGAGGTCTCAATGACCATAGGAACCAGACCCAAACCTTTTGGCTCTAAATTTTCTGACTGAAAATGGTTCTGATTCATCACATGATCCTTGTAATTAATTAACGACGATTTAGTTTAGCTTGCTTAACTCTTCGAAGGTAATTGCTTTATCAACCACCTTAGCAAGAGATGTGAAATGCTTAATCACGTTATCTTCGAGAACAAGGTTCTCGATATCCTTCAGGCGACTTGGATTGCTGTAATACCAACGCACTACTTCTTTAGGATCTTCGTAAGTAGCAGCTTGCTCTTCGATTTCAGCTTTAATTTGATCTGTAGTGGCAGCTAAGTTTTGCTTTTTAACTAGCTCACCCAAAATCAAACCAAGGCGAACGCGTTTAGTTGCTTGTTCAGCAAATATTTCTGCAGGAATTGGTGCATCTTTAGCATTTGGAACACCACGTTGCATCAAATCTTGGCGCGCGGACTGAACCAAACGCTCTTGTTCTGAGGTAACCAATGATTTAGGAACATCTAACTCACATAAAGCATTGAGCTTATCCATTACTTCACTTTTTAATAGTGAGGTAATACGACGCTTGACTTCGCGATCTAAGTTTTCCTTTACTTCTTCACGCATCTTAGCAACACCGCCTTCAGCTACGCCTAAAGAAAGAGCAAAGGCATCGTCAACTACTGGCATGTGCGCCCAGTTAACAGACTTCACTGTAATTGTGAACTCAGCAGTCTTACCAGCGACATCTTTACCGTGGTAGTCCGCAGGGAATGTCAATGGGAAGGATTTGCTCTCGCCTACTTTTAAGCCCAAGGCAGCAGCCTCAAACTCTGGCAACATGCGGCCTTCACCTAATACAAATTCAAAATTTTCAGCTTTACCACCAGCAAATTCAACGCCATCTAATTTGCCCACAAAGTCGATCACTACTTGATCGCCATTTTGTGCTGCCGTATTTGCGCCACCATCACCATGAGCACCAGCTTCGCCGCGTGCATGGTAATGCACTTGTTGTTTACGCAGAACGTCTATGGCGCGATCAATTTCGGCTTCGCCGATTTCAGTTGTGTATTTAGTAACCTCAGCCGCACTAAAGTCGCCCATCTTTACTTCTGGCAATACTTCAAAGAAAACATCAAAAGCGATAGTTTCAGCTTCGAGTTCGCTCTTAGGCTCAAGACGAGGTTGACCAGCAAGGGGAATTCCTTCTTTTTGGCATAACTCATAAAACAAATCAGATGCTTTATCAAATTGAAGTTCAAAATCAACTTGCATGCCGTATTGTTTTTCAACCATGCTCTTAGGCACTTTGCCTGGACGAAAGCCTGCCACTTTCATGGTCTTACCTACTTTAGCCAAACGAGCCTCACGCAACTTTGCCAAATCGGCACGAGCGAATTCCAAAGTCGTTTTACGGTCTACTGAACCTAAATTTTCTATCTGCACAGCCATTCTCGTCTCTTAATTGAAGATCTGGAAATGTGAAGTCCAAGCCAAGAAGCAATCTTGTGGTGCGAGGAGGGGGACTCGAACCCCCACACCATTTCTGGCGTCAGGACCTAAACCTGGTGCGTCTACCAATTTCGCCATCCTCGCGAATTCCGCAAATACTGCCAAGCTTAAACTTCACTCTAAAGACCGTAATTCTACAATGCTTAGGGTATTAGAGGATCCTGCAGGCCTCATCGAAGGATGGACGGGGTTGACGTGGCATCAAGCTGGACTCATCCCCATAGCCGATATTCACTAAAAAGTTCACTTTTACCCTACCGTCAGGGAAAAATGCTGCATTTACCTTGTCGGCATCAAAGCCGCTCATGGGACCACAATCCAATCCAATTGCCCTTGCTGCCAAGATTAAATAAGCGCCCTGCAAGCTCGAGTTTCTAAACGCTGTCTGCTCTATAAACGTGTCTTTGCCTACAAACCAGCTTTTAGCATCTACATGCGGGAATAGTTTTGGTAATTGCTCATAAAAATCAAGATCCATCCCAATAATGGCTGTTACGGGGGCATTTTTAGTTTTTTCAACATTTCCCGGATTAACGCACTGGAGTAAACGCTCTTTTTCTGCAGCGCTCTTTACGAAAACGATTCTGGCTGGGCTGCAATTAACCGAAGTAGGCGCATATTTAAATAAATCATAAATTTGCTTTAGCTGTTCGTCACTTACAGGTGTATTTTTCCACGTGTGATGCGTGCGCGCACTAATAAATAATTGCTGTAAAGATTGCTCATTTAAAACTGATGCCATGAAATAGTCCTGCCTATAAGTTGTATTGATGCTTCAAGAAGAATATTTATACCTTGTATAACAAGGCAACAGCGTGCACCGCAATGCCTTCGCCCCGCCCCAAATGTCCAAGTGATTCATTTGTTTTTGCCTTCAGGTTGACATGACTGGGTGTGACTGACAAATCAGCGGCAATATTGCGAACCATTTCAGGCAAGTACTCTGCAAGTTTCGGCTTCTGGCAAATAATGGTGGCGTCCACGTTCCCAATGTGAAAGCCGGCTGCCTGCACCTTCTGTAGAGCTGCTCTGAGCAAAATACGGCTATCCATATCTTTAAATTGGGGATCTGTGTCAGGAAATAACTGACCAATATCGTTTAGTCCAGCTGCGCCTAAAAGTGAGTCTGTTAGCGCATGCAAAAGCGCGTCTGCATCTGAATGCCCCAATAGTCCCTTTTCATGAGGGACATGCACGCCACCCAAAATAAGCTTTCGCTCGGGTACTAACGCATGAACATCGTAGCCTTGACCTATGCGAAATTGAGGAATGTGTGGGGACGACTGATTCATATTGAACTCTTTATTTTTTCGACAAGGAATGGAGAAGTAATTGCATTAATTCCCAATCAGCTGGATGGGTAACCTTGAAGTTACGGGTGGCACCTTCAATCAGTAAAGGTTTAAATCCAGACAATTCCATCGCACTAGCTTCATCGGTGATATCGGCCTCCTGACGTATAGCCTCTTCTAAAGCATCGTGTAATGTCTTAAGACCAAACATTTGTGGGGTTTGTGCTTGCCACAAATGTTCACGTGAAATTGTTTTTTCTGAATGTGGAATATTGCCTGCGATTACCGAATCTAAATCTGCCTTTTTTAAAGTATCAGCAAGCGGCATCGCTAGCAATCCTCCGACATGACTGCCTTGCACAGAATCAATTAATTTTTTTATCAGCTCTGCTGTTACGCCGGGCCTTGCTGCGTCATGAACCAGGACCCAATCATTTATAGAGATACCAGCCTCTAAAAGAGCCCCCAGGGTATTGCGAACAGTCTCTTGACGTGTGGGTCCGCCAGTAGGCAAGAAATGGACAGGCTTCTTCCCTTTTGCCAAACCTTTCAGAATGGGGTTGTCGATGAATCCTGGGGCAACCCCAATCCAAATAGACTCGATCTGAGGACTTTCCATGAAAGCTTCTATCGCATAGGCTAGCATCGGTTTTCCAGCTAATTGCTGAAATTGCTTGGGCAGATCGCCTCCTAGACGAGTACCAGCCCCACCTGTTGGCAAGAGTGCGTGGCATTTTGCGGTTACTAGATTTCCAGAGCTCATGCCTGATTCTATAATGAGCAAAGATGTCTGACGCATTAAAACTTGCACCCCCCATACCCGCCCCGCGGGCTGGGCAGCGCTTTACCTTTTCAGGGCTGGTCGGATCGGCTGATGCAGCCCTCTTAGCCCAAACTGCCCTACGCTATCGCAATGAGTTTTCAGTAATGGTGGTGTTCTGTGCCCAAGCACAAGAGGCGCAACGCTTAGCCGACGAAATTCCTGCTTTTGCCCCTCAGCTGAAGGTTCGCTTGCTTCCCGACTGGGAAATACTCCCTTACGACCATTTTTCCCCACATCAAGATTTGGTGTCTGAACGTTTGGCCACCTTGTATGAGCTATTAAATGGTAGTTGCGACATAGTCTTGGTACCAGTCACCACGGCCCTTCAGAGATTAGGTCCGCCCCAATTTTTATCTGGGCATACTTTTTTCTTCAGACAAGGTGACAAGCTAAATGAGTCCGCACTGCGGTTGCAATTACAACAAGCAGGCTACGACCCAGTCAGCGCAGTCCTGCGACCTGGCGAATACAGCATCCGAGGCGGCTTAATTGATTTATTCCCAATGGGGTCCAACCTCCCTTATCGCCTCGACTTATTTGGTGACGAGATTGAGCAAATCAGAGCTTTTGATCCTGATACGCAACGTAGCCTATACCCAGTAAAAGAAGTTCGGCTTTTGCCGGGTCATGAGTTCCCCTTTAATGATGAAGCACGTACTTCATTCAGAAGCCGTTGGCGAGAAGTCTTTGAAGGTGATCCTACTCGTTGCTCCATTTACAAAGATGCAAACCTAGGCATCCCGAGCGCTGGAATTGAGTCTTACCTACCACTGTTCTTTGAGGAACAGTCAACCTTATTTGATTACTTTCCCCGGTCTGGCGATCCCGTATGGCTGGTAAGCATTGGCAATGTTGAGGAATCCATTCGCGGCTTCTGGAAAGACACTCTGTCGCGTTTTGAATTTCTAAAGCATGATTTAGATCGACCCATTCTTCCGCCTAAAGACTTATTTCTTGATGTTGATGATTTTTTCACCACCGCCAAGCCCTATGCACGTCTATTACTAGAAAATGAATCGGCAGCAGCAAATCAATTTTTACCTGTTCCAGATATTGCCATTCATCGTCGTGATGCTGATCCCATCTCCCGTCTACGTGCAGTAGTAGCGCAACAGAAGCTACGGGTTTTAATCTGCAGCGATAGCGCGGGTCGCAAGGAGTCTATTCGACAACTTCTTGATGAAAGTAATTCAGTTGCCGGCATAGACGGTAAGCCTCTTTACGCCTTAAAACCAGAGGGCTTTGATAGCATTGCTGATTTTGTTAAAAGTGATTCTCTATTCGGATTAGTAACAGCTCCACTTTTTAATGGTTTCTTGTGGTCGGCTGAAAATTTATTAGTACTTACCGAAGCAGAATTATTCACCTCTACGGCAAGACAACGCAAAAAAAGCAAGGGATCAGAAAATGCTGATCCTGATATGCTATTTAAGGACTTGTCCGAACTCAAAATTGGCGATCCTGTAGTTCACGCTGAACATGGTATTGGTCGCTACCAAGGTTTAGTTTTGCTTAATCTTGCGCCACCAAAAGAAGCGCCTATTTTTGAAGAGTTCTTGCATTTGCAATATGCCGGACAAGCCACTCTCTATGTTCCTGTACAGCAGCTTCAAATGGTTACTCGATATGCAGGCTCAGATCCTGACTCTGCCCCTCTGCATCAACTAGGCTCAGGTCAGTGGGATAAAGCCAAGCGTAAAGCAGCCCAACAAATTCGTGACACAGCAGCTGAACTCCTAGGCCTTTATGCAGCGAGAGCAATACGCAAAGGACATGCTTTTGAATTTTCGGCACACGACTACGCTGCATTTTCTGAAAGCTTTGGTTTCGAAGAGACGCCAGATCAGGCTAATGCGATTGCTGCCGTCATTGGCGATATGACTAGTGGAACGCCAATGGATCGACTGGTGTGTGGTGACGTTGGGTTTGGAAAAACTGAAGTTGCCTTAAGGGCGAGTTTTGTTGCTGTAATGGGCGGCAAACAAGTGGCCATTCTTGCCCCCACCACATTACTTGCAGAGCAGCATGTTGCTACATGGAAAGATCGTTTTGCCGATTGGCCGGTGCGTATAGTTGAATTATCCCGCTTCAAAACTACTAAAGAAATTAATGCTGCTCTTGAGGCCATCGCCAAAGGTGATGCGGACATCATTATTGGTACGCATAAACTGCTATCAAAAGAAACGCAATTTGCTAATTTAGGCTTAGTCATAGTAGACGAAGAGCATCGCTTTGGCGTGCGTCAAAAAGATGCACTAAAGGTATTGCGTGCTGAGGTCGATATTCTGACTCTGACAGCAACACCTATCCCTAGAACTCTCGGAATGGCAATGGAAGGTCTGCGTGAGCTCTCCATCATCGCCACGGCACCACAAAAACGCTTGGCCATTAAAACCTTTGTGCGACGTGAAGGTGATGGGGTTATTCGGGAAGCGGTATTACGTGAAATTAAGCGCGGTGGTCAAGTCTACTTCTTACATAATGAAGTAGAAACCATCCAGAATCGGAAGCATGCCTTGCAAGAACTGATTCCTGAAGCGCGTATTAGCGTGGCTCATGGTCAAATGCATGAGCGTGAGCTTGAATCCGTCATGCGTGAGTTTGTAACCCAGCGAACCAATATTTTGTTGTGCACAACTATTATTGAGACTGGCATTGATGTGCCCACAGCAAATACCATCATCATGCATCGAGCCGATAAATTTGGCTTAGCTCAATTACATCAATTACGGGGTCGCGTAGGCCGCTCACACCATCAAGCTTATGCATATTTATTAGTTCCAGATCCTGAGGCTTTAAGCAAACAAGCTCAGCTGCGCTTAAATGCTATCCAAGCAATGGAGGAATTGGGTTCTGGCTTCTATTTAGCGATGCATGATTTAGAAATTCGTGGAGCCGGAGAAGTATTAGGAGATAAACAATCTGGCGAGATTCATGAAATAGGTTTTCAGCTATATACAGAAATGTTGAATCGCGCCGTTAAATCACTGCGTAGCGGTAAGGAGCCTGACCTACTGTCCCCACTACAGGCAACCACAGACGTGAATCTCGGAGTACCAGCCCTATTTCCAGAGGATTATTGCCCTGACGTTCACGAACGTCTGTCGCTATATAAACGTTTTGCGGGATGTAATGATTTTTCAGAGCTTATGGGGTTACGGGAAGAATTGGTTGATCGTTTTGGGGATTTGCCAGATCAAGCAAAATCGTTTTATGAAACCCATCGTTTGCGATTAGAAATGATTGGTTTTGGCATCAAGAAGATTGATGCCACACCCGCATCAATTCAGATCCAATTTATCCCCAATCCCCCAATTGATCCTCTGAAGATTATTCAATTAATTCAATCTTCAAAGCATATTCAACTCAACGGCCAGGATAAACTCAAAGTACTACCCCAGAAAGAACGTGAATTCGAGAAGCTGGAACAACGCCTTGATGCTATACGCAATATTTTGCGACGCCTCAATGAATCAGCTGTACTCAGTAGCGCCAAAGCCAATTAGTCTTCCGCTATTATTTAGCCATGCCAAGTCACCAAACTCTAGTAGCCCTCTCAAGAGACCCTATTTCTGAGAAATTCATCTTTAAACTCAAGGACCTGGCTCTAGGTTTCGGCGCCACGCTTCATACTCAAGGCGATCAAATTAGCAATGGTATCTACCATTCTGCTCGCTGGGAATGCAATCACCATTTAGACGCGCCACAACGAGAAGCGCTGCGTAACACCGCGGCAAACTTTAATTCTGACCTTTGCTTCTTAAAGACTGACCTGGATCCTAAAGCTATTCGGGTGCTAGCAATGGATATGGACTCCACACTGATTAATATCGAGTGCATTGATGAAATCGCTGATTTCACCGGCAAGAAATCTGCGGTTGCAGAAATCACTGAAGCCACCATGCGCGGAGAAATCAAGGACTTTAAAGAAAGTTTACGTAGACGGGTTGCCCTGCTTGAGGGCGTTCATGCAGATGCCCTGGAGGCAGTCTATCGGGAGCGTTTGAGACCAAATCCGGGCGCCATTGAATTACTTGCTGGCGCTCATCAACGCGGACTCTACACCTTATTGGTATCAGGCGGCTTCACTTTCTTTACAGAAAAACTGCGTGAGCAATTAGGATTTAAACAAACTCAAGCAAATACCCTGGAAATTATTGATGGCAAGCTCACTGGTAAGGTGCTGGGCGATATTGTGGATGGTGCTGCAAAGGCTGCTCATCTAGATCTGGCCTGCCAGGCTTTGGGCGTCGATAAAAGTAATGCCATCACCATGGGCGACGGCGCAAACGATCTCATAATGATGAATGGCTCTGGAATTAGTGTTGCATACCAAGCCAAGCCAGTAGTCAAAGAAAAAGCCGACGCGGCTTTTGACCGTGTCGGCTTGGATGCTGCCTTACTGCTGATCACTTAGTCTTTCACTAAACGATCTTTCGTAATTTTTTCTATTACTCTTATAGGCGCTCGAAAATAGTAGCAATACCTTGGCCACCACCAATACACATGGTTACCAAAGCGTATTTACCTTGCACGCGGTGTAATTCATGGATAGCTTTAGTGGCAATAGCTGCGCCAGAACAACCAATTGGGTGACCTAAAGCAATTGCACCACCATTTACGTTTGTCTTGGCTGGATCTAAGCCCAAGCCTTTTGTTACCGCCAATGCTTGTGCAGCAAAAGCTTCATTGGATTCAATGACATCGATTTGCTCCAATTTCAACCCAGCACGCTCAAGCGCAATCTTAGTCGCAGGAATAGGACCTTCACCCATGATGTGGTTTGGCACACCTGCAACTGCGTAAGACACCAAGCGTGCAATCGGCTTATGACCAGCTTTCTTGGCTGTTTCAGCATCGGCCAAAACAAAGAATGCAGCACCGTCGTTAATTCCTGAAGCATTGCCAGCTGTAACAGAGCCACCTTCTTTTTTGAATACAGCCTTCATCTTGCCCAATGTTTCCATTGTGGTTTCTGGCTTGCAATGTTCATCAGTATCAAAAACTACATCGCCTTTGCGGGACTTAATCGTAATAGGGACGATTTGAGATTTGAAACGACCTTCTTTAATTGCATTGGCAGCACGACGATGAGATTCAACCGCCAAGGCGTCTTGCTCTTCACGTGTAAGCTTCCATTTTTCAACTAGGTTCTCTGCTGTAACACCCATATGACCAACACCAAATGGATCAGTCAAAACAGCCACCATCAAGTCAAGCATCTTGGTATCGCCCATACGCGCTCCACTGCGCATCGCTGGTGAACCATACATGCCGCGTGACATCACCTCAACACCGCCACCAATACCGTAATCGCAGTCACCCAACATAATTTGTTGTGCTGTGGTCACAATTGCTTGTAAGCCAGAGCTGCACAATCGATTCAATGCCATTGCGACAGATTCCATTGGTAAGCCAGCTTGAATGGATGCAACACGCGCAACATAGGCATAACGACTATCTGTTGGAATCGTATTTCCAACAGTCACATAATTAATCAAAGCAGGATCCACACCGGAGCGAGCGACTGCTTCTTTCATGACGATTCCACCAAGCTCTGAAGGCTCGAAACTACTGAGGGAACCATTAAAGGTGCCAATTGCGGAACGAACTGCACTTAAGACAACGACATCACGACTCATATCAATCCCCTTAGCTATGCCCAAAAATTGGGCTTGATTTGTACTTACTCAATTACTCAAACAGTATTTTTAATGCAATCGTCAAGTTTCTGCTATTAGGTCATGCCCTTGGGAGCTAATGACGGTTGCACGGATGATTTCTCCAGTACGATAGCGTTTTGAAGGTTTGGTTGGGGGTAAAACCCTCACTAGGCCATCAATTTCGGGTGCATCTCCTATGGTTCGACCAATTCCGCCAGATTCATCTACGCGGTCAATGAGCACCTGAACTCTTTTGCCTATTTTTTTAGCAAGTCGCTTGATCGAAATATCCTCAGCCTTAGCCATAAAACGTGCTCGGCGCTCCTCTCGAACAGCATCTGGCACCGGATTATCTAATTCATTTGCTTTCGCACCCTCTACTGGAGAGTATGCAAAGCAACCTGCACGATCAATTTGCGCTTCTTCCAAGAAATTAAGAAGGTACTCAAACTCCTCTTCAGTTTCACCAGGGAATCCTGCGATGAAGGTACTACGTATTACCAAGTCTGGGCATGCTTCACGCCAAGCCAAAATACGTTCTAAATTTTTCTCGCCACTTGCTGGTCGCTTCATTCTTTTGAGAACATCGGGATGTGCATGCTGCAAAGGGATATCTAAATAAGGCAATACTCCATAGCCATGTTCTGAGAATTCGGCCATCAAAGGCAAAATATCATCCACATGTGGGTATGGATAAACGTAATGTAAGCGTACCCAAGCCTGATGTTCTCGTGCAATTTGATTTAATGCATTGACCAAATCGAACATACGCGTTTTAACAGGCTTACCATCCCAAAAACCTGTACGGTATTGAATATCAACACCATAAGCACTGGTATCTTGAGAGACCACTAGCAACTCTTTTACGCCTGACTCAAACAGACGTTTGGCTTCTAACAAAACCTCACCTATCGGTCTTGAAACCAAATCACCACGAAGACTCGGAATAATGCAGAAGGTGCATCGATGGTTGCATCCTTCAGAAATTTTTAAATACGCGTAATGTTTTGGCGTGAGTTTTACACCGGCTGGCGGCACTAAATCGGTAAACGGATCATGGGGTTTGGGTAAATGCAGGTGAATAGCTTGCATTACCTCATCAGTAGCATGCGGGCCTGTAACTGCAAGGACTTTAGGGTGAATGCTCAGAATCAAATCTGAGCCATCAGCATTTTTCCTTGCACCCAAACAACCCGTCACAATTACCTTGCCATTTTCAGCAAGCGCTTCTCCGATAGCGGAAAGACTCTCCTCTACTGCTGAATCAATAAAGCCACAAGTATTAACAACAACAAGATCAGCGCCTGAATAGTCTTTAGCAGTTTCATAGCCCTCAGCACTCAGTTGAGTGAGGATGAGTTCAGAATCAACTAAAGCCTTGGGGCATCCCAAGGATACAAAACCAATTTTCCCAACCACAACTATTCTTTTTCGGTTTTGTTAGGGTGAGGTGTGAATGGGAAAGACCCAAACAGATTTTGTGAGCCCTGCAATTGCTCTTGCATCTTCACAAACAAATCCTTGCTTTGCTCCATGTAGTTTCCCATCAAACCTTGCATGAGTGGGTTTTTGAGATTCATCATTTGAGACCAAGCTTCAGGTGTACTGCCTGCGCCCAACCCTTTAGTTTGATCGCCTAGCTTGTTGTGTATATCAACAAACGATTGCATTGTCTTTTCGAGATAATTTCCCATCAAACCTTGCATCGAATTACCGTAAAAACGAATAATTTGAGAGAGCATCTGGGTAGAAAAAACAGGTGCTCCACCAGCCTCTTCTTCAAGAATTATTTGCAATAGGATATTGCGGGTAAGGTCTTCGTCAGTCTTAGCATCAACTACCTTGAAGTTCTCACTGCCCATCACTAAGCCCTTGATATCGGCCAATGTGACGTACGTACTTGTCTGGGTGTCGTAAAGACGACGATTGGGGTATTTCTTAATGAGTCGATCTTCACCAACTCGTTTAGCGCGGGTAACCATGATTTTCCTTACTCTTTACTGCAACGCAACATCGACATAGTTTATCCCTACTTTATATAAAAGGTAAATATGTCGTGTTGCGCCTACTCCAAAAAGCCAAAATTACTGGTTTAGCCAGTATGGATACCGCCGTTTAAGGAGAAATCAGCCCCAGTAGCATAGCCACCATCATCCGATGCAATCCAACAACAGATCGAAGCTATCTCATCCGGAGTTCCCAGACGCTTAACCGGAATACCGGAAACGATTTTTTCTAATACATCTTCACGAATCGCCTTAACCATATCGGTGCCTATATAGCCTGGAGACACTGTATTTACGGTGACGCCTTTGGTTGCGACTTCTTGAGCCAACGCCATTGTGAAACCGTGCAGACCAGCCTTAGCAGTGGAATAGTTGGCTTGACCAAATTGGCCTTTTTGACCATTTACTGAGGAGATATTAATAATACGGCCCCAGTTGTTATCGACCATGTCATCAATCACTTGTTTTGTGACGTTAAACAATGAGTTGAGGTTGGTGTCAATCACAGCCTTCCAAGCATCAGGGGTCATTTTGCGGAAAACGCTATCTCGGGTAATGCCAGCGTTATTCACCAAAACATCTACACGACCAACTTCAGCCTTGACCTTCTCAAAGGCAGCGACAGTGCTATCCCAATCAGAAACATTGCCCTCAGAGGCAATGAAATCATATCCAAGCACCTTTTGCTCTGCTATCCAACGGTCTTTACGTGGCGAATTGGGGCCACATCCAGCGACTACCTTAAATCCATCTTTTGCCAAGCGTTGGCAAATAGCAGTACCAATACCACCCATACCACCAGTTACGTATGCGATTTTTTGAGACATCAATTTCCCCTTTAAAAAACTTTTGTTAATCGTTGTTGTATTTAATTCACTTGATCTGCTTTTTCTTTAACGTATAAACCTGGCGCAGGTTCCAGCTTTTTGTATTTCGCATTTCCAAATGTTTTGCTTGCTGGCTTTTGCTCTCCGCCAAATTTGGTCAACCATTGCGTGTAGTTAGGCCACCAACTTCCAGGAATTTGTTTAGCCTCTTCCAGCCACTCTTGAGCAGTGGCAGCAATTTTGTCACTCTCAAAATAGTAACGCTTGTTCTTGTGAGGAGGATTGATTACCCCAGCAATGTGCCCTGATGCACCAAGGACAAAACGATTTTTACCCTTAAGAATATGAGTAGACTCATAAGCGGATTGCCAAGGAACAATATGGTCCTCATGAGAGGCGTATATATATGCGGGACATTTGATCTTTCCTAGATCAATTTTTTCGCCGCAAATTGTTACCTTACCTGGTTTGACTAAATCATTTTGCAAATAGGTATGACGTAAATACCAGCAATACATTGCACCTGGTAAATTGGTTGAATCCCCATTCCAATAAAGCAAGTCAAATGGGGGTGGTGAATTTCCTTTAAGGTAATTTTCAACAACGTAATTCCAAACCAAATCATTTGGGCGCAAGAATGAGAAGGTATTACCTAGGTCCAAACCAGACATCATCCCAAACTTTCCACCTTTACCGCCAATACTATTTTCACGCATCTCAACCATGCCTTCATCAATGAAGACATCCAAGATCCCAGTATTGGAAAAGTCTAATAAGGTAGTAAATAAGGTCAAACTGGCAGCCGGATGCTCATCTCGCGCGGCAAGCACAGCCAAGGCGGAGGAAGTTAGTGTGCCACCTACGCAGAATCCTAAGACATTGATTTGCTTTGATTGACCTATATCTTGAACGACTTCAATTGCCTTGATAACGCCCTTGCCCACATAGTCATCCCAACTAACTTTTGCCATTGATGCATCTGGGTTTTTCCAGGAAACTAAAAATACGGTATGCCCTTGTGCGACCATATGGCGCACAACAGAGTTATCTGGTTGTAAATCTAGAATGTAATATTTATTGATACACGGAGGCACCATTAAAAACGGACGCTCAAAAACAGTTTCAGTCAGAGGTGTGTACTGAATTAATTCAAATAACTCGTTACGAAAAACCACGTTGCCTTCGGTGGTGGCAATATTTTTTCCAACTTCAAAGGCGCTCTCATCAGTTTGAGATACTTTGCCTTTTTTCATGTCCCCTAGTAAATTGACAATTCCTTTTTGAATGGACTGTCCTTGGGTGCTGATAATGCTTTCCATGACCTCGGGATTGGTGGCGATGAAATTAGATGGGGAAAGAGCATCAATCATCTGTTCAGTAGTGAATAGGATTTTCTGACGGGTTTTTTCGTCCGTCTCAACCGCTTTCGCCAAGGACATCAAATGTTTTGAATTTAGTAAATAGGTTGCTGCAATGACCTTACTCCAAGAGGAGTGCCATGCTTTGCCAGAAAAACGACGATCTTTTACTTCAATCGCTTCTGGATTTGTGGCGATGTGCGCCAACTCCGCAAAATATTCTTTTTGAATTTCCGCCAAACGCTCCGGGGGAATTAATGCCATATGGTGCGGCGCCAAAGCCGGCGTTGCACCTGTATTCATACCTGCAAACATAGTAGTCTCTTTATTTAATTAAGGACATTCTCCATGCATAAGAGCTATTGAGTTATACGCAATAACCCTAGCCTAGCAGCTAATTCAGTAATAACCCTCACTTGTAACAAGGGAATTTCTTAACCTGCAATCCAGATAAAACTGGCAAATCTTCCAGTTACGCCATCTCGGCGATAAGAAAAATATTGCTCAGACTCTGAAACCGTACAGAAATCACCCCCATAAATTTGGGTAATTCCAAAAGCATGTAATCGACTGCGGGCTAAGGCATAAATATCGGCTAAATATTTGCCTGGCCTATCTGCAATGGATTTAAATGCCTCTTCAGGAAAAGGAATGTGGCTAGCTTTAAAAGAGTCCAGTACATCCTGACCAACCTCAAAACGCTTTGGACCAATCGCCGGACCCATCCAAGTAACTAAATCTTGTGGCTTAAGTTGTGGATTGAGCGCCAACAGTTCGTGAGCGGTATTTTCCAAAACACCTGAGCATAGGCCACGCCACCCTGCATGTGCTGCCCCAACTTCAGTACCGCTAGAGCTAGCGAATAAAACAGGCAAACAATCGGCCGTCATGATAGCCAACACCTCGTTTGGGATATTCGTAACAATGGCATCAGCTGCAATCGGCATTGCTGTATTGGTTTTACGTTTTACTGGAGTGCTCACTACTGTGCTGTGAGTTTGATCAAGCCATAGAGGCTCTGCTGGCAGGCATTGAGAAACTAATGTCCTATTAGCTAAAACAGCTTTCATTGAGTCACCAACATGCAAACCCAAATTCAGAGAGTCATAAGGTGCCTGACTTAAACCGCCGTTTCTAGTTGATATCTTGGCATGCACCCGGTGTGGCGTCTTCCACTGCGGTAACAAGAAATATGGGTTTTTATTTTGCTCATCCATCATGCCCGTACTTCATTCTTGATAGATGCTAAGACAACCCCTTCTTCAGGCAAATCATGCGTGGACATGCCGACTTGAGGTAGTAGGTTAATTAGATCAACGGGTGGCAAACGAAACCAAGTTTGCAATTCTTGGGTAACGGGATGCTGTAGGCTCAGAGCAAAAGCATGTAGCGCCTGACGATCAAAGGATAGGGCTTTGGCAACTCCCGGCGCTTTCTTGCGATATACCGGGTCACCCACCAAAGGAAACCCTAAAGACTCAAGATGAACGCGGATTTGATGGGTTCGCCCTGTTTCCAAACGACACTCCAATAAAGCCACTGGAGCATTTTCTACGTTTCCTTTAGCGATTCGTCTAAACAAAGTAGCCGCCGGCTTACCCTGAGGACTGCCAGCAGCCATTTTTAAGCGATCTCGTTGATCACGACCTACCGAGGCCAACACCTTGCCCTGGCTGGGCGCATCACCCCAAACCCAAGCTAGATATCTTCGACCCACCGTTCGCTCTTGCAACTGCCTAACCAATGCGGTTTGGGCGTGAGCGGTACGTGCCACTACCATTAGTCCTGACGTATCCTTATCGAGACGATGAACAATACCTGCGCGTGGCAGAGACTTTAACTCTGGAAAACGGTGTAAGAGGCCATTTAATAAGGTGCCTGACCAGTTGCCTGCAGCAGGATGTACCACCAATCCCGGCGGCTTGTTAATCACAATGATGGAGTCATCCTCGTAAACCACCTCCAAAGGGATGTTTTCGGGGCTAAAGGCAAATTGTTCAGGCATTTCTTGAGGAAATACCTTAACACTCTCGCCCCCCCTCAATAAATATCTGGCTTTGGTGACTTTTCCATCAACCATAACTGCGCCAGCTTCAACCCAAGCCTTGAGCCGATTACGGGAATAATCAGGCAAAGATCCAGCCAACACCTTGTCCAGGCGTTCACCAGCCATCTCCAATGGAATTTCCAGAGAGATGAAATCCTCATCATCGATATAATCAACAGGATTCGATTCAGGAGTTTGCGGCAATGCCACGCTTAAAGAGCCTTTCAGTTATGTCCGACGTAATATCAGACGCCAGTTTAAGGCTTGCTGGACCCTCTTCACCCCAAAGAGGCTTTTCAGCCATTTTTAGTCGCACTTTTGCACTACTTTTAGCAATCATTTTTGCACTCATCCTACTTGGCGGATGCGCAGGTAGCGAGGGCAAAAAAGACGACACCGATATTTGGCCAGAAGCAAAGCTCTACTCTGAAGCTACCGACAAAATGAATGATGCGGATTTTGCGAAATGCGGTAAATATTTTGAAAAACTAGAGGCGCGCTTTCCTTTTGGGCCGTATTCTCAACAAGCTCAAATTAATTCTGCTTATTGCTATTGGAAAGCCCAAGAGCAGGCGCAAGCATTAATTGCCATTGATCGCTTCATCAAATTGCATCAAGGCAGTCCAACATTGGATTATGCGTATTACCTCAAAGGCTTGATCACATTTAATGATGATTTAGGCTGGCTAGGTAATTTCACCGGCCAAGATCTCAGCGAACGAGACCCTAAGGCAGCAAAAGAAGCCTTCGAATCTTTTAAGACTGTTGTAGATCGCTTCCCAGATAGTAAATATGCACCCGATTCATTGGATCGAATGCGCTATATCGTGAATTCTTTAGCTGAAGCTGATGTCAATGTGGCTCGCTTCTACTATCAACGCGGGGCCTATTTAGCCTCTGCAAACCGCGCTCAGCTGGTAATCCGCGACTATGATCGTGCACCCGCCGTTGAGGAGGCCCTCTATATTTTAGTGAAATCCTATGAGAAGCTAGGGCTGACACAACTTAGCAATGACTCGGCCCGGGTATTTGCCTTGAACTTCCCAGATAGCACAATGCTAGAGACAGGTCAGCGGGTAAAAAAAGAAGTTAAATGGTGGCAGTTCTGGAATAAGTAATTTTCTAGCGCCCAATAAAAAATCCTCTAAATATGTAGAGGATTTTTTATTTGTTAAAAGCCAGTGGAAAATTATTTAATTGCAACCGGTACGCGTGGTGCAACAGCGCAGAGTAATTCATAACCAATCGTATCGCTCATTCGCGCTACTTCATCAACAGGAATACGATCGCCCCATAATTCAACAACACTGCCAATTTTGGCTTGGGGTGCATTACGCAAGTCAATAGTCAACATATCCATGGATACACGTCCTACGATGGGGCAAACAATACCGTTACCGTCCTCAGCCCCAATACTCACCCACACAGGCGTTCCGTCTTTAGCGGTACGTGGATAGCCATCAGCATAGCCGCAGGCCACGATACCTATTCTCATCGCTTCTGGTGCTTGATAGCGGCCACCATACCCCACGCCATCACCAGCCTTCAATTCTTGAATATCAATAATTTCACTTTGAAGTTGCATAACGGCCTTCAAATGGGCATGCTCAATGTCAGCGTAAATGCCAGTTGGTGAAGCGCCGTACAACATAATGCCGGGGCGAATCCAGCCCCCTAAGGCATTTCGATGCCATAGGATGGCAGCTGAGTTCGCAAGGGAGGTGGGTCCAGATAGACCATCAATCGTTCGCTCAAATACCTCTTGTTGTTCGCCTACAGTGGGGCGTTGATCTGCTTGATCAGCGTTAGCAAAATGGGTCATGTGATGCATCCGACATCCAAAAGCATGTAGTCGATGAAAGGCGGTTCTATAGGCCTCTGGCTTAAAACCCAGTCGATTCATACCGGTATTCATTTTTAAAAAAATACTAAAAGGCTTATGACCTTGCTCAATGTACTTTTCCAGCCATTCCACCTGAGCTTCACAATGCACTACTAAGTCACAACTCAATTCTTGAGCGAGTTCTAATTCATTTTCATGAAATAAACCCTCTAAAAGCAGGACTCTCCCTTCCCAGCCATGCTCCCTCAACCAAACAGCATCTTGGATATCCAATAGAGCAAATCCATCAGTAGAACTGAGGCCTTTGAGTGCGGCATCAAAGCAATGGCCGTAGGCTCTTGCTTTGATAACTGACCAAATTTTGGACTCTGGTGCCAATTCCCGAACTCGGTTTAAATTATGTCGAAAGGCCTGCGTATGAATAGATGCCAAAATTGGTCTATTAATCAAGCTATTAGCTGAAGCACCCAATTCACCCCTCCTTTCATGTTTTAATTACATTAATGACTAGATTGTACGAATGAACCGCAGTTTTTACATCATTATGGCGGCGCAATTTTTTTCGTCGCTGGCTGATAACGCCCTGCTCATAGCAGCAATAGCCCTCTTGGCCCAGCTTAACGCACCGGCCTGGATGACGCCTTTGCTCAAATTATTCTTTGTATTGTCCTATGTTCTGCTTGCAGCCTTTGTGGGAGCCTTTGCAGACTCCAGACCTAAAGGCAATGTCATGTTCATTACCAATACGATTAAGTTCGTGGGTTGCGTGGTAATGCTGTTTGGTAGTCACCCCCTTTTTTCGTATGCCATTGTCGGTTTGGGGGCCGCGGCTTACTCCCCTGCCAAATATGGAATATTGACTGAACTACTCCCCCCAGAAAAATTAGTGGCTGCAAATGGTTGGATTGAGGGACTCACGGTAAGCTCCATTATTTTGGGTACAGTGCTAGGTGGCGTATTAATTAGTGCTTCCGTTTCGCAAAGTCTACTGTCGATTGACATACCCAATGTGACCACCGGAATTGATACACCGGCTGAATCAGCCATTCTCATCATCATGATGATTTATGTGATTGCGGCACTCATTAACCTCAAGATTCCAGATACCGGCGCACGCTACGTGTCTCAAAAGACCAATCCGATTGAGTTAATCAAAGACTTTTCTGTATGTTTTAAAACCTTATGGAATGATCGTCTTGGGCAAATCTCTTTAGCTGTCACCACTTTGTTTTGGGGTGCAGGCGCCACCTTGCAATTTATCGTGATTAAGTGGGCACAAGTAGCACTTCATATGACGCTCTCCCAAGGCGCTATTTTGCAAGCCATTTCTGCAGTTGGAGTGGCTATTGGCGCTGTCTACGCAGCATGTAGTGTGCCCCTTAGAAAGTCTTTGAAAGTCCTGCCATACGGCATTGTGATGGGCTTAGTGGTTTGTGTGATGGCGATTTATAACTCTGATATGCTGCCTAACACCAGTTTATTTGCTATCGGCAAATTTCAGATTTCATTAAATCTTATTCCGGCGTATTTCTTATTGGTTTTGGTTGGCTGTTTGGCTGGTTACTTTGTAGTTCCCATGAATGCCCTCTTACAACATCGCGGCCACGTATTGATGTCCGCTGGACATTCTATTGCCGTGCAGAACTTTAATGAAAACATTTCTGTATTAGCGATGTTAGCTATCTACTCATTACTAATTTGGTTGGATCTTCCAGTTCAGTCTGTCATTATTGGATTCGGCCTGGTAGTCAGCGTCATTATGTGGTTAGTCATTAAACGTCATGCACGTAACCAAGCGGAATATGACTCAATGCATCTCATCGGCGAACACAAGCACTAAGCTTCATATCCGCATGAACTGAGTTTCAGCTCAAATTAGATTTAAATATTTTGCAATACTGATTTAGCTAGTAATAGGTCCTGCCAAAGAAAAGCTTTATCTTTCGGACTGGCCACAACCTGAGTCAAATCAAAAGAAGCAATCACCGGAATATCGTCGTCCGTGCCGGTATTTAAGGCCAATACTGTTTCACGTAACTGCGGTAGGGGGTCGCGTTCACCGGTAATCTTTTGAGTACTCGGCCCACCAAAGGCAAAGGCCACCAAAGGAAAGCCATTTTCAGGGATTTTTAATTGAGATAAATTATCTGCTGGATTTTTCCACTCCCACTCGTCAGAAGACAGTCCTAAAACTCGAATGAGGTTATTAAACAGCGTTTGAGTGTCACCCTGGGGTTTGGCACCAAAGAACCACCACTTGCCAGTAGAGTTACGTTCAGACATTGGGGAAGCGTTTTGATCGGTGTTAAGAGATTCTGGGCGGGCAAGCTCAAGCGAGGCTGTCGGTTCCGATAAAGTCTCTCGAGAGGTCCACTCGGTAATGCCCATTTCTTTCAAAAAACTGGAATGTGTATTGCTCATGCTGTTAGCTTAATCGATTTAGCCATGACGATTGCATCTTCACGCTTTCCAGTCTCCGGATTGGCTGGGTAGTAGTCCTTGCGAACACCAATTTCTTCATATCCCAAGCTCTGATACAGGCTTACCGCAGGAATATTTGAAGGCCTTACTTCCAAAATAATCCTAGGCATATTTTGCTGTATTGCTACACCCTCTATTGCAACCATCATCCGCGCACCTAGCCCGAGTTTTCTCAGCTTAGGAGATACGGTGATATTGAGTAAATGCAATTCATCCACAGCGGGATACAAAATACAGTAAGCCCATAATGCCTCGGGAGCTAGATAAGTCCCTTGAGTGGAGCTTTGTGCATTGCCTTGTCCACCGGAAGAGCCAGAGGCCGGCCGTATGCAATAGGCCCAATGACCAGCAGCTAGAGAGTCAGAAAAGTTTCCCTTGGTCCACGGATGTATATGGGAAATAGATTCAATTTCTAAGACTGAGTCTAAATCCGCTACTTGCATAGGCATAAAAGAGAGCTCAGCACCATCTTCATGTTGCGACATTAGGAGGATGACTTTCCAAATGCAATCTCACGCTCATGGGTTGTGAGGGCTACTTTATCTCTCACGTAAAGCGGCGCCAAATGATGAACATCACACTGCTGATTATTCTTAAGTGCCCTTTTAGCGCATTCCAAGATACCAATAGCTGAAATCGAAATATCCGCGTCTAGTGCATCTGAAGAAATGGTGCGATTTACAAAAAGTCGCTCTCCAAATACCTTCAGACCGCTACCAGCCAAATAATGAATGCCCCCTAACTGAATATCCTCTGGTTTGCTGAGATGAATATCACCCAAACGCCTTGGTAGCTCGGATATAGATTCGGCAGATTGATATTTGGCCCAATAGATTTCATCCATACGGGCATCAATGGCAATTACAAAGCATTGAGGCTGTTTCTTTTTGAATTGCTGAGTTTTGCACAACTGTGCAGCGATAGCATCTAAGCTGGTTACGGGAATAACCGGTAGATTTGTTGATATAGCCAAGCCCTGGACTGCTGCCACACCTAAGCGAACTCCAGTAAAAGCGCCAGGGCCAATGCCAACAGCAATGGCGTCCATATCCTTCAGTTGCAGGTTAGCATCCTGCAACAGATCCTCTACCCAAGGGAGTAATAGTTGGCTTGCTCCTGCGGAGACAAGTTCATGCCTGAGTTGCGGTGCAGACTCATGCATAGATAAAGCCACCGAACACCATGCCGATGAAGTGTCGATAGCAAGTAAGTGCGTCAATGGAAACTCATTTAAATTGGGTGTAAAACCAAATTATGAACGTAATCCCGCAATTACCTCAGGAGGGGCCTGCACTAACTCAATTAAAACGCCTTCTCCACTAATTGGAAATTCATCATTGCCTTTTGGGTGTACAAAAGTAATGTCAAATCCAGCAGCACCCTTGCGAATACCGCCCGGCGCAAATCGAAGGCCGTTGGCTGAGAGCCACTCAACGGCCTTAGGCAAGTCATCTACCCATAAGCCAATATGATTGAGAGGCGTTTGATGAACTGCGGGTTTTTTTTCAACATCAAATGGCTGCATGAGATCTACCTCAATCTCATGTGCACCAGTGCCAATAGCGCAAATATCTTCATCTACGTTTTCACGCTCAGAAACGAAAGTGCTTTTATATTCAAAGCCCAACATATCTACCCACAACTTCTTAAGGCGGTCTTTACTTTCACCGCCAATGGCGATTTGCTGAATACCTAAGATTTTGAATGGTTTAGCG
This sequence comes from Polynucleobacter asymbioticus QLW-P1DMWA-1, assembly GCF_000016345.1. Taxonomy (NCBI): domain Bacteria; kingdom Pseudomonadati; phylum Pseudomonadota; class Betaproteobacteria; order Burkholderiales; family Burkholderiaceae; genus Polynucleobacter; species Polynucleobacter asymbioticus. The sequence goes on along the minus strand of NC_009379.1, from coordinate 910,063 downwards.
GCCATATGTTTTCCAGTGAATTATTCAAAACGGATGATTAATTGATCAACAGCCAAACTATCACCTTCTTTGGCACAGACCTCTGCTACGACGCCATCTTGCATTGCCGAGAGTGTATTCTCCATTTTCATCGCCTCAATAGAGGCCAATTTTTGTCCAGCAGTGACCGCATCGCCAGCTTTTACGGCAATCTTGGTTAACAGACCTGGCATTGGTGACATCACGAGCTTAGAGGTATCCGGCGGTAACTTCACTGGCATGCGACGCTGTAGTTCGGCACCAAGTGGGCTTAAGACCATGCACTCAAAGTGAGCTCCATCGAGCACTAAATAAAATTTAACGCCTTTTCTGTCAACCTGAGCGGTAACCTTGTGGGTTCCGTTAATGGTTGCATGCAAGCATATTTGACCAGGGCGCCAATCGCTGACGATGTCATAGCGGCTTACGCCATCTGCTTCATCGATGTAGACCGAATAGATACCATCTTTTAACTCAACGCGAATAGGTACTTCATAAGGGTCGGTCATCGAACCGGTTTTCTTACCAGTAACAACCACAAACTTCTTAGCAATAACCATCTCATGACCAGCCAATTGACCATCAATCATCTTGATATGCTCAAGATAGCGATAACGCATAAATGCTGCTAATGCCGCTAAACGCTTAGGATCGGCAGGTTGCACTGAGTCCTTTTTAAATCCGTCTGGATACTCTTCAGCGATAAACCCAGTTGTAAAGTCGCCATTCACAAAACGTGGATGTTGCAATAACGCAGCCTGAAAAGGAATATTGGAATGAATGCCACGGATTACAAAATCATTCAATGCATTACGCATCTTTTCAATGGCTTCGGTGCGATCTTTTCCGTGAACAATCAACTTAGCGATCATTGAGTCGTAATACATTGGAATCTCGCCACCCTCATAGACGCCTGTATCTACACGAACACCATCAACTGACTCTGGAGGACGATATTTAACCAAACGACCGGTAGATGGTAAAAAGTTACGGAATGGATCATCTGCATTAATACGACATTCCATTGACCAGCCATCCAGTTTTACATCTTCTTGTTTGAATGCCAGCTTCTCACCAGCAGCAACACGAATCATTTGCTCTACCAGGTCAAGGCCGGTAATACTTTCTGTGACCGGATGCTCGACTTGTAGACGAGTATTCATCTCTAAGAAGTAGAACGACTTATCTTTACCAACCACAAACTCAACAGTACCTGCAGACTGGTAATTAACCGCTTTAGCTAAAGCAACAGCTTGTTCACCCATTGCTTTACGCGTTGCTGGATCAATAAAAGGAGAAGGCGCTTCTTCGATGACTTTTTGGTGGCGCCGTTGAATAGAGCAATCTCGCTCATTGAGATACACGACATTACCCTGGGAATCACCTAATACTTGAATTTCAATATGACGTGGACCTTCTACAAATTTCTCAATGAAAATTCTGTCATCACCAAAGCTATTCATCGCTTCAGTTTTGCAAGCAGCGAAACCTTCGGCCGCTTCTTTGTCGTTGAATGCAACCCGCAAGCCTTTACCACCTCCACCTGCGGAGGCTTTGATCATTACTGGATAACCAATGCCTTGAGCAATCTTTACAGCTTCCTCAGTAGTGTCGATAGCTTCGTTGTAACCAGGAATCGTATTAACTTTAGCCTCTAAAGCCAGCTTTTTAGAGGCAATTTTGTCGCCCATTGCTGCGATAGATTGGTGCTTAGGCCCAATAAAAACGATACCCTCTTCTTCGCAACGCTTGGCAAACTGTTCATTTTCAGACAGAAATCCATATCCTGGATGTACAGCTTCAGCCCCGGTATCTTTACATGCTTGAATAATGCGATCGATTACCAAATAAGATTCGCGTGAAGGCGCTGGTCCAATGCAGACAGCCTCATCTGCAAGCTGTACGTGACGCGCTTCTTTATCGGCCTCCGAATAAACAGCAACGGTCTTGATGCCCATCTTCTTGGCGGTTTTCATTACACGGCAAGCAATCTCACCGCGATTGGCAATCAGAATTTTCTTAAACATTTTCGTAGTCATAATTTGTCAGCGCCTTTACAGAGGAATATTGCCGTGTTTACGGGCAGGATTCTTCAAGTCTTTGTCTTTTAGCATCGCCAAGGAGCGCGCGATTCGCTTGCGAGTCTCGTGCGGCAAAATAACATCGTCGATATAACCTCGACGGCCTGCCACAAATGGATTTGCAAACTTCGCCTTATATTCGGCTTCACGTGCTGTAATTTTTTCTGGATCCGATTTCTCTTCACGGAAAATAATTTCTACAGCGCCTTTAGGGCCCATCACTGCAATTTCAGCAGATGGCCATGCAAAGTTAACATCACCACGCAAATGCTTGGAGGCCATCACGTCATATGCGCCACCATAAGCCTTACGGGTAATTAAGGTTACCTTTGGAACGGTGCAATCAGCGTAGGCATATAACAACTTAGCGCCATGCTTAATAATGCCGCCGTATTCTTGAGCGGTACCGGGCATAAACCCTGGAACGTCAACCAAGGTGACTACTGGGATATTAAAAGCATCACAGAAGCGGACGAAACGCGCCGCTTTAATAGAAGCCTTGATGTCCAAGCAACCAGCTAATATCAGTGGTTGGTTAGCAACAATACCAATAGAGCGACCTTCAATACGTGCAAATCCAATCACAATATTTTTAGCGTAATCAGGTTGCAACTCAAAGAACTCGCCATCATCCACAATCTTCTCTATCAACTCCTTCATGTCATAAGGCTGATTTGGGTTAGATGGCACTAATGTATCTAATGAAAAATCGGGTTCTTCATTACGATTGGCACCTTTAATCAACGGTGGTTTTTCGCGATTAGAGAGTGGCAAATAGTTGAAGAAGCGACGCAACATCATGATCGCATCCACATCATTTTCAAATGCCAAGTCACAAACACCTGATACTGTGGAATGGGTTACGGCACCGCCCAATTCTTCTGCAGTTACATCCTCATGAGTAACGGTTTTAACCACCTCAGGACCAGTAACAAACATGTATGAACTGTCTTTCACCATAAAGATGAAGTCAGTAAGCGCTGGTGAATACACTGCACCTCCAGCTGAAGGCCCCATAATCAAGGAAATCTGGGGAATGACACCAGATGCTGTAACGTTACGTTGGAAAATTTCAGCATAGCCACCTAAAGAAGCAACGCCTTCTTGAATACGTGCGCCACCAGAGTCATTTAAACCAATAACGGGTGCGCCCACTTTAAGTGCTTGATCCATAATTTTGCAGATCTTTTCTGCATGTGCTTCTGATAATGAACCACCAAGAACTGTAAAGTCTTGTGAAAATACAAAGACTAAACGTCCGTTAATCATGCCGTAACCAGTAACAACACCATCTCCCGGAACAGTTTGATCACTCATGCCAAAGTCATGGCATCGATGCTCAACAAACATATCCCATTCTTCGAAAGTGCCAGCATCGAGCAAAAGCTCAATTCGTTCGCGAGCAGTCAGCTTGCCTTTAGCATGCTGAGACTGAATGCGCTTCTGCCCACCACCTAAACGGGCAAGCTCACGCTTCGCTTCTAGTTGTTGAATGATTTCCTTCATTAACTACTCCTTAGAAAAATTCATGCCCCATAGACTCCAGTAAACGTCTTGCTGCAACTGAAGGAGCCAAGGTTCCTTGATTTACTTGTGCAGTAAGGCTCGGTAAGAGCCCCTGCACTGCTGTATTGCTACGAAATGCGTTCTTTAAACCTGCATCGATGCGGTCCCACATCCATGCGCCCGATTGTTGTTTACGACGAGATTCAAACTTACCATTTGCTCTTTGCAGTTTTTCAAAGTGCATGATTTTTTCCCAAAGCTCAGGGACACCTTTACCTTCGAGCGCACTTAAAGTCATCACTGTTGGATGCCAAAAATCTTGGTTGTGAGAGGCATGATCAGGATTCCCCTGAAATCCGAGTAAACGTAAAGAGCTGGTGATAAATAGTTGCGCACGCATTGCGGCATCAGGATCAATGTCTACCTTATTAATCACAATCAGGTCGGCGATTTCCATTACGCCCTTTTTAATTGCCTGCAAATCATCACCAGCATTAGGCAATTGCAATAGCAAAAACATATCAGTCATGCCAGATACAGCGATTTCACTTTGGCCAACGCCTACTGTTTCAACAATGATGATGTCAAAGCCAGCAGCTTCTGCAACCAACATCGCTTCACGTGTTTTCTCGGCCACTCCACCGAGAGTCAAAGAAGAAGGACTTGGTCGTATAAAAGCATTATCCAAAACAGATAAACGCTCCATGCGGGTTTTATCGCCCAATATGGAGCCGCCAGACAAACTTGACGTGGGATCGATAGCCAACACAGCTACACGATGACCTTTTTCTATGAGATAAAGACCTAGACTTTCTATTAACGTAGACTTACCGACTCCCGGTACACCAGAAATTCCCAATCGAAAGGATTTGCCAGTCTTCGGAAGTAATGTATTTAATACATCGTCAGCACGTTTTCGGTGGTCTAAACGCGTTGACTCCAGCAACGTAATCACCTTCGCCAATGCGCGACGCTGCTTTAGCGACGCAATATCAGCTAAGTCATTTACTAGCGCTAGATCAGCGGCTTCGAGCATGCTCAGAAACCCGACTTAAACTGGTTTCATTGATTTACGAATCTGCTCAAGTACATCTTTTGCAGAAGCTGGAATTGGTGTTCCTGGGCCATAAATACCTTTGACCCCTGCCTCGTAGAGAAACTCGTAATCCTGCCTTGGAATGACACCGCCAACGAAAACGATAATGTCGTCCGAGCCTTGTTTTTTCAGCTCTGCAATGATGGCGGGAACAAGCGTTTTATGCCCAGCAGCTAATGTTGAGACGCCTAATGCATGAACGTCATTTTCAATGGCCTGACGAGCGCACTCTTCAGGAGTTTGAAATAAGGGGCCAATATCAACGTCAAACCCTAAGTCCGCATAAGCGGTAGCCACAACCTTAGCGCCGCGGTCATGCCCATCCTGACCGAGCTTAGCAATCATCACACGGGGGCGACGACCAAAATCTTTTGCAAAATCAGCGATTTCTGTTTGAAGTTTTGCCCAACCTTCAGCTGAGTCATAAGCGGCTGCATACACACCGGTCACCTTTTGAGTATCGGCGCGATGGCGCCCGTAAACCTTTTCTAATGCATCAGATACCTCACCTACTGTAGCGCGCAAACGAATAGCATTGACTGATAACTCTAATAAGTTACCGGTGTGATCTTCCGCGGCTTTAGTAAGTGCATCTAATGCGGCTTCAACTTTTTGAGTATCACGCTTAGCTTTGATTTCTTTAAGACGTGCTACTTGCCCTTCGCGAACCATCTCGTTATCAATCATTAACACATCAACGAGATCTTCTTTGGCTAGCTTGTATTTATTAACACCAACGATGACATCTGAACCCGAGTCAATTTTGGCTTGTTTTTCAGCTGCGGCGGCCTCGATCTTGAGCTTGGCCCAACCACTTTCGACTGCCTTAATCATGCCACCCATGGAATCAACTTCTTGAATAATTTCCCAGGCTTTATCGGCCATCTCTTGAGTCAAACTCTCCATCATGTAGGAACCAGCCCAAGGGTCGATCACGCTAGTGATATGAGTCTCTTCCTGCAAAATTAATTGGGTATTACGTGCAATGCGACTTGAGAATTCAGATGGCAAAGCAATTGCTTCATCCAATGAATTGGTATGCAAAGACTGAGTGCCGCCAAATACAGCAGCCATTGCCTCAACAGTCGTTCTCACTACATTGTTGTAGGGGTCTTGCTCTGTCAAAGACCAACCTGAAGTTTGACAGTGTGTGCGCAACATCAACGACTTTGGATTTTTTGGCTCAAAGGATTTCATAATGCGCCACCACAACAAACGAGCGGCACGTAATTTGGCAACTTCTAAATAGAAGTTCATACCAATAGCAAAGAAGAATGACAGGCGTCCCGCAAAGCCATCCACGTCCATACCCTTGGCAAGCGCAGTCTTCACATACTCTCTTCCGTCGGCTAAGGTGAACGCTAATTCCAATACCTGGTTTGCGCCAGCTTCTTGCATGTGATAACCCGAAATCGAGATCGAGTTAAATTTCGGCATATTTTTTGCCGTATATTCAATGATGTCACCAATGATGCGCATTGATGGCTCTGGTGGGTAGATATAGGTGTTGCGCACCATGAACTCTTTCAGAATGTCATTCTGTATGGTTCCAGAAAGCGCTTCTTGCTTTACGCCTTGTTCTTCACCCGCAACGATGTAGCCGGCTAGCACAGGTAGCACAGCACCATTCATAGTCATTGAGACAGAAACCTTATCTAACGGAATGCCGTTAAATAAAATTTTCATATCTTCAACTGAGTCAATTGCGACGCCAGCTTTACCAACATCACCTGCTACACGAGGATGGTCTGAGTCATAACCGCGGTGCGTCGCCAAATCAAATGCAACTGAAACGCCTTGGCCGCCAGCAGCTAATGCTTCACGGTAAAAAGCATTTGATGCTTCAGCAGTTGAAAATCCAGCGTATTGACGAATCGTCCATGGACGCACGGAATACATTGTTGCTTGGGGTCCGCGTACAAAAGGTTCGAATCCTGGCAATGTATTTGTGTAATTCAGATCCTGTGTATCTGCAGAGGTGTATAAGGCTTTTAATTGAATACCGTCAGGTGTATTCCAACCAAGCTTATCTACGTCGCCATTAGGGGCAGATTTTTGCGCTGATTTATTCCAAGCGTCCAGATTCGTTTCTGGAAATGATGGCCATGGATTGGTTGATGAACTTTTCTTGTCTGAACTCACAAAGCACTCCCTGATTGTTTTGTTGCATTGCATCGATATTTGCTAATTCTGCTTGACTATTCGTCATTTGTCTAGATATCATGTATTCATAATTATGAATACAAAACTGAATAATAGACCCTTGTACGAAGACGTTGCTGACCGCCTGCGTGAGCAAATATTTAGTAAAGAGTTGGCTCCTGGAAGCTGGCTAGATGAACAAGGCTTGGCTGAGCAATTTGGAATTAGTCGAACTCCTATGCGGGAAGCCATTAAGGTATTGGCTTCTGAAGGCCTAGTGACGATCAAAATGCGTCGAGGCTCTTATGTCACTGAAGTTGCCAGAAAGGATTTAGAGCAAATCTTTACCATTCTTTCCCTATTAGAAGGTGAAGCAGCAAAGATTACCGCCAGCAAAGCCACAGAAGCTGAGCTTAACTTGCTAGATCACTTACACCACCGACTTGAGAAGGCAGCTGCTGATCGAGATATAGAGCAATTTTTTGAGGTCAATGGCAAATTTCATGAGCTCATTCAGGAGATCGCAGGAAATCGCTGGATGAATGGCGTGATAAATGACCTACGAAAAGTTCTTAAATTACATCGTCGAGATTCTCTGACGAGCACGGGGCGTCTACAAAATTCACTGATTGAGCATCGAGAAATCCTCAATGCGATACTAAAGCGAGATCAAGTCGCAGCTGAATTTGCGATGCGTAAACATTTGGCACGCGGGCTCGAAGCGGTTAAATAAAGACATTTAGAAAACAAAAAAGGCTTAGAAAAATCTAAGCCTTTTGTATTTGTGCTCAGTAGAACCTTACTTCTTGATAACAAAGTTCCCTGGTAAGGAAGCAATGTAAGCAGCGATGTCACGCAAATCTTGGTCTGTTAAAGGCGTTGTTTGCGCCTTAATAAGGGAGGACATGGTGGCGTTATTGCGACCGTATAAGTGATTTGTATCACCCACTTCATATGCCTTCAAAGCGTAATAAAGATAATCTGGGTATTGACCGGCGAGCTTAGGGTATGTGGGCATGATTGGTGCATTCAGACCAGCGCCGTGACATGAAACACAATTACCTTTCTCAACTAAAGCCTGCCCCTTATCAATGCTTGCTGCATTGGCTACGTTGACAAGACCGATACTGGACAGCAAAACTGCGGTAACTAGAGCTAATTTCATAAACGTGCCTCTATCACTTCAATGGGTTGTTAGGTGAGCTGGCAGTTTGCGCAGCATAGTATTCGCCGATATCAGCCATATCTTGATCAGATAGGCTGGTAGCAATAGATCGCATGGTTGGATGCTTTCTTTCGCCTTTTTTGTATTCCGATAAGGCTGTAGCAATGTAACCCGCATTTTGGCCACCCAACATAGGCACTCTATATACGTAGGGATAGTCGGCACGATAGTCAGGAATGGAATGGCAACCAGTGCAAAGCCAAACCTTGCCGTTACCAGCTGCAGCACTACCTTTTACTTCGTCAGCCTGGGCTGAAAATCCCATTAACGCCACACCGGCGCACATGAGTAATTTAAGCAGAATAGAGTGTTTTTTCATAGAAATCGGTATTTATGAGTTTGATTTAAATCAATTTGGGAGAGTATAGCGGAGAGCTGCCAAATTAGTCTTTTCTTTAGCCATTTCAGACCTGGAAATCAGTATAAATACTGAAATATTTGCCCTATTTACCTATACTTGTACGCTCTACAAAAGACTGTAAAGTGCCAAAAAATGACTAAGCCCGCATCTACCGCCCAAAACCGCTTTGATGGCAGTCAAAGCTACGTTGCTACCGATGACCTGAAATTAGCGGTGAATGCAGCAATTGCCCTTCAGCGCCCCCTTCTTATTAAGGGAGAGCCTGGAACCGGAAAAACGATGTTAGCCGAAGAAGTCGCGGCTGCCCTAAAGATGCCTCTATTACAGTGGCACATTAAGTCGACTACCAAGGCGCAACAAGGTTTATATGAATACGATGCCGTTAGTCGTTTGCGGGATTCTCAATTAGGCGATGAAAAAGTAAAAGATATTCGCAACTACATTGTGAAGGGTGTTCTGTGGCAAGCCTTCGAGGCAGATGAACCTACCGTATTGTTGATCGATGAAATTGACAAAGCAGATATTGAATTTCCAAACGATCTATTGCGAGAAATCGATCGCATGGAATTTTATGTCTATGAAACGCGTGAATTAATCAAAGCGAAACACCGTCCTTTAGTCATCATCACCTCAAACAATGAAAAAGAATTACCAGATGCTTTCTTGCGTCGCTGTTTCTTTCATTACATTACCTTTCCAGATGCGCAAACGATGCAAAGCATCGTGGATGTCCACCATCCCAATATTAAGCAAGATCTACTCGAAGCTGCCCTCAAAGCCTTTTACCAGATACGTTCCCTACCCGGCCTAAAGAAAAAGCCATCCACATCCGAATTAATTGATTGGTTAAAACTCTTGCTAGCTGAAGACATACCTCCGGAGGCCCTTTACAGCCAAGAGGAAAAAATTGTCGTTCCACCTCTTCATGGAGCGCTACTAAAGAACGAGCAAGATGTTCATTTGTTTGAGCGTCTTGTGACGATGAATCGCAATCATCGCTAATAAAACTTAGCTCATCTTTAATTACATTTGATGCTCATTCAGTTCTTTCTGAATTTGAAAGAGGCCAAAGTGCCTGTTTCAGTACGAGAATTTTTAACTCTACTTGATGCGCTGAAGTCCAATGTCATTACCCCCTCAATAGATGATTTTTACCAACTGGCTCGCATGACTTTGGTAAAAGATGAGCAACACTTTGATCGTTTTGACCAAGCATTTGGTAGCTACTTTAAGGGTGTTGAAAAAATCATCGCTCTAACCCCAGATATCCCCATGGATTGGCTTGAAAAGAAGTTGCAACGGGTACTCAGCGACGAAGAAAAGGTGGCCCTAAAAAAACTGGGCGGACCTGAGGCCTTAAAAAAGCGCTTAGAAGAGCTTTTAAAAGAGCAAAAAGAATGGCATGGTGGAGGCAGTAAGTGGGTTGGAGCCGGTGGCTCATCTCCATTTGGGCATAGCGGCTACCACCCCGAAGGAATAAGAATTGGTGGCGAAAGTGCCGGCAACCGCACTGCGATTAAAGTGTGGGAAGCACGAGAGTTTAAAGATTACGACAGCGACCTAGCCCTAGGTACGCGCAATATTAAAGTCGCTTTAAGACGCTTACGGCGTTTTGCTCGCGAAGGTTCTGTACTCGAGTTGGATTTAGATAAAACCATTCATTCGACTGCTGCCAATGCAGGAATGCTAGATATTCAGATGCGCCCAGAGCGCCATAATCAAGTCAAGGTTCTTTTGTTGATGGATGTGGGTGGATCGATGGATGATCACATCCAGCGTATTGCTGAATTATTCTCAGCAGCTAAAGCAGAATTTAAACATCTTGAGTACTACTATTTTCATAACTGTGTTTATGAAAATCTATGGCAAAGTAATCGCCGCCGCCGTGATCAAGTTACCGCTACCCAAGACATCATTAATAAATATGGCCCTGATTACAAGCTCATATTTATCGGTGATGCAACTATGTCTCCCTATGAGATCTTGAGTCCAAATGGCTCTGTGGAATATAACAATCGAGAAGCCGGTGCCGTTTGGATTAATAGGCTTCTAGACCACTTTCCCCATTTTGCGTGGCTCAACCCAGAACCTGAATCTATTTGGGAATATCGACAATCGATCGACATCATGAAGAACTTACTAAAAGATCGTATGTATCCTGTTACGCTAAACGGTCTTGAAAGTGCCATGCGCCAACTTTCCAAGTAATATTTACTATTCATTTATCCAATCGGAAAACTACTATGAGCACTATTAGCGAACGTCTCAACACTCTTGGCATCCAATTGCCCCCTGTCGGCGCACCAGCTGCAGCCTACGTAATGGCTGCCACTAGCGGCAACACCGTATTTCTATCTGGTCATATTGCCAAACAAGATGGAAAACCCTGGGTTGGAAAACTAGGTAAAGATATGGATACGGAAACTGGTAAAGCTGCTGCGCGCGCTATTGCTATTGATTTAATTGCCACCTTACAAAACCACCTAGGCTCACTAGACAAAGTAAAGCGCATAGTCAAGGTGATGGGGCTTGTCAACTCAACCGATACTTTTATCGAGCAGCATTTAGTAGTTAATGGCTGTTCAGAGCTTCTTTTTGAAGTGTTTGGAGAAGCGGGCAAGCATGCTCGTAGTGCATTTGGTGTGGCGCAAATCCCATTGGGTGCTTGCGTAGAAATCGAGTTGATTGCGGAAATCTAACTTTTTGTAACGCCTAAGGCCAGGATGTCGGCTGGAGTGTCGACGTCTTGGATAAAAGCGTTGTTTTCTGTTTTCAAATGGTGAATCAGCTCCGGATGGATATCCATAAATGTTCTACACACCATTTCTGGTGTCGCTAAAATTTCCGTCACCACCTTGCGGGAAAACAGTACTGGATTTCCGCGTTGCCCGTTGACCAATGGCAAGAGGATTTCTTGGTTCGCACTTCGTAGTTTGAATTGGTCTAGTAATAATCTCATCTCATCAACACCTACATAAGGCTGATCACATAAGCACACCATCAAGACGTCGTATTCTTGATTTAACGCTTCTAAGCCGATGCGTACAGATGATGCCTGCCCTCTTTCTGGATCTGAATTACGAATGATTTGAGCTGAAGGCTGATACAAACTCTTGAAGCTGTCATATGCTATCTCAATCTCTGGCGCATGAAAGCCAGTAACGATGATCAATTGCACAGGTTCAAGTTGGCTAGCGGCTATGCAAAAGTTTTCTAGAAAAGTTTTTCCGCCTTTTTTAAGTAAGGCTTTGGGAATCGAACCCATACGACTCCCCTCGCCTGCTGCCAATAAGATGATGGCAACTCGTAAGGCAGTATCAGTCGAAGATTTACTCGATAAAGTCATTAGAGTGATAATAATTAATAAATTAGATAAATCATCAAAAAGATAAAGAATGAATAGTACTGACTTAAGCGTTCTCAAATCAGCCTTAACCTGGTTACAAGCTGGTCACTTAGTAGCTATTGCCACCGTAGCGCAAACGTGGGGCTCAGCCCCTAGACCTGTTGGCTCTTGGTTGGCCATTCGAGATGATGGCCAAGTTGCGGGTTCGGTCTCAGGTGGTTGCGTGGAAGACGATTTAATTAGTCGAGTGCAGACAGACATCCTCACTCGTAGCACACCAGAAATGGTGGTCTATGGCGTTAGCCAGGAAGAGGCTGCACGTTTTGGTTTGCCGTGTGGCGGAAACCTGCGCCTTTTAGTGGAACCAAAGCCTGAGCTGGCGATATTAGAACAATTACTCTCATCGATCAGCAATCATCAAATAACCCGACGCTCAGTCAATCTGCTTACTGGTAAATCGACTCTATCGTCCGGCAATCAAAATGATGATTTCATCTTGACCGATACAGAGATGAGAACGACCTACGGGCCACGTTGGCGCATGATCATTATTGGTGCTGGACAACTATCTTTATATACCGCGGATTTTGCTCTTGCTGCCGATTTTGAAGTAATTGTGATCGATCCTCGTGAGGAATATATCGAAGGTATCAACCGAGATGATGTGAGCTTTATGCGCGGTATGCCCGATGATGTCCTTCTAGAATTAAATGTGGATTCTCATACCGCTGTAGTCGCGTTAACCCATGATCCTAAATTGGATGATATGGCGCTGATGGAGGCCTTAAAGTCCCCAGCCTTTTATGTTGGCGCCTTGGGAAGTCGTAAAAATACCCTAAAACGCAAAGAGCGTCTTTTGGAATTTGACGTCAATCAAGAGCAGGTAGAAAAACTCCATGGCCCAGTAGGACTGCATATCGGGGCCCTCACTCCACCAGAAATCGCAGTTTCGATTCTGGCAGAAGTCATTGCCGTTAAATACGGCATCATTGTCCCGAAGAAAAGCTAAAGACTAACTAGGGTTTAAGTCTTAGCTAGCTTTAAGCTTTCCGTCTTTCAAGCGAGGCTCTACAAAGTGTCCTTTGCGAGCGCGATTGCCAGCAAAAGATTTCAGTGTTTTGGCATCAAGACTCAGTTCAGTAGGCTTGCCTGCACGTCCTGCTCCAGAATAAGTAGCGCCATCAGACCCGACGGCAATTGCTGACGCTAAAAACTCCTTGTCATCTAGACCCATCAGAATGACGCCTTTGCCACCAGTAGGTAAACGCTTTAATTCATCCAAGGAGAATACCAACAACTTAGAAGCTTCCGATAGGCAGGCTACTTGCTTCATGCCTACCTTCACTTTAGCAGCACCCAATGGTGCATCACCAGGCACTTTACTATCGACACTAATAAAGGATTTACCCGCCTTATTACGCGTGCTCATATCCGAAACATTAGCCAAGAATCCATAGCCTGCTTTAGTAGAGAGCAAGACCAAGTCATCAGGCTGTCCAGCATAGTAAGCCACCATTTGAGAGCCAGTAGCCAAGTTTACAAAGCTAGTCAGCGGTGAACCATCACCACGCGCGCCTGGCAATTCACTAACTTGAACGGTATATACACGGCCATCACTGCCAAAGCCCTGTATAACATCAATAGTACGAACCTCGAAGGTGCCATACAAAGCATCACCCGCCTTAAAGCTAAATTGCGTAGCATCGTGCTCATGGCCCTGACGTACCCGTACCCAACCTTTTTGGGAAACGATTACCGTTACAGGTTCATCGATTACTTTGGTTTCAGCAACAGCACGCTTATCTTCTTGAATCAGGGTACGGCGATCATCACCAAAATCTTTGAGATCTGACTCGATCTCTTTAATGATGCGTTTACGCAGTACAGCATCACTTTGGAGTAAGCCTTCTAAATCATCTCGTTCAGTTTGCAGTTGCTTGAGTTCTTGTTCAATCTTAATTCCCTCGAGACGCGCTAACTGACGCAAACGAATATCTAAGATATCTTCCGCTTGACGATCAGAGAGTTTGAACTCTTTGATCAAATCGGATTTAGGCTCATCGCTGTTACGAATAATCTTGATGACTTTATCGATATTGAGAAGAACAATTAAGCGCCCTTCCAATATATGCATACGATCTTTGACTTTACCCAGTCGATATTGGGTACGGCGCGTGACTGTAGATACCCTGAACTCAACCCACTCGCTCAAAATTTCTTTTAAGCCTTTTTGGCGTGGACGACCATCATTACCAATCATCACCAAGTTCATTGGTGCATTGGACTCTAAGGAGGTATGCGCCAGCAATAGATTTACAAATTCATTGACATCAATGTTTTTACTCTTTGGCTCGAAGACCAAACGAACAGCTGCATCTTTACTTGACTCATCACGCACACCATCAAGCACGTTTAGGATGGTCGACTTCAAATTATTTTGCTCTGGTGTGAGGGTTTTTTTACCAACCTTCACTTTAGGATTGGTGATTTCCTCAATCTCTTGCAATACACGTTGTGAGGAGGCTGATGGCGGTAATTCATTAACTACTATTTGCCATTGGCCGCGAGCCAATTCTTCGACAGACCAACGAGCACGAACCTTGATACTTCCACGCCCTGTTTCGTAAATTTGCGCAATTTCCGCTGGCGATGAAATGATCTGACCGCCACCTGGATAGTCAGGGCCAGGCATGATTCCCAGCAGTTCTGCAGTAGACATTTTGGGAGACTTCATCAACGCAATTGCTGCAGAGGCTACTTCACGTAAATTGTGTGAAGGAATCTCGGTAGCCATACCAACTGCAATACCTGAAGCGCCATTGAGCAATACAAAAGGCAGGCGCGCAGGAAGTAATTTGGGCTCCTGAAAAGAGCCATCATAGTTCGGCGCAAAATCTACCGTACCTTCATCAATCTCACTTAAAAGTAAGCCTGCAATCTTGGTTAAACGCGCTTCGGTATAACGCATGGCAGCTGCACCATCACCATCGCGTGAGCCAAAGTTCCCCTGACCATCAATTAGTGGGTAACGCAATGAAAAGCTTTGCGCTAAACGCACCAATGCGTCGTAGGCAGATTGGTCACCGTGAGGATGAAATTTACCCAATACATCGCCAACCACACGAGCGCTCTTAACGGGTTTGGCATCAGCTCGCAGACCCATCTCACTCATTGAGAACAAAATACGGCGTTGCACAGGCTTTTGACCGTCAGCGACATCAGGCAATGCACGACCTTTAACAACGCTAATGGCGTAATCTAAATAAGCACGCTCTGCATAGACTGCTAAGGTTAAGCCATCCTTACCATCTTCATTTAAGTCGATGGTTTTTGGATCATGCGGATCTTTAGGTCCTCCTGCATTTGGTGTTTTAGCAGGGGCAAGTGGCTCATCTACCTCGACAATATCCATCTCAATCGGATTTGAAAACAAGTCTGCCTGCTCATCGATCTTCTTGCTATCGGGTGTTTTTTTAGTAGCCATTAAATATCCGCCTCTACTTCATTACCGCGCTCTTCAAGCCAGTCACGACGGGCACCAGACTCTGATTTACCCATCAACATATCCATGGTTTTAAAAGTTTCGTCTTCGGTCCAAGCGCCTAAAGTCACAGGCAATAAGCGCCGGGTATCGGGATTTAAAGTGGTATCCCAAAGTTGCTCAGCACTCATCTCGCCCAAACCTTTGAAGCGAGAAATTTGCCATGCCGTTTCTTTGACGCCATCTTTACGTAATTTATCTTCAATCGCTTGCAATTCACTAGCATCTAAAGCATAGATTTTTTGAGCTGGCTTCTTACCGCGAGCTGGTGCATCCACCCTAAAGAGGGGTGGACGTGAAATATAAATATGTCCCAAATCAATTAATTTAGGGAAATGCTTGTAGAACAGGGTGAGTAAAAGAACCTGAATATGCGCACCATCTACGTCCGCATCAGACAAAATGCACACCTTACCGTAACGTAAGTTTGATAGGTCTGGAGTGTCATTAAGTCCGTGAGGGTCCACCCCAATCGCTACCGCGATATCGTGCACTTCATTATTGGCAAATAAACGATCCCGCTCTGCTTCCCAGGTGTTTAAGACCTTGCCGCGCAATGGCAGGATGGCTTGATATTCCTTATTACGACCCATTTTGGCCGAACCGCCAGCTGAATCACCCTCAACTAGGAAGATTTCATTCTGGGCAATATCTTCACTCTCGCAATCGGTTAGCTTACCCGGTAAAACGGCGACGCCAGAAGATTTTTTCTTTTCTACTTTTTGGCCAGCGCGAGTCCGTGCTTGTGCTTGTTTAATAACTAAGTCAGCAAGCTTACGACCATAGTCAACGTGTTGATTAAGCCAAAGTTCAAGGGCTGATTTTGCATAGCCAGACACTAAACGCACTGCATCTCTTGAGTTGAGGCGCTCTTTAATTTGTCCTTGGAACTGTGGATCCAATACTTTTGCGGATAAGATAAATGAAGCACGTGCAAATACATCCTCAGGCATAAGCTTTACACCCTTAGGCTGCAAAGCATGCATTTCGATAAAGCCTTTTACTGCATTAAATAAGCCTTCACGTAATCCACTCTCATGCGTACCACCAGCTGGAGTGGGAATGAGGTTTACATAACTCTCGCGAACTGGTGCACCATCTTCAGTCCAGCTCACAACCCATGCAGCGCCCTCGCCCTCAGCAAAAGAATCATCCTCGCCATTACCGGTTGCATATTGCTCACCTTCAAATGGGGGAATCACTTCTGGGCCATGGCCAGCCTGAGCTATAGCCTCATTGAGATAGCCTCGTAAGCCTTGCGCATATTGCCATGTTTGGCTATCACCAGACTTTTCTTGGATCAAAGTAACCTTAACGCCTGGCAGGAGAACTGCCTTAGAGCGCAAGAGACGAATCAACTCAGGCATAGGAATTGCAGCACTATCAAAGTACTTGCTATCTGGCCATGCACGCACACGGGTACCGTGTGACTTATCTTCTTTTGAGGATGCTCTCGTTTTAAGCTTTTCGATTACCTTGCCATCAGCAAAGGTCAAAGTAGAAACTTGTCCCTCACGCCAAACGGTGACTTCTAATCTTTTCGATAGCGCATTGGTTACTGAGACACCGACACCATGTAAACCACCTGAGAATGCATAAGCACCGCCCGTGCCTTTTTCAAACTTGCCACCAGCATGTAACTGTGTAAAGACAATTTCAACGACAGGAAGCTTTTCCGTAGGATGAATGCCCACTGGAATACCGCGTCCATCATCCTCAACGCTCACGCTGCTATCAGTATGTAAAGTGACGGTAATGTGTTTGCCAAATCCCCCTAAAGCTTCATCTGAGGCGTTATCCAACACCTCCTGGATGATGTGCAATGGGTTGTCGGTTCGGGTGTACATACCAGGCCGCTGACGGACTGGTTCTAGTCCTTTTAGGACCTGAATCGATGATTCGCTGTATTCAGAAGTTTTACGGGTAGCCATGCGCGCAAATTGTAGTCATGTCTGAGGGCCAATCGGAACTTTTCGGGAAATCCCCTGCCATCCATGCCAAAATTGGGGGTATGGGAGCCTTAAGTCATATTCGCGTTTTAGACCTCAGCCGGGTACTTGCCGGCCCTTGGTGCGCACAAAACCTGGCCGATTTGGGGGCAGACGTCATTAAAGTCGAGCGCCCGGGGACCGGGGACGATACTCGCCATTGGGGTCCTCCCTTTGTCTTAAACGAGCAAGGGCTCGAAACGAAAGAATCTGCCTATTTTATTTGCATCAACCGCAATAAACGCTCTATTACAGTAGATATTAGCAAGCCAGAAGGTCAGGAAATTATTCGCAAGCTAGCTTCTGAATCCGACATCGTCCTAGAAAACTATAAAGTCGGTGACTTAGCAAAATATGGCCTTGACTATGAGAACCTAAAAAAGGTTAAGTCAGATCTCATTTATTGCTCTATTACTGGTTTTGGCCAAACTGGTCCTTTCTCACATCGCCCTGGTTACGACTTCATTGTTCAAGGTATGGGCGGCTTCATGAGTGTGACTGGTGAAGCCGAAGGAGTAGACGGCACGGGCCCACAAAAAGCGGGCGTTGCGATTGCAGATATCTTTACAGGGATGTATGCCACTACTGCAATTTTGGCGGCCGTTGTCCATCGTGATCAAACGGGCGAAGGACAATACATTGACATGGCCTTACTGGATACTCAGATTGCTGTGATGGCCAATGTCGGAAGCGCCTATCTCACCTCTGGTGAAGTACCGCAGCGGCTTGGCAACGCTTCTTCAACCATAGTCCCTTATCAAACTTTCCCCACTTCAGATGGCTGGATGATTGTGGCCGCAGGTAATGACGGGCAATTTAGACACTTCGTCACTGCTGGTGGTGAAGCCCAGCTTGCTGATAATCCCCTCTATATCAACAACCCCCTACGCGTTGAGCATCGCAAAGAATTAGTGCCTTTGCTAGAAGCCATGACACGCAAGAAAACTAAAGCAGAATGGATTGAGTTATTAGAAAAAGCCAACGTCCCCTGCGGGCCTATTAATAACTTCAAAGAAGTGTTTGAAAACGAACAAGTCATTGCTCGCAAAATACAAATTGAGGTTCCACACCCAACAGCCGGTAAGATGAAGTTAGTTGCTAGTCCAATGCACCTCTCTAAAACACCCATCGAAGTCAGAATGCCGCCACCCACACTGGGTCAGCACACCGATGAGATTTTGCAAGAGCGCTTAAATTTGGATGAGTCCAGCATCGCCGCATTGCACAAAAAGGGAATCATCTAATGAGTCAAGCTATCTCCAAGCCATCTTTATCGATGAAGCAAGTGCTCATTTTTGGTGGCTTGATGGTGACGATGTCTATGGGTATTCGTCATGGCTTTGGACTCTTTAATTTACCCATCACTCTCGAAAATGGCTGGGGACGTGAAACCTTTGCCCTCACAATCGCCTTACAAAATCTGATTTGGGGTGCCGTACAACCAGTTACTGGTGCTCTTGCCGATCGCTATGGCGCATTTAAGATCATGATTGCTGGTGGTGTGCTGTATGCACTTGGATTATTTGGGATGGCTATCTCCACTGATGCACTCAACTTCACGCTCGCTGGTGGGCTACTTATTGGTTTAGCGCAAACAGCTACTACGTATAGCGTGGTCTACGGAATCTTGGGTCGTAATGTGCCTGCAGATAAACGCGTTTGGGCAATGGGCATTGCTGCTGCAGCAGGATCGTTTGGTCAATTCTTAATGATCCCTACTGAACAAGGATTATTAAGTAGCTTTGGCCCTCAAAATGCACTTATCCTCTTAGCACTCATGGCAAGCTTAATGATTCCAACAGCATTTATGCTACGTGAGAAAAATTTCGTCTACACACATAACTTGGGTGATCAGACTATCAAAGAAGCGCTTAAAGAAGCATTGCGCAATCCTAGCTTTCGTCTTTTGACTTTAGGTTATTTTGTCTGTGGTTTTCAGGTGGTCTTTATTGCAGTCCATCTAGCGCCTTATCTCAAAGACTTGTCGGCTATTTACCCATCTGTTGGGGCCCCTGCAGTTGCTACCACTGCTTTAGCGCTCATTGGATTATTCAACATCTTTGGGACATATAGCGCCGGGATCTTGGGGCAACGCTTTCCAAAACGCTATCTTCTCTCAGCCATCTATCTGGGTCGGTCGATTGCAATTACTGGATTTGTGCTGCTGCCACTGAGTCCGATGACAACCTATATTTTTGCGGCCATCATGGGTTTCTTGTGGCTCTCAACTATTCCGCTAACAAATGGCATCGTTGCACAGATTTTTGGCGTCAAATATCTGACAATGCTTTCTGGTCTGGTTTTCTTCTCTCATCAGCTCGGTAGCTTTTGTGGCGCATTCTTGGGTGGGTACCTTTTTGATCGCACTGGCTCCTATTTAATTGTTTGGGAGATAGCCATTGCCTTAGGTGTATTTGCGTTCTTAGTAAACCTACCTGTTAAAGAACGAGCATTGCATCGGGTTGCTCACGCCTAATGAATAGATCACTCTTTGCTCACCATAAAAAAAGTTCTTTTTGGAAAATCATCTTTTATGGTTTTGCAGCATTTATTTTATTGTTAGTTTTCTCCAGCTACTTCGCCCCTGACATGATGGTTGCCATCACAAACCAAGTTTGGGCTTTATGTGGGTGGCAATAGTTTTTACTGTTTTTCTAATATCATTGCTTCGCAATAAATTATTTTCTCGCCGTAGCACAATGGATAGTGCACATGCCTCCTAAGCGTGGGATACAGGTTCGATTCCTGTCGGCGGGACCACTACTCCCAGAAAGTTATCCACAGGATATGTGGATAAATCCTGAAATGTTTTCGTAAGTCGCAGATTTGTATGGGCTGACCTGACTTGCTTAATTTCTGGGCAGCCATATTCAAGCCTTGGTGTTTGTTTATCCAATGCATTTCTGCATTACAACTGAATCTTTTGTGGTAGGAAATTGTTAGGGACGGCACGCTGGAGTAAAAGTTCCCTTAAACTGCAAGCCATGACTAGCCTTTCGACAAGCACTCTCGCCGCCCTTGAGGAAATGCTCCAAAATATGGCGCGCTCCGCTCCCGCAGACTTTATGCCCATTTACCTTTCCCAAGGTGTCTCGGGCTCACAAATCATTGGCCAGCTCAATCCTGAATTTGCAACTTATCTTCAAGAGACCCTCAAAAAAAATCCCATCCCACTGATATCAATGGGTAATGATTGCCTCACTATTCAAGCGGGAAAACCTAAAACCTTATCCATTAGCTTGCAAAAACTAGCAGAACAAATGCGCAATGGTGGGTTTATACCGGGATGGCGTAATGAAGATTTTGCTTGGGTGGATCAAAACGGACATAAGTACTTTCGCTTAGAGCGTGCTGCGTTTCGCACCTTTGGATTGCGTAGTATGGCAACCCACATTAATGGTTACACCAAAGCCAATACGATTTGGCTTGGCAGGAGAAGTGAAAATAAAGCAACCGATCCGGGCAAGCTAGATAACATTGCCGCGGGCGGTATTACCGCAGATGAGACACCATGGGTAAGCGCTCGTCGAGAACTCTGGGAAGAGGCAGGCGTACCGCCTCAAATTGCCGACGAAATTGAACCGGTAGGTCGCATTCATATGCGCCGCCCTATTCCGAATCGCGGTTTTCATGATGAACAGTTGTATGTTTATGACTTAGAGTTAGGCGATAACTTCATTCCAACCAATCACGATGGTGAAGTTAGTGGCTTTATAGAGGTTTCTTATGCTGAAGCTGCAGCTCGTATCCTGGCCGATGAATTCACCAGCGATGCTGCTTTTGTGACCGCAGACTTCATTTTGCGCCGCAATAAGTAGTCACAAAGGGCCTTTTCAAGGGCCGTTGACCGACATCATGCGCTTTGACCCTGATTCGTGGTTAAATCTATCTTAAGGATGAAACAGGGGTGCCCTTAACAACAGAGTTTGTTGTAAGGCGCTGAGAAAGACCCTCTAACCCGATCCAGGTAATGCTGGCGTGGGGAGTTACATCAGACCGACACCCGGTTTCGTCCATCTAAAACAGCTAGGAGATGGACATGAGTGCAAGCAACCCTAAAAATTCTAAAAATGAAATCCCAAGTCTTAAAAGCTTAGAGCGTGATTTTGGGCAAAAATTTGCTTATCCAGCATCAACCAAAACATACTTACAGGGATCGCGTGAAGATATCAAAGCGCCGATTCGCATGATTGAGCAATTGCCAACGCGCGTTGGCGAAGAGTTGGTAGCAAACCCACCTGTACCCGTTTACGATACTTCCGGTCCTTACAGTGATCCTGAGATTGTGATTAATCTTGAAAAAGGATTGCCACGTTTACGTGAAGCTTGGATTGCAGAGCGTAATGACACAGAGCAACTGAGTGGCCCTAGCTCTGAGTATGGTGTTGCACGCTCTAAAGATGAGGCAACACAAGAGTTACGCTTTGCCCACATTAGCGCACCACGCGTAGCCAAGTCCGGTAATAACGTGAGTCAAATGTATTACGCCCGCCAAGGAATTGTTACTCCAGAAATGGAATACGTTGCTTTGCGTGAATCCATGGGCCTTGAGCAATTACGCAAAGATCCTGCATACAAGCAATTACTCAAGCAGCATCCAGGCAAAAGCTACGGCGCTAACTTACCCGATATTGTTACCGGTGAGTTTGTCCGTCAAGAAATCGCCGCTGGCCGTGCCATTATTCCCGCCAACATCAATCACCCAGAGCTTGAGCCCATGATTATTGGTCGTAACTTCCGCGTGAAGATTAACGGCAACCTAGGTAACTCTGCAGTGACCTCCTCTATTAATGAGGAAGTAGAGAAAATGGTTTGGTCCATTCGTTGGGGTGCTGACACGATCATGGACTTGTCTACCGGTAAACATATTCATGAAACACGCGAGTGGATTATTCGCAATTCTCCAGTTCCAATTGGTACTGTACCGATCTACCAAGCGTTGGATAAAACCGGTGGTATTGCAGAAGACCTCACCTGGGAAATGTTCCGCGATACATTGGTTGAGCAAGCAGAGCAAGGTGTGGACTATTTCACCATTCATGCTGGTGTCTTACTGCGCTACGTACCTTTAACTGCGGATCGTATTACCGGTATTGTTTCTCGCGGCGGTTCCATTATGGCTAAGTGGTGCTTGGCCCATCACAAAGAAAACTTCCTCTATACAAAGTTTGATGAAATTTGCGAGATCATGAAAGCCTATGACGTTTCATTTAGCTTAGGCGATGGTTTGCGTCCTGGCTGTATTGCTGATTCCAATGATGCAGCCCAATTTGGCGAATTGCATACATTAGGTGAGCTTACAGCTAAAGCCTGGAAACATGATGTTCAAGTCATGATTGAAGGTCCTGGTCACGTTCCAATGCAGCGCATTGAAGAGAACATGACTGAAGAGTTAAAGCATTGCCTAGAAGCCCCCTTCTACACTCTTGGACCATTGATTACCGACATTGCCCCAGGTTACGACCACATCACCAGCGGTATCGGTGCAGCGCAAATTGGTTGGTATGGCACAGCCATGCTTTGCTATGTCACGCCAAAAGAGCATTTAGGCTTGCCTGACAAAGAAGACGTGCGTGAAGGCATTATTACTTACAAGATTGCTGCTCATGGTGCCGATCTTGCTAAAGGTTTGCCAGGTGCACAGGTTCGAGATAACGCCCTCTCCAAAGCACGTTTTGAATTCCGCTGGGAAGATCAATTTAATCTAGGCCTTGATCCTGAGCGCGCTCGTGAATATCACGATGCCACTCTACCTGCTGAAGGCGCCAAAATTGCGCACTTCTGCTCTATGTGTGGACCTAAATTCTGCTCTATGAAAATTACTCAAGAAGTGCGTGACTATGCTGCTACCTTAGATGCGGACGGCAATCCAAAAGTACCGTCAAAGGTCATACCGATTGCAGAAGTTGCTCAAGAGGCAACTAAGGGCATGGAAGAAATGTCCGCAGAGTTCCGTAAACGCGGCAGTGAGATTTATCAGTAAATCCTTTTCATGAAGACATCCTTCGCGCAAAGTAAGTACGCCATCGTTGGAGCCGGCCTAATGGGCCGACTCCTAGCGGTGTCGCTTGCTCAGCGTGGAGCGCAGGTAGATCTCTTTGACAAAGGTAATGAAGATGCTAGTGGTTCAGCAGCGCGTATTGCGGCTGCAATGCTTGCACCTTTAGCTGAATCTGTTATCACTGAAGATGTAGTGGTTCGCATGGGCATTCATAGCCTGCCTCGTTGGAAAGAACTTATTTCTCAACTTAGTACACCTGTTTTTTTTCAACAAGAAGGCACTCTGATCTTGTGGCACAGGCAAGATGCTGCTGAGGCTGAACGCTTTAGTAAGCATCTTGAAAAAAATTGTCGTCATAACTCACAGCTCTCACTTCCACAAAAAATTGATGCGGCTGTACTAAAAGAAATTGAGCCATCTGTATCGGAGCGTTTTTCTCAAGCCCTCTATTTGCCTAATGAAGGACAACTGGATAATCGTCAATTACTCAATGCCCTTTTGCAAGAGTTAAAACGCTTAGGGGTATCTTGTCGCTGGAATGTGGAGGTAAACCCAGATCAATTACGGTTGGACTCTACATATCAAGGCGTGATTGACTGCCGGGGTACTGGGGCGAAATCATCCTGGTCTTCAGAAGCTAGCAGCAATACTTTGCGCGGTGTGCGTGGTGAGGTTATTCGTCTGTATGCGCCTGAGGTAAAGCTCTTGCGCCCTACACGCTTAATTCATCCACGCTACCCTATTTACATTGCTCCAAAAGAAAACGATATCTATGTGGTTGGTGCAACTGAAATTGAATCTGATGATTTATCAGAAATGAGTGTACGTTCCGCCATGGAATTACTCAGCGCGGTTTATACAGTTCACAGCGGTTTTGCCGAAGCCCGAATTCTGGAGATGGCGACTCAATGTCGACCCACCCTTAAAAATAATCTGCCAGAAATTCGAATGCAAAAAGAAAAAGGGTTGGCTGATTTGATGTTGATCAATGGGCTATATCGCCATGGTTTTATGATTTCTCCTGCAGTGCTTGATTCAGCAATGGAATTACTGGAAACCGGTGAAAGCAATACTGCGCTAGAGTTGGGATTAAGCATTAACCAGATTGCTAGCAATACCGAGGCTAATGTATGCGTGTAATCATCAATCAGGTCGAGTATGAGCTACCCAGTCAGAGCGTGATCACAGATGCACTATCGATGATTGATGCAAAGCCACCCTATGCAGTTGCAGTGAATCTCAATTTTGTGCCTAAAACTAAACATATTGAATTTCGCTTAAATGAAAATGACCAAATTGAAGTAATAGCACCTGTTACAGGCGGCTAATTACAGAAGTAATACAGATAACCTATGACTGCACCACTACCTCATAAGCTCAATAGCGCTGATGCCCTCGTACTCTATGGCGAGAGCTTTTCGAGTCGTTTATTGTTAGGTACATCACGATACCCATCACCCCAGGTCTTAGAGAATGCTGTGCAAACAGCGCAGCCAGCAATGATTACGGTCAGCTTGCGTCGTCAAGGTACAAGCACTACAGAAGCCCATAGTGGCTTTTGGGATCTTTTAAAAAAAATGGCGGTGCCAGTACTGCCAAATACCGCTGGTTGTCACAGCCCTCAAGAAGTCATTACTACTGCGCAGATGGCACGTGAAGTATTTGAAAGTGATTGGATCAAGTTGGAGTTGATTGGTGATGACTACACGCTCCAACCCGATACATTGCGTCTTGTTCAAACCGCAGAAACACTGATTAAAGATGGTTTTAAGGTTCTTCCTTACTGCACCGAAGACTTAATCTTGTGTCAGCGCTTAGTAGATGTTGGTTGCCAGGCAATTATGCCTTGGGCTGCACCCATAGGTACTGGCCAAGGCCCTCTTAACCCCTATGCCATGAAATTACTCCGCGATCGCATTCAGGTGCCACTCATTGTAGATGCTGGCCTTGGGCTCCCATCGCATGCATGCACGGTAATGGAGTGGGGTTTTGATGGCGTACTACTCAATACCGCGGTAGCTTTATCCAATGACCCCGTTGTGATGGCCAAATCGTTTGCTATGGCAGTAGATGCTGGGCGCTCAGCCTACTTATCAGGGGCCATGAAGCCCCAAGAATCCGCCCAAGCCAGTACACCGTTAGTCGGTACGCCGTTTTGGCATCAAGCGTAAGGAAGAACTTTATGAGCCTAATACGTGACCTTGCCGATCAAATCGTGTCAGCCCATCGCAAAGATGATATTTGTCTGCCTATTCCGGACTACACACTCAATACACCGCCCCCACGAATTGATAATGAGTCGGCTGCAGATCTTAACGAACTGGCCGCTACCTTAGCTGCTATCGAAATGGGCTTTATTGAGAAGGATGCCAAGACGATAGGTAAGGCCTGGTCCCGTATGGTTTTGCAAGACGGTGGATTTGATCCTTTCAAGTGGCCTAGCCGACCTGAGCATTTTGATTTACTCCCGTGGACCCGCAATATGAATCCCAAGGCATTTAAAGAGTGTCCAAAACGCTTGGGACTCTATGGCGTGATGCCGGATGCCGACTGGGTTAAACGGATGGTCGAAGCAGAAATTCCCACAGTGCAATTGCGTTTTAAATCTGAAGATCGCTACAAAATCCGTAAACAAATTCGAGAATCTGTAAAGGCTACTGAAGGCAGCAAAACTCTCCTTTTTATTAATGATTATTGGGAAGAAGCAATCGATGCAGAGGCCTATGGTGTTCATTTAGGCCAAGAAGATATGGAAACTGCTGACCTTGAAGCAATACGCTCTGCTGGTTTGAGGTTAGGTTTGAGTACGCATGGCTATGCTGAGATGGTGTATGCAGATCGTTTTTGCCCCAGCTATATTGCGATGGGCGCAGTATTCCCAACTAATTTGAAAAAAATGCCAACAGCACCTCAAGGTTTGGGCCGTCTTTATAAATATGCGCAGTTAATGAATCACTATCCACTGGTAGCAATTGGTGGCATCGATGAAAGCAGTATTCATGCAGTAGTGAAAAGTGGAGTAGGCTCAGTTGCTGTAGTGCGGGCCATCACGCAGACCAAAGACCCCAAGGCGGCAGTTAAGCACTTACAAGAATTGATGCGAGCTTAAGTCTTCGTAATAGATAGCGCTCTGTTGCCAATCAGTAACTTACCAACAGCAGGACATATCAAAACATCTTTGTAGCGAACAGGTACATATTCATATGGGCCACCAGATGCTACTTTCCAGGTAGAGCCGTCATATAGAGTAAACAAGTCGCCTGGATTTCCGTAAAAGGTCAATGGTTCTTTAATGACATCTTTATAGCAAGTAATAGCTTCACTTTTTGCTGCCTGAGCGAGAACAATTTCTGAGTTAGCTATAAAAACCAGAACCAATACCAATACCAATGAAAATGAAATCTTCCTCGCAGAAGAAAGTCTACTGAATACCCGGATCATTGATGATGAAAAGTAGCCAATAGTTCGGAACAATCTTTAAGCCAAGCTAAGCCGTGTTTTGTAGGCAATACAAACTTACGTCTTCCATCGCGTGTACAGGTTTCAGTCTTAATCATCTTCTTCAGAATTAAGCCCTTCATGACAGAATGAAGGGTTGCTTGCGATGCAATTTCATTGAGCAAGATAAGGTCTAATACGACAAATTCAACGCCATCAATATGGGCATCTAATACGGCCTCGAGCACCAATAACTCTTTAGAGTCATTGATCCTATAACGTTTATTCACTCTATGAACTGCCTTTGAAAAATGCAGGTAATTAGATGGGAAATCAGACATAGCCAAATGCTATTCTCTCCAGAGCTAATAGACTAGAACAATCGAGTATAACTTTTATATCTAATTTTTAAAAAAGATTTTTTCTAGGCTGATAGCCAAGGTCTAAAAAAGTTGACCAAAATCAATATTCTTAAATACCTTTTTCTTTTGCCAATGCAGTTGGGTAGAAATCATGCATATGCCAGAGCGGTCCTGGCCCCTCGCCAATACTTAAAAAGCGCCCGGCTTCTAGGCCAGCCTCTACATAAGCAATGGCTTTAGCAACTGAGTGCAGTAAATCATGTCCATCAGCCAAGTAAGTAGCAATAGCGGAAGCTAAAGTACAACCCGTTCCATGTGTATTGATTGTGTTCACGCGATAGTGCTTAAATTCTTTTGTCAGAATTACTTCTAATTCATCTTCAACGCTTCTCCACATTAGGAAATCCGTTATTTGTGTATGCGTCGAGTCGAGATGTCCACCTTTAATAAGGACCGCTTGAGGCCCCATATCAAGCAGTTCTTGTGCAGCTAATTTGAAATCATTTGGCCCGCTAATTTCTCTTCCTAGTAATAGAGAGGCTTCTTCTAAATTTGGCGTAACGAGTGAAGCGATTGGAAACAATTCAGCAATCATCGCTTGGGCAGTGTCATCACCGCCTAAACTCGCCCCTGATGTTGCCCTCAGTACTGGATCCAAAATGATTCTTTTGACGCCATGACGACGCAGAGCTTTGGCTACGGTTCGCACTATTTCCGGGCTGGCTAACATTCCTATCTTGACAATATCAGCACCAATATCCATTAAAACGGCATCAATCTGAGCCTCAACGACATCAAGGTCGACATCCTGAATCCGCGTCACTCCCAAAGTGTTTTGGGCAGTTATGGCGGTAATGACGGACATTCCATATCCACCTAGGGCTGTAATCACCTTGAGGTCGGCTTGAAGCCCCGCCCCGCCGCCGCTATCGGACCCAGCAATGGTCAATACTTTAGGGATCTGTATAGAAGTGGGAAGAAGTGATTGCATCTTGCTATAATATCGGCTTATTCCTCGATAGCTCAGTTGGTAGAGCGCCGGACTGTTAATCCGTAGGTCCCTGGTTCGAGCCCAGGTCGAGGAGCCAGATGCAAGAAAACCACCTTTTTAGGTGGTTTTTTCTTTTGTGGCTCGGGCGAAATGGTCGCCTTAGATCAAACCCTTCTTTCGCAGATTAGCCAAGCGATTATTGAGAGTCTTAATAGTCAGAAGATGGTATTTATCACCCTCTGTCCAAGCAGTGCCTTTCCATTCAATACCCTCTGGTGTGACATTAGCGAAAGGCTCCATACCCTCTCTTGCGTAACCCTCTAAGATGGAAATTAGCGCCGCCCGATCTTCTGATCCGCCAGCATCTTTAACAGCATCCAAAATGGGCTGAGTGATCGTATCGCTATAGGTGACCTTGGAGTCAGGATGTTTTGGTGCTACCGGCTCTTCGAAGATGTATTCATGGGGCCACTCAAATACATTTCTTGCAGAATTTTTCACAGCCTCTGGACTCACTGCACCGCTCTCAGAATTTTTAGGGTCAGTTGGTAAACTTAATTCCAAAATCCAAGCTTCAAATTCTGCAATGCGGCTGTAACGTTTTTCTTCGCTATCGCGCTTCTGCTCTTCTTGCGAGAGCAATAAAGTGACCCATGCCCACGCAATATCTTTAGGTATTGCAAACTCTTGAGCCAATATAGCGCTAGCTTTTTTAAGGATGGGTTTAGATGTCAGTTTTGTCATTGCATTCTTTCGTTGATGCCTTCAATTTAGGGTGAAAAGTCAAAGGGAAGGCTCCCCGTTCATTACTACAATGCTCTCCACAGTCCGAGTAGGATACTCTTCATTGACCCATAAACAGCTTAGCAGCTAGATTAAATGATGGTATTTGACGCTATTCTTTCTCCTTTTTAGATTCTGGTGTGGCAACCAATTTAAGCCTATATCCACCATAAATAAGGCTTTTTTTGGGTTTTAAATCTAAATTACACAAAACGGGGCTCCCTATTAAAATAGGGCCATGAAAAAAATCCCTGAACTCCTAGCCCCTGCCGGCAGCCTCCAAATGTTACGCACCGCTTTTGATTTTGGTGCCGATGCAATTTATGCAGGTCAACCGCGATATTCGCTACGCGTACGCAACAATGACTTTGGCAAGATTGAGGTTCTTAAACAGGGAATCGATACCGCCCATGACTTAGGTAAAAAGTTTTATCTAGTATCTAACTTATTGCCGCATGGTGGTAAAACGCGTACCTATATTAAGGATATGGACCCAGTCATTGCATTGAAACCTGATGCAATCATCATGTCAGATCCTGGCCTCATCATGATGGCAAGAGAAGCGTGGCCTGATATGCCTATTCATTTATCCGTTCAAGCCAATACAGTCAATGGAGCATCTGCAAAGTTCTGGCGTTCTGTTGGTATAAGCCGCGTTATTTTGTCTCGTGAACTTTCTTTTGATGAAATCGAAGAAGTACGTCAAGACTGTCCAGAAATGGAACTTGAAGTTTTTGTACACGGTGCGCTGTGTATTGCTTACTCTGGTCGCTGCTTACTTTCCGGCTATATGTCTCACCGCGACTCTAATCAAGGCGCATGTACTAATGCTTGCCGCTGGGACTACAAAGTAAAGCCAGGTCAACAAAATCAAAGTGGAGATGTAGTGTTACTACAAGAAGCTAAAAGGCCTGATGATTTGATGCCGATGGAAGAGGATGAGCATGGCACCTACATCATGAACTCTAAAGATTTACGCGCTATTGAACACATCGAGAAACTGACTGCGATGGGAGTAGATTCTTTCAAAATTGAAGGTCGTACAAAATCACCCTATTATGTTGCTCGCACCGCTCAAGCCTACCGTGCTGCTATTGATGATGCTGTTGCTGGGCGACCATTTAATACCGCATTACTAGGTAATTTAGAGGGATTAGCCAATCGTGGTTATACCGACGGCTTCTATGAGCGTCATCACGATAAAGAATATCAACTCTATATGCGTGGTTACTCTCTCTCGGGTAGAAGTCTATATGTTGGAGAAACTTTAGAGGTTGACGAAGTAAATGGTCGCGTCAAAGTGGATGTCAAGAATCGTTTTTCAGTAGGTGATAAGCTAGAAATTCTTGATCCTAAAGGCAATCAAGATCTAGTACTCGATGCCATGTGGAATATGAGTGGCGAACCCATTACTGTTGCACCAGGATCAGGTCACTTTGTTTGGATTCCGTTAAAAATTAAAGGTCAGAAAGCCTACATTGCACGCTACACCAATGAGCCTGCGCCTGTTGAAACTGAAAGCGCCTGCGCAACTTGCGGTTGATCAATTTAATGAATACGAACACTCAAGATAAGCCGATACCACTCACGCTTAAACAAAAAGCAATTGAGGAAGTAAAAGAGGCTTTTGCCCTCACCCTCTATTTTGGCACCTGGTTCTGTGCACTCTCCTTTTTAGCCGCCACCATCCTAGATGAAAGACCTATTCCTTTATCTATGTTTGGCTTTGCGTTAATTAAAGCAGCCTTTTGCGCGAAATTTTTGCTTATTGGTCAAGCCATCTTTCCCATTAAGGTAAAAGTGGGTCATGGTATTTTGCGTTCCCTACTCATCGAGTCTTTGGTTTACCTTGTTATTGTCTTAGCCTTAAATTACTTGGAAGCTGGGGTACGCGGCCTAATCGATGGCAAAGAATTTCTCATCTCAATGACTGAATTTGGTAGTTCCAATCCGTTAAAGGTCGTGGCAATGTCTATCGTCTATTGGTTAATAGTCTGGCCATACCTCGTCTTTATGGGCATGGAACTTGCTTTAGGCTCTGAGTTCACATCCGCATTACTCTTTGGCAGAAAAAAGTAAGTTGTTGGTTTTGAGATTTTTTTGGCTATGTTTGTTTGGCTTATTTGCCCAACAAATTCAAGCCCAAGAAATAGAGGCGCGTGCATATTCCAATGCGCCAATCAACATGAACTTCCTCACAGGCGGTATTGCGCAAGCTAAAAGCGGTGCATACACAATAACAACCGAAGCGGCAAGCCTTACTCATGTTCTAGATGTTTTTGGGCAATCGGGAAGGCTTACGCTCGTAGTTCCGTTTGCTCAGCTCTCTGGTACTGGGTCTGTAGGTGGACAAGCAATTAATGCGTCCGCAGAAGGTCTATCTGACCCGATGATTAAAGCTTCAGTCAATTTATATGGAGCGCCCGCCTTATCCATCGAGCAATTTAAAGGGTATGAACAGGATTTAATTATTGGCGCTAGTTTGGCCGCCACTATACCTTGGGGACAATACAACAACAGTCAATTAGTTAACGTGGGTGCTAATCGATCAGTCATTCAACCGGGATTTGGTGCATCAAAGGCGGTGGGTCCATGGCGCCTTGAACTGGCTGGCATGGCATCAATCTACACCAGCAATACCAGTTTTTTGGGAAGTAATACGCTTACCCAAAACCCCATTTATTCTGCTGAAACCCACGTGATTTACTACTTCCCCAATACCGCATGGATCTCTGCGGATGCCACGTATTTCACGGGTGGTCAAACCTATGTCAATGGTATGGCTGCAGGTGGCACTCAAGAGAACTGGCGCTTTGGCACCACCCTTTCCTACCCAATTGATAAACAAAATTCGATACGACTAACTGGAAGTACCGGCATTTATTCAAGAACCAACACTGACTATAACGCTGTAGGTATTTCATGGCAGTATCGTTGGGGTGGCTGGCCTTAGCCAAATGCATCTGCTATCGCTACAATTGTAAAAATATATAAAGTACTAAAAACTTTATTCATACTAATAACTATACGAGACGCATATGAGTTCAAAGCCTAACGATTCTAAAAATGGAACTGAGACTGGATTACGCAAAGGTTTAACCAGTTATGGCGATAAAGGCTTCTCTTTATTTCTGCGTAAGGCTTTTATTAAAGGTGCGGGATATACCAATAGCGCCTTAGATCGCCCAGTCATTGGAATTATCAATACTGGAAGCGCCTACAACCCCTGCCACGGCAATATGCCGCAATTACTTGAAGCCGTAAAGCGTGGTGTGATGTTGGCGGGTGGTTTACCGATGGAATTTCCAACAATCTCGATTCATGAAAGTTTTGCAGCGCCGACAAGTATGTATCTGCGCAATCTCATGTCCATGGATACCGAAGAAATGTTGCGAGCTCAACCAATGGATGCCGTTGTCATGATTGGTGGATGCGATAAGACTGTGCCGGCACAAATGATGGGGGCCGCATCGGCAGGATTACCGGCG
This sequence comes from Polynucleobacter asymbioticus QLW-P1DMWA-1, assembly GCF_000016345.1. Lineage (NCBI taxonomy): Bacteria > Pseudomonadati > Pseudomonadota > Betaproteobacteria > Burkholderiales > Burkholderiaceae > Polynucleobacter > Polynucleobacter asymbioticus. The sequence continues at coordinate 877,696 of NC_009379.1, read as the reverse complement.
ATTCAATTAATCACTGGTTCAATGTTGACTGGATCGCATCGCAATGAACGTGTAGGCGCCTGCACTGACTGTCGTCGCTACTGGGGTAAATTTCGCGCTGGTGAAATTGATGAGATTGAAAAAGATGAAGTAAATGATCAACTCGTAGCTAGCGTTGGTACTTGTTCTGTGATGGGCACAGCCAGCACCATGGCTTGTATTGCAGAAGCTTTAGGTATGACTGTGCCCGGTGGCGCAACCCCACCTGCCGTAACAGCTGACCGTATTCGAGTTGCCGAAGAAACGGGAACTTGCGCCGTCAAAATGGCTAAAGAAGGTTTAACGATCGACAAAATCTTAACCGCAGATGCATTTGAAAATGCGATGCGCGTATTGCTAGCGATTGGCGGATCAACTAACGGCATTGTTCATTTAGCAGCTATTGCTGGGCGTATGGGCCTTGAAATTGATCTGGATGCTCTAGATAAAATGGGTAATGAAACTCCTGTCTTGGTTGATTTAAAGCCTTCGGGCGATCACTATATGGAAAACTTTCATGATGCGGGTGGCATGACAGCCCTCCTACGTGAACTAAAGCCACTCCTCAAACTAGATGCATTAACCGTCAGCGGTAGAACGCTAGGCGAAGAAATTGATGCAGGCCCGCCCAGCTTCAAACAAGATGTGGTGCGTAAAATTGATAACCCAATATATCCGCGCGGCAGTATTGCTGTATTGCATGGCAACTTAGCACCAGGTGGCGCCATCATTAAACAATCTGCTGCGAATGAAAAACTCATGGAACATGAGGGCCGAGCAGTTGTTTTTGAAAACTCGGAGGATTTGGCTAATCGTATTGATAGCCTTGACTTAGATGTCACAGCAGAGGACATTATTGTTTTGAAAAACATTGGGCCCAAAGGTGCGCCTGGCATGCCTGAGGCTGGATATATTCCAATTCCGATGAAACTAGCCCGCGCTGGCGTCAAAGATATTGTGCGCATTTCTGATGGTCGCATGAGTGGCACCGCTTTTGGAACCATTGTGTTGCATGTCACCCCTGAGTCAGCTATCGGCGGGCCTTTAGCGCAAGTGCGCAATGGGGATCGTATTCGTTTGAGCGTGAAAAATCGAGAAATTAGTCTTTTGATTTCTGAGGCTGAAATGGCTAAGCGTATACAGGAGAATCCAATTACTCCTCCTACAGCGGAACGTGGCTATAAGAAGCTATTCCTAGACACGGTGACGCAAGCAGATCAAGGCGTGGATTTTGATTTCTTAAGAGCCGCTAAGATAGTTGGTAAGACGCCGAGTAAATAAAGAGAATAGCTTAAGTTAGATGCTCAATTTCTAACTTAGAGATTCCTTAGTTCGCGACGTAAGATTTTCCCAACATTGGACTTGGGAAGTTGATGCACAAAGATGATCCTTCTAGGCCTCTTAAAGCTGGTGAGATGCTCTTTGCAGTACTGCATCACATCCGACTCACTTAAGTGGTGGTTGTCTTTGACGATATAGGCTTTCACAATCTCGCCTAGCTTGCGATGAGGTGCGCCAATAACGCCACACTCTCGAATACCAGGCATGCCTGTAAGCACATCCTCCACATCATTCGGAAATACTTTAAATCCCGCCACTACTATCATGTCTTTCTTACGATCGACAATTTGTATGAACCCCTCTGGGGTAATGAGTCCTATATCACCTGATTTAAAGTAGCCATCGGCTGTCATAGAGTGGCGCGTCTCTTCTGGCTTATTCCAATAGCAGGCCATGACCTGAGGGCCTTTAATTGCTATTTCGCCAGGAGTGCCTTGTGGTAACTCAACTTCATCATCGTCCAAAATCACAATGTCAGTACTTGGCATCGGCACGCCAATATGGCCAGTGAAATGCTTTTCTAGTGGGCTATTTACACAAACGACAGGCGATGTTTCCGATAATCCATAGCCCTGAGCTATAGGAACACCAGTTAAAGCCTGCCAATGATCAGCGGTAGTTTTATGAACTGCCATCCCCCCGCCAATAGTGATCATTAAGTTCGGAAGTTTTACTTGTTTAAATTCTGGCCGATGTACAAGCGCATGAAATAAGGTATTCACGCCAGGGAAAATATTAATTCCCGGATGTTTTTTTAATAACTTAATAAAGCCATCAATGTCCCGAGGATTTGCAACCAAAACCAATAAAGCGCCTTGTGAAATTCCTAACAGTGCACATGCTGTCAATGCAAAAATATGAGTCATTGGCAGAGCACATAGAAACTGCAATTGTTGATGACTTTGATGCTTGAGGCCAGGTCTAAGCCACGTTTCAATTTGTAAGACATTAGAAAGAATATTTCGGTGTAATAAGACAGCCGCTTTAGAGACACCCGTAGTACCGCCGGTGTACTGCAAAAAAGCAATATCGTTTAAGCCAATCTGGGGTTGCACAAACTGATGCTGACTGCCAATCTTTAAAGCTTCTTTCAGGTGGATGCATGGAAAACTCCATTCTGGAATGAGGTGCTTAATATTGCGTGCAACCCAGTTCACAATGACACCCTTAAGACCCAAAAGCTCTCCGGGGCTACTAACAAGCACCTTCTTTAAAGTAACCTGCTCGGCAATTTGTTCATAAGTAGCCGCAAAGTTCTCCATCAACACTAGAACAGAAGCACCACTATCTAAAAGTTGAGATTCCAGCTCTCTAGAGGTATAAAGTGGGTTGATATTGACGACCACATACCCTGCGCGCAAGGTACCAATCATGGCCACCAGATACTCAATGACATTTGGGTACATGAGCGCAACCCGTGCACCCTTCTCAAGTTCTAGAGTTTGCAAATACGCTGCAAAGTTTAGTGATAAACGATCCAGTTCGCGATAGGAAAAGTACGTTCCCATTGCCTCAACTGCTTTACGATTTTCGAAATGCCCAAAGCATTCTGTCAGAAAATCTGCTACGGAAGCATGACTGAGCGGACCAATCTCGCTTGGTACTCCTTCTGGATAGTTCTGATGCCAAGACCTAGAGGGATTCATATACATGCAGAGTCATTAACTGAGCAGCTGCTTTAGCTCTTGTAAAAAGAGTTCCTGACCATGGTGAGCCCTCTCCTGCCAATCATTGCCAGAATTCTCATTAGCATCATCAGTAATGTATTTATAAGATTGCCAAGGTATGTCATGATTGCTGGCAACAAAAGCGATTGCAAATAACTCCATATCGACTACATCAACCCCCTTACTGAACAACCAGGGGTCAGTCGTAGTCACAAAGCTATCCCCCGACCCACAGACAAATTGACCGGATGAAATATATTCAGACGGTCTATTGCAGAATGGAGTTTGCCCCCTTGGAGCAAGGGGCTCTGTAATCATGTCGCGCTGGATCACCTTACCTATCTCTAGCAAACCATTTACTTGGGTATTAATCTTGCCTGCAGTTCCAAAATTAATAATGCGTGCAGGCTTATGCTCATGAATTGCCTTCACACTAGCAATAGTGGCATTAATTTTGCCTACACCTGAGTAGACTAGCCTCACACCCGATGGCAATGCATCGCGCTTGAGCTCGGTTTCTAATGCAGTGATAATAAGTAATTCTGTTGTCATGGTTACCAATAATGAATTTATTAGATTATCTACCTGGTGTGCCGGATTTTCCAAAGCCTGGAATTCTCTTTAGAGATATCTCCCCTTTGTTAGCCAATCCTGCAGCATTTAAAGAGACCATAGCCCAATTAGATGCCCTGGCAAAGACATTTGACTATACCCATATTCTAGGCATTGAGTCCAGAGGCTTTATATTTGGGTCTGCGCTCGCTCACCATGCCCATAAAGGCTTTGCGATTGCCCGAAAGCCCAATAAGTTGCCATTGGCAAGTCACCGAGAGCAATACGGCTTAGAGTACGGATCAGACTCATTAGAGATCCAACAGTCCACTCTTCCCACAAATGCAAAGGTACTTTTGATTGATGATGTATTGGCAACTGGCGGCACATTGATCGCAGCTGATAAATTGCTTCGCAGTGCCGGCTTTCAGGTTAGCGGCGCCATCACTTTGCTAGAGATTGCCGTACTAAACGGTAGCGAGCAATTAGAGAAAAACCACATTCACCATAAATCGGTATTACGTAGTTAAGGCTTGACGACTGAAAACTAGACTCGCTTTTTAACGCCTTTAAGAACTTTTACTGCACCCCATCCCAAAGCAAGAGTCTTACTCGCTAGTTTTGGCTTATAGTGCGCCAAAGCTGCAAATGCACTTGTCCAAAGTAGCGGGTTGCTTTTCAGAAAATGGATAGCATCAATACCCTTATCAGCCCACGACAGAGGCTTTTCCCACGGCTCAAAGTGTTCAGCAAATGCCTTACGCTCATGGGCGCATTGCGATTGAAGCAATTTACGGCGCTCTTCAAGCTCCTTTAAGGTCTGACTCATTTATCGAGTGCTTCTCTATCTTTAGCGAATTCGGCAATGGATGCCTCAAACAGTTTTGGCATTGTGCGTAAGGATTGAACAATGAGCAAAGACATGATCAGCCCCACAGATATAAAACCAATAGACAGGATGCTCAATGCAAGCATGCGATCAGTTTCCCAGCTATAAATAACTATCAGCAATGAAAACATCACTAAGCCAAAAAATAAAAAGAATAACGCGCAAACAATCATTACCATCAAGCGAATGATCTTGCTTCTATGAATTTGCACATCAACAGAAAGAAGTTCTAAACGTGATTGCGCAATAGACGCGCCAGTGGCTGCCAGACTTTTAATTGAAGAAAGTAAATTTTCTTGTGACATAAGGTCCTAGCGACGACGCATAAAAAGACCAAGCAATAGACCGACGCCTGCTGCTACCCCAACAGCTTCCCAGGGGTTACGGTGAACAAAGTCATCAGCACCATCAGCAACTTCTCTTGCCTTATCGGCTAACTTACCCTCAACCCCTGACAAACTTGCCTTGGCATTTGTAAGCGTTTCTAGGGCTTTATTGCGTATTGAGTTTAGAGTTTCACCAGGATGGTCTTCTGTAGCCTTAATTAAGGCTTCTGCGTCAGCCATTAAAGACTTAAATTCACCAATAAGCTGATCTGCACCTGCAGATACCTTATTCATTGCAGCATGCTCGACTTCTTCTAAATGCTCAGATTTTTTAGTGGTCATCAGATTTATTCCTTTATGGATGTTTCTATTCTAAGCACTTCTGCGCTCCGATCCCAGCAATAAGACCGTCATTCCAGCATTGCCACCCTTAAAATGCTTCAAATATCTTTTTAAACCGGGTCGTCGCTCTAGAAGGAGTCGATATTCAGAGCTGCCAAACGGTACCTGCTCCCCAAAATAGTACTCTTCAACTCTATCAGCAAATCGATTGTGCTCAAGAGCATCATGAATAGCCCATTTAATTCGGCCACCCTCACCGCTTGACCCATACCCGTGTATCAAGACGATAGCCTTAATTCCTAATTCCTGAAAATGCCTGATATTTTCCGTTAAACGATCAAGAGCCTCCTCAACTGTTGGGGCCCCGTGTTTAATGTTGAGCTCGACCGTATCCCCACTCAAGATTGGTGGAGTCGCACTTCCACAATGCGGACATTCATTAAATAATGTTCGCGTATTTCCGCAGTCGGGGCACTCAGCAATATGAATCATGAGACCCCGTTACTTGAATAAATTAATGGTTAAGAACAGTACTTACCCTCTAAAGCTGAAACATCAGCTGTTTTGTCATCAACCATTTGATTCATGGTCTTTTGAGCCATATCACGGTTTTCTTGAGTCTTCAGGTGATGATTGATGAGTGTTGCTACATCCTTACGAATCGAAGTATTGCCATAACGCAAACCCTTCAATGTTGACACTGCCTCAGCCGATATCTTGCACTGCTGATTAACTAAAGCGGAGGAATCTGAAGTGGTGTTTGCGTACGCAAATGCTGCAACAGAAATAGTGGCAACTGCTAATAGAGTTTTTTTCATCTTAATTCCTTATCTTATGACCACACGTTGGACAACAACCTTTGTCTTTTGCCTTCGTTTTTCTGAGGGCTGCATACACACTGGATTCTGAAATCTCCATCTTCCGAGCGGCTTGAGCTGCGCTCATGCCCTTGCCTATCCAATCCAAGGCTTGATGTGTTTTTGGTATTTGTCGCTTCATTTCATCTCCCAGTGACAACACTATATCACAACTTCTGTAGTTGTGAAGTTGTGAATAATAGTAAATTTATTGCGATAAACCCTAATAAGAAATCAGGGAAAAAATCGGCTTCAGACTAGGCTGGGCCCTGGTTTTGGGACAAAGATGAGGTTTACAGCCGGACGATAGTATTATTTGAGGATCTAAGGAGCCCACTATGTACCGCATTGCTTTATTAATAGCACTCAGTTTTGGCCTAGTCGCCTGTAACCAAAATGACAAAAAAATTAGCTCATGGGAAGTGAATGACGTTTATCACGCCACTGTTATCACGCCCAATACATCAACAGGAACAAAGACTTATGCAGGCCCTCCGATTAACACGGAAGATGGAAACAATACCTATGAGATGTTTAACCTCAAAACAGAAAAAACGAGCCAAGGTGTAAGTTCCTATCAACTGCTTGTACAGCTTACCTATTTTTCTAAATGGCGTTATTACAATGCGGCAACTTTAAACAACAATCCAGCCACCACCTTTAGTGTAGTCGGTCGAGAAGCTGGTGGATGTGAAGCTAGAGGCTGCATCTTTAGGGAATTACTCTCTATTCAGCTACCAGCGGACTTCGTAAAAAGTCATAAAGACAAGGGATTCCAAATCAGCATCTCTTCTCAATCTGGAATCACAAGCGACTTGTATGTTCCACCTCAATATCTACAAGGCTATCTAAAAGCTGTAGAGGGCTCAAATAACTAATAGCCCGGGAAGGCCTACCGTATTAGCTTTGGTGGGATGTGTCTTTTAAATTGTGCAAATGAAAAAACCGCCCGAAGGCGGTTTTTTTGATACTGAAAAACTAATTAAGCAGTTTTGCGTGCTTTAGCAGCTGGCTTTGCAACTGCGTATTGACCACCTTGAATGTTAGCCAATGCAGCATCAACACTTTTCTCAAAGTTAGCGAAAGCATCAGTAGCTGTAGCGCGAACTTGGTCAAACTGTTGAAGTGAAGATTCAAATGCTGTTTTGAATGCAGAAACAAAAGCTTCTGAACCAGCTGGAGCAGTCTTAGTAGCTTCTTTAACGAACTTAACTAAGTCATCACGAGCGTCATCGATAGAAGCATCGATTACTTGAGCAACTTCTTTGTTACCGTTACGAACTACTTTATTAACTTTAGCTTGGTAAGCAGCAGCATACTTAGCAGCTTCTTGAGCAACTTCAGGCTGAGCTAATTTAGATAACTGTTGTGGATCCTTGATAGCCAACAATTGTGAGCTTGCATCTTGAGCTGCAGCCAAAGCATCTTTAGCAGCAGCTTGGTTGATTTCAGCTAATTCTTGTGCACTTTCAACAGCTACTTGAGCCAAGTGTTTTGCGTTCTCTACAGCTTTAGCTTGAGCTTGAGCGATCTGGTCATTTAATTGGTTTTGAAACATGATGATTTTTCCTAACTTAAGTAAATTGGTTATATTTTGTTGCGATGCACCATTGTAAAAAATATTTTGTTGTGGTGCAACATTTATTTGTTGCAAAGCAACAAATAAGCGCTAAAAAACTTCTAATTCAGTATAAGTACCTGTTTTAATTGAATATTATTATTTATAAAAAGCAGAACGGTACTAGGGTTTTTATATAAAAAAGCAAATTATTGGGGTCCGGAAGGGAATTTGGACGCCTTTAGAGGGGGCTTGCTGATTTCATTTGCGTAAATCGTCTACATAAGCTGGTGCTGGATGCAAGTCACATGAAAGCCCTGCTTTAGCAATTTGCCCTGGTACATCATGACGGACAATCATCGGTAGCTCACGAGCTAGCTGTAGCAATCTTGGGATATTGATTCCGGTGTCATAACCCATTTCATCGAGCATATGAATGGCATCCTCGCTGGAGATATTGCCACTTGCTCCAGGAGCATATGGACAGCCTCCTAATCCACCAAGAGATCCATCAAAACGAGTAATGCCCGACTGAACAGCCGCTAATAAATTCGCTAAACCCATCCCACGCGTATTGTGGAAATGGAGTGTGAGCTGTAAGTTGGTAAAACGTTTTTGCAAAGACTCTGCCATCTTGGAAACCTGTGCTGGATTGGCCATTCCCGTTGTGTCGCAAATAGTGACGCCGCGAACTCCTAGATCGGCGAACCGTTGTACATAATCCTCAACCACCTCTTGAGGAACATCACCCTCCATTGGGCAGCCAAATGCAGTTGATAGAGAAACGTTGATGGGTACTTTTCCATCAACATATTGAATCACTTTAGCGAGACCAAAAAAACTCTTCTCTCTGCCCATCCGTAGATTGGCTAAGTTATGTGTTTCGGATGTCGACATCACGAGATTAAATTCATCTGCACGAGATTCAAACGCCCTCTCGGCTCCACGTAGATTAGGCACTAAAACAGTATATTCAACGCCAGGGACTCGTTTAATCTTCCCCATCACCTCTTCTGCATCACGCAGCATTGGAATCGCCTTGGGGGAGGTAAATGAAGTCACCTCTATTTTTGCGAAACCGCATTGGCTCAGTTCGTCAACCAACTTAATTTTGTCTTCAGTAGGTATAAAGTTTGGCTCAATCTGAAAGCCATCCCTACACACCACATCATTAAAATAAATTCTGCTCATGTATTTACCCTGCCTACTTAGTAAAGGCGACACCGCGCTCTTTTAATGAAGCGACCTGTGACTCGCTCAAACCAATGCTTTTGAGAATTTCATCGGTATTCTCACCAATTTGAGGGGCTAGTGTCTTAATGGATCCCGGGGTGCGAGATAGCTTAGGTATTACACCTGGAACATCTAGGGTAGACCCGTCAGCCATTTTGATGCTTTGAATATTTTCTCTAGCCCTGTAATGTGGGTCATTGGCAATATCGACCACTGTATAGATACGTCCTGCTGGAACTGCTACTGAATCTAACGCTGCCAATACTTTGTCAGTATTCAGTAATTTAGCCCACTCACCAATCGCTTGATCTAACTCAGCAACCCGTTTAACGCGTCCATCATTATTTTCTAGCTCAGGATCACTACTTAAGTCTTCTCGGCCTATTACCGTCATTAAGCGCTTGAAAATACTATCGCCATTACCAGCAATCAATACGTATCCACCATCACTACAGAGATAGGCATTCGTTGGGGCGATGCCGGGCAACGCGCTACCCGCAGCTTGTCGCACCTCACCAAATGCACTGTATTCCGGTAATAGACTTTCCATACAATTAAAGACTGCTTCATATAAAGCGATATCAATAATCTGGCCCTTGCCGCTTTGGTGTCGCTCTTGAAGCGCAAGTAATATACCAATTACTCCATGCAGTGATGCCAGAGTATCGCCAATACTGATTCCTACACGCACTGGCACGCGTCCCGGCTCGGCAGTTAAGTGGCGTAAGCCACCCATCGCCTCAGCTACCACTCCAAATCCAGGCTTGTCACGATACGGGCCAGTTTGACCGTAGCCACTAATTCGTAAAACAATTAACTTGGGATTGAGTTCGAGTAACTTTTCTGGATCAAGGCCCCATCCCTCTAAAGTGCCTGGGCGAAAATTTTCAATTAAGACATCAGCTTCTTTTAAAAGAGTTCGCACAATATCTTGTGCTTCGGCTTGTTTTAAATCTAAAGAGAGTGAACGTTTATTGCGTGACTGAACTTGCCACCAAATTGAAGTTCCATCTTTAAGAAGACGCCACTTACGCAAGGCATCGCCTACCTTAGGCGGCTCTATCTTGATGACATCAGCACCAAAATCTGCCAGCGTCTTGGCTGCAAAGGGACCGGCGATAAGCTGCCCCATTTCAACTACCTTCAGATTAAATAATGGCTCCATATCACCCTTTTAAGTAGCTTTTAGATAGCTAAATCTTTTGAATTCGTACCGTTCATTAATACGTGAAGGGTAAAGCCATTATCCATAAGTATGCCTATTGGGACTTGGGTACTGTTGTCTGCGGACTAGGAGCAGGTGCAACTGACGGAGTGCTGGGTGCTTGTGGTATAGCTATCTGACTTGGTGGAGGTAAAGAGCCATTAGCGGTTAACAAAATCACTTGATCTACTAAGTCATTCTTATCGTAGCTCACTTCATAAGCAACTAAATTACCATCGGCAATTGTCTCTACTGGTGTAGTGATGACCTCTGCAATACCTAGGGTGAAGACATCAGCTACCCCTTCTGCGAAAGCACGTCCAGCTTTGGCACCACCGCTATAACCCTGAGTAAAGCGATAGATGTCATATTTTTTTCCATCCCGAATTTCTGTAGATGTTGGCTGACCAAACTCTGCAACTAAAAAACTTTTCGGTGTACCTATTTTAAATAGATCAACATTCTTTTCAGAGGGTTGGTGTGCAGCCATATATACGGAGCAGCCACTCAACATCAGGAAAAAGAAAAATATTAAACCTAATTTTGCAAACTTCATTCTGCGCCTCATATTTTTATTTAATTTTTATCGCGTACCCGATCAATTAAACCTTGATATCTTTTTTCTTGGTGCGGTTCTCAAAGAAGGTTTCAATTTCGACATAAAAGACGGGAACTAATGCGACTGCTAGGCAGGTAGAGGCAATCATGCCGCTAAATACGGTAATTCCAAGCGATATACGAGCTGCAGCGCCAGCACCACTAGAAAATATTAACGGCATGACACCCAAAATAAAGGCGATAGAGGTCATGACAATTGCCCTAAATCGAACCTTAGATGCTTCCAAAGCAGATTCAACAAAGCTCATTCCCTTATGTTTGCACTCCAGAGCAACCTCAACAATCAAAATGGAATTCTTACAGGAAAGCGCAATCATCAAGACCAAACCAATTTGTACATAAATATTGTTTGGTAAACCAGTCAGGGCAAGCGCCAGTACCGGACCCGACAATGATAGGGGAACAGCCGTCAGCACCGATAATGGGGCAACCCAAGTTTCATACTGAGCTGCTAGAACCAGGTATACCAATAAGATGGATAGTCCGAAGATCAAGACAATGGTGTTGCCCACTAACTTTTCTTGATAGGACATGCCTTCCCACTGAAAAGCGACGCCATCTGGCAAGGTTTGTGTAGCCAGGTTTTCTAGCACTTGCATCACCTGACCTGAGCTATAGCCATCACTAGCGGCCCCCAAAATGGCAGCGGATGGATATAACTGGAACTGGTTTACAAAGGATGGTCCATTAACTTCTTTGATGTCAATAAAAGATCCTAGGGGAACCATTCCACCAGTCTTATTTCTGACATACAACCGACTGATCTGATCGGGAGTCATCCGGTACTTACCATCAGCCTGGACATACACCTGATATGTTTGTCCGTATTTGAAAAATTGATTGACGTAGGTCGACCCAACATAGGACTGCAATACCTCATATGCATCCCCAATCGCCACGCCAACAGTTTCGGCGCGAGCGACATTGAATGTGAGTTGGAGTTGAGGGACATCGTTTTGAAATGGTGTAAAGATCATCATGACCTCTGGATGCTTTTGGGCTTCACTGATAAATTGTGATGTAGCCGCTTCTAATTTTGCAAAATTATTACTGCCATCAGTAAGCATGAGTCTCATTGAAAAGCCACCGGATAAGCCGAGACCTGGTATGGCAGGTGGTAAAAGTACAAAAGACTTGAGTTCTTGCACCTGCTTCAGACGTTCATTCATCGCTATATAAACATCACGCAAGCCCTCACCTCTGCCGCGCACATCCCATGGTTTCAGGATGACATATAAGCCGCCAGTATTCGATTGGATGCTACTGTTATTAATAAGGTTAATGCCGCCAATGACAACCACCCTATCTACGCCAGGTATCTCTCGCAATACATCCACTGCTTTTTTCATTCCCTCCTCTGTTCTCTGCAAAGATGAAGCATCAGGTAAGGTAACCGAAACAAGCAGATAGCCCTGATCCTCATTCGGAATAAATCCCGAGGGAATCATAGCCAGGCCAATGAGAGATGCAGCAATAATAGAAACTCCAAATGCAATGGCTTTGGGCCGATTATTCATCAGCTTATGAATTTGATGTTCATACCAGCTGGAGAGGCGATCAAAATACTGATCAAACTTTTGATAGAACTGATTCTTTACTGCATTTGGATCAATGGGTCTAAGATAAGTCGCGGCTTGTGTTGGTTTTAAAGTAATTGCATTGATACCGCTAATTAATGCGGTAGCTGCAATGACCAAGGCAAATTGCCGATACATTTGACCGGTAACACCAGAGATAAAAGAGGCAGGCAAAAAGACGGCCATTAATACAAGGGTAATGCCGATAATAGGCCCCATTAATTGCGTCATGGCGTCGATTGCACCCTGCTTAGGATCCTCACCCTCTTCCACCTTCTTGGAAACCGCCTCGACCACCACAATTGCATCATCGACAACAATACCAATACACAACACAATCGCAAACAAGGTGATAAGGTTGATCGTGAAACCCAATGCAGCCATGCAGGCAAAAGCACCAATAATTGTCACGGGCACTGTAGTAGCGGGTACTAAGGTAGCGCGCCAGTTTTGTAAGAAAACAATAATGACAAATAAAACCAAGATACCGGCTTCATAGAGGGTTTTGTACACCTCATGAATAGATGCCTGCACAAACATGGTGGTATCAAATGGAATTTCCCAAGCAACCTCCTTGGGAAGTGTCTTGGTGATTTTTTCCATTTCTTGACGAACTGCTTGAGCCACAGCTAACGCATTAGCACCCGGCATTTGATAAATTGCAATGCCGCCCGCAGCCTTGTCATTAATTTTAAAGAATTGACTGTAATTTTGGCTGCCCATCTGAATTCTGGCGACATCCCGCAAATAGGTAATATCGGATTTAGTTCCAGTCTTAACAACAATGTTGCCGAACTGCTCTGGCGTGGTCATTGCGCTCGTAACATTGAGCGTTAATTGGAAATCTTGCCCAAGTGGTGTTGGGGGCGCCCCTATTTGACCAGACGTAAGCAATACGTTTTGTTTATTAATGACCGCGATCACATCGCTTGGCATTAGATTACGCATCTTCAGCTGTGCAGGATCGAGCCAAATCCGCATACTGTAATTTCCCACGCCAAATACATTGGCTGCCGCCACGCCCGGTATTCGAGCTAAACGTTGTTGTAACTTCAGGTTTGCGAGATTACTTAAAAACAATCCATCGTGATCAGGGTTTGTTGAGGTTAGCGTCACAAATTGCAAAATAGCCGTGGACTGGGTTTTAGTTGTGACACCCTGCTTTTGTACCGCCTGGGGTAAAGCCGGCAATGCAATCGCCACCCTGTTCTGAACGTTCACTTGTGCCAACTCAGGATCTGTACCAACCTGAAACGTGACCGTTAGCGTGTAATTACCACTATCGGTAGAAGATGACTCCATGTAAAGCATGCCATCCACCCCATTAACCTGGGTTTCAATATTGCTTGCTACTAACTGCTGTACTAGAGTAGCGCTTGCACCTGGATAGCTAGTGGTGACCTGAATTGTTGGGGGTACGATATTGGGGTATTGTGAAATCGGCAAACCAAAAATACAGACGCCCCCAATGAGCACCATGATCAAGGCGATCACATTGGCAAGTACTGGCCGTTCGATAAAAAATTTAGAGAGCATGATTATTTAAGAATCATCGCTTCAAGGGTTACTTGTTTCGGATTGGCTTCTTGATTAACGCTTAAGTTAATGAATCCGTTAATCACCACTTGGCTGGTCGCTGACAAACCCTTCGTTACCTCAACGTACTTTTCAAAACGCTGTCCCAGGGAAATATCCTGGCGTTGAGCCCGCTTAGCCTCATCCAAAATAAAGACATAGTTCCCAACTTGATCATTCATCACGGCGGTATTGGGCACCAATAAAGCCTGTCTTGGTTCGCCATACTGGGCCATTACACGTGCATACAGCCCAGGTATTAATTGATAGTCAGCATTCTTAAAGATTCCACGCAATTGCAAGGAGCCGGTTTCTGTAGAGATTAAATTTGCCGCGTAGTCTAAGATACCTTCATGTGGGTAGCCTTTTTCACTCTGTAGACCAACAAAGAGCGGCAAGGTATTCACCTCAGCCTTATATTCTTCTTTGTTCTCCAAGCCCTTCTGAAACTTTAAGAACTCTCGCTCATTGATTGAGAAATACACATATATGGGAGAAATCTGCTGGATGGTTGCTAGCTGTACACCTTTTGTAGAAGTGTCTAGGTATGTACCTACATCCAATAAATGTCTACCCATTAGTCCATCAAATGGAGCTCTAATTTCGGTATAGCCTAAATTAATCTTAGCAAGGGTTAAGTTAGCCTCCGCCTGCTGATACTGAGATAAAGCTTTATCAACAGCCGCCTGAGATGTTGCATTTTCTTTTAGCAAGGATTTTTGACGTCCGTATTCAATTTTGGCTTCGTCATAGATAGCTTTTTTAAGCTTAACTTCTTGTATATAAGGCTCTTGCTCAATAACAAACAACAAATCATCTTTTTTCACCATAGAGCCATCTACAAACCCAATTTTGGTGAGATAGCCCTTTACGCGCGCATCCAAATTAACGGTGAGATAAGGATCAACAACCCCATCGAAGGTAGCAAAACTGCGTATTTCTTGTGAAAGGGGTAATGCCGTAGTAACCGGTATGGGGACACGAGTAACGCCTTTACCGCATGATTTGAGGCAAACCACCACAATGATGGCAAATATCAGGATGATGGAGATGCCAATAGTTCTTGGTGATAACTGTTTATTGATAACTGGGATCTTGAATGTACTTAACTTTTCTAATAAAGCATTCCAACGTGCCAAAAATAAGGTCCAATAAGGTTGCAGACGCTCCCAACATTTAGTCAACAAAGGCTGCACATGGCCCCATAATTGCGTCAGCAAAAGTTTGGCTTTTAATAAAAAGTCTTTCATGGCGCAGCACTTCCCTGAGTCGGTGTTGTAGATTTAATTGGAGCTAGCCCTTCAGCGGGAGCATCTTGTTTCGGCAGAAGCAACTTGCCAGTTTGAACATTCAGCGGTTCACCAGTCTTTGTGAGGACATTACCCCAATCTGTACGTTCAGTCATTTCAGCAACAGTGCTTACAGGTAATTTAGGCGGCGTCATATCAGCAGACCAGCCGCCCCCTAGCGCCTTAAATGCGCCGACATATCCGATAAGCTCGTTGGACTTTGTTTGCACTAAAGAGTTTTGAATACTCAATAATGATTGCTGAGCAACGATCACTGTGTTGTAGTCATTTTGGCCAGCTTTATATCGCTCTAAAGCCATATCAGCGGCACTCTTGGCAGCAATAACCCCGCGGGTATAGTCTTCCACAGAACTCTTAGAGGTTGAAATTGCGATAAGGGAATCCTCAACCTCTTTTTGCGCGTTAAGAACTAGATTTTGATATGCCAAAATACTTTGCTGGAATACGGCATCTTGTACGCGTACCTGATCGACTATTGCGCCTCGATAAAACAAGGGTAAAGAGAGGCCGGCTGAAATACCAGTTGAGTTATTCGCCCAGCTAAATAAACTACCTGTAGATCCACCACCAAAATTAGAGTTTGCATATCCAAAATTGCCCCCCAAGGTAAAGGTGGGGAAAAGTTGTGCTTTATTAACACCGATCAAAGAGGATTGGGCTGCCGCAGCAAATTCAGCTTGTAGTACATCTGGGCGGCGGCGCAATAAATCCCTTGGCATACCCACGCCTAACTCGGTTGGTGGCTTAAGTGAACCCTTGGTATTGCCGTAGGTTTTCTCATAATAATCTGGAGGTTCGCCCAATAAAATACTCATGGCGTGTTGTGTTTTCTTGAGGCTCGCAATCAAAGCTGGGATCTGCGCCTTAGTTTGCTCATACTGCGCCTGGGCTTGGCTAAGATCTAACATAGAGGTCGCACCATACTTAAATCGTGCGCCTGCAATACGCAAGCTTTCCTTTTGCAGCGCAAGATTTGTTGTGGCGACCGCGATCAGCTCTTCGTTATTACGGATATTGATATAGGTATTTGCGACGTCCGCACTAATAGAAACATCAGCCGAATAAAAAGCAGCCACTCCAGACATATAGGAGTTCAAAGAACTTTCAATGCCGCGCCTAGCTTTACCCCAAAAATCTAATTCCCAATTGAGTTGAACTACGGCATTGTTAAATACCAGGTTGCCGGGGCTATTGGTAATTTCTTGCAAATTGCTATTGCGGGTGTTGGCATAAGAACCACTCAGCGCAACGGTTGGCAATATGGTTGCATCAGTTACCCCAAGTTGCGCCTGTAACTGATAGATTCGTATAGCCGCTTGTTGGAGTGTTAGGTTTTGAGACGCAGCCTGCTTGAGTAATGCATTGAGGGTAGGATCATTGAAACTTTGCCACCACTCTACGGGATCTAAAATTTGATTAGAGTTTTCGCCCAGCGATTCTGTAAATTGGGTTTTCGCAGTTGCCTGATATTGATCACCAGCCTTCACCGATGGTCTTGAAAAATCTGGTCCCACCATAAAACAACCTGACAACACTAAAGTGCAGCCGAGAATGAATAGATAGATGATTGATTTTTTAGGCAACATTCCAGTACTCGGTCATCAAAACCATATCAATCTAAATTACATTGCTAAAAGTGTATGTAGGTTCATTATTCCCAACCACCTCTACAACCCGACAATATTGAGGGTGGATGAATAATTCCTCATTATGGCATTGGTTTAACGGGCAAAGAAAAATGGCTCGAGAGCCCTATTTTCGATACATACTTGGCGGAGACGAGATCTAGATTTTGACCCTCCTGTCAAGTCTACCAATGTCCATTAAACCCTTTTCCCATATGGCTTAAAAGGTAGACCCTACTCCCGAGCAACCCATTTCAGCTTACTAAAATCCATGTTTCACTGGTAAGCGGGATGGTAAGAAAATTATGGGCATAAGTAATGGCGGACGAGAAATAAAAGGGCTAAAACTCACCAGATTTACAGCCAGAGGGATTCTCGCCATTCACCAACCAAGATGGTATGCCGACCTAGAAACAAGGGGTTTGTACTTGAGAGTATTCGCGGGCTCCGACGAACCTTCCCGAAGTTGGCTCTATAGGTTTACCAGTCTAGTTAGCGGCAAAAGACGGGCAATGGGTCTGGGATCTCTTGATATTTGCTCATTAGCCAATGCCAGACAAAAGTCTTTAGGCCTCAGAAGAGCCATTTTTGATGGGCTTGATCCCATTGACCAGCACCAAGAAAAGAAATTGGGCGTAAAGGAATCCTCGACTATCTGAAGACAATCAGAGTGAACTCTTATTTATTCCCTAGCTCTCTCCATAAGGAGCGCGCTCTATCCAATATGGCTCTGCTCTCCATGATGAGAAAGATGCCTAAGTACGCAGACTTTGTGCCACATGGTTTTAAATCAACATTTCGTGACTGGGCTGCCGAGACTACTGAATACTCGAATGAGACTGTTGAGTTAGCTTTAGCGCATACGATTCAGAATAAGGTAGAAGCGGCCTATAGAAGGCAAGATCAGCTAGAAAAACGGGTTTGCTTGATGAGCGACTGGGAGGGCTTTATAGAAAAACGCATGGAGAATCTGTCCGGTAAAGAGGTGTCCCTTTGACGGAATTACAAGCCTAAATTTTCTACTGTAAACCATTAAAAGACTTATATATAAGTCATTAAAATACTTAAAGACTTATTTATGAGTCATATTTATTGACCTATAGCGTATAAACAGGTATATTAACGCCTCATACTTAACAAAATGCATGAGGCAACTATGCGCGTAGATCAAGAACTGACCCTAGCATCAAAGCAACTTGGCCAATCCGCTGAAATAGCGCAATGCCTTGTTTCTTTGCGTCTTGCGCGTCGTGTTCGCCAAGGTGAAGCAGCAGTCCGTGCCGGCCTATCTCGCGCTACTGCACAGCGCATTGAAAAGGGTGATCCTGGTGTAGCCATTGGCGCGCTCTTGCGTTACTTAGATGCAATTGCTCCAGGCATGAACTTATTGCAACTATTAAGCGGAGATGATCCTGCGATCATTGCTTTAGAGCGTCGCTCACGTCCACAACGCGTGCGTGATTTAAGTGCAGCGGAAATGAAAGCGCTTGATTTCTGATGGCCAATACCACTAAGGATCTTTTTGTCTTTGCCAATCTTGATGGTGAATTTGTACCAGCAGGACAACTGCAAGTAGATGAGGAAGGCTCAAGACTTATTGCCTCATCATTTGCTTATGGCTTGCGTTACTTAGATAGGAGCAACGCACAAGAAGTGGATCCAGTCGCCCTTAGTCTTAGGAATAAAAGAGAGATCAAAGGCAAACGCCTCGTTCCACCTAATGGCTTAGAGGCCTTTGGTGGAATTCGGGATGCTGCTCCTGATTCCTGGGGAAGAAGAGTGATTGAAGCTAGGCTTAAGGTTCCAGCCAATAGCCTTCCAGAATCAACCTATCTACTCGAAGCAGGTAGTGATCGTGTTGGGGCTTTAGACATTCGATCTTCTTTAGATCAAGAGGAGTGCCCTGCTCACGAAAGTATACACAATCTGTCATACGTACTCGAGGGTGCGCAAAAGATTGAGGCGGGCTTGCCAGTATCAGAAGCACTATCCAGAATTTTGATTGTGGGTAGCGGTCTTGGGGGCATGCGCCCTAAGGCAAGCGTGCGCGATGATGAAAACATTTTATGGATGGCTAAGTTTCCAGGCAACAATGATGGCGCTTTAGATGTGCCGAGCATTGAATACGCCACACTCAAACTTGCGCAGTTAGCCGGTCTTAATGTAGCGCAAACTCAATTAGAACAAGTTGGCAAGAAAAAAGTGTTGATGGTCAAACGCTTTGATCGCTCTTGGACTGCTTTTGCTCGGCCAGTAGAAATTCGTCATCATGTCGTTAGCGCCCTCACCTTAGTTGCCTGTCACGAATCAGAATCCAACACAAAAAGCTATATGGATATTGCGGATACCATCCGCAGATATTGCGTGGTTCAAACAGTCAAAGCTGATATTGAAGAACTATATGCACGCATGATCTTTAATATTTTTGTTAGTAACGATGATGATCATCTACGCAATCATGCATTCTTATGGAATCATAAGCTTAAAGGCTGGAGTCTAAGTCCACTCTATGATGTGATGCCTCATGCGGTCATTGCAAGTGAGCGTTATCAACATCTAGGCGTTGGACCTCAAGGTAAATTGGCCACGCTCGATAATGCCTACGGTGCTAAAGAGCGCTTCGGCCTATCTGCGCAGCAAGCAAGCTCCATTATCGATCGCGTATGGCGAGTAACCAGGCAATGGAAAACGCACTTTGAAAGCCTTGGAATTGTTGCAGATCAAATCGAAGGAATCTCTCTAGCCTTTAGGCGTATCGATGATATTTGCAGCCCTGAATTAATCAAGACCCTAGCCAAAAACTAAGCGCTTATTATGAAGCGTATGGTGGGTCACTAGATTTCAATTATTAAAGATGGATTAAATGCTGGGTTCTCAGCATGGTTAGATCGCACATAACCGCGAGGATTACAAACCACTCTAGTGCCATTCGTTTGATAATCACAGGAATCATGCGTATGCCCATGAATCCATAAAGACATCTTTCCAAAGAGATGCGCTAACTCGGAGGCAAAACAGGCGGATAGTAGATCGGGCTTATAGCGCTGTGCAACCGATATCATTGAAGGTAGGTGATGGGTAACCACTACCGTCTTGCCATCAAACGGATTCTCTAATTCTTTTTGCAGCCAAGCCAGTGACTTTTCATGCAATTGGATAGACTTTTTTGGAGAAAAATTTCTGCCTCCGTCACGGATTCTTCTGAAGTCATTTAAGTAAAGCTCGCCATACGATAAGCATTTAGATTTAAGATCTTCGCCAAATAATAAAAAGTCCGTCCATAACGTAGCCCCTAAAAAACGGACGGGAGTATTTGATTGGGGATCATGAAGCTCAATCCCATCGTCATCTAGGAAATGAATGCCGTTTTCTGCGCATGTATTTTGGATGTCCTCAATGACATGAGAACGCTGAGAGCCATAGAATTCATGGTTGCCAGCCACATAAATAATTTCTTGATCCGGAAAAGATTTCCTGGCCCAAGTTACACCTTCCGCGCGAAGGCCGATATCACCCGCCAGGACAATGACATCTGCTGTATTTGATACGGGGGTAAAGTCAGCAAACTCTAGATGCAAATCACTCAGTACATGAAGTTTCATAAATTGGATAAGACGCGATCTTGGCTTTTATATTGAAATCTAGTGTATTCAATTAATTAACCATGCCATCAGGATGTAATAAGCGATTGTTAGCTTAATTGGTATTAGCCACATATTTGCAATCACATATTGTTTGGGTGGTAAGCATACTGGTAAGCGGGAGTGATAAAGAAAAAGCCCCGGTTAGGGGGCTAAGTCTATATTGCGCATGGTAAAAAGAAGAAAAAATGCCAAAAGTGCTGGCGGAGACGAGAGGATTCGAACCTCCGATCAGAGTTTTAGCCCCGATGCTCCCTTAGCAGGGGAGTGCCTTCGACCAGCTCGGCCACGTCTCCGTATTTCTTACCACTACAACGCCCCACAGTTTAACGGATAACCGTTTCTGAGGGGTTTTTGCTCTTTTCTTACTTCTGATCTAGCTCAAAAGCCTTATGTAAGGCACGTACCGCCAATTCCATGTACTTCTCATCAATCACAACGGAAATCTTGATTTCACTCGTGGAGATCATCACGATATTGATACCCTCTTCTGACAAGGTACGGAACATTTTGCTAGCGATGCCAACATGCGAACGCATACCAACGCCAACAACTGAAACCTTAGAAACTTTTGGATCTCCAGAAATTTCTTTTGCTTCGATGTGGGCTTGCACATTGTTTCTGAGAATATCCAAAGCTTTTTGATAGTCAGCGCGAGGCACTGTAAAGGTAAAGTCCGTTTTACCTTCTACGGATTGGTTTTGAATAATGATGTCCACATCAATATTCGCATCAGCGATCGGACCCAAGATTTGATAAGCAATACCTGGGCGATCAGGAACTCCCAAAACGGTAATTTTGGCTTCATCACGCGCAAAGGCGATGCCAGAAATAACGGCGGCTTCCATAGTGCTGTCCTCTTCAAATGTAATCAAGGTGCCCGACTTCATCTCTTGATCAAGGGGCATCAACGGATCTGTCAAAGAAGACAGAACACGGGTTTTAACTTTGTACTTACCAGCAAACTCTACTGAACGAATTTGCAACACCTTGGAACCTAGGCTGGCCATTTCCAGCATCTCTTCGAAGGTAATCTTATCTAAACGACGTGCATCTTCACAAACACGGGGGTCAGTGGTGTAAACACCATCTACGTCCGTATAGATGAGGCATTCATCAGCCTTGAGGGCTGCGGCCATTGCTACAGCCGACGTATCTGAACCACCGCGACCTAAAGTCGTAATGTTGCCATCTGGGTCAACGCCCTGAAAGCCAGTCACTACTACCGCACGACCAGCGTTCAAATCATTCAGAATTTTTTGATCATCAATGCTTTTAATGCGCGCTTTTGTAAATGCTGAATCAGTGTGAACGGTTACCTGCCATCCTGCATAACTCACCGCATCAATACCTTCGCGCATCAAGGCAAGAGCCAATAAACCAGAGCTGACCTGCTCACCAGTAGAAGCAATTTGATCTAACTCGCGCGGTTTTGCTTCAGGATTAATTTCTTTTGCTAAGCCTAGTAAGCGATTTGTTTCGCCTGACATAGCAGAAGGTACAACCACCACTTGGTGGCCAGCACGCATCCATTTGGCTACGCGTTTAGCGACATTTGCAATGCGCTCAACCGAGCCCATTGAGGTGCCGCCATATTTATGAACGATAAGAGCCATAAAAACCGTCTGTTAACCGAGAAATACATTCCCGAGGATCTAAAAAGGCCTTATTTTACAGGGTTTTGTAACGGCAAAGCACTCTCTTGCCACTCCGGCCAAACTCGCGCGCCAGAATTGACTAGATGGGGATGGCTGGGGCCAATACCAGCCACAGCAATGAGATCGCCCTCGATATAGAGCAAAGGTGCCTGACGCTGCCAAGGCGGGATATCGCTCTCCTGGAACAGGTTTTTGAGGGTTTTGCGTGGACTATTGGGTTTGATTTGGATTTTTTCTGAACCAGACCGCATGCGGAACTCCACCCGTCCATTTTCTTGGGCATTTTTTACCCATGCGGCAGCTAAGCCTAGTCTTTGACTTTTGCTAGGAATGGCTTGAAAAATCCACCGTCCAGAAGTCTTGGTGATGGCCTGTAAGTGGCCACGCCATACTCTCAGACTCACTCCATCATGAAGCCACTCAAGCTGAGCATCTTGCCTTGTATTTTGTAAATCAAGCCACCATGCTTGCAAGCGTTCTTGTGAAGGCATACCCAACTGATGTGTTTTTAGCCAATAACGCACAACATTATTGGCTGCTCCCAGATCCGACTGAGCCAAAATGAGTAATGGCTTTATCGCTACGCCATCTTTAAGTAGTATTGATTTACCGTCCTCTTTAGCGAGTCGGTCTAACAAAGCTTGCGCTTCACTCATGAGGTTTGCACTACGCGCTAAATTAGCAACTGCTGCTGGCTGAATTTTTTCTAAGCGAGGAATAATCTGCTTACGAATTGCATTACGACGAAATTGAGTCTTCTGATTGCTCGGATCTTCAATCCATTTAAGCTTATTTGCCTTTGCATAGACCTCTAACTCAGCCCTGCTTTGATTCAGTAAAGGGCGCCAAAGCGTAATGCGGCTTTGATCATGAGTAAGCTCGCGCTCATGAGGCATGCCAGATAAGCCGGCTACGCCAGCACCCCGTAACAATTGCAGCAACACTGTTTCTGCTTGATCGTTTTGATGGTGCGCCAATAGTAAATCCCCAATACCATACTCAACACAGAGCTCTGCTAAAGCCTCATAACGCCCAGCCCTTGCTCTCGCCTCTACATTACCCTGATCTGTATCTTGAGCGAGGTGTAGCAAGCGAAAGTCAAAACCAATCTTGTATTTTTTTGCGAGCTTTTCGCAAAAGATAAGCCAATCATCCGCCGGCTTTTGCAAACCATGATGAATATGAAAAGCCCAGATTTCTGTGGGAGAGTCTTTGTATGTTGTTTGCGCTTTGCAAACAGTGTCGAGCAATACAACCGAATCGAGGCCACCACTGAGGGCGACCGCAATTCGTTTTTGCGACTTAAGCTTTGACTGTGATTTCCTTGAACTTGCCATAACTCATTAGACGCTCATGGCGACGCTCAAGTAATGCATCTTCTTTCATGCCATCGAAAGTTTTGAGTGAATCAGAAAGTGCCTTACGCATATTGGCCATCATCACATCGTAATCACGATGAGCGCCACCAATAGGCTCGGCCACAATCTTGTCAATTAAACCTAGAGCCTTAATGCGTTGTGCGGTTAGGCCCAACTGCTCAGCAGCTTCTGATGCTTTATCAGCAGTTTTCCAAAGGATAGATGCGCAACCTTCTGGTGAAATTACTGAGTAAGTAGAGTTCTGTAACATCAAGACCACATCACCCATTGCAATAGCTAGAGCACCGCCTGAACCACCCTCACCAATGATGGTGGCAATGATAGGCACTGTGAGCTCCGCTTGAACATACAAGTTGCGCCCAATCGCTTCCGATTGATTGCGCTCTTCTGCATCGATACCAGGGAATGCGCCCGGTGTATCTACAAAAGTAAATACTGGGATAGAGAATTTTTCAGCTAGACGCATTAGGCGCATTGCCTTGCGATATCCCTCAGGTCGGCTCATACCAAAGTTACGCAGTGCGCGCTCTTTAGTATCACGACCCTTTTGGTGGCCAATCACCATACAAGGTTGGCTATCGAAGCGTGCTAGTCCACCAATAATGGATTGGTCATCGGCAAATGTTCGATCTCCATGCAGCTCATGGAAGTCCGTGAATAATCCGCCAACATAGTCCAATGTATAAGGACGTTGTGGATGACGCGCTACTTGAGATACCTGCCATGGCGTTAAATTGGCATAGATATCTTTAGTGAGTTGCAAACTCTTTTCAGAAAGCGTTTTGATCTCATCAGAAATATCTACCGATGACTCATCTTGCACAAAACGCAATTCTTCAATCTTTGACTCTAATTCAGCGATTTGTTGCTCAAAATCCAGGAAAGTCGTTTTCATAGTCTGATTTTAATATTCAACCGGGATGGGGTCGATACTTCTCCACATATACCAGGTCGCAACCGTGCGCCAAGGAGCCCAATTTGCGGCCACTTCCCTAGCCTCATGGCGGCTCACAGGCTCTCCGCTGAAGTAATTAAGGGAAATAGCCTTAATTAGACCAACATCATCAAGAGGGAGGATATTAGGGCGAACCATATTAAAAATAAGGAACATTTCGGCTGTCCAGCGTCCAACCCCCCGAATTGAGCTTAATTCCTTAATAACGCTCTCATCGTCCATATCCTTCCATTGGCTGGCATGAAGCCTTCCCGAAGCAAAGTGATCCGCTAAATCTCGGATGTATTCCACCTTACGCCCAGACAAACCGGCTGCCCGTAATTCTTCAACAGTCAGTTCTAGGATATTTTTAGGATTTACTTTTTTCTTACTAGCAGTAAGAACACGATCCCAAACCGCTTGTGCAGCAGCAACAGAAATTTGCTGGCCAACAATTGCCCTGGCTAAAGTCGTAAATGCATCGCCACGTGTCACCAAAAAACCCGAGCCATATTTTGGAATCAATTTTTTGAGAATGCGATCATGCTTCATGAGTTCGCCACAAGCTTGCTCCCAATATTCAGGGGCTATCTCTTCTATTAAGACCACTTCTTTATTAACTGTCACTAAGCTCTACGCCACTCTGTGATGCCGCCAGGCTTATCTTCCAGAACCACTCCTTGTTCGAGTAGCGCTTTACGAATGCCATCTGCTTTTGCAAAATCTTTAGCCTGCTTTGCAGCAACACGTGCAGCAATGTGTTCTTCAATTTGCTCGCTACTTAGACCGGATTGATCCTTTGATCCTGCTTGCAAAAAGTTAGTCGGATCACGTTGCAAAAAATTCAAGGTCCCACCTAAAGACTTCAACAAACCAGCAAGCATTTGCTTTTCGGCACCCTGAGCGCGATTGACTTCACTTGCTAAGTCAAACAGTACCGCAATGGCTTCGGGGGTATTGAAGTCATCATTCATGGCATCAGCAAAGCGTTTTGCCCAAGGGTTCTGTAGATCGATCGGGACCGTGTCAACTTCGGGAATATGGGTTAAAGCGGTATATAACCGGGTTAATCCTGAACGCGCCTCTTCAAGCTGAGCATCACTGTAGTTAATAGGGCTGCGGTAATGTGCTTTGAGCATAAAAAAGCGCACTACTTCTGGATCAAAACTTTTTAATACATCTCGAATCAAAAAGAAATTACCCAAAGACTTGGACATTTTCTCTTCATTGACACGAATGTGTCCGTTATGCATCCAGTAGTTCACAAAAGGCGCATCATTCTCTTGGCGATTTTGTCCATACAAAGCACCTTCACTTTGCGCAATCTCATTCTCATGATGCGGGAACTGTAAATCAGCACCGCCCCCATGAATATCAAAATGCGCTCCTAGCAAGTCACATGACATTGCTGAACATTCAATATGCCAACCAGGACGACCTTCACCCCATGGTGAATTCCAGCGGGTATCTGCTGGCTCTTCTGGTTTAGCGCTTTTCCATAAAACAAAATCAAGTGGATCTCGTTTTCCTCCACCGATTGCTACGCGCTCACCAGCATTGAGCTCATCCAAGGTCTTGCCTGAGAGTTGACCATACCGGGGCAAGAGACGCACTGCAAAATTGACGTCTCCATCTTCGCCTTGGTAAGCCAATTCATTTTCAATCAGCTTGCCAATCATTCCCTGCATCTGTTGGATGTAATCAGTAGCACGTGGCTCTTGGTCTGGATGCATTAAGCCAAGCTCATCCGAGTCGGCATGCATAGCAGCAATGAAGCGGTTTGTTAAGGCAGAAATGGGCTCGCTATTTTCAAGCGCGCGCTTAATGATTTTGTCGTCAATATCGGTAATATTGCGCACATATTGGACCTCATACCCACTGGCCCGTAACCAGCGGACTACCATATCAAATACGATCATGACCCTGGCATGGCCTATATGGCAGAAGTCATACACGGTCATGCCGCAGACGTACATCTTCACCTTGCCCGGCACAATGGGCTTAAATACCTGTTTTGAACGGCTAAGGGTGTTATAGATTTGCAGCATAGGGCTATAAAGGTGAGGCAACTAGCGCCAATTTGTTAGACTGAGCGCTGAGTATATCGAATGAGCCAGTTTTTCACCCCTTCCCTTATGTTTGCCACCCTCAAAGCACCTATCCCCGCCTTTTTTAAGGCTTTTGCTATTGCAGCCAGTATTTTGGCTATATCAGGGTGTAGCACCCCAGGCCAACAACTGGCCGATACAGAAATAGCTGCTGTTAATAAGCAAGATGCTAAGTCACCTGAAGCACAACCCCAGGCCTATTTAGGCGCCTATGGAGCGCCAGGCGCCCCAAGATTGTCTACAGACTCGCCATATGACCCTCTGAATCCTGAACTCTCTGAAACAGTTGCCATTCCTTTTCTCTCTTTTTTAATTATTGAACCGGACCCCGTCACTAAAAATGCCGTGCCATCAGATGTAGAAAAACTTGTTAAGGCCGGCAAATATCCAGATGCGATTAATTTAATTAATACACATCTTAAAAAGAATCCACGCAATGTTCAGCTTCGCTTTGTTAAGGCGCGTATTCAAATTGAGATGCGTGACTACGACCAGGCCAAGAAAACCTTAATTGAAATTACCCAGCAATTCCCAGAATTACCTGAACCCTACAACAACCTCGCTGCTATAGCAGCCAACCAAGGCAAATGGATAGAAGCAAGAGACTACTTAGAGCTTGCTCTCAAGTTGCGCCCAAGCTATAGCATTGCTTCGGCAAACTTAGGTGAGGTTTATGTGCGCTTAGGGGCTAAAGCCTATGAGGATGCTGCCCAAAACACCCAACTAAATCAACGCCTTTATGCTAATCGCGCCAAGGCATTAATGAATCTATTAAAGCCTCAGGCTAGAGCAGTCAATACACCAACAATGAATTCCCCCACTAACTCACCAGAAAGTAAATAGAACAATGGCGAAAGTACTTCTTAAAACCAATAAAGGCGACATCACCCTCACACTCGATGCCGTTAAAGCACCAAAAAGCGTTGCAAACTTTTTACAGTACGTAAAAAGCGGTCATTACGATGGCACTATTTTTCATCGTGTCATTGATAACTTCATGATTCAAGGCGGCGGCATGACTGCTGGCATGAAACAAAAGTCTACTGGTGCTGAAATTGAAAATGAGGCTAACAATGGCCTCAAGAACGATCGCGGTACAGTAGCAATGGCTCGCACTAGCGATCCGCATTCAGCAACTGCACAATTTTTTATTAACATCAATGACAATGATTTCTTAAACCATACCGCACCAACTGCACAAGGCTGGGGCTATGCAGTATTTGGCAAAGTCACTGATGGGCTTGATGTTGTAGACACTATTCGCAAAGTAAAAACAGGCTCTTCAGGATTTCATCAAGACGTGCCTGCTGAGGATGTAGTGATTGAGAAGGCCACCGTTCTCGAGGAATGAGTCTGCAATTCGCAAGCGCCCTTTTTATCTCAGATTTGCATCTGACGCCGTCAATGCCCTTGACGGCGCAGCGTTTTTTTGACTTTTGTGAAAAAGATGCACCCAAAGTAGATGCTGTTTTTATTCTGGGTGATTTATTTGAGTATTGGGTCGGGGATGATGCCTCTTCCCAATCTCCTTTTCAACAAGAAGTGAAGCGCGCTCTCGCAAACCTAGCGAACAAAACAAAAACGTTTTATATGCACGGCAATCGGGACTTTTTAATAGGTTCTGATTTCCTCAAAAAGACTGGCATGACATTGCTAGCCGACCCAACAGTAGTTGAAATTTCTGGCGAGAAATACGTTCTCTGCCATGGTGATTCGTTATGCACTGCCGATGTAGGCTACCAAGTATTTCGCACCTGGGTTAGAAAGTCCTGGGTACAAAAATTATTTTTCCAGCTACCTGTTTCTTGGCGTCGGGCCATTGCTAACCATTTGCGTAGCAATAGCCATGCGCAATACCAGCGCGGCATCAGAAATTCTTACGCTCAAAATCAAATCAAAACGAATGTGACGCTAGAGGCATGCGGGGCAATATTACGCGCCCACTCTGGAAGCAATTTGATACACGGACATACTCACTTGCCCAATCATCATCATGAACATTTAGGTGAGCAACGTTGGCAACGCTGGGTTCTATCTGATTGGGATTTGGATCATCCAGAAAGCACTTCACCAAGATCAAATGCGCTTTTAATCAACAACCAAGGTGTGCGTACGCTTGATCTGATTAAGACTTAAAAGCTTAATCAGATCATCTATTTAGGTGCTCTAGCAGTAGCTGGTTATGTCGCAGAATACTTGGAGAGCAACTGCACCATTTGCGCAAAGATTCGCGGATTAGCAGCCATCACCTCACCACTCTTTAAGAAGCCTTCTTCACCTCGGTAATTACCAATCAGTCCGCCAGCTTCAGTAATTAATAAAGCGCCTGCTGCCATATCCCATGGCTTCAGATCACTTTCAAAAAAGCCATCGTAACGACCAGCAGCCACATAAGCTAAATCTAATGATGCGGCACCTGGGCGACGCAAACCCGCACATTGACGGGACATCTCAGCAAAAATCTTGAGGTATTTCTCAAGATCTTGATCTTCACGATAAGGAAAGCCTGTACCGATTAAAGAGTTTGCTAAACGATCTTGAGAACCAACACGCAAACGCCGACGATCCAAATACGCACCAGCTCCACGGGTTGCAGTAAATAACTCATCACGCGTCGGGTCGTAGACCACGGCTTGTTGGGTCACTCCGTTAACCGCTAAGGCAATGGAGACTGCATATTGCGGAAAGCCGTGAATAAAGTTGGTTGTGCCATCTAATGGATCGATGATCCAAATATTTTCAGCATTTTCATTATGAGAACCTGTTTCTTCAGCCAAGAATCCATGCGTGGGATAGGCTTCACTCAGCGTTTCAATGATTGCTGCCTCAGCAGCTTTGTCCACCTCAGTCACAAAATCATTGTGTTGCTTGCGATCAACCTGCAGTCGCTCTAAATTGAGAGAAGCACGGTTGATGACGGTTCCTGCGCGACGGGCGGCCTTTACGGCCACATTTAACATGGGATGCATATTATTGGTGGACAAATTAAATAAGAACGAGCCTGTAATATTGCCTAAACTGCACGACAATACGAAGCTAATACTCTGATTCTAAACGATAAGCTTAAGCCACCCCGCTTCAAACATATAAAAACCCATGAATATCGATCAATCCCAATTCCTTCGCTGGGTACTAGTCGAGACCAGCCACCCCGGAAATGTCGGATCAGCAGCTCGAGCACTCAAGACAATGGGTTTTCACGATTTACGCTTAGTAAATCCAAAGACCCTAGACATCAGCACTCAAGCCGAAGCAATTGCCTTAGCAAGTGGTGCAGTCGATGTTCTGGAGACTGCTACAGTCTCAGGATCCTTGGAAGATGCGGTACAAAACTGTTCTTTAGTCCTAGGCCTTACTAGCAGAGATCGTGAATTTGGCCCTCCCGCTCTAGATTGGGAGTCTGCCCGAGCACTGATTTCAGAAACCGTGGCCAATCAAGGTCAAGTGGCCATGGTATTTGGGACCGAAAGAACTGGGCTAGAAAACGAACATCTTGCTTTATGCACTCATCGCGTCTGGCTGAACGCTAATCCTGACTACCCCTCCTTAAACCTAGCTCAAGCCCTCATGGTGTGCGCATATGCGCTCAGAGAGACCTTTGAAAACCGTACTCAAACCACCCTCACGTCAGCGGATATCAATGACGGCGTTGATTTTGCCGACCCTATTGCCGTAGCAGCCATGCTCGAGCACTGGCGAGAGGGTTTAGAGGCAATTGGTTATCTAGATCCAGCCCACCCTAAGAAGCTAATGCCCCGCTTCCAGGCTTTATTTGCCCGCAGCCGCTTGCGTAAGGAAGAAATCGATCTATTGCGAGGCATCGCCAAACAGATGCTTCTGAGAAAATAAGCAAGCCCCGTTAAAATCAATCCATGTTTAATTCCCTTTTCGAACAAGTTGACTCCATCATCGTCAGAGACCCTGCCGCAAGAAATCGCCTTGAGGTGATTACCTGCTATCAAGGTTTGCATGCCGTATGGCTGCATCGCGTCTCTCACTTCTTATGGAACATTGGTCTGAAATGGATCGCTCGTGTGCTCTCCATGTTCTCCCGCTTTCTCACCGGAATAGAAATTCATCCAGGCGCAAAAATTGGGCGTAGAGTGTTTTTAGATCATGGCCTAGGTATCGTAATTGGCGAGACTACTGATATTGGCGATGACTGCACTATCTACCAAGGTGTTACTTTAGGCGGAACATCCTTATACAAAGGTGTTAAACGCCATCCTACTCTTGGCAAAGGCGTTGTTGTTAGTGCTGGTGCAAAAGTACTAGGCGGGTTTACCGTAGGCGACGGTGCACGTATCGGATCAAATGCAGTAGTACTCAAAGAGATTCCTCCTGGTGCAACTGCAGTGGGTATTCCTGCGCGCATCTTGCATCCGGATTTACCGCAAAGCGCAGACAGCAAAACTAAAGAATACTTTTCTGCTTATGGTGTGACGCCCAATGTTGACGACCCAGTTTCTATGGCACTCAAGGGTTTAATTGATGCCACCATTGAACAAGAGGCCAAAATTGCGCAACTTGAAAAAGTCATCGCAAAACTGAGCAACTCTTCTGCGGATGCAACCGTTTCAAGTGATACCAAGCGAGATCTAGGAGCCATAAAAGAATGGCTTAAAGAGTAAAGATTAATGTAGGGTGCGCGGGCCTGAGCTTGGTGTGCCTGAGATGCCTTCTGGAAAGTCATCGTCATCATCCTCTTCATTTGGCATACCAAATGTGAAGTTCTCGCCGCCATCCGGGTGACGATTTTCAATTTCTTCTTCAGTAGCTGCACGAATATCTTCTACCTGAACCCAAAAACGCAAGGCCATACCAGCTAGAGGATGATTGCCATCCAAGACCACCTGGTTATCTGCCACATCAGTCACCGTATAAATTAGTGGCTCATCATCTGCGTCCGAATGATCGGTAGTGGCTTCAGTATCACTAACATCCGCATCAGGCACGCCTTCAAACTGCATTCCAACTTCCAAAGGCTCCGGAAAACGGGTACGCGGCTCAATCTTGAGCAACTCAGGATCATATTCACCAAAAGCCTCATTAGGCTCCAGTTGAATCGTTGCCTCATAACCAATATCCTGGCCATCTAGCAAAGATTCAATCTTAGGAAAAGTGCCTTCATACCCACCGTGCAGGTATACCATCGGAGAATCAGGCTCCTCGATGACATTATTCTGTGCATCGGTTAACTTGTAACGTAGGGATACGATAGTATTTTTTTCAATCTTCATGCGCAATTTGTCGTACATTTGTTTTTAATGAGTTATCACTAGCCTTTACTTATGAGTTCATTTTACTTGAGCAAACCCTATCAGCCACCGCAAGCCCCTCAAAACCTGCCATTAAACGTACCCTGGGCATTATTTGGCGGTATTAGTCCCGAACAGTTTATGAAGCAGTACTGGCATAAGAAGCCTTTACTGATTCGTGGAGCTATACCTGCATTTTCCCTAACCAATCAAAATGGGGAAGCTTTAGAGAGCCCCATCTCCTTTCCGGAGCTAGCAGAATTATCGACTCAAGATACTGTTGAGTCTCGTCTCATTCGCTCTAAACCATGGAGTTTTGACCATGGTCCATTTGCAAAAAAATCCATCCCTGCTATTAACAAGCCCAATTGGACTTTATTGTTGCAGGGCATGGAAGCTCACCATCCAGCTGCAGCAAAAATACTATCGTGGTTTCGTTTCATCCCCGATGCCCGTTTAGATGACCTC
The DNA here is from genome assembly GCF_000016345.1 of Polynucleobacter asymbioticus QLW-P1DMWA-1. Classification (NCBI taxonomy): domain Bacteria; kingdom Pseudomonadati; phylum Pseudomonadota; class Betaproteobacteria; order Burkholderiales; family Burkholderiaceae; genus Polynucleobacter; species Polynucleobacter asymbioticus. The sequence goes on along the minus strand of NC_009379.1, from coordinate 845,558 downwards.
ATGATTAGCGTTGCAGGTATAGGCGGTGGCGTTGGACCGCACTTTGATTCATACGATGTGTTCCTCATGCAAATGTCAGGAAGAAGGCATTGGCATATTTCTGAGCAAAAAGACTTAAGCCTGAATCCAAAGTTACCGTTAAAAATATTGCAGCACTTTCGCTCTGAGCAGGACTGGATTCTTGAGCCAGGCGACATGCTTTATCTCCCCCCTCACGTTGCTCATGATGGGATTGCACTAGATGCCGGTTGCCAAACTTGGTCTATTGGATTTCGCTCCCCAAGTTTTAAAGAGCTGCTCCAAGAAGGCCTATGGCGTTTAGCGGAGTCCCTCGAAAATCTGCCAGAATTGGAGCAGAAGTTTGCCGATCCAAAGCAAGAAGCCACCGCAAGCGCTGAACAGCTGCCAGACGAGCTTATCGCCCAATTAAAGGGCCAACTGCACAAATTGAAGCTAGACCAAATAGATAGCTTCTTGCCCGGAATAACAGCCTACCTCTCCGAACCTAAGCAACAAGCCATTTTTGATGGCCCAAATAGCCCATTAAAACCCAAAGCTTTCTTAGCTCGCCTAAGCAGGGAGAATCTCCTTCCGCACCCTCAAACCCGCATTTTGAGCCTTGGTAAGCAAGTTTTTTGCAACGGGGAAAGCATGACTCAAGACCAAGGACCGAGGATTGGGGATGCTTGGAGATCCCTCTCAGCCCAAAAGAGGTTACGCACTAAATCCCTTCAAAATATTGATAAAAGTAGCCTCTATGAAGCATACCTGTCGGGCTGGCTCATTTTTGAAGAATGAGATCTAGAGATGGCTATAATAAATACTGGAATTCACCTAGGGATTTGCCCTCGGTTCTCCAACAACAATTATCGATAATTGGTGTTTAATTTTTTTAAGAGGAAATTACAAATGAAGAAGTCACTCGTATTCGTTGCAATGTTAGCTATCGCTTTGGCCGCTTGCGGTAAAAAAGAAGAAGCAAAACCTGCTGAAGCTCCTGCTGCTGCTCCTGCTGCACCTGCTGCTGAAGCTCCTGCTGCTGCTCCTGCTGCACCTGCTGCTCCTGCTGGCAAGTAATCTTCTTCTTGAAGAAAAAAAGCCGCTGAAAAGCGGCTTTTTTATTTGCTCAAATTCTTCTGAGCTTCTGCGTTTACTTAGTCAGTTGATCACTCAATAAAGTCAGCAACTGAATTCCTGCCGGAGTGTTTTCTGGCTTGCCATCTGCATCTTGTACGTAAACATTCGCAGAGTTTTCGCCAGTACTCTTCACTAGCACCTGATATTTTTTCGCCTTCAAAGCAGCGTTATCTGAGCTACTAAACAGGTTAGAGAAGAATCCTTTTGATTCACCCACGTCTTTTGCATTTACATAACGCACGTAATACACGCCGGTAGAACGATTACGATCTTCCACGGTAAAGTTCGAGCGATCTAAGGCCAAACCTACATCGCGCCATGAGCGGTCAAAACTTGTGCTCAATTCAATATAGCCTTGATTATTAGCCTGCTGAACAAACTTGGCTTTTGGTGTTTTAGGACCTACTGGGGCTGCGACCATTGCCTTAGCTTGCTCTTGGGTCATCCCCAAGCGCTCCATTAGACGCTGTAGAAATACTGCCTCAAGCTCGGGGTCACTCGGACGTGGCGTCCAGATTGTGTATAAACAATTGCCAGTGGTATCAGATACGCACTTCTCCATTGCGCCCTTTTGAGTAATGTAAATCTCGGTCTCATTGGGTTTAGCAACTTCTAAACGGGTTTTATATTTATCGCGCTCACCAGTATCAGCAATTGAATCAAGCACGCTATTTAGGGTCGAGCGCAACCAATCCTGTTGAATCTTTGCGCGATTTTCAGCCCAGTCGGTTTCCATGATTCCAGTAGATGGGGAATCGACGGTTAACAAGAAACCGTTTTCTTGCCAAAAATCTTTGACCTGGGGATATAGCTCTGGAGCAGGTTTATCAACGACTAACCAACGACGGTCTCCATCACGAGCAATGCGCATTCCTGGGATACCAGTCATTACATTACTTCTCATCTGAACATTCTTTTTAAGCGCTGCGTTGTACTCAGACATGGTCGCAGTGCCATCCTGAACAACATAACGACGATCGGCCTGTGCAGTAATCAAATCTGGTGGGTAGGATAGATTGGGCCCACGAACAGCGCCTGCACTCTTATAGTCTACGGTATCACTGTTGGTTACTGACTTACAAGAAGTCAAAGCGAGTACCGCTAGGAATAAGGCGAATATCGCCAAAAGACGGCGAGAGAATAAAAACAAATTCGTCATAGTAAGTTTGCCTGTTTTAATGCTGCCTTCAGAGGCTCTCTTAAAGAGCTGCTTAAAGGGGTTAACGGCAAACGGATGCCGGCGGTAATCTTACCCATTTCATGAAGCGCCCATTTCACAGGAATTGGATTGGCCTCTATGAACATTGCTTTATGTACTGCGATTAGTTGGTACTGAATTTCACGTGTTCTTTTCACATCATCTGACATTGCAGCAACACACAATTCATGCATTAAACGCGGGGCCACGTTTGCAGTCACAGAGATATTGCCATGACCGCCCATTAGCATCAACATCGCCGCAGTTAAATCATCGCCGGAGAAAACAGAGAACTCATGGTGACCTGCACGCTTGAGGTCATTAATCAATAAGGTGCCGCGCTCTAAGCTACCGGTCGCATCTTTAATGCCAATGATGCCCGGTACACCCGCTAGTCGCACTACGGTATCACCAGCCATGTCAGCTACGGTGCGCCCTGGTACGTTATATAAAATGACTGGAAGGTCAACAGACTCTGCTATTTTTTTAAAGTGGGCATACATACCCTCTTGTGTTGGCTTATTGTAGTAAGGCACCACCTGCAAACTTGCATCAGCCCCAACCTTTTTAGCAAAGTGAGTGAGCTCAATCGCTTCTTGGGTCGAGTTACCACCGGTACCAGCAATAACAGGAATGCGGCCAGCAATTTGTTCAACTGTTACTCGAATTAATTCGCAATGTTCTTCTACTGAAACTGTAGGCGACTCACCACTAGTTCCAACAATCACAATGCCATCACTACCTTCGCTGACATGCCAATCTAACAAAGCTCGTAAGCCTGGGTAATCCAAACTACCGTCCTCGAACATCGGCGTCACAATAGCCGGCATGCTGCCTTGAATAGTCTTCTTACTACCTTGGGAATGAGCTTTATTTGTCACCGAATGTATACCGATTTTTAGCTGTCTTAACCCTGAAATTGTAACGGAATGTGCTCTTTTAGAACGCCTTTTACGGCACATAGGCGCTGAACCATAGCTGGTTTGGGGTCATCCACATAAAGATCCTCATAAGCCACTACTTTTAGGCCATGATGGGCCGCCAAAGTGAGCAATTCCCCGGGTTTTAGAAGGAAATTGGGGTTAGAGGGCCTGCCAAATTGAGCATTCCCTTGGGCAAAGGTTTCATAGATCAAAATACCGCCCTCCTCAAGCATTTCCGGCAGGCGATCCAAATGAGGCCTAAAGAGGTAATTGGTCACCACGATTGCACCGAATACCTTGCCCTGTAAAGGCCATTCATCAGACTCTAAATCCATTGCCTGAGAAATAATCCGGCCCTCCTTGGTTTGCGAAACCTGGGAAACATCCTGATCGACTGCTAAAACGGGATAGCCTAAATCAGCAAATAATCGAGCGTGCCGGCCTCCACCACATGCAAGATCGAGCACCAGGCTATTTTTAGGAGCCAGAGATGCAAAACGCTTCACCCAAGGCGAAGCGTTTTGATTGAAGTCGTGGTGTGCGATCAAGTGGCGAGCTTAATCATAGGCAAGGCCCATCGATTCACGGACCTCACGCATTGTTTCTTGAGCTACTTTACGCGCCTTATCGCATCCATCTGCAATGATCGATCGCAGCAAACTAGGGTCATCTAAATACTTTTGCGCACGCTCAAACATCGGTTGTTGTTCTGCCAAAATGGCATCAATCACTGGTTGCTTGCATTCAAGACATCCAATAGCAGCGGATTTACAACTCTTATCCACCCATTGCTTGGTTTCTTCATTGGAATAGACTGCATGCAGTTGCCATACCGGGCATCGCGCAGGATCTCCTGGATCTGTTCTACGAACCCTGGCAGGGTCTGTAGGCATGGTGCGAATCTTTTTAATCACATCTTCTGGCTGCTCTCGAATACCAATCGTATTTCCATAAGATTTAGACATTTTTTGGCCATCAATACCAGGCATTCGTGATGCAGTGGTTAATAAGGCTTGAGGCTCAGGAAGAATGATTTTTCGGGCGCCCTCTAAGAAGCCAAACAATCGCTCGCGATCAGCCATCGACAGGCTTTGCGCCTCCTGTAGTAATGCCTTGGCCTGCTCCAGAGCCTCATCATCACCACGCTCCTGAAAGGCAACCCGCAACTCTGAATACATCTTAGCCCGTTTGCTACCCAATTTTTTAACCGCTTCCAAGGCCTTTTCTTCAAAGCCGGGCTCGCGACCATAGAGATAATTAAATCGGCGCGCTACTTCACGCGTCATTTCTACGTGGGGAACCTGATCCTCCCCAACCGGGACAAATTGAGCGCGGTAAATCAAAATATCCGCCGCTTGCAATAAGGGATAGCCCAAGAAGCCATAGGTTTGTAAATCTTTTTCTTTTAATTTTTCAATCTGATCTTTATAGGTAGGAACTCGCTCCAACCAACCCAATGGCGTACCCATCGAAAGCAAAAGAAATAATTCTGCATGCTCAGGAACTTTACTTTGGATAAACAAAGTAGCTTGATTAGGATCTACGCCCGTAGCCAACCAGTCAATGACCATATCCCACACAGATTGCTCGATGACATCCGGAGTTTCGTAATGGGTTGTGAGTGCATGCCAATCAGCAACAAAAAAGAAACAAGGATATTCGGACTGCAAACGCACCCAATTTTTTAATACACCATGGTAATGGCCAAGATGCAAATTGCCCGTAGGCCGCATACCAGAGAGAACACGTTCAGCAAACATCTTTTTTCTTTATCGTTGTTATGAATTTAATTAATGGAAGGCCGACCAAATAGGCGTCAAATGATCAGGCAAATGCGGTAAAACTCCCAAGTCAATATGGCTCTCTGCAGGATCATGAAAGTCTGAGCCGCGCGATGCCAAGAAACCGTACTGCTGGGCAATTTTTCCAAAGGTCTTATATTGATCAGGGCTATGACTGCCCGTAATAACCTCTATCCCCAAGCCGCCAATATCTTTGAAATGCTTGTATAGCTCATCCATTTGCATGGCAGTAAATTTATAACGTCCAGGATGGGCAATGACAGCTACACCACCAGCAGCTTTGATCCAGGCAACTGCATCATCTAGACTGGCCCACTGATGAGGAACATATCCAGGCTTATCTTCAACCAAATAATTTTTAAATACTTGTTCAGTATCTTTGCAAACACCCTGCTCCACCAAAAAACGGGCAAAGTGTGTTCTTGAAATTAAGTCATGGTTACCGGCGTAATGTAATGCACCTTCATAAGCACCAGAGATGCCTACCTTTTGCAACTGTTCGGCCATTAACTGAGCGCGATTTCCTCGCCCTTCACGCGTACGGCGTAAACCTTCAATAATTCCAGTATGTTTTGCATCGATACCTAAACCAACAATGTGAATGGTTTGGCCCATCCAGGTGACGGAGATTTCTACGCCAGACAAATAATCAATCTTCAGTGCGCTAGCAGCATCTATTGCGCGTTCTTGGCCTCCCAATTCATCGTGATCAGTTAGGGCCCATAAATTAACGCCATTTGCTTTAGCGCGCTCAGCCAATGCTTCAGGCGTTAAGGTGCCATCAGAAACGACTGAATGGCAATGCAAATCGGCATTTAGAGTGGAAATACTGGTCATGACCCTATTTTAGGTCAAGCTGGTGTCAATTACCCGGCGAGGCGCATCAAGGTAGTCCCGAGACTGCATTTCAATCAAGCGGGACACGGTTCGGGAAAATTCCGCTGTAATTTGACCTTCGGTATACAAATCAGGGGCTGGAACCTCAGCAGAGATGATGAGCTTGATTTTATGGTCATATAAGACGTCGATGAGCCAAATAAAGCGACGCGCTTCATTGGTCATTCTTGGGGGCATATAAGGCACGCCTGACAAAATCACCGTATGAAATTGATTGGCTATCTCTAGGTAGTCATTTTGAGAGCGTGGACCACAACACAGTGTTTTGAAGTCAAACCAAACTACACCATCAGCCATGTGGAGCGGTCGCAACTCACGAGACTCAATATTTAATACTGGATTGCGCGCCTCATTTTGATTTCCAATCAAGGTTTGAAACATCACACCAAGCGTTGCTTGAGTTTCCGCATTTACAGGCGTGAGATAAGCCTCTACTTGAGCCATCTGCACGCGGCGGTAATCATTGCCCGCATCTACATTCAAAACATCAAGCTTTTCTTCAAGCAGCTTGATGGCTGGTAACAACCTATCGCGATGTAAGCCATTCGGATAGAGCTGGTCAGGACGGTAATTGGAAGTCATAACAAACTGCACACGATCAGCAAATAATGCACTGAGTAGACGGTACAAAATCATTGCATCGGCAATATCGTTAATATGAAATTCATCAAAACAAATGAGGCGATAGCGATTGGATATCCGCTTTGCCAGCTCATCTAGTGGATCCGCCAATCCTGAGAGCTCATGCAATTCACGATGCACTTCCCGCATGAACTCATGGAAATGAATACGGATTTTCTTTTCTAATGGTGAAGCAGCATAAAAGCAGTCCATTAAGAAAGATTTACCACGTCCCACACCACCCCACAGATATAGCCCTCGGGGAAGCGTTGGTTTAAAAATCTTTTTCTTTAGGGTATTGCTGCGGATTTCTTTGTAAGCGATCCATTCGTCTTCGCACTGCTGTAAACGCTCTACAGCACGAAGCTGCGCGGGATCACTTTGATACCCGCGCGCTTTTAACTCTTGTTGGTAAAACTCAATGGTTTTCAATTACATATTTAATGCACGTGAATCTGTCGCCAATGCTGCTTCACGCATCACCTCTGACAAACTTGGATGTGCATGACAGATACGAGCAATATCTTCTGCTGCCGCTTTAAATTCCATCGCAACTGCTGCTTCAGCAATTAAATCTGAAGCATTTGCCCCAATGATATGAACACCGAGAATCTCATCAGTCTTGGCATCCGCCAAAACCTTGATGAAACCATCAGCACGACCCATGCCCAATGCGCGGCCATTAGCCGCGAATGGGAATTGACCTGCTTTATAAGCAATGCCGGCTTCTTTGAGTGCTTGTTCGGTTTTGCCAACCCATGCAATTTCAGGATCTGTGTAAATAACCCAAGGAATGCAGTTGTAATCGATGTGTGGTTTTTGACCGGCAATCACTTCAGCAACCAAGACGCCTTCATCTTCTGCTTTATGCGCCAACATAGGGCCACGCACTACGTCACCAACGGCATAAACACCAGGCGCAGCAGTTGCACAAGTATGGTCATCAATCGGGATAAAGCCACGCTCATCCACTTTGAGGCCAATCTTATCTAAACCCAATTTATCTGTATTTGGAACACGACCAACAGATACGATTAAGCGTTCACACTCGAGTTTGGCAGCTTTTCCAGAGCTATCGGTGTAATTGACAACTACACCCTTCTTGTCCGCTTTTACATCACCGATTTTGACGCCAGTATGAATACTCAAACCCTGCTTAGCAAACAGCTTTTGTGCTTCTTTTGCAATGCTGATATCGCAAGCGCCTAAAAATGAAGGCATTGCTTCAAGCACAGTCACTTCAGCACCGAGACGGCGCCATACAGAACCTAACTCCAGACCAATCACGCCAGCACCAATTACACCTAACTTCTTAGGAGCAGAATCAAATTTGAGTGCACCTTCGTTATCGCAGATCAATACATTGTCAACAGTAATACCGGGGAGGTGACGTGCTTTAGAGCCAGTCGCAATAATGACATTCTTTGCCGTAACGGTTTCTGTATCTTTGCCATCAATCTTGATTTGATAACCATCAGCGCCCTTACCTTCAAATGAGGCGTGACCTTTTAACAAAGTGATCTTGTTCTTACGGAACAAATATTGAATCCCACCCGTCATTTTGGTGACGATGTCATCCTTACGGGCAATCATCTTTTTGGAGTCGATACTTACAGCACCTACTTTGATTCCATGATCGGTAGCATGATGACTAATCTTCTCGAATTCTTCAGAAGATGCCAACAATGCCTTAGAAGGTATACAGCCTACGTTTAAACAAGTACCGCCCAAACGTACCTCACCCTTAGGATCATCAAAAGAGCTAGATTCAGCACAGGCAACTTTGAAACCGAGTTGCGCTGCACGAATGGCGGCGATGTAGCCACCGGGGCCACCACCAATTACAACTACATCAAAAGCTTGGCTCATGATCTTCCCTTTTTACAAATCAAGGAGGAGACGTGAAGGATCTTCTAAGGCATCCTTCATAGCAACTAAACCAAGCACAGCTTCGCGGCCATCAATGATGCGGTGATCATATGACAGAGCTAAATAGTTAATTGGGCGAACAACTACTTGACCGTTTTCAACTACTGCACGATCTTTAGTGGCATGGATGCCCAAGATCGCTGATTGCGGAGGATTAATAATTGGTGTGGACAGCATGGAGCCAAATACGCCACCGTTAGAGATGGAGAATGTGCCGCCAGTTAACTCTTCAATTGACAGCTTACCTTCGCGAGCTTTCGTACCGAACTCAGCAATCTTCTTCTCAATATCAGCCAAATTCATTTGGTCAACATCGCGCAAGATTGGAACTACCAAGCCGCGTGGTGAGCTAACGGCGATACCAATATCAAAGTAACCGTGGTAAACAATGTCATTACCATCTACAGACGCATTCAAAAGTGGATATTTCTTCAAAGCGTGTGTGGCTGCTTTAACGAAGAAAGACATAAAGCCTAACTTCACGCCATGAGTCTTTTCAAACTGATCTTTGTATTTGTTACGTAAGGCAATAACTGGGCCCATATTGACTTCATTGAATGTAGTCAAAATAGCGTTGTTAGCTTGTGACTCAAGCAAACGCTCAGCAATACGTGCGCGCAAGCGGCTCATTGGAACGCGCTCTTCTGGGCGATCGCCAGTTGGAATTGGTGCGCTTGGCAGTGTCGCAGACTTTGTGCTGCTTGCAGAAGCATTTAAAGCATCACCTTTAGTGATGCGACCATCACGTCCAGAGCCTGCAACTTGACCAGCGTCGATATTTTTCTCTGCAAGAATTTTTGCAGCTGAAGGAGCCGCGGCTGCACCAGCTTTAGCAGCAGGAGCAGCAGCTTTAGCAGGTATTGCGGCAGGAGCGGCAGCGGCAACAGCAGTGCTATCAATCTTACCGATCAACTGTTCAGCAACAACAGTGCCACCGTCACCCACAAGGATTTCAGTGAGAACACCAGCAGAAGGAGCTGGTACTTCGAGAACCACTTTATCAGTTTCAATTTCAATCAAGATCTCATCTTGACCAACGGCGTCGCCAACCTTCTTTTTCCATTGCAACAAAGTTGCTTCAGCAACTGACTCAGAGAGTTGGGGAACTTTAACTTCGAAAATAGCCATGATTAATCCTATTTATAAATGTATGTGTGTATGTTGAGTTATGAAGACGATTATTTCGTGATCACGTAACCTTTGAGCTTGGCAAATGCCGCATTCAATAGAGACTTCTGCTGTTCTTGGTGGAGATGAGCGTAACCACAAGCTGGAGATGCTGATGCGGGACGGCCTGCATAGCCCAGCTTCATACCATCAGACATGTTTTCCAAGATGTTGTGCTGCACGAAGAACCAAGCACCCTGGTTTTGCGGCTCGTCTTGACACCACACTATCTCTTCCAGTTTTGGATATTTCTTCAACTCAGCAGTCAATGCTTTATGCGGGAAAGGATAGAGTTGCTCTAAGCGAATAATCGCAGCATCTTCAATCTTCTTCTCGGTGCGTTGTTTAACTAGGTCGTAATAGACCTTGCCTGAACACATAATTAAACGAGTGACTTTCTTGGCATCTAATTCAGTATCACGCTCACCCAATATCGTTTGGAAGCCACCTTTAGTAAATTCTGATAAAGGTGATGCGGCCTCTTTATTGCGGAGCAATGATTTTGGAGTCATCAAGATCAGTGGCTTACGGAACTGGCGAATCATTTGACGACGCAACACGTGGAAAATCTGTGCTGCAGTTGTTGGTTGAATCACCTGCATATTGGTGTCAGCGCACAACTGCATGAAACGCTCAAGACGTGCAGAGGAATGCTCTGGGCCCTGACCTTCATAACCATGCGGTAACATCATGACTAGACCGTTTGCACGACCCCACTTCACTTCACCAGAGGCGATAAATTGGTCAATAACTACTTGAGCACCGTTAGCAAAGTCGCCAAACTGTGCCTCCCAAATAGTGAGGGTATTCGGTTCTGCAGCGGCATAGCCGTATTCAAAACCCAGAACAGCCTCTTCCGAGAGGATTGAGTCAATCACCACAAATGGTGCTTGATCTTTAGTGACATGTTGCAGTGCTATGTAAGTACCGGTATCCCACTTCTCACGATTTTGCTCATGCAAAACTGCGTGACGGTGAGTAAATGTACCGCGTCCACTGTCTTCGCCAGATAAACGCACTGGATAGCCACTCGCAACCAATGATGCGAAAGCCATATGCTCACCCATACCCCAATCGATGTTCACGTCACCACGACCCATTGCTGCGCGGTCGTTATAGACCTTTGCGACCAATGGGTGTGCTTTAAAGTCATCTGGAATGGTTGAAATCTTCTCAGCCAAACGCTTCCATTCTGTTAATGGAATGGCGGTATCAGCTTCATCAGTCCACTTCTTATTCAAAAATGGAGACCAATCTACTGCAAACTTGCCTTTGAAATTGCTTAATACTGGATCTGAAGTTTGCTTACCCTCGTCCATTGCTGCGCGGTACTCTTTAACCATCAAATCACCAGTACCGGCAGGTAATACACCTTGAGTTTCCAGTTTGTCTGCATACACCTTACGTGTACCAGGGTGGGCGGCAATGATTTTGTACATCAATGGCTGAGTCATTGCAGGCGTATCTTGCTCGTTATGACCAAGCTTACGGAAGCAAATGATGTCAACTGCAACATCCTTATGAAACTTCATGCGGAATTCAAGCGCTAATTTGGTAGCCAATACAACCGCCTCAGGATCATCTCCGTTCACATGCAGTACAGGAGCATCAACAATTTTCATGATGTCTGTGCAATACAAGCTAGAACGCAAATCGCGTGGGTCAGAAGTAGTAAAACCAATTTGATTGTTGATCACAATATGCATCGTGCCACCCGTGGAATAACCACGAACTTCCGACATCGCCAATGTTTCCTGCATCACGCCTTGGCCTGCAATAGCAGCATCACCGTGAACCAAGACTGGCATTACTTGCATACCCAACATATCACCACGACGCTCCATACGAGCACGTGCAGAACCCTCAACTACTGGGTTCACAATTTCTAAATGAGAAGGGTTAAATGCCAAAGACAAATGGACCGGGCCGCCTGGGGTAGAGATATCGCTTGAGAAACCTTGGTGATATTTAACGTCGCCAGCGGGCAATGTTTCAGGACCTTTGTGCTCGAACTCAGCAAATAAATCTTTAGGCATTTTTCCTAAAGTATTGATCAATACGTTCAAACGACCGCGGTGAGCCATACCAATCACAATTTCTTGTACGCCCTTATTACCCGCATCACGAATTAATTCATCCATACAGGCAATAAAGCTTTCGCCACCCTCTAAAGAGAATCGCTTTTGACCAACATACTTTGCCTGGAGATAGCGCTCTAGGCCCTCTGCTGCCGTGACTCGGTCAAGAATCTGGCGCTTCTCATCCACATTAAATTGTGGCGTGGAGCGAATAGACTCTAATTTTTCTTGCCACCACTTTTTAATCTTCTGGTCAGCAATAAACATAAACTCGACACCGATCGTGCCGCAGTATGTTTCGCGCAATGCTTGCAGCAAGTCACGCAAAGACATTTCGTTTTTGCCAAAGAATGTATTGCTAGTGTTGAAGACGATATCCATATCGCCATCAGTAAAGCCATAGAAGGCGGGATCTAACTCAGGAATGTCCTGGCGCTCCGTCCGCTTCAATGGATCTAAGTTTGCCCAGCGATTACCGACGTTACGATACGCGGCAATTAACTGCTGAACAGCAACGCGTTTGCGGCCCATCTCTGAGTCAGCCGAATCAGAAATCGTTCTGATGGGGCCCTGCTTAGCGCGCTCAGCAAATGAAGCAACAATAGGTCCGTGGGCGACGTCATTGCGAGACGAGCCGTCAACTGCTGGAACCTGTTTTACGTTATCAAAATAATCTCGCCAATGATCAGCAACCGAAGCTGGATCGTGCAAGTAAGATTCGTAGAGTTCCTCTACGTAGGGGGCGTTTCCGCCGAAGAGATAGGAATTATCTCTTTGATCCTGCATCATGATGCTCACCTTTCATCGGGTTTCCCGAATAAAAACTGTGGTTATAACCATTCGTTACACGGCTGTACCGTTTCACGAATTGATCTGTGCAAATACTGGTACTACGACAGTAATTTAACACGATTGACCATAGACAGATAAAGGGCTTTCCCTGATTTTTATTGTTTTTCGGGTATCTCCCTAGAAATCGGAAATTATTAAGAACCTTCCTACTCCTCTTTCAATAATGACTGACAGATTCAAATGGATTTGATTCTTATTCTCTAAATCTTCAAGTGAATTAATGAAATTAAGGGAAATATGAAATCAATTACCTCAGAAATGGAATACCTCAGTACTCGACAAAGCGCCAAGATACTGCAGGTATCCCTAGGTACAGTTCAAAAAATGGTTGAATTAGGCGAATTAATTGCCTGGAAAACCAGGGGTGGCCATAGACGTATCCTGGCAAGCTCACTTGAGCAACAGCTTCAAAGAAGAAAAAGGGCTATGCGTCAAAAGACAACTCAAAACTGTATAGCCATGGGTATATTCAGAAGATCAGAAAATAGCGAGGAGTTGCTTCAATCCATTCAAGACTGGCAGTTAAAAGTGGAGATGGAGGTAGCGGTAGATAGCCTTGAGGGGTTAATGAAAACGGTATCAATTGCCCCGGACCTGATTTTCTTGGATGCCTTAATACCTCCGGTTGAGCAGGTTCATATAATACATTATCTGAGCAAAAACAAGGACACACAGCGCATACCTATTCTAGTAGATGAAGGATTTATCAAACTACATCCAGGTGTGGTGACTCTTGCTGATGAAAATAATGGCAACCGACCTCAATTAACCGAATGCATTAAAAAAGAGTTGGAAAATGGGCTTATTGACTTAAATCCGCTCATTATTGGCTATCCTGCAACCAATCCTGATTTAGATACCAATCTTCAAGGCAGTCGTCTGGAGTTGCTAGAACCTCTTTTCATAGAGGCCTTGGCCAGAAAGTGCGCATAAGCTGAAATATAGTTAAAACAAAGGCCGCTTAAGCGGCCTTTGTTCACTAAAAATATTCTAAATCAATGGTTTAGATCAGGAAACTACTGCGATCTCTACCGTCAATCCATTTAGGAGCTTTACCGCGACCTGTCCAGGTTTCGCCTGTAGAAGGGTTGCGATACTTAGGTGCCACTTTGCCACCAGCAGATTTACCCCCTGTTTTGCGGCTAAAAAGGTCTGAAGCAGATAAGTCATATTGCTCAATAATCAGCTTTGCCTTAGCAATTCCATCCGCCTTTTCACGTGCAACAGCCTCTTTAATCTGTTTATCTAACTGCTCGCGTTGGGCTAGAAGTTCTTTATAAGAAGACATGTATTTTTTTCTCCGAATAATTGGTTATAAGAAATAATCGATGAATATAGTATTTCGAGTAACTATTATATATATGTATTTCTTAATATACCAATAGATATAAATCAGGATATTAACCCATATTTATCAAAGGCTTAAACAATTTAAGGTTAAATTAATATACATAATAATTATAAAAACTATTATCAAATTACTAGATATATCATCTTCTTAGAGTAAATGTCCCGCTAGCCTTAGCGGTTATCTCGCCATCTTGGTTCAGAACCACTGCCTCACAGTAATTAATAGTCTTACCGGCCTTTAAAACAAGCCCTTCTACAACAATCCTACCAACGCTAGGCCGCAAGAAGCTGGTCGTCATATCAATGGTGATGACTCCTAGGGGGTGTTTGGCAGCACTTCTAGCTGCGGCTGCCATCGCAAAATCGAGCAAAGTCATCACGAGACCACCATGGGCGACCTGGAAGCTATTTGTGTATTCGTGCTTTAAGTCGAGGCTAATGCGCGACCTCCCCTCCTCAGCAAACTCTGGCACAACTCCCAGATGATCCAAAAAAGGAATATTTAATCCGAAATAGCTCATTGGCAAACGATCGGGTGAAGCCGGGGCATCTAAATTGCCCTTGGAATTTGGTGTATTCATAGTGATTTAAATTAAACCACTAAAACAGGTGTGCATATAAAGAATAGATTGGTCGGGGCGAGAGGATTTGAACCTCCGACCACATGCACCCCATGCATGTACGCTACCAGGCTGCGCTACGCCCCGACGGAAGAGAAAATTGTATCAGGACTACTTGGATAGAATCTGCAAAACGGCTTGCAATTCTTCACGCAGACGCAGTTCGCCACGGGCCTCATCGAGGCGATTTCTGGCGCCGCTAATAGTAAATCCTTCTTCGTATAAAAGTGCTCGGATTTTACGAATCAAGACAACTTCATGATGCTGATAGTAACGACGGTTACCGCGTCGTTTTTGTGGACTAAGTTGCGTGAACTCTTGCTCCCAATAGCGCAATACATGGGAGCGCACACCACAAAGGTCTGCTACCTCACCAATGGTGAAATAGCGTTTTGCAGGAATAGGAGGAAGTTGAGAGCTCGGTAGTGCCGAGCTTGCGTCAAACTCTGTTTTCTCGAGCATGAGACTCCACTACATCTTTAAGCTTTTGACTAGCGTGAAAAGTAACTACGCGTCGTGCGGCAATGGGAATCATTTGACCTGTCTTTGGATTTCGGCCAGGACGAGCCGATTTATTGCGCAACTGGAAATTGCCGAAACCAGAAATCTTCACTTCTGTGCCAGCCTCAAGAGATTGACCAATGCGATCAAAAAAAGCATCAATCATGTCTTTGGCTTCACGCTTGTTCAAACCCACTTGATCAAAAAGAGCTTCAGAAAGCTCATTCTTGGTAACGGTGTCACTCGAAATCAATTCAGTCATCGCAAGTCTCTTGTGTAATTATTTGATTTATACCTAATACTAAACCTAGCGCAAACGGGCTGCGCACTTTTTCTCAACAGCGCCCAACAAAGAGGCCATTACTGCATCTATTTGGGGATCCTGTAATGTTTCCACTGGGTTTAAAAGAGTCACTCGGAATGCCAGACTCTTCTCATCATCAGCCATGCTACTAGATCCAGCCTTAGGCTTGAATTCATCAAAGAGCTCAATGCCCCGAACAAATTGTTGCTTGGTAGCACTCATGGCATCTAACAAGGATTGAGCAGAAACATTTTGCTTCACTACCACTGCTAAATCACGCTGCACTGCAGGAAATTTACTCAGCTCTTCAGGCACCGGTAAGCCAAGCTCACGAATAGGATCTAACTCTAATTCAAATAAAACAGGTGCCTGCGGTAACTCATAAGCCTGTTGCAAGCCGGGATGAAGCTCTCCGATAAATCCCACTTCAACGCGATTCTTGGCTGTAGTCAAGAATATCTTCGCACTGCGCCCGGGATGCAAAGCTGGATGTTGCGCAGCTTCAGTAACAAAATGAAGCGGATCTAATACCCTCTCAAGATCGCCCTTTACATCAAAGAAATCTACTGCCCTTGTAGCATTGGCCCACTGTTCTGGAACAAATGAACCGTAAGCTAAGCCACCAATTTTTTGTGGTTGGTTATAACCGGCTACTTTGCTAGCCTCTTCCTGAACATTGGCATCACGATTAAATACACGGCCAGTTTCAAATAGACGAACACGCCCTGCACCACGATTTAAATTGGCTTTCAGGTTAGTTAACAAGCCACCCCATAAGGTGCTTCGCATCACGCCATATTGATTGGCAATCGGGTTTAGAACAGCAATAACGTCTTTTTCGGAGACGCCCATTAAGCGTCGTTCGCTTTCAAGATCAGTAAAGCCAAAATTCACTGCCTCTTGATAACCTTGTAGAGCTAAACGCTGGCGCAATAAATGAATGCCCCGCTTCGCTTCTGCCTTGGCACTCATTTTTAATGATGCCACTGGCGGTTGATCTGGAATATTTTCGAAGCCATACATGCGAGCCACTTCTTCGATCAAATCTTCTTCGATTTCGATATCAAACCGATAGCTCGGTGGTGTCACAATAAATGCATCGCCCTCTTGCTTAAATTCAAAGCCAAGGCGTTTGAAGACATCTGCAACAATTTCATTTGTCAGAGGGATGCCGATTACTTTTTGAGCGCGAGTTAAGCGCATACGAACAGGCTTACGCTCTGGAACATTTAAGATTTGATCGTCTATTGGTCCTGCTTGACCACCGCATACTTCAATAATTAAGGAGCTAAGGTACTCCAAACAATTAACTGTATTTTGCGGATCAACACCGCGTTCAAAGCGATGGGCTGCATCAGTACTGAAATTAAAACGGCGAGCACGCCCCTGAATTGCAGAAGGAAGCCAATAAGCGGCCTCTACATAGATATTCTTGGTGTCATCGCTAACCGCGCAATGGTTGCCACCCATAATGCCTGCAAGCGCTACTGGGCCAGACTGATCAGCAACTACGCCTGCGTCTTGTAACTTTCCAGCTGAATCAGGACCCTGCAAGGTGACTGTCTGACCATTCAGGAGCTCAAGAGTTTCGCCTACTTTCGCCCAGCGAACAGTAATGTCGCCATTTAACTTATCAATATCAAATACATGAGTAGGCTGACCCATTTCCAGCATCACATAGTTGGAGAGGTCAACTAATGCAGAAATACTTCTTTGACCAGCGCGAGATAAGCGCTTCACAATCCACTCAGGTGTTTTAGCCTGCGGATTTACACCACGAATTACACGTCCAGCAAAACGGCCACAAAGATCAGTGTTTTCAACTGTAACTTTGAGTTTTTCATCAATAGCTTTAGCTGGAACGCTCCATTTGGGAGCACATAAATCCGCACCAGTAATAGCAGAAACTTCTCTTGCCATTCCCAACAAAGACAAACAGTCCGCTTTATTCGGAGTTAACTTAATAACAAAAATTTGATCATCAAGATCCAGATATTCGCGGATATCTTTTCCAACGGGAGCATCTTGAGGCAATTCAAGAATGCCTTCATGATCATCACCTAAGCCGAGTTCACGACCTGAGCACAACATGCCTTGGCTTTCTACGCCACGAAGCTTGCCAACCTTAATCATGAAGGGCTTACCACCAGCTTCCGCTGGAGGTAATTCAGCGCCGACCATAGCGCATGGAATCTTAATTCCTGCGCGAGCATTAGGGGCGCCGCACACAATTTGCAATTCTTGGCCAGTGCCAGCATCTACTTTGCACACACGCAAACGGTCTGCATCAGGGTGTTGCTCAGCCGATAGAATCTGCGCTATAACAATCTTAGTAAAGGCTGGTGCAAAAGAATGTTGTTCTTCAACCTCTAATCCAGCCATAGTCATGGCATGACCTAAAGCATCGCTATCGAGTGATGGATTTACATACTGACGAAGCCAAGATTCAGAAAATTGCATAGCGCTATCTAGTAATTATTTGGTTATGCGGGGAATTGCGCCAAGAAACGCAAATCATTTTCAAAGAAGAGACGTAAATCATCTATGCCGTAACGCAACATTGTTAAGCGCTCTAAACCAGAACCAAAGGCGAAGCCGGTATAGCGCTCTGGATCAATACCCATATTACGCAATACATTAGGATGCACCTGCCCTGCACCAGAAATCTCTAACCAACGACCAGCAAGCTTGCCGCTACCAAAGGCCATATCGATCTCTGCAGAGGGTTCAGTAAATGGGAAATACGATGGTCGAAAACGTACTTGTAATTCATTGGTTTCAAAGAAAGTTCTTAAGAAGTCTGTATAGACGCCCTTAAGATCGGCAAATGAAACAGATTCCGCAATCCACAAGCCTTCTACCTGATGGAACATAGGTGAATGGGTTGCATCACTATCAACGCGATAAGTTCTCCCGGGTGCAATCACCTTGATTGGCGGCATCACGTCTGCGTCAGCATAGTTCTTCACATGCTCACTAGCATAACGAACCTGAATAGGACTTGTATGCGTGCGTAATAACAAAGGCTTCTGGTTAGAATCTTTGCCATCGATATAAAAGGTATCCTGCATTGAGCGTGCAGGATGATTTTCAGGACTGTTCAAGGCAGTGAAATTAAACCAATCGGTTTCAATTTCAGGGCCATCAGCCACATCAAAACCAATAGAGCGGAAGATTTCCTCAACACGCTCCCAAGTACGCATCACTGGATGCAAGCTGCCTACCGCTTGGCCGCGACCTGGTAGCGAAACATCAATCGCTTCAGCAGCGAGACGCTGTTGCAGTACGGCATCGGCCAATGCTTGGCGACGCTCTTGTAATGCAGCTTCAACTTGAGTTTTAATTTGATTAATTTGGGCGCCAGCACTCTTGCGCTCTTCAGGCGACATTCCACCAAGCGCTTTTAAACGCTCAGTGAGAACACCTGATTTACCGAGATACTTGGCTTTCGCGTCCTCAAGAGCCGCCGAATCGGCAGCTCCCAAGAAATCACGTTTAGCATCCTCGACAATTTGGTCGAGAGAAACCATTGCAGCTTAGTTTTAAAAAACTAAGATTAAGCTGCAGCGTTTACTACGGATTTGATCCGAGTAACCAAAGCAGCAAAAGCCGCTTTGTCAGCAATGGCCATATCAGAAAGCACTTTGCGGTCGAGTTCGATCGCAGCTTTCTTCATACCATTCATGAATACGCTATAGGTCATGTCATGCTGACGAACTGCCGCATTGATACGAGCAATCCACAATGCGCGGAATACACGTTTCTTGTTGCGACGGTCACGATATGCATATTGACCAGCACGCATAACGGCTTGCTTAGCAATACGGAATACGTTCTTACGACGGCCACGGTAACCTGTAGCGGCATCGGTGATTTTCTTATGACGGGCTCTTGCTGTAACCCCACGTTTGACTCTTGGCATTTAATTCTCCTAATCTAGTCTGAGGTTAAGCGTATGGAAGCATGGAGCGAATTGACTTAACGTCAGCTTTCGCAACTTCTGTGGAACCACGTAGGTGACGCTTATTCTTTGTGGTCTTCTTGGTGAGGATGTGGCGTTTAAAAGCCTGTCCTCGTTTAATCGTTCCGCCTGCGCGAACCGTGAAGCGCTTTTTTGCGCTACTCTTGCTCTTCATCTTGGGCATAAAGCACCCCTTCAATTACTTGTGCAACATAGGTGGTAACCGACGGTTACTCTTCCTGTACCCAGAAGCACTTCAAACTCCCAGCGTCCTTAGTTATTCACTTCGGACACCTCCCTACATAAGAACCAGGTAGAACCTAGTTACTTAGCCTTACGGATGGGGGCCAATACCATCACCATCTGGCGGCCTTCCATCTTTGGAAACTGTTCGACTTGGCCGTATTCAACGAGATCCAACTTCAAACGCTCCAACATTCTGACTCCGATTTCTTGGTGGGCCATTTCACGACCCCGAAAACGCAGCGTAATCTTTGTCTTATCGCCATCTTCCAAAAAGCGGATTAAATTGCGTAGCTTCACGCCGTAGTCACCATCATCAGTGCCGGGACGGAATTTAACTTCCTTCACCTGAATCACTTTTTGCTTCAGCTTAGCTTCATGCATCCGCTTAGCTTCTTGGTATTTGAATTTGCCGAAGTCCATGATGCGGACTACAGGTGGCACAGCAGTAGGAGCAATTTCAACCAAATCGGTTTCTTTCTCTTCTGCTAAAGCCAAGGCTTCACTCAACTTAACTACACCGATGGGCTCTCCATCAATTCCAATCAAACGCACTTCAGGAGCAGTAATTTCCCGGTTAATGCGCTGCAATTTTTCAGTAGCGATCTTCTTAATTCCTTAAAAAAAACAATAAAAACCGTTCTAACCCTAGCTAGGCTCGGGTCCGACTTTTTGGGATATATCCTGCTGGAGTCGGGCAACGAAGGCATCAAGAGGCATTACACCTAAATCCACTCCGCCACGGGCACGAACGGCCACCGTATTACTTTCTGATTCTTTATCACCAACAACTAGCAAAAATGGGATCTTCTGTAATGCGTGCTCGCGTATTTTATACGTAATTTTCTCATTCCGCAAATCAGACTCCACTCTAAACCCTTGTTTTTTCAGCGATTGCTGCACTTTTTGTGCATATGCAGCAGAATTTCCTGAGATATTAAGGACTACAGCCTGGGTAGGAGCAAGCCAAACTGGCATATTTCCAGCGTGATTTTCAATCAAAATACCGATAAATCGCTCTAAAGAACCCACAATTGCCCTATGGAGCATCACCGGAGTCTTACGGCTATTGTCCTCAGCTACATATTCAGCCCCTAAACGGGCAGGCATTGAGAAATCGACCTGAATCGTGCCGCATTGCCAAGTCCGCCCAATAGAGTCCTTGAGGTGGTATTCGATCTTAGGGCCATAAAAAGCACCCTCTCCTGGCAATTCTTCCCATTCTTGACCAGAAGCTTTGAGGGCACCGCGCAAGGCATCCTCTGCTTTATCCCAAATAGCATCATCCCCTACACGTTTAGCAGGACGTAAAGCGAGCTTTACAGCAACCTCAGTAAAACCAAAATCTTGGTAAACAGCACGCACTGCTTTATCAAACGCGGCAACTTCGGACTGAATCTGATCTTCTGTACAGAAAATATGACCATCATCTTGCGTAAAGCCACGTACGCGCATCAAACCATGCAATGCGCCTGATGGTTCATTGCGGTGACATTGACCAAATTCACCAAAGCGTAAAGGCAATTCGCGATAGCTATGCAAACCAGAGTTATAAATCTGTACATGGCCTGGACAGTTCATCGGCTTTAATGCGTAAGCACGATTTTCTGACTCAGTGGTAAACATATTTTCTTTATAGTTATCCCAGTGACCAGATTTTTCCCAAAGCCCACGATCTAAAATTTGTGGCGCCTTCACTTCTTGATAGCCTTCGTTCTGGTAAACGCGGCGCATGTATTGCTCCACTTCTTGCCAGATCGACCAACCTTTTGGATGCCAGAAAATCAATCCTGGCGCTTCTTCTTGGAAGTGGAATAAATCGAGCTGCTTACCTAAGCGACGGTGATCACGCTTCTCGGACTCTTCAAGCATATGCAAGTAAGCATCTTGATCTTCTTTACGCAGCCATGCAGTGCCATAAATACGCTGCAACATTTCATTCTTGCTATCACCACGCCAGTAAGCGCCAGCAAGCTTCATAAGCTTAAATACCTTCAACTTACCAGTGGATGGAACATGAGGTCCACGACATAAATCGGTAAACTTACCTTCAGCATATAAAGAAACATCTTCGCCCTGAGGAATGCTGGCAATAAGCTCTGCTTTGTAGTTCTCGCCTTGCTGCTTGAAAAACTCAACAGCCTCATCACGCGGCATGACAGTGCGAACTACTGGCTCATCTTTTTTAGCGAGCTCAGTCATTTTCTTTTCTAAAGCAACTAAATCATCTGGTGTAAATGGGCGATGATAAGAAAAATCATAGTAAAAACCGTTTTCGATAACAGGGCCAATCGTGACCTGCGCCTCTGGAAATAATTCCTTAACGGCATATGCCAACAAATGCGCCGTGGAGTGTCGAACAATCTCTAAGGCTTCTGGGCTTTTGTCAGTAATGATGGCTAGATGGCTATCTTTGTCGATAACAAAACTGGTATCGACCATCTGGCCGTCAACGATGCCACCTAAGGCTGCTTTTGCTAAGCCGCTACCAATGCTTTGGGCGACATCCGCTACGCGAACTGGTGCCTCATATTCACGTTTAGATCCATCTGGCAGAGTAACTACTGGCATAACAACTCCATCTTATTTACTGAACATCCGTTTTACTTCGGTGACCTAAAAATAAAGCGCGGCAGCTTTTGGGCAACCGCGCTTTGGGTCCTATTCGTTGGTAGGCTCGATTGGACTCGAACCAACGACCCCCACCATGTCAAGGTGGTGCTCTAACCAGCTGAGCTACGAGCCTATACAGCCATAGAGTTTATCACCGGCGACGCACTTGGGTGACGCCTTTCACCTCTTCCAGGCTATTTTGAACCACACGAAGTACTTCAGAATCCTTAATTTCCACAGTCAACAGGATCTGGGCCAAGCCTTTTTTAGCTGATTTTCGAAGATCAATGACATGAACACCTTGCCTGGTCAGAATTTCAAACAACTCCCTCATTAATTCAGGTCTATCCACCCCAGAAACGACCAAATCCGCAGGGAACACTCGCTTTTGCTCTGAATTTACTACGGGGTCAGCAGCTGATGCAGTCCAAGCTGTTTGAATCACTCGCTCAGGAGCTCTTTCCAAGAGCCCCCTAAAGGTCTTGCAAGAGCGTCGATGAATGGATACGCCTCTGCCCTGAGTGACAAACCCACCAATAGCATCTGGAGGCACTGGCCGACAGCATCGCGCTAATTGCGTCAATAGAGAATCAACCCCAACCACCAAAACATCGCCACCTTGTCCAATCTTGCGACTGCTGTTGCGTAATACGATTTCGGGTGCAGATGGTGTAGGCTTTTGCTCGGCACTTATATCCGTCTTGTCGGAAGTCTTTGCTACTAAGCCGCCCTCTTCATCATCAAGCGCATTAAACCAAGCGCGCACTCTTTGACGTGCTCGTTGAGAGCGCAAATAATTTTTATCAGGACTAATCCAATCGCGTGATGGGCCACCGTGTTTCACGGCAATGATCTCTACTGTCTGCCCATTTTGTAGTGCAGTCTCAAGAGGAACCATAGCTCCATCTACACGCGCGCCACGACAACGATGTCCAAGATTGGTATGTACAGCATAAGCAAAATCAATTGGTGTAGAGCCCTTTTCTAATGAGATTACTTTGCCCAGCGGGGTAAGCACATAAATATGGTCATCAATCTCATGGTGCTTGAGTTGCTCCCAAGCATCTTCTTTCCAGGAGATCAGCTGTCTCGCCCAGGCAATCTGACGTTCATAAGCCACTTCTGCGCTATGAGTGCCTTGCTGATGACTGACGTTGGGTTTATTTGTTTTGGCAGGATTGGCTGGTGTTGCCATACCAGTGTAAGCGCCCTCTTTGTAGCGCCAATGCGCCGCTAATCCATACTCAGCTTGTTGATGCATTTCGTGGGTACGAATCTGGATTTCAAAGGCTGCTCCATCCTCATTCATGACTACGGTATGAAGGGATTGATAACCATTGGGCTTAGGTCGAGCAATATAGTCGTCAAACTCACGTGGTACTGGCTGCCAAATGTTATGGACGATGCCTAAAACGGCATAGCAAGTTTTTACGTCCTCTACCAGAACCCGAAACGCCCTAACATCGTATAGATTGGCAAAGTCGAGTGACTTGCCTTGCATCTTTTTCCAAATACTATAAATATGCTTTGGTCGACCTAGCACCTCACCATCGATACGCGCAGTTTTAATTTCTTCCTGAAGCTGTACAACAATTCGCTCGATGAATGCTTGTCGCTCGATTCGTTTGGCATCAAGCATATTGGCAATCTCGCGATAAGTTTCTGGAGATAGGGCTCGAAAAGCCAAATCCTCCATCTCCCATTTCATCTGCCATATACCGAGACGATTAGCCAATGAGGCATCGATATTTAATATCTCTTGTGCCCATGTGACTGACATTGCCATTTTTTCTTGTGTCACCCAGCGAAGAGTTTCCAAACGGGAGGCTAGGTAAATTAATACCACTCGTAGATCATCGCCAAAGGCCAGGAGCATCTTGCGGAGCATTTCTTCTTGTCCAGAAACACTCAAGCCACCATCATCACGAACCAATTTTGCTTGGGCTTGACGAAGCCCTCTATACCCTATTAAGAGCTTAGCTGGCTCATCACCAATCAATTTAGTCAGAGCTTCTTTGCCATGAGTCCTAGCGATATTGCTGGCTGCAATAAGCGTGGCTTCATCCAGATTTAAGGATTGCAGTATCTTTGTTACGGCAGCCGCATGACTCTCTGCTGGCTCGCCAAACCATGCATCTTTAAATATCGCGGTTTTGTCTGATTGACTTGGTGTATTTGCCATTGGCAAAAATTAACTGAAAAATTCTTTTGCTAAAGCAATCTGTTCTGGTTTAACGAATGCAGGCGCATGGCCAACATGTGGGATTTCAATACTTCTTGCATAGGGATTTATTTTGCACATTTCGGCAACCGTAGCTGCAGATAGCAAATCAGAGTCACCCCCGCGAACGATCAACATTGGAATGCGAATTTGTTTAAAGGCATGCCACATCGCCATCTCCCCCGCCTTGGCCATAATAGGATTCACTGAGGCAAAGGGTACGGAGATATTGGGATCGTAGTGCATGATCCACTGCTCATCCTTTTGAATCAACATTGGTCCGTTATAAATCTCCCACTCTTGAGGGGTATGCTCGCCAAATGACGCGCATATCTTATTGAGGCGCTCTAATGCATCAGCACGATTCCCAAAAACGAAGGGTTGGCCAACATAAGAACCTAAGCGCTTTAATGCTTCAGGTTCAATCCTAGGGCCAACATCATTGATCAGCATCTTTTGAATTGGACAATTTGGCATAGCGGCGTAAACCATACCAATTAATCCACCCATCGAAGTGCCCAACCAATCGACTTGAGAAACCCCAAGTTTTTTAATAAGTTGGGCTATGTTAGCCACATACTGAGGCACCGCATATAGCATTGGGTTGCTTAAGCGATCAGACTCACCCCTGCCCACGATATCGGGACACACTACGTAATAGTCTTTACACATTGCCTGTGCCAATGTTTTGAAATCACTACCGCGACGAGTTAAGCCGTGTACGCAAAGCAATACCTTTGGATTAGTAGGGTCGCCCCATACGTGGTAAGCCATGCGATGCTCAGACTCACCTGAAGAGCACTGAACATAAAAGGTATCACCCTGATGGAGAAAAGTAGTTGGTTTTTCTTCTGTATTAAGACCATGATCGTCATGCTCATGATCATGTTCGTCTTGGCCAACCTCTTCAGGTTGCAAAGTAACGTGATCAATTCCATGTTTATCTAACAGCATGGCATTGATCTTAGCCATAATGGATGGCCACTCTTGCATGTCGCTAATTTCAATGTGCCCAATGAGTGCGGGAAAGCTAGGGGTCATCTCCCAGACATGTAAATCATGAACCGCCAAAACTCCGGGAACTGCTTTTAAATCTCGACCGACTGCCAAGTAATCAATGTGCAAAGGCACACCCTCCATGAGGAAGTGATAAGACTCATGCAAGATCGAGATAGTCGATTTAAGGATGAGAAGTGAAACCAAGATGGAAAGAATCGCATCAATTGGCATCCAGCCAGTGAGCTGAATAACAATACCAGCTATCAACGCCGCCACTGATCCTAATAAGTCGCCCATGACATGGACTAGAGCTGCACGAGTATTCACACTCTTCGTGTCGCGTGAAAGGACCCATGCCACTACAACATTCATCAAGAGGCCAATCGCAGCTACAACGGTGACGGTTAAGCCATCGACCTTGTGCGGATTAGCAAAACGACTAATCGCTTCAATCACAATCCACAGTACCAATGCGAGCATTGCAATACTGTTAACAAATGCCGCTAATGCTTCTGCTCTACCAAACCCAAATGAATGCCTTGGTGATGGTGGACGACGAGCAATAATTTGCGCTAGAAGTGCTAGACCTAAGGCAGCAGCATCCGTCACCATATGACCGGCATCAGAGATCAACGCCAATGAATTAGCAAAATAAGCGGCGGCACCTTCAACACCTGAAAATCCTAATGTCAGGACAAGTGCAATAAGAATTAAATTCTGATTAGAGACTTGTTTGGTGTGGGAATGCCGAGCATCACCCTTTTTATGGGCATGCAAAGAAGGATCTACCCCAGATTGACTATGAGGCTTTATTGGTTTTGAATGCGAATGGAAATGATGGGAACCCGACATGTGAACCCATTATTCCATTAATTGAGGATGCTGGTTAGAAACCCGTTGTATCAACAGGGGCGCCAGTTTTAGCAATCACTTCTTCCTTGGTCACGCCTGGGGCTAATTCTGTTAACTTCAAACCCTTGGGAGTGACGTCTAAAACACATAGGTCAGTAATGATCTGACTAATGACACCAACACCTGTCAAAGGCAAGGTGCACTTAGGCAAAATTTTGATGTCTTCTGTTCCATCTTTCTTTTTGGCCACATGCTCCATCAGAACAACGACGTGTTTAACGCCAGCCACCAGATCCATGGCACCACCCATGCCCTTCACCATCTTCCCAGGAATCATCCAGTTAGCAATGTCCCCATGCTCACTCACCTGCATTGCACCCAAGAAAGCAATATTAATTTTGCCGCCGCGGATCATACCGAAAGCATCCGCCGAAGAAAAAATAGATGAGCCTGGCAAGGTGGTGATAGTTTGCTTACCTGCATTAATCAAGTCAGCATCAATTTGATCTTCTGTTGGAAATGGTCCAATGCCTAGCAATCCATTTTCAGATTGGAGCCATACCTCAATGCCTGCAGGTACATGATTGGCTACCAAAGTAGGAATACCGATTCCCAAATTAACATAGTAACCATCCCGTAATTCTTGAGCAGCACGTGCCGCCATTTCATCTCTAGTCCAAGGCATATTGATCTTCCTAAATTTCTTTTAAGTATTCTATTTATTTAAACGGTTGCTGACATAGTGCGCTGCTCAATGCGCTTTTCTGGCTTATCGTTAATCACTAAACGCTGCACATAAATGCCAGGAGTGTGGATCTCTGCTGGATCCAACTCGCCATTCTCTACAATCTCTTCAACTTCTGCTACGGTGATCTTGCCAGCCATTGCGACTACTGGGTTGAAATTGCGCGCTGTATGTCGATAAACTAAATTACCAGAACGATCTGCTTTCCAAGCCTTCACTAGAGAAATATCCGTGACGATTGAGCGCTCCATAATATATTTCTCGCCATCAAATTCTTTTACCTCTTTACCTTCGGCAACTAATGTGCCAACACCGGTCTTTGTGTAAAACGCCGGGATACCGCAACCACCAGCGCGCAACTTTTCTGCCAATGTGCCTTGTGGCGTGAATTCCAACTCCAACTCACCAGCCAAATACTGTCTTTCAAATTCCTTGTTTTCACCAACATAAGATGCAACCATCTTTTTGACTTGACGAGAATTCAATAAAAGACCTAAGCCAAAGCCATCGACGCCAGCATTATTAGAAACCGCAGTCAAATTTTGCGCACCCAGGTCTTTGACTGCCTCAATTAAAGCCTCAGGAATACCACATAGACCAAAACCACCAACACCTAGTTTTTGTCCATCTTTTAAGATATCCCGCAAAGCATCCGCTGCCGATGGGTAGGTTTTATTCATAACTTTGTCCTAATATTGCCAAAAAGGGTAAAAAAGCAATCATAACGCCTCCGACCCTCAAGCCCATAGAGGCTCGGCACAAAGTTGGTTTTTAGCTATTCGAACTAAACTAATAGGGCTAAAAAGCCTATTTTTAAGAAATTTCAGGAAATTTGAATGAACGCTATAGAACTAGTAGAGCAATTCGGACCAAGGGAGTCGATGGACTATGACCTAGTCATTGTTGGGGGTGGTCCTGCAGGTCTTTCGGCGGCGATTAAAGCGAAACAACTGGCAAGCTCTACAGGGAAAGATATTAGCGTCTGCGTTCTCGAAAAAGGTTCTGAAATCGGCGCTCATATTTTGTCTGGGGCAGTGATGGATCCCAAGGCATTAACTGAACTCTTTCCTAATTGGAAAGAAATGGGTGCGCCTCTGGATACCGAAGTTAACCAAGATCAATTTCTATTCTTAACGTCAGATAATTCGTATCAAGTTCCAAATTGGATGCTGCCCCACTGTTTTAAGAATGAAGGCAACTATATTGTCAGTCTTGCCAACGTCACTCGTTGGCTCGGCGCGCAAGCTGAGAGTCTGGGCGTAGAAATATTTCCTGGATTTCCAGCTGCAGAAATTTTATATAACGAGCAAGGCGCAGTGTCTGGCGTGATTACCGGATCCATGGGCCTGGATAAAGAAGGTAACCCTACTGATCAATTTCAGTTAGGCATGGAATTACGAGCTAAGTACACTCTCTTTGCTGAGGGTGCCCGCGGCCACCTAGGCAAGCAGTTGATTGAAAAATTTGCATTGGATAAAGATGCTGATCCCCAAAGCTACGGTATTGGCATTAAAGAGCTTTGGGAGGTAGAACCCTCCAAGAGCAAGCCTGGCCTGGTAGTTCATACCGCTGGCTGGCCTTTAGAAAGTGATACCTATGGTGGCTCCTTTTTGTATCACTTAGGCGATAACAAGGTAGCTGTAGGCTTGGTGGTTGGCTTGTCTTACAAGAACCCATACCTTTCTCCATTTGAAGAATTCCAACGTTACAAATTGCATCCCAAGATTCGCGAAACATTTGAGGGTGGTAAGCGGATTGCTTATGGTGCACGAGCACTTACTGCGGGCGGATTAAATAGCCTACCAAAAACAGTATTTCCAGGCGGGGCTTTGATTGGTTGTGATGCAGGCTTTTTGAATGCTTCACGCATTAAAGGAAGTCATGCTGCAATTAAAACTGGCATGCTTGCTGCAGAAGCTGCAGTTGCTGCCTTGAATGAAAATCGCTCTGCTGATGTTTTAGCGTCCTACCCTACTGCCTTCCAAAATAGCTGGCTCTATACCGAACTCAATCAGGCACGCAACTTTAAGCCATGGATGTCTAAAGGCTTATATGTAGGCACGCTCATGGTTGGCTTAGAGCAAAAACTGTTGGGCGGCAATATGCCGTGGACTGTGCATCTTAAACATGCAGACCATGAATGCTTAGAGCCGGCTGCCCAACATCAGCCTATTGAATATCCAAAGCCTGATGGTAAGCTGACTTTTGATCGACTGTCTTCGGTATTTATTTCCAATACCAACCATGCTGAGAACCAACCCATTCATCTGACTTTAAAAAACGATGCGGTTCCGGTGGATATAAATCTAGCTAAATATGCTGGCCCAGAGCAACGCTATTGCCCAGCTGGTGTTTATGAATACGTAGAAACTGATGGCAAGCCCCGTTTACAAATTAATTCTCAAAACTGTGTTCACTGCAAAACCTGTGACATTAAAGATCCCACTCAAAATATTGTTTGGGTAACACCAGAAGGAAGCGGCGGTCCTAACTACGCCTCAATGTAAATAATGATGATTCTGCACACCATGCTTCGTGTTGGCGACTTAGATCGCTCCGTTCATTTTTATACTAAAGTGTTGGGCATGAATATTTTGCGAACTACCGAAAGGCCGGAACAAAAATACTCACTAGTCTTTGTGGGCTTTGGCAAAGGAAATGCTGATGGACAATCAGAGCTTGAGCTGACCTATAACCATGGTGTTCATTCCTATGACTTGGGAACGGCTTACGGACATATTGCAATTGGCGTTCATGATGCTTATGCTGCTTGCGACAAAATTAAAGCGGCAGGTGGCAATGTCACTCGTGAGGCCGGTCCCGTTGCCGGTGGAGATACCATCATTGCCTTTGTAACCGACCCTGATGGTTATAAAATTGAATTAATTCAGCGCTAATAGTGACAGATTCTGAGCAGTTCCATTTAGAAATCCTTGATCATCTATCGGATGTAACTGCCGCTGACTGGAATGCTTTACTTGGCCCTGACTCGGGCCCTTTTCTAAAGTATGAATTTTTAAGCGCACTCGAGAAAACTGGATGTGTTGGCGGTAATACTGGGTGGCAAGCTGCCCATCTGGTATTAAAAAAAGCAAACCAACTAGTAGGTGCAATGCCTTTGTACTTAAAGCAACACTCCTACGGTGAATTTGTCTTTGATTGGTCTTGGGCACAAGCCTACGAACAGCAAGGCTTGAATTACTACCCCAAGATTCTTGGCGCAATTCCATTTACACCTGTCCAGGGTTCACGCATTCTATTCCTTGCTGGTTTAAATAAAGCTGAAATTCAGAATGCATTAATTAAAGGTCTTAAATCATTGCTAATAGAGAATGATCTGTCCTCTGCACATGTTCTATTTCCAACAACTGGGGAGGTAGAGCAACTAAAGGGGCATGGCTTCTTATTAAGAGACTCCGTACAGTTTCATTGGCATAACCAAGGCTTTCAAAATTTTGAACAATTTTTGGCGGCTCTCACCATGAAGCGCCGTAAAAATATTCGCCGCGAGCGTGAGCAGGTAGCAAGAGAAGCTATCTCGTTTAAACATGTGTCCGGCAAAGCCTCTACCGATGAAGATTGGGAATTCTTTTTTGATTGTTATCAGAATACTTATCTTGAGCATCAGTCTAGCCCTTATCTCAGCGAAGCATTCTTTAAGTTGTGGGTACGGCAGATGCCAGAAAATTTACATCTGATCTTGGCTCAACGAGATGGCATTTCAATTGCTGCATCCTTGATCGTAGTAGATCGCGAATCATCGAAAGCCTATGGAAGGTATTGGGGTGCTCTTGAACGTGTTCCTTGCTTACACTTCGAGACCGCATACTACCAAGCCATCGAGTATTGCATTAAGGAGGGGATTCAGACTTTTGAGGGTGGCGCTCAAGGCGAGCATAAGATGGCGCGTGGATTTTTACCCACCACTATTCAATCAGCCCATTACATTAAAGACCCCAGATTTTCAAAGGCAATTGAACACTTCTTGCAACGCGAACACCAAGGCATTGGGGCCTACGTTGATGAGCTCGCCGAGCATAGTCCGCTGAAATCGACTAAAGTACCCACATGAATTCTGGAAGCACTAAACCTCAATCGCAAGATGGCTCACATTCCCTTTCTACAGGGGATGATGAATCTGATTCACCATGCATCGGCGTATGCACTACCCTCTATGATGAGATTTGCCAGGGTTGCGGCCGCACCTTAGGTGAAGTGAGTAACTGGGTCTTTTTATCTGATGAAGAAAAAATGTCTGTTTGGAAACGCATCAGAGCAGAAGGGACTGCCACCCGCTTCCAACGACAGGCAAAAGAAAATAAGCCCATTTAAAGGGCTTATTTTTATGCTGACTGATTTGCTGCAACCGCTTTATCCAGCCAGTGCCTGGCTACGCAGATACTCCTCATAAGTCCCAGAGTAATCCACTACAGTGCCATCCATCTTGACTTCGAGGATACGGTTGGCCAAGGCAGAAACGAACTCGCGGTCATGAGAAACGAAGATTAAAGTGCCGTCAAATTTCTCAAGAGCAATCTGCAAACTCTCAATCGATTCCATGTCCATGTGATTGGTTGGCTCATCCATTGCAAGCACGTTATATTTTTGAAGCATGAGTTTGCCCCAAATCATACGGCCCTTTTCTCCGCCAGAAAGAACCTTGACTGACTTGCCAATGTCATCACCAGAGAACAAGAGGCGCCCCAAGGTGCCACGGATTACTTGATCGTCATCACCAGTGTTGCGCCACCAATTCATCCAATCCATGAGCAATTCGTCTTTTGCAAACATCTCAGTATTGTCTTGCGGCATGACGCCAACGTTGGCATTCTCAGCCCACTTCACATCACCACTATCTGCAGCAATACCATCAAAGCGTTTGCTGAGAATAGTTTTCAGGAGTGTTGTCTTGCCTGCACCATTCTGACCAATGATGGCAATTTTTTCACCGGCACGAACACCAAGTTTAAAGTTTTTAAAGATCACACGGTCATAGGCTTTAGTCAGTGCGTTGCACTCCACCGCCATGTTATGTAATTTCTTCTCTGTATCAAAACGAATAAATGGGTTTTGACGTGAAGAAGGTTTTACTTCAACGATTTCGATTTTCTCTAACTGACGTTGGCGTGAAGTTGCTTGACGTGCCTTAGAAGCATTTGCAGAGAAGCGAGCTACGAAAGCCGCTAATTCAGCAATTTTCTCTTTGGCTTTTACATTAGAGCTCAGTTGCTGCGTACGTGCCTGTACAGAAGCAAGCATGTAAGAATCGTAATTTCCTGGATAGACTTTCAATGTGCCGTAGTCCATATCAGCCATATGGGTGCAGACTTCATTGAGGAAGTGGCGATCATGGGAAATAATGATGATGGTGCTCTTAATATCATTAAGAATATCTTCAAGCCAATGAATGGAGTGAATATCCAAGTTATTGGTTGGCTCATCTAAGAGTAAGACGTCAGGATCAGAGAACAAAGCCTGTGCTAGCAACACACGTAACTTCCAACCCGGAGCAACGTTACTCATGGGGCCATTGTGTTGTTCAATGGGAATACCAATACCTAATAACAACTCACCCGCTTTTGCTTCAGCGGTATAGCCGCCGTACTCGGCGTACTTACCCTCAAGCTCTGCAGCTTTCATGTAATCTTCATCAGTAGCATCTGGATTGGCATAGATAGCATCCCGCTCAGCAGCGGCCTTCCACATTTCTTCGTGGCCCATCATCACCACATCAAGTACACGCACATCTTCGTATGCAAATTGATCTTGGCGCAGCTTACCCAAACGAACGCCTGGGTCTAGACTGATGTTCCCGCTGGTTGGTTCTAACTCACCACCCAAAATTTTCATGAAGGTCGATTTACCGCAACCATTAGCGCCGATCAGGCCATAACGATTGCCGCCGCCAAACTTGACGGAAATATTTTCAAACAGGGGTTTTGCCCCAAACTGCATAGTGATATTAGATGCGGACAGCACGGATGTTTTCTAGCTTTCTGAAATTCAATTCAACAGATACCCCCTAGACCGGGGGCAAAGACCGTTATTTTAACGGTTTAGAGCAGGAAAAGTCTGAAATTGAGAACTAATCAGACTTTGACCCTAAATGGGGTGAAATTCGTATGAATATCGTAGTGATCCTCATTTTCCTTACGTTTAAGGAAATTCACGACCCAATAGGTTAAAGGCGTTGCCAAGACTTCCCAGGCTGTTTTCAGGGCATATTGGGCTAAAGCCACCTGAATCACTTCGTCTGTTGGCCACAAGCCATAGAAAGCGAGCATATAAAAGAAGGAGGAATCTACGAGCTCCCCTACTGCTGTTGAGCCAATCGTGCGCATCCACAAATAGCGGCCTTGAGTCCAAATTTTCATCTTGGCCAATACATAGCTATTTACAAAACTGCCACACCAGAAAGAAAACATAGATGCCAAAGCAATTCGCCATGAATTACCAAAGACAGTTTCTAAACCCTGTTGATAGTTCGCCATGTACTCGCCAGGAGCCACCGGTAACGTGATCACAATTTGCGCCATGATGGCAGCAAACACTAAGGCAGCAAAACCAGCCCAAACCGCGCGTCGATCATATGCGTATCCGTATACCTCGGTGAGGATATCCCCAAAGAAATAGGAAATCGGAAAGAATAAGATGCCGCCGCCAAAAGGGACTGTCCCAAAATAAGGCAAGGTCACTACTGCGGCTTTTCCGGCGCCAATAAAGTTCGAGCACAGGAGAACCACCACAAAGGCAGCCAAAATAAGGTCGTAATAACGATGGTGACGTCTTGGAGAGTCCATAAGCTCAGAAAAATGGATAATAGAAAGAAGAATATCCGCATTCCTGAAAATACGCAGGAAGCAGGAAAAATTAAACAATAGGACGACTAATACCATGAGCAAAGCCAGCTTCAATTGGGCAGACCCCCTCCTCCTCGATACTCAGTTAAGCGAGGAGGAGCGCATGATTCGTGATGCAGCTGCTGAATATGCCCAGGGCCGTTTGATGCCCCGTATTCAAGAGGCTTACCGCAATGAAACCACTGATCCAGCGATCTTTCGTGAAATGGGTGAGCTCGGTCTTTTGGGTGTGACCATCCCAGAACAGTACGGTGGATCTAATTTAAATTACGTTTCTTACGGACTCATCGCACGTGAAATTGAACGCGTGGATTCTGGCTATCGCTCCATGATGAGCGTGCAATCTTCACTAGTGATGGTACCCATTAATGATTTTGGTACTGAAGCGCAAAAGCAGAAATATCTTCCCAAATTAGCCAGCGGCGAATGGATTGGTTGTTTTGGATTAACTGAACCCAACTATGGCTCTGATGCTGGCGGCATGATCACGCGCGCTAAGAAAGTTCCTGGCGGCTTTTCTCTCACTGGTTCGAAGATGTGGATCTCAAACGCACCTATCGCAGATGTTTTTGTAGTGTGGGCAAAAAATGATGAGGGCATTATTCGTGGCTACATCCTAGAAAAAGGAATGAAAGGCTTAAGCGCCCCCAAGATCAGCGGTAAGCTGGGTTTACGTGCCTCGATCACCGGTGAAATCGTGATGGATGAAGTATTTGTACCGGATGAAAATGAATTCCCAGAAGTGACTGGCCTCAAAGGCCCTTTCACCTGCCTGAACTCTGCTCGTTATGGCATTTCATGGGGGGCATTAGGTGCTGCTGAGTGGTGCTGGCATGCTGCCCGCCAGTACACCTTAGATCGCAAACAATTTGGTAAGCCTTTGGCTGCCAATCAGCTAATTCAAAAGAAGCTGGCTGATATGCAAACTGAAATTGCATTGGGTTTACAGGGCTGCCTGCGCTTGGGTCGCATGAAAGATGAAGGTATCGCAGCTCCAGAAATTACCTCGATCATGAAACGCAATTCTTGTGGCAAGTCTCTGGATATTGCCCGGATGGCACGAGATATGCACGGTGGCAATGGCATCTCTGATGAGTATGGTGTGGCGCGTCACATGATGAATCTGGAAGTAGTGAATACCTACGAAGGCACTCATGACATACACGCCTTGATTCTAGGTCGCGCGCAAACTGGCATTCAGGCTTTTAGCTAGCAAGACAACTAAGGTAATGACATACTAAAAAGCACCCTCAGAGGGGTGCTTTTTTATTGGAAAGCTTTAAAGATAAGTATGGGTAATTAATACCTTGCATCCTTAGGTTTCTCGCCATTTGGCCAATCTTTACTCTTATCAGTAAAGTCTGGTCTACCCATGTGTGAGAAATATTCAGCAACGTCTACTGCCTCCTGGTCTGTCAAGCTGCCACCCTGACCAAGCGGAAATTTCGTGTTGTGACCCATAGGCATATTTTGCTTAATAAATGCTGCAGCTGTATATGTACGAGCCATGCCAGCCCCTAAGTTAAAGGATTCATCACCCCAAACCATAGGAAAAGCATAGCGTCCATCTGCCTTCTTCACGCCTTCACCATTATTGCCATGACATACAGCACATTGCGCTTGGTACACCACTTTTCCATTATCAACATTGGGCATTAAAGCTTTATCAATCTTTCCAACTCCACGACCAGGAATCTGATCACCCTTCTGATATGGGCCATTAACCCAGTTCATATAAGCAATCATCGCCTTCATTTCATTCGAATCTTTTGCAAGCGCTTTTCCATTCATTGAGCGCTTGAAGCAGCCGTTGATTCGATCTTCAAGATCAATTACCTTGCCTGCACGTGGAGCATAAGCGGGAAATTGAGCGGCAACGCCAATATACGGGGAAGCATTAGCTACGGTTCCTGCATTGGTATGGCAACTACTGCAATTCAAACTATTGCCCACATGATCTGGTAACAATACGCCCGTCTCTGACATTAGACGCATTCCATAGACTAGTTGACTTGAATTGGTTTTATCAAGCATCTTAGAAAAGCGAGGGGTAACAAATTTTGATTTTGTGGCAATCTCGAGTTGAAGCTGATCGCGTACAGCCTTCACTTGATTTGGTGTAACCGCAGGTGCGCTATTACCCCAGGATGATCGAATAAAGGAAATAATTCCTGCTAACTCCGCATCATCTAAAGAGCCATATTCTGGCATTCCCACAATTCGATGATTTGTTTTTGTTTCGGTTGAACGCCAGCCACTTAACACCACATGAATTACAGACGTAGGATCATCTGAAAGAATTGACTTATTCCCAGCCAATGGCGGAAATACTTTTGGAACACCCTTACCATCGCTCAAATGGCACGTAGAGCAAAACTGGTAATAAGAAAGTCCATTTTTAGTCTTATACAACTGAGACTTCTCAACAGCAAGAATGGGCTGCATCTGCGCATCAGATTCATTACTCAGAGATTTTAAATAGATAGCCATAGCCATTAAATCTTCATCTGTGAAATGCTGAGTACTTAAGCCAATGACCTCTGTCATCGTTCCGTAAGCAGTCGCATGTTGATTCTTTCCTGTTTTTAAGAAAGTAACAATTTCTGGTGCCGTCCAAAGATTTCGTAAATTGACTGCATGCCAGCTATCAACTGTCGATCCTGAAAGGAAATATTTACCATTGGAGCCGTCCTGGCTCATGGCCTTCTCTTGAAATAAAAGACCGCGGGGGGTATGGCAGGATCCACAATGCCCCATACCCTGAACAATATATGCGCCGCGATTCCATTGCGATGATTGTGCAGAATCCTGAATGTATGGCTTACTACCACCAAAGAGAATATTCCAAAAGCTCAGGCCCCAACGCATGTTGTAAGGCCATTTCATTTGACTTGGAATGTTTTTTTGCTCGACTGGTGCAACTCCAAACATCAAATACTGATAAAGAGCATGCATATCATCAGTAGTCATCTTCGAATAGGATGGATAAGGCATTGCTGGATATAGATTATGCCCATCAGCTGCCACACCTTTGCGCATTGCCCTATCAAATTGTTCAAAGGTATATCGACCTATGCCGGTCTTTTCATCGGGCGTAATATTGGTCGAATAGAGTGCGCCAAAAGGGGTCTTCAACTCCAACCCACCGGCCATCGGCTTTCCATCTTTATTGGTATGGCATGCAACACAATCACCAAGGTGAGAAAGATATTCACCCCTCTTGATGATGTCGCCAGAATTCTCTACAGCACCTACGCTTAAGCTATACGCCGCAAAAATAAAATAGATAGCCCTTAATAACCAATTCATGAAATATTCATACCCTAAGTAACAATGCGATAACAGCGCATTGTCAGTATGGGGGAATCCCGAATGCTGACCTTGATATAAATCATCATTTGCCCCTACATTTCAAAATGCTAGGCGAACTTGATATAGATCAAACTGATTTCAGGTTACATATGGGGGAGTCAATGCGCATCACAATTACCTTCGCTGCTTTAGCAAAGGCCTCATCACCATCATTTTCTAGCTGCACAAAGTTCTCAATTTTGTATTGAGGAAAGTTACGCACAATAGATGATTGATAAGACGGGTCATAGTGCTTGACCAACAACTCCTCAACTAATTCTGGAAAATGACCTGCATCAATTGCTTCATTCCATTTAGCAATTTGTACTTTTCCGTAATGCGCTGTGAGCAAAGCTAATTTGGCTTTGAAATTATCGGTATCACTCAAAAAATGATGGTACTCACGAATCAACCACGATACCCGCGTCTGAGTACTAGACCTCAACTCAATGCAGGCGCCATTGCGAATTTTTTCCATCAATGCGTCGGGGATATGTACACCCCCAACCTTCTTGCTTTCAGACTCAACCAATACAGTCTTGCTAGGATCTAAAGTACGGAAAGCATTCCATAGCTCTGTTTCAAAGGCTTTTTGTGAGGGCTGCTCAATATTGGGCTCATTACCCAGCACTGAACCCCGATGAATTGCCAGGGCTTCAAGGTCCAAAACTTGCGCGCCTAGCTTCTGAGCCTCTTGCAAAATTCTCGTCTTACCGCTACCCGTCATTCCACATACAACCAAAAATGTATATTGCTTAGCAGCTTCTTCCAGACCATCAATCACTGTCCGCCTAAAACCTTGATAGCCACCTTCGAGCTGTTTGGCCTTCCAACCTATCCGATTGAGAATATGGGTAAAGGCACCACTTCTCTCGCCGCCGCGCCAGCAATAAATTAATGGGCGCCATTCACGTGGCAAGTCTAGTAAGTGATTTTCCAGATGATTGGCAATATTGCGAGAGACCAATGCGGCACCCAGTTTTTTAGCGGCAAACGGTGAGACTTGTTTATACAAGGTACCGATTTGGATGCGCTCTTCATTGCTCAGAACGGGATAATTTACCGCTCCAGGAATATGGTCTAACGCAAATTCTGCAGGTGATCTCACATCAATCACAAGATCAAACTGATTTAACTCTGTAAGAAATTGATCTAATTTAAGAATATGGGGATTACTAGGTTGCATGCTGCCAGACTAGCGTAACTTCTGCAAGATATCGTCTGGCCAAGGCGCGGACTTATTGGTAGTCAGATCTACCCAGACCATAGTTGCACCTCCAAT
Organism: Polynucleobacter asymbioticus QLW-P1DMWA-1; assembly: GCF_000016345.1. Lineage (NCBI taxonomy): Bacteria > Pseudomonadati > Pseudomonadota > Betaproteobacteria > Burkholderiales > Burkholderiaceae > Polynucleobacter > Polynucleobacter asymbioticus. The sequence goes on along the minus strand of NC_009379.1, from coordinate 807,052 downwards.
AGCTGCTTCTGTCTCTGGGTCAGTCGTCAAGGCCATACTGGTGTAGACATCCATACTAGTTCGCCCGATAGCGCCAATAGAAGTTTTGAGAATGAGCTCTCCAGGATAAGAAAGCTGTTTGTAGAAGTTACAAAAACCGTTCATCATCAACATAGAATTTCTGCCAGGAGCTACTTGATAGCCCAAGGAAGTAATCCACTCTACTCGCGCCTGCTCCATATAACGAAAGTAAATCGTATTATTAACATGGCCATATGCATCCATATCACCCCAACGAATGGGGGTGATCATCTCATGAACGAGCTTGCGCTCCGAAGGTATATCAATGCGCATGAAGAGTATGTGTGGCGGACTTATCTAACTTGCAATGCAAGTTGATACAAATTAGTTGACCGTGCTCCAGAGCGGCAGAATGCCAGTACTGGTTCGGGCATTGTTGCCAATAAACGCGCCATCTCAATTACTTGCTCAGGCGTAATAGCGCCAGAGACTACCGGCAAGTATGCGTAATTTAAGCCTAGCTTTTCTGCTTCAGCCTGTATATCAGCATTCTTTGGCTGATCAGGGCCACCCTCACCGTCTGGACGATTATTAATGACACTTTTATAGCCTTGTTTAGCAATCTCTGCTAAATGAATTGGCTCGATTTGGCCAAGAGTACCGAATTGTGCATTATGGCAAGAAATTGGAAGACTCATCACACCCTCTGTTTTAAATAAATTTTTGATAAATTTCATTTGATTCTAAATTATGCTTGTTTTGGTTTTTGCTTATGGGCACTAAAGAATCGCTCACATACTTTCATTCCCACCAGCATCGCCACGATAAATACAAAAGCCTTTAAATAACCAGCACCCAAGGCAACAATAGCTGGTCCAGGACAAATACCTGCTATTCCCCAGCCAATACCAAAAACAAAGCTGCCAATAACTAATGGCTTAGTAATATCACGCCTAGTAGGAACATGCAAAGCACCCCCGAAAAAGGCTTCACTTCTTTTGCTTACAACATAAAAGCCACCTAAACCAACCAGGATTGCGCCAACCATCACAAATATCAGAGAAGGATCCCAAGATCCAGCGATATCAAGAAAGCCTAAGACCTTTTTGGGATTGCTCATCCCGGAAATAATTAATCCCCAGCCAAATAAGACACCAATTGCGTACTGGCTAACGAGTCCAAAATGTTTTCTCATCTCAGGCTCCGATCAAATGACGCAAAACGAACACCGTTATAAAGCCTGCGCCCATAAACGTCAGAGTTGCAACCAAAGAACGTGGTGACAGTCTGGATAAACCACAAATACCATGACCACTAGTACAACCTGAGCCATATTGAACGCCAAAGCCAACCAGTAAACCGGCTGTTATGATTCCAAGCCACTCTGTATCAATCTGAATAATGGGGCGAATATCAAAAATTAAGGCCGCCAAAAAAGGGGCAGACAATAATCCAAGCACTAAGCTAAGCCGCCACGTGATGTCCCCTGCTTTGGGATGGATCAAGCCAGAAACAATACCGCTGATTCCTAAGATTCGGCCATGAAGTACTACATAAAGCGCCGCTGCTACACCTAGCATCATTCCACCAAGTAAGGATGGAATGGGTGTAAACGAAAGCCAGTCGATTTGCATTACTTGTTTTCCAGTCTCTTTGTCGTTAACTGCAAGGATTGGGTGCTAAACGCATCTGTAGATAGCGTACACCTAAATAACCACCAAAAATAAATCCTGGTAACGCCAATAAAGAACCTAGGGCTAGAGTAGATATGCCACTTAAACCTTGACCCACTGTACATCCTAACGCAGTGACACCACCAAAGCCCATCAGGGCTGCTCCAACCAAATGATTAGCCGTATCTTCTGAATTATGAAATGATTCCCAACGAAAAGATTTAGTCATGACTGCAACGACTGCAGATCCCAAAATCATCCCGACAACCGCAACAATGCCAATCGTAAGTACTTTAGAGGTATCGCTATACATCATTAACCAATCCAAAGAATAAGCATATGGTGCAACAAATGAAAGACTCTCCATCTTCCCGGAATTAGTGAGTAAAAATACTTCCTCAAGCGTATTTGGATCCTCGGCAAGGTGTCCAAGGCTGCCTGATACCCACCAAACGGCAGTAATGGCAAGACCGACCGAAATACCAGCAAAAATATTTTCTGCAGTTCTAAATGCTTTATCCGCTAAAGCATACGCAATAAATGCAATTCCAATAATCAAGCCAAGCGCTAAATGCAAATTTGCTCTCGCCATGCCAAGTGGTGCTGAAAGTAGGCTGGGCAAATCTTGTGGTGAAGCGAATGTGATAAATACAGTGTCTAAAGTATTGATCCGAATAACACCTAAAAATCCTCGCAAAGTCATGTATGCAGTTAAACCCAAAACCATAAAGACAATCACTGACTTTAAATTGCCGCCGCCAATACGCACCAGGGTCTTGCTACCACAGCCAGATGCAAGCACCATACCCATGCCAAATAAAATACTTCCTACAATCGTTGAGAGCCACAAAAACTTATTGCTTGTGTAGATCGTCTTCAAAGAATCAATCAAACCTAAGTGAGCCAAGAATGTAAAACCAAGAATGGCCACTCCAATCGCTAGGAACCACTGCCTTAATCGATTCCAGCTGGAAATAATAAAAACATCGGAGATGGCACCCATGGTGCAAAAACCCGTTTTTTGCATCACCATACCAAGTGCAAAAGTAATAGCAAAAGTTGTCCAAAGAACTGCTTTTCCTAAAGAGTGGATATCAAGGACTTCCATAGTAATTAGATTCAGAAAATTAAGGCTTGAATTTATAAAATTGCTTATTCAAATAAGCAGTGACGTCAGCCTCATCTTCAGGGAAAAGATCAAGACGTAACTCAGTGTTGCAGCGCTCAACCATCGATTTCAGCTTTGCTAAGGAATTCACCTTGCTGTCAGATCTTGTATAAATCGCATCCCCATTACCAAAGGCAGTTTTCTTTGAATGACAGGAATAACACTTATGTTGGTCAATTTCTTTGCCATTTTCAAGATTCGCGGTCGCAAAAGAGCTCACACTGAAGCCAAACATGGCTAAGGCAAATGACGTACGAGTAAATGCGGTGAATTTCATTACAAATCAGTGATTTATGGCATAAACCACTATTTTAGAGCCAAGTGACTAATTTCACCTTATTCCGCCTGAATCGATAAATAAACGTTATAGGCATTCATGCGATTAGCCGCTCTAAATAAAGGCATACCTTCATATTCAGACCAGTCGGCCTGCTTATAGGCCTCTTCAAAAGGATCCATATTAATTGCTGCGGGCGTCATCGATTCTCGTAAATACTTGAGGTAGCTTCGAGTAAATGCAATATCTTGGGCTGGATTGACTGAATAAGCTCCGTGACCCGGAATAACAATATTAGGCTTAAGTTGCTCGATTTCATCCAATGCGTGTAGCCACCCCTTGCTATCTGCATTACCCACAAAAGGAATGCGACCCCGAAATACCAAATCTCCAGCAAAGAGTACTTTTTCTGAGGGCACATACACCATCAAATCTTCAGGAGCGTGAGCTGGACCAACACGGGTGATGTAAAAATCTATTCCACCAATAGTCAATTTAGTCTTTTGATCGATCCAAACATCGGCTGAAATTAATTTTGTGTTGGCATTTACCCAAGGTGAAAAATCAATTCGTGACGCGATTAATCGTTGCTTTGCTGTTTCAGAAGAAAGGTAATTTCTACCCTCGCCTTGGGCATAAATCGTTGCACCGATTTTTTTAAATTCCTGCAATCCATAAACATGGTCTGCGTGATAGTGGCTTACGATGACTGCAACGACTTTTTGATTCGTGACCTTCTTAATTTCAGCAATTAGCTTTTGCGCAAGAATGGGCGAGCCCAAAGCATCCACCACCACTACACCGCCGGGGGTGACTACAAAACCAGCATTAGATATAAAGTTTTGATTTGCACTACTTCCCATTTCAGGGCGCCCCTGTACAAAATAGGTGTGTGGTGCAACTTGAATTGGCCTAAGTAATATATTGTCAGGAGCGGCTATCTGGGCAAAGGTGGACCCAAAAAAGAATAGGGATCCAATCAGGACCCCTATCGAATTTCGTAATAAACCAATCATTTCGGTTAATCGTTATGGCTTGATATAAGCAAAGCCATCCTTGTATTGCAAGTCCGCAACACGAACAACACCTGATGGAGTGAAATCAGCATCGAGAATAAATTGATCTTTCTTAAGATTGCGATTTTTTAAAGTAATTTCACATACTTCAAATTTGACGCCACGAGACTTCAATGCCCCAATCAGTGGTGCGTACTCGATATTATTTTTCTTGTCTTTAGCACCTTCCATCAATAAATCAACGCCATTGGCATGGGTGACGACAATGATGGTGGTATCAGGGGCCGTATCCAAATGGTTACGAATATTACGCAACCCCTTTAGACCTTGTGATTCAGCATCATCAATGTGATAAACCACTTTTGTTGCGCCTGTGTGCTGTGCAAATGCCATTGAACCAAGACCAAAAGTCAGTATGGTGGCAAGAAATAAGTTGATGAGTTTTTTCATCTCATTGACCTTCAAATAAGGGGTTTAAATAGGAGCCATACCAGGGTTGTTAGCAACCCCTTTAACAACGGGCTCATTGAGTTTCACTGCTTTGACAACCTTCACATCTTTTAGGTGACGTTCAATCACATCCCAAATTGGCTCACCACCAGCGTTTTTAGCCTCTTCACTTACAGGCGCCCAACCGGCAACCTTATATGTCTTGCTAGCTTCAATAGATTTGCCATTTAAACGCATATCCGAGATGCGATTTCCAGCGCTCTGGACTGGATCGATGGTGTATTGCATACCCCCTACGCGCACCATATCACCTCCTTGTTGATAGTAAGGATCTGGGTTGAATAAGTTATCCGCCACATCTTCTAGGATAGTTTTAATGGTTTCACCAGTCATATTAGTAACAGTGGTGTACGGGTAAGTAATGGCTGTTTGATCTAACAGGTTTTCACGTGTAATGGCTTGACCTGGCAATAGACTTGTTCCCCAGCGGAATCCTGGAGAGAAGGCAATCTCAGCATTCTTCTGAGACATCAGACCATCAAGAATCAGTTGATCAAAACTACCATTAAAGTTACCGCGACGATACAGAAGACCTTCGGTAGTTGCTAATTTCTCATTTAGCTTAGTTTCATAAGGTGCCCTGACCTTTGCTATCAACTTATTCATTGCTGGATCGGCAGGAATCATGTTTGAGAAGATAGGGAAAAGTTTATAGCGGAAATCTACAGCCTTGCCACCCTTCACATCAAAATCTAAAACACCCAAGAACTTACTGTTAGAGCCAGCATTAGTAACTAGGGTTACACCTCCAGAATTCTTAACCTTTACTGGGATAGGAACGCCGTCATGAGTATGGCCGCCCATAATTGCATCTAAACCACTCACACGGGAAGCCATCTTCAAATCAACATCCATACCATTGTGAGAAAGCAAGACGACTACTTTAGCGCCCTTAGCTTTAACCTCATTGATTGTTTTTTGAAGATTTTCTTCCTGAATACCAAAGGTCCAATCAGGCGTGAAGTAACGGGGGTTTGCAATTGGGGTATAGGGGAATGCCTGTCCAATAATGGCAACTTGAATGCCATTTTGTACTTTCATAACATATGGATTAAAAACAGAATCGCCAAAATCTGCCGTCTTAATATTTTGCGCAATAAACGAAACTTTACCTTTGAAATCGCCGTTTACGATCTCCATTACACGCTTTTCACCCAGAGTCATTTCCCAGTGAGGCGTCATTACGTCAACACCCAATGCAAGTGCTGCATCAACCATATCCTGGCCATTAGTCCAGAGGGCTGTACCTGATCCCTGCCAAGTATCTCCTCCATCAAGCAATAACGCACCAGGGCGATTTGCCTTCATTTGTTTAATGAGGGTTGCCATGTGAGCAAAGCCACCCATCTTGCCGTAATTCTGTGCTGCAGCGACATAGTCTAAGTATGTAAAAGCGTGCGCATCACGAGTGTCCGGGGCAATACCATTTGCCTTTAAAAAGTATTCGCCTACTAGGTGCGGTGTTTTGCCTTCTTGCGAACCAATCCCAATATTTACATTAGGTTCACGGAAGTAAATTGGCAATAACTGAGCATGGCAGTCTGTGAAATGCAAAAAATGGACGTTACCAAATTTAGGCAAATCATAAAATTTTTGCGCATTACTTTGAGCGCTTACAAAATTAGATTGGAGGCTCATCCCTCCTGCAGATGCTATAGCTAAAGCTTGCAAAAAATCGCGACGACTTAATGACATAAGATTCCTTCTATGAAAACAGGCCTATCGGCCTGTCTTTCATTTATTTATTGATTAACTGGTGAAGTTGGATCCAATAGCAATGCCATCAAATCTTGAATTTGCTGCTCATTCAAGAGCTTAAAATGAGCAAACCGAGGCATATTGCTACAAGCGTTATATGCCTTTGAATTATTGATCCGATTCCAGGTATAAACCACTAACTCTTGAGAGTTACCGCGTAACTTTCCATAGTTCCAAAGAGAAGGCCCAATCGTTCCATAAGAAATTTCTTTCTTATCGATTTGATGGCAGTTATAACAACCGCCGCCAATTGGAGTATCAGCTTTGTCAGTCCAAGTGGCACCACGACCGCTTTGGGCAATCGCTTCACCCTTTTTCCAGTCACCAATGTACTTGCCATCAGATGGCTGCTTAATATCATCCATATTGATTTTTTGGATCTTTTCACGCATCCCTTGGGCTTTTTCACTACTAGCAAATACAGGGTCAGAGCAAAACTTTTGTGTTTCATCTTGTTGAATGCGATCTAAACCAGCAATACCCTCAGCCCTAAAACCATCCTTCATCATTTTGTTAAATTTAGGATCATTTTGTTGTTGAGCAAAGACACTACCCTGCGTTAAAACCAGAGTTAAAGCTATTCCGGTAAAAGCGAAGATGGATTTAATGTTCTTAGTTTTCATTTTCTCTATCTCTTATCCATTAACGCTTCAAACCAGGGGTCTCTACTATTCCACCATTGGCATTCTTTGCCATATACATAGATAACGCTATGGTGACATCGGAGGCATAAATTGGGAATGGGAAGCGCTGTTGACGATAGCAATCATTTAAACGTTGTTGCATGGTCCAAAATTGGCCGCTAGATACGCGATATGCAGGCCAAGAACCCCATCCCATCGCTGCGCCCTTCTGAGTCGTCAAATTGGGGAGATCCTGCAAGCGAATGCGTTTACCATTTTCTCCATGACACGATGCACATGAGAAGTCCATAGGGCCGCCTTCGAAATAAAATGCACGCTTACCGAGCTCATACATCTCTTTTTCTTTTGGGTGATTGGTGCTGACATTAATCTTTTCACCTTTAGACAAAGTGACGACGTAAGCAACAATAGCCTCCATGTCCTTTTTGGGGCCCACTTGAAATGGTGCATCAATCATTTCTTTTGGGTTACGACCTTGCAAGTTCTGCATACAAGTCATCAAGCGCGACTCAAGATCTTGCACTCTATTGGTATCTTTGAAGTAACGCGGCAACTGCGCTGCCGCGCCCTTCACAACTCCTGGTCCAAGGCCTAAGTCACACTTTTCTAGCGTGGCATTTTTGGGGCCAGTAGGTTTCTTCCAAAGATCTTCGCCAGCAGCCTCATATAGTTCTGAAGGATTTCCATCAGCAATCATCTCACGATACTTTGCGATCTCATCAGAAGCTGTTTGGGCAAACACTGAAGATGAAATCGATAAGCTCGCTGCTAATATTCCTAGGGCCAAGCCCAAGGTGAATTTACGATGCATTTGTTTCCCTTTCAAAACTATGAAGGCAATAATAGGAGGCAATACTTAAGAAGCAGTAGCTTCGTCAGTACGCTTATCGCCCTTATTATCCAGCCAGCTAACTACAATTTTGTCGCCTTTAGCACCCTTGTATTTAAAGTTCAAAAATGGATCCTTAGATACTGCTGGACCAAATTGAGCATTTAAAACATCTTTGCCATTAGCTTTTACATTGATGGTGGTGATGTGCCATGCAGGAATTACTTTTCCTGATGCGTCTTTACGCTGGCCAGACTCCATATCATGCTTCATCAAAATTTTTACATCCACAATTCCACCGTTTTCGGCTGCTCTTACGCGCATTGGATCAGACATATGTTCCTCTTGTAATCTAGTAATTAGTTAAATGTTTATACAGATTGGGTGAGCTTAACCGCCACATCCGCCCAAAGTTACTTTGACTTCCTTAACAGCCATACTCCATTTACCATCCGCTTTAACTAAAGCATATACATTGGAAGTTTGACCCATCTTTATACGCGTAGTAATGAATGGCTCTGTGCCAGCAGGAATAAAGAATTGAGCAGCCAAAGCGCTAGGATTCTTTTCAACCAGGATAGCCATTTGTTCAGCCTTGAGCGTGGTTGTAATGCCTACAGGAACAACCGCGCCATTTTCGGCGATATCCGGAGCATTTAAGGTAACGGCAGCTGATTTATCAGGGCTGCCAGCACCCAATATTTTGAATACATCATCTAAACCTTTGCCCTCAAAAGCGGCTTTGTTCCACTCTTGTGCTTGAGCCACACTAATGAGGCCTGCAGAAGCCATCAAGCCAAAAACGGCTGAATACTTTAATAAACTGCGTCGCTGCTGATTCATAAAAAACTCCTTTTTTTAAGCTCTTAACGTGAATACATTATCTACTTTCCAATAAACCATACTGGCTATTTATTGGGTACTTCTTATTTACCTCCAGAAAGCACCCAAGTCACGAGCGCCTTACGATCTTCATCAGACAATTGAGACTGAGCTGGCATCGGAATTGGTCCCCAAACTCCTGAACCTCCATTCTTAACCTTAGCCATTAGCGTATCCAAAGCCCCACTTTGCCCTTGATATTTAGCAGCAATGTCGGCAACGGAAGGACCAACCAGCTTAGTGCTCATTGCATGGCAAGCCGTGCAGTTCTCGCTCTTAAACAATTCAGCCGGCCCCTTTTTAGAAGCATGTGTTTCAGATGCATGAGCTAAACCTTCGGCTGAAGCGCCTGGTAACTTAGTCAGGGGTGGTTTTGTAGAGTCAGATCCGCGGAATGGGCCATATTGGCGATTCTGCTCTGCAATGTTTCCGTGAGCATTTCGTGCGTAATCGGGCAACTCTGAACCAATTTGAACGAATTGCACACAGTTGGTCATGCAAGCAGTAGCGTGAACATCTGGTGTGCCTTTGGAATTCCACAAGCCATGCTTCAAAGTCATACCATTTCGGTTTGGCATTCGTTTTTGTACTTCAGCAATATTAGTGTTGCTAAGCACGAAATCATCAGGCACTACTTCCGCCATATTTAATAAGTAAGCCACCAATGCAAAGGTGTCATCCGGCGTGAGTGAGCGCGGAGCATTCCAAGGCATTGCACGATAGATGTAATCCCACAATGAAGAAACTGTCGCCACTTTCATAATGGTTGTCCTTTGGGGCTGCTTTCTATCCGAAAGGGAAGCTACCCTGCCCGTTTTAATATCATCCGTGGTTGTTCCACCAATGATGGGCGTAAATATCTCGTTAGACTCACCAAACGTACCATGACAAACAGAGCACTTTGCTTCCCAGAGTTGCTGACCTTTTTCTACCGAACCAGATCCCTTGGGAAGTCCTTTAAAGTCTGGTCGAACATCAATATCCCAGGCCGCAACTTCTGCCGGCGTAGCGTCTCTGCCGATGCCTGGATAGTGCGTGCTCGAATTCTGCGCAACCACTGAACCAACCGCAAAAAATGTTGTAACTGCAAACAGAGTGAATTTTGCAACTTTAGCCAACTTGAACATTGCTAACCTCCCCGTTTGTACCAACTTTCCAAGATTGAATAGCGTTGTTGTGATAAATAGATCGCGTACCACGCACATCTCTTAAGAGCTTGATTGACGGTTGCACGTAACCCGTGTCATCAATGGCTCGTGACTGCAAAATAGCTGGTGCACCATCCCACACCCAATTAATATTGAAACGAGTGAGCGCCTTTGTGAGAACTGGGGTTTCTAAGCGAGCAGTTTTCCAATTATTTCCACCATCGAAAGAAACATCTACTCGCTTGATCTTTCCTCTTCCGGACCACGCCAATCCGCTGACGTTATAAAAGCCTTTGTCCAACAATTGCTGGCCACCTGAAGGCGTTGTGATCACTGACTTGCATTCCTGTATCGAGGTGTATTGACGTGCCAGCCCATCGGGCATTAAATCGTTGTAATGAACAGCCTCGTCCTTGGTTGCATAGGGCATATCGCCAACCTCTAAGCGACGCAACCACTTAACCCAACTAACACCCTGAACTCCAGGAACGACTAAGCGCAAAGGAAAGCCGTTTTCGGGACGGAGCATTTCTCCGTTCATGCCCCACGCAACAATAGCGTCATTTAAGACATCTTCTAAATTAATGGTTCGGGTCATTCCCGAACCGTCTCCACCTTCCGCCAACAAATATTTTCCTTTTTTGAGGTCAGCACCACACTCCTCCAAAAGCACTGAGAGAGGAACGCCGGTAAATTCACAGCAAGAGAGCATTCCATGGGTGTACTGCACAGTTGGTACTGCAACATTACCCCACTCCAAGCCGGTATTTGCTCCACATTCAATAAAATGAATGCGCGAAACTGATGGTAAGCGCATCAAATCATTCATCGTAAACACACGATTGTTCTTAACTAAACCATTTACCATTAAACGATGCTTCTCAGGATCAATGTTGTACCAACCCTGATGCTGCCTTTCAAAATGTAAACCATTTGGCGTAATGATTCCAAACAAACCTTGTAGTGGCGTGAATGCAACTGATGCCGCAGATACCCTTGTCAATCCTGGCGATTCGCGACGAATCAAGTTCGCCTCGTAAATAGATGGTGTGCCATAAGGCATTGTGGCAACGTTTTTACCTAAAGTAGTCTGCCAAACTTGCTTCTCGAGAATTGCTGGATCACCTTCTGATGATGCAAGAGCATTCATGGATGTACCCAAACCTACCGCACCACCTACAGCGGCCATGAAACCATTTCGCATAAAGCCGCGACGTGTATTGTCCATGCCGTTTTTATTTAAATCAGCAATAAGATCTTGAGATAAAAAGTTTTCAGGGGCCTTCTGAATTTGACCTCTTCGTTTTGGATCTGACATTAAGGAAAAACTCCTGTAAATATAAGTACTAAATAGGGTTCTTAAATTCTTTAAAGGGCGTTAACTGGAATCTTGAGATAAGCGATTCCATTCGCTTCTTTAGGTGGAAATTCACCAGCTCGAATATTGACTTGAATAGCAGGAAGAATAAGGACCGGCATCTCTAAAGTGGCATCACGCTTTGTGCGCATCTCAATGAACTGCTCTTCAGAAATGCCGTCATGCATATGAATATTTGACTTTCTCTCTTCTGCAACAGTAGTTTCAAAATTAACTGGTCGACCATTTGGCGGATAGTCATGGCACATAAACAAACGGGTCTGCGGAGGAAAGCTTAGTATCTTCTTCATTGATTGATACAAGACATGGGCATCTCCACCGGGGAAATCACAACGAGCAGTACCTACATCGGGCATAAACATAGTGTCACCAACGAATATGGCATCACCAACTTGATATGCCATACACGCAGGAGTATGCCCAGGAACAAACATGGCCTTCAAACTCAGGTTACCAAAATGAATCTCTTCACCATCCTTAAGGAGACGGTCAAATTGAGAGCCATCAGTAGGAAATGTATTTTCTAGATTAAAAATCCCTTTGAATACCCCCTGCACTACTGAAATATGATCCCCAATAGCAACTTTGCCACCAAGCTTCAATTTCAAATATGGTGCAGCAGTAACGTGATCCGCATGCGCATGCGTTTCTAGAATCCATTCGGTTTTTAGATCATTTTTCTTAATAAATTCGATGACTTCATCTGCCATCTTGGTATGAGTACGTCCTGATTTAGGGTCATAACTCAGAACTGAATCAATAATGATGCAAGGAGACCCTACTTTTTCATAAACAACATACGTTACGGTCCAGGTATCTGGATCAAAAAAGCCTTTTACAACTGGATTCATTTCAATTTCGCCTAAGTAATATTTCCTAGTGCAATTATTTAATATTGCTGGTAAAAACACACTAATAACTAACCCTTATAAGCATATAACTATTAGTTATATAGAGACTATCTCCTTATAACCATTGAGCAAGGAAGAAAGAGAAGATGAATAAAAAGCTACAAATGGATGAATTTGACGTACTTATTGCTGGTGGTGGTGCGGCGGGTATTGGCTTAGCTGCGAGCCTTAAGAGTCGTGACCAATCATTAAAAATAGCCATTATTGAGCCCTCTGAAGACCACTATTACCAGCCATCATGGACATTAGTGGGCGGTGGAGCATTTAATGTAAAAAATAGTAAGAAAAAAACAAAGGACATCATCCCTCCTGGTGTCGTTTGGATTAAGGACAAAATTGCCGGATTCAATCCCAACGCCAATGAAGTCATGGTTCAGAATGGCGCGCCAGTCAAATACCAATATTTAGCGGTGACTACCGGATTAAAAATTAAATGGGATGCAATCCCGGGGCTTGTAGAAGCAATCGGTAAAAATGGAGTCACATCAAATTACAGTTATGACTACTCTCCTTACACATGGGAGCTGGTCAAACAAATGAAATCTGGCAAAGCCATATTTACACAGCCGCCCATGCCCATTAAATGTCCAGGCGCACCTCAAAAAGCAATGTATCTCTCTTGCTATGAATGGGAGAAACAAGGAAATCTAAAAAATATTGAAGTTGAATTAAATAATGCTGGAGCAGCCCTTTTTGGTGTTGCAGATTTTGTGCCTCCACTCATGGAGTATGTAAAAAAATATAACGCAACTTTGAATTTCAATTGCAACCTCGTTTCAGTCGATGGCCCCAATAAAAAAGCGATCTTTGCAGTAAAGGATGCTGATGGCAATGTGACTCAAGTAGAGAAAACATTTGATATGCTTCATGTAGTTCCCCCACAAGGGCCACAAGATTGCTTGATTGGAAGCCCTATTGCTAATGCTGATGGCTGGGTAGAGGTAGATCAATTTAGTCTGCAGCATACGCGATATCCGAATATTTTTGCCCTCGGAGATTGCTGCTCCTCACCGAATTCAAAAACTGCAGCAGCAGCTAGAAAACAAGTAGTAGTGGTTGCAGAAAATCTTTTGGCTTCTCGCTCCAAGAAACCAATGCCTCTCAAATATGATGGATATGGATCTTGCCCTCTGACTGTTGAAAGAGGAAAAATTGTTTTGGCTGAATTTGGTTTTGGTGGCAAGTTGATGCCAACCTTCCCTTGGTTAATTAATCCACTTAAAGCAACTAAGTTAGCATGGATTCTAAAAAAAGATGTGCTTCCTTGGCTATATTGGAACGCAATGCTCAAGGGCAGAGAATGGCTTGCACGTCCATTTGAAAACTAACAATGGATAGCTTGTTCATTGCCTCAGCACTCGGGGCATTCGTAGGTATTCTGATGGGCCTCACTGGCGCAGGAGGCGGAATTCTTTCTGTTCCGCTACTCGTCTTTGCTTTTCATATGCCAATGTCCGAAGCGGGGCCCATTGCCTTAACTGCTATTGCTATTTCTGCGGGAGTTGGCGCTGTTATTGGATTGAATGCCAAAGTACTTCGCTACAAGGCGGCTATGTTTATGGCGATTTGCGGCCTCATTCTTTCGCCATTGGGTTTATGGGTAGCACAACGCGCACCCAATACACCAATGCTTTTACTTTTTAGTGCGGTATTAATTTATGTTGCTGCGAAAATGTTTGTGCAGGCAACGCAAACCATAGCAGGTAAAGCACCAGAGCTTACCAAACCACCGCCTTGTCAATTAGATATGTCTATAGGCAAACTCATCTGGACCGTTCCTTGCGCTCGATCCCTGATGCTTGCGGGAGCTTTTGCTGGATTTCTTTCGGGTTTATTGGGCGTAGGAGGCGGCTTCATTATCGTTCCTTCTCTCAAGAAATTTACTGACCTGCCAATGAAGGCTATTGTGGCAACTTCTTTAGGTGTGCTAGCAATCGTCTCTGCAGGAGGTGCAGCGGTGTCGCTGGTATCTGGCACGCTGGACTTAACTATTGCCGCGCCCTTTGCAGTAGGTTCTCTTGTGGGTCTTCTAATTGGAAAAGTATTAGAGAAAAATATTAGTGGTCCACGAGTTCAGCAAATCTTTTCTGTCTTTACTTTTTTAGTTGCACTTAGTCTCATTTACAAATGCTTTACCTAACCCGGAGAAAATATGAAATCATCTCGTCGTCAATTTATTATCATGTCTGCTGCTGGTGCCTGCACTCTAGCACTCAACAGCAAAGTTCAAGCTCAAGCTATGGTTGCTGATACTGATCCACAAGCTACTGCTTTGGGTTACAAGTCTGATGCTACTAAGGTAGATAAAGCGAAATACGCTAAATACGCTGCTGGTCAAGAGTGCGGTAACTGCGCTTTGTTCCAAGGTAAAGCTGGTGCTGCTGCTGGCGGTTGCCCATTGTTTGCTGGTAAGCAAGTATCTAGCAAAGGCTGGTGCTCTGCTTACGCTAAGAAGGCTTAATACTTCAATGCCCCCAAAAGGCTGCTTAGGCAGCCTTTTTTATGCCTCCACTCTAAACTCCGCGCTTAGAAAACTGTCGTAGGAGTTCTAGGTTTGGAATTTGCACCGATAGCCTAGTGATATTGGAGATTAATCCTTGTTCAGCCATTGATGCTAAAGCTCTGCTAATTGTTTCGCACTTCACATCCATCATCAGACCCATATCCTCCCGCTTAAAAAGAGGCGCAATTGCGAACGAGCCGGACTCTTTAGCAAGCTTCAAAAAGAATCGCGCCAATCGCACCTCAATTCTTCCGGTATTGATTTCAGAAAACCAGGATTCTGACTGAAGCAGCGCTTCACCCCACTTCTTTACAATTTGACGATGCAATCTTGGCGACTCTTCACCTAAGGTTGAAATGATATTTTTTGGGATTCTACACAGATGGACATTCGTCAAGGCATAAGCGGAGTGCTCATAGGCTTCACCAAGCAGCGCCTCCATACCAAACAGATTTCCGGGCAGAACAATTCTAACGATTCGCTCAGACCCATCAGAATTAATATGCAAGATCTTAATATAGCCATTACGTAAGGTATAAAGCGAGCCTGCCTTGTCCCCTTGCTGATAGATTCCCGCATAAGCTTCAAAGCTAAGATCATCGATTGGGGAATGTATTTTTGAAAAATCTTCCTCATTCAACTCCGCAAATAGCGCAGAACTTCTAATGGAGCAATTTTCACAATCACTCTCACCTTGCCAGGCATTTTTAATTTCTATTGTTTTCATCGAATCTACTAGTATGGTGCATTTAAAATAAACAGGGTAACTAAAGAGAAAGTCTTACACTTAACTTAACACAGATAACTTCATGCCGCTTGAAGTGAACCGTTATCAAATATTTCTTCAATAATCTTCACCTCCCTCCATCCAAAATGAGTGGGCAATTTAATTGAACCAACTTTTTAAATACTTTTTGGCAACTAGACCAACATTCCTGGTTATTACGCTACTCGGATGTTGGATAGGATTTCTAAGCAGCAGCCTAAGTGTGGCATGGTCCTTAAATTCTCTCGCTGTATTAGCAGTCCTAATGATTCATGCATCATCTAATTTATTAAATGACTATTTTGATTATTTAAATGGAACTGACCTTATCAATATCAATAGAATTAGCCCCTTTACGGGTGGCAGCCGCTTTATCCAGGATAACGTTTTCAGCCCGGGAGAAATTTTTCGCCTTAGCATTGTATTGCTCGCCTTATCTGCATTGATTGGGCTCTATCTTTGCTACACCAGCACATGGAAATTACTTGCCATCGGAATTACCGGCGTCTTTTTTGGTTGGTCTTACTCGGCACCACCATTAAAGCTAATGTCCCGTGGAATATTAGGTGAAATAGCGATAGCAAGCGCCTGGAGTCTAGTCGTTATTGGTTTTTCAGTGCTGCAAAATGGCCAAGTCAATCTTGCCCTAATACCGCTTGCGCTTGCTTATGGGCTAATGGTTGCAAATATTTTGTTCTTAAATCAGATACCTGATATTGAGGCAGATAGAAACTCTAGCAAAGAAACAATTGCCGTGAAAACCTTACCGCACAAGTTATGGAAGTGGTATTCAGTCATCTTCATGTCTGCATATATATTGCAAGCGATTAGTATTTTTTATAAACAGACATATATATCAACGCTGATTACCTTAGTAATGGCGCCAATTTTCATCTTTTGCGCAATTCAGCTGCGAGCATTCCCGCTGGATCGAACCAAGCAAAGCTGGATCATTCCTCTAAATATAATAGGAGTCCACCTATATGCCCTACTAATTTGCATGGGACTCTTCTGGGGGTAAAGCCATGAGGCATTCCTTGACTCAGAATGCCTCATTAACACTTACTTGCAGCAACCACCACCGCCAGAACCGGTTCCGCAGGAATTAATTCCAAGAATTGGATATAGAGGGCAGAACTTGAATAAGCCTGTAGCCAAAGGTACAACACCAATCCAACCCCAAACACCAATCATGCCAGCAATAGTCATTCCAATTAATGCTAAGCCAACAATGATACGCAATACACGATCAATACCACCGACGTTACATTTCATATTAATACCCCTTTTTATTTACCACAATAATTTTTATAAAGAACGCTCATAACTTCTAATGCCTCACTACTTGAGAGTGAGTAATAAATCTGCTTACCCTCTCTCCTAGTTTTAACCAACTCTTCATTTCGCAATACCGTCAATTGCTGCGAAAGGGTAGGCTGATGAATATCAAGAGCCTCTTCAAGCTCTCCGACACATTTCTCGCCTTGACTGATTTCACATAGCAAAAGCATGCGGTCGCGATTTGCTAACACCTTCATTAAACGACAAGCCTCATCAGCTGAAGCTTGCATTTTCTTTAAGTTAATTTTTGATTGAATGGTTGTCATATTTTTAAACTGTTAATTTAAAGGCACACCTACTAATGGACGCCCCTCGAGAGTCCAAAGATGTAAAGAACCATCATATAACTTTGTAGATTTATTGCCGACCAATTCAGACATTACAAACCACCCTCCCGCAGCCAAATGACCGGTATTGCAGTAAGTAATAGTTGGAGCCTTATTGCTAAGACCATTACCAGCCATTAATGCCTCATAAGTATTCTTACTCCAGAAATATAGCGCTCCATTACTTGGTTTAGCTAGCAACTCAGGGGCCAATTCCTTTGCGCCGGCAATATGGCCATAAGTCAATACCGAAGGACTCTTTGCAACACCCCAATACTGGGCTGGCTGACGTGCATCAAGTAACTGTGGTTTGCCAGTTTTGGATGCTGCAGCGACCTCATCTGAGCTGGCGATCAATTCTTTGCGGTATGCTTTTGCTACCCAGTTTCCATCGGCTTTTTGTGAATTAGTAGTGGTGAACTCCCGGCCTTCGTTGAGCCAGCCAGCAATACCACCATCTAATACAGCTACCCGATCTTCTCCATAAACCTTAAATTCCCAGTAGGTTCGCAGTGCCTCATCTACGTCAGACATATCCTGCCCAACAGGAACAAGAATGATTGGCTTATCCGCATTCACGCCTGCAGATTGAATTAACTTCTCAAAGTCAGCTTTTTCTGGAATTAAAAATTTCACTTTTTTTCCATCTACCACGCGCTCAACCCTAACCTTCTTAAAGTCAAGAAGACTTGAATTATTGATATGACCACCCATCTCAACCAAGAACTTCTTTCCGGTTTTTTTATCAACATCAAATTCTGGAGTTTTTAGATAGCTAGCAGCATCTGTTCTCACCTCAACAATTTGAACCTCTGATTGGTTTTTGCTAAGCCAATCTGCCGTCACTACTGGGCCAGGCAAGTCAATCGCATGGACAAGCCCAATTAATGAACTTAAGACAACAGCCAACATCCATTGAATCTTTTTCATTTCAACTCCTTTAATTAATTTACTACCAATAAATGCTCAGAAAGACGATTAAGTAAGTCAATTTTGCATTCCGTAATGACATGATGTTTCTTGGACTGTAATACCGATGGCAGGTTACCCACCTTGACTTTGAGTTGGTTAATTCTTTCATCACGCTGATGAATGAGCTTTTTCATTTCAAGATAAAACAATTTAGTGAATGCGCTTACCCATCGAGCGATTGGTCCTGCTCTACCCTTGGTTACTACATCAAATCCCCTCAATGCCTTAATGACTGCTTTAGCGTCGACCATAGACTCTCCCGTTACCCATTGATTAGTGGTAAAAATTCTGACGGGCAAACCTTGTTGATTCAATGCAATTCCAATCAGATGATGAAATTTTTCTGGCGTGTTTGTACTTCGCTTAAACAGATGAAAGTGGCCATGCTCCCCATTTGGCATCCCTTCGGATTCGTGAGAGTGATAATAAAATTCATATCCACTATCAGAATCTACCAAGTCATTTCTTGGGTAATGCTGCCATTCAACAAACTGCTTTGATCCATAGAGTGCAGCCTCACATAAGCTCTTGCCTTGTTTGGCATAGCGGGTCTGCACACTCACAATCTCTTGTGCGGCCATGCAGAGAGTTGATTGAACCAGCATATTAAAAATTATTCGGCGGCTTTACGCTTCTTAGGGCCACAAGGATTAGACGGGCCGCATGGATTGGCTGGCTTTTTCTTAGCAGGTCCACATGGATTTGGGGCATCCTTCTTTGGACCACATGGATTTTTTTGCTCTGCCCCAGTTGTTGCAGGAGGAGTATCTGCGGCACGCGCCATTGGAGCTGCCGCTAGACCAGATAATGCCAATATAAGTGCAGCTACTGTTGATTTTTTAGACATAGATTTCCTAGTTATAAGAATTAATTTAATTTAGAGCTCACTGGACCTATAGATTTTTTCTCCATCCATGACCCAAATAAGAAAACACCAACTGCTGCTAATACCATCACCACATCTATAGAGAGACTTGAAACATTCAAAGCTGCTGGCAAAGCATCGGCCTTAGAAAACTCACCCAGAGTCGTTAAAGCTTCGATGCTTGGATATATTCCAGAAAATATGACCGTACCAAATAGCAAGCCAATTAAGAAAATTGCTGCATCAATGCGTCCAGACATCATTCCAACTACTGATGTACCTGGGCAATATCCACCTATAGCAAATCCCGCCCCTACTAAGGCACCACCTAGCGCTGCGGCCCCCAAGAATGCTGGTGGTACAAACAACTCATCCACTGCAACAATGCCTAGCTTTTCAAAAATCATTAAGCCAACGGCTGCAACAACAATCGCCGTGAACATCACTTTAAAAACTGACCAGTCAGTTAATCGAAACTGAGCTGTCAACTTATTTGGATTACCAAACCCTGCGCGCTCCAGTACAAAACCAAAAGCACCGCCCAATAGAAGGCCTGAAATAATGATTTCCATATTATTTCTCCTCTTTAATAAAGCGATTGGCCAATAAGCCAACCGCAAAGAATGTGCACAAAAATGTGAATCCAGCAAGACTTAAGACTGCCGCCCCTGATAATCCCAACCCACTAGTGCATCCCGCAGCAATACGAGCACCAAAACCAGCCAATACGCCACCCATCAGTGCGGTAATGGGACGCTTAGATCCCCCCAAGAATTTGCGCCCATCCATCTGAAACTGAATCCTGTGGGCAAAATAAGCGGAAATAAGGGCGCCTATAGCAACACCAGCCACCTGCCATGTAATCCAGGCATTTAATGGCTTGCCATCCTCTACCATTCCACCCAAATAATCATTTGCACTTGTGGCTACTGGAGCAAGGTTCATTCCCAACCAAGCAGTCAAACGAGTAGTAAAGCCAGTTGCCCCCAGCCCATGACCGGTTATGACAAAAGTCGTCAGCAATACCATTCCAAGCAAAATACCCGCTACCAAGGGGTTCCAATAAGGCTGAGGTAGGTTTGAAATTTTTGTCTCAGACATGCAATTTCTCCTTTTAATTTACTAATTTATAATATATCATAATATATATTAAATCATAGGCAGTTGGGAAATATAAATATGCAAATACTTAGAATCGTCTATTTCATTGTTATCTGGGCCCTATTACCCATTAGTGGATTTGCAGCAGACGGGGAAGCCATCATGGTTCACGGCGGTTCAAATCCAGCAGCAATGCCTTGCATCGCCTGTCATGGAGCAGATGGAAAGGGAATGCCCTCCTCTGGATTTCCAAGGTTATCTGGTCTACCAGCCCCATATATTGAAAAGCAACTCTACGACTTTAGAAGTGGGGCAAGAGAGAATCCAGTAATGGGGCCGATTGCTAAAGCCCTATCTGATGAGGAAATTAAAGAACTTGCAATTGCCTATTCCAAGCGGCCTAAAGTCAATGTCAACAACTCCACTAAATCCAATCCAGTACAAGGCAGCGGCGCTTGGATTGCTACACGTGGGGAGTGGAATAAAAATATTCCTGAATGCACGCTTTGTCATGGCCCAGATGGTGTTGGCGTAGGTGATTCATTCCCACCTCTTGCAGGTCAATCTCCCTTGTATCTTGAAAATCAATTGAATGCATGGAGAGAGCAAAAATTAACAACACCAAAAAAGACTAGCAATATTCCTGCAACAAGACACAATGATCCTAATCATCTAATGCAACACATTGCTGCCAGCCTTACAGAAGCGCAAATTAAAGCCGTATCTGAGTACTTTGGCAGTCTTGGTGATTCAACAGAACCCTTTGATGAATCTCAGCATCGCTTGAGATAAAAATTCACTCTACTAACAATAAATATTCATGAGATGTATTGAGATATGAAAAATTACTCCAAACATTGCATTGCCTTGATATCACTATTTTTGTGCACCGCTATTTACGCCGCAGATAAAAGCAAGCTGGATGATCAAACACAGATTCCTGCAGCACCCAACAAATTAAGTAGTGAAAAATACTTCCAACCGCCTAAGGATTCAGATCTACAAAACAATGCCTTTGGGGATTTGGTTCGTAAGGGAGAGGCGCTATTTGTTAATACAAAGGCGCTTGCCCCTCAAAATGTTGGCAATGAGATGAATTGTGTGAATTGCCATTTAGATCGAGGTAGAAAAGCAAACTCATCCCCAATGTGGGGTGCTTATCCAATGTACCCTGCGTATCGCAAAAAAAATAATAAAGTAAACACCTACGCAGAAAGGTTGCAAGGTTGTTTTTCATACAGCATGAATGGCACTCCACCGCCAGCTGATGGCGAAATTATTCTTGCTCTTACTACCTATTCTTATTGGTTATCAACAGGAGCGCCAACTGGGAAAGCGCTTCCAGGCAGAGGTTTTGATGAACCTCAACCACCCAAAGGAGGATTTGATATTGCGCGCGGAAAAGTGGTTTACGAAAAGCAGTGCGCAATTTGCCATGGTGAAAATGGGGAAGGCAAAAAAGTTGGCGTGAACTATGTCTTTCCGCCGCTGTGGGGCAAAGACTCTTATAACTGGGGAGCCGGAATGCACCGTATTAATACTGCAGCCGGATTCATTCAACACAATATGCCTCTTGGCCGTGGTGAAACATTATCCGATGTTGAAGCCTGGGATGTTGCTGCTTATGTGAATATGCACGAACGCCCCCAAGATCCGAGGCTGATTGATGGGGATATTGAAAAAACGCGTAAGCGATTCCATGCCGATGATGGTGTTAACCTTTATGGGACCACCCTAAATGGTGTACTCATTGGGCAAGGAACAAAATAATTTTACCCAGCACTATATAAGTTAGTTAAACAAAAGACTGTCAAACAGTCTTTTGTTCATATTGCTACCAATACTTAAATGGTCGTTCCGCTTTCGTATTCGGGCCGATTGCTCTCATTCGCCTCCTGCAATGTGGACATGTCAAACCATCCCAAGGAGTCAAATGGTTTGCAGAATGGCAAGATTTGCAAACAGAAGACTCCTCTGGCGGGTCTAAAAATGTCCCAGGATTGGGAACCGTGCAGGTTGCAACCTCTTTACAAGAGCTACATACCATTGCAGCCTTAGAGAATAGAGGCCCTCTTTCGGCACCAATCCCAGAAACGCATTCATAACTACAAGATCGGCATACAAACCGATACTCGGAAGACATCATTTAATTAGCTACCTTATGCTCTTTCATGATTTGCGCCCACCGTGATCTAGCATATTGAATACGCATAGCTCGCTCTTGGTTGGCGACACCAATTGTGATCTTCTGGCCAATTAAATCTTTATAGACATCACCAATTTTTTCGTAGTAATTGCTATAGACAGCCACTAAATCAGGTGACGGTAATTCCTTTGCTATTACCTGACATCTCAAAGTAGATTCTTGGAATCGAGTAAGAATTACAGCCTGCTCTGAACTAATCTTGTCACTTGAATTAAATAATGTCTTTGCATTGGGGTTGTTTGGTAACAGGGCAATGATTTTCTGATCAACGTACTTTGCATCTTCAGTCTGGTTAACCTCGGATAGGCATACCTGTATTTTTTTCAAAACGCTATCTACTTGAGTTTGAGAGACATCTGTTGCTGACTGAGATGTTGGAGCTTTATTGCTTGAGCATCCAACTAATAAAAATCCAACCAATAAAATACTGCGATAAATATATTTCATACATACCTCTGAATGTGGGAAGACGTTTCAATTAAGTCGCTAAATTCAAATTCAACTTAGCGGTAAACAATGTCGGCGCGACGATTTTCTTTAAAAGCTGCTTCCGTTTGAGCTGGGTTTTCAGGCTTCTCTTTACCAAAGCTAACCGCTTCAACCTGAGACTCGCTTACACCCAAAGCCAGAAGTGCCTTTTTTACTGCTTCAGATCGCCTCTGGCCAAGGGCTAGGTTATATTCTGCAGTTCCACGATCATCTGTATTTCCTTGAATAATGATCGATGCTTTTTGCCTCTCAAAGGATTTCAAATACGAGGCATGTGCGGAAATAATGGATGCATATTTTGGATCTATAGAGTAGCTATCAAACTCAAAGTAAATTGAACGCTTACCGTATACGCTTGATCTAGGGTCCGAAATCGGATCATAAGTCAATGGGCTGCCAGCACTGACCGTAGCCACTCTATTATTGTCATCAAGCTTTACACCAGTAGAGCAGGCTGCAACCAATACAGCAAAGATCGCCAAAATACATATTTTAAAAAACTTCATCGCGAGAATACTCCCTATTAAGACTAAATCATTTAGTCAAATCGACACTGGATTCTGTGAAAACAAGAATCCACACCTAAGAAAATTAGGCAGTGATTTTGGGGGGCTTGAAGGTTGAATCCGGTAAATTCTGTGTATACAGAATATTTTTTGAGGGAATGAACGTTGCAATCTGGTGAGGAACGAAAGCAATTACCACCCCAGTTTCACCAACGTTTGCAGTGACATGACTCATTAAAAAAAGCGTATGAGACTCTCGCTCACCATTGCTACCATGTATAGCTGATTTTCCGCCATCAGATAAGTCGCTAATATGGGCCATTTGATGCATTTGAGCACGCTCGATAGCAGCATCAATGAAAATATTAGCGGCCGCCACCTTAAATGACATTAGAAATAAGCAAAGAAGAATGGCGAGGGATTTTCTGTTGCAGCGCATGTTAATGATTCTATACCTTATTTAAGGCTTCCATTGGGGCAATATCTCTCCACTCCTTAGCAAAGGCAATACAATTGCACGTGATGGATTCAGATGCTATTTATCTCTCCCTAAAGCTTGCCATATGGACCCTTGTGCTGCTATTGCCCTTTGGTATATTGGCTGCTCGCTACTTACTTAATGCCGGAGTTATTAAGCCTTTTATTGAGGCTACCCTAGCACTTCCTTTAGTCCTCCCTCCTACCGTTTTAGGTTATTACCTTCTTGTCGGCCTAGGTGGGAAAACTATATTTGGCATCCCTTTGGTGTTTTCGTTTACCGGAATACTGATTGCCTCTCTGATTGTTAATTTGCCATTTGCCATTCAGCCAATCCAGCGTGCCTTTGAAGCTATTAACCCTGAGATTCGGGAAGCAGCTCAAGTGAGCGGTTTATCCAATTGGCAAGTCTTTCGCTTGATTGAGTTTCCCCTGGCTTGGCGAGGGATCACTAGTGCAGCGGTACTGACGTTTGCACATACTCTCGGAGAATTCGGTGTCATTCTGATGGTTGGTGGCGCAATTCCTGGAGAAACTAAAACGGTATCTATTGCAATTTATGACAAGGTGCAAAGCTTTGATACTGCAGGCGCTGGTACGCTCTCATTAATTCTGTTGGGTACCTCGCTTATAGCAATTGCTATTTCGTATGGCCTCTTTGGGCGCAATCCCTCTCGCGGTAAAGGGTGGAGAAGCTAATGCTCAAAATTAAACTATCGCAGACGACACCTAACCCTTTGCAACTCAAGCTTGAGTGCATTCCTGGAGAACTCCATGCATTGGTAGGTCCCTCAGGAAGCGGCAAGACAACTGCATTAAGAACAATTGCTGGACTCAATAATGCTTCCTCAGGAAAAATTGAATGTGATGGTGAGCTTTGGTTTGAGGCAAATGAAATCAATGGAACGACTACCGCACTTAGTCCAGCCCAGCGTTCATGCGGATTCTTATTTCAGCAATACGCCCTTTTTCCCCATCTCAATGCCATTGAAAATGTATGCATTCCCCTTTACAACAGCATCAACAGCCTTGCCGAACGAAGAGTATTGGCGCAGCAATGGCTTGATCGTATGGGAATTGGTGAGCTAGCTAACCGAATGCCCAATCAACTCTCTGGCGGTCAGCAGCAACGGGTTGCACTTGCCAGGGCATTAGCAAGATCCCCAAAAATATTATTGCTGGATGAGCCCTTCTCTGCCATTGATGCGCCTACTCGTCAGAGCCTCTATAAGACACTAGCCAATCTTCGAAAAGATTTGAACATTCCTATCCTTTTAGTGACACATGATTTAAGGGAGGCGGATTTATTAGCCGATCGCATTACTGTCATTGACCAGGGTGTTGGACTGCAAACTGCTCCACCTCAAGTTCTTTTTGAAAGACCCAGAAACTCGCGGGTTGCCGAATTAGTTGGCATTAACAATATGTTTGAGGGCGTCTTTAGCGCTGGCAAATTGAGCTGGAATGGTAGTACTCAGGTTTTTGATGTCATCGATAAAGGCAAGATCCCACCCAATACGCCCGTTGCTTGGGTGATTCCTGCCGAAGGCCTAAGCCTTCATGCACAGGTCACGGCACAATCAATTGAGGTAATAGTTGACCAGATAAGCGCTCTTGGCCAGATTGCCGTGATTCAATTACGAACAACCGAAGGATCTCATACGATTATTTGGGAAGCCTCAGCTGCTGAGGTAAAGCGTCTATCTTTAGAGCTTGGCAGTAGAAGTTACGTAGAAATGGATGCCAGCCAAATACACATCATGCCATTGCGCCCCATCAACGACCCAAGGCGCTTTACTAATTAGGCTTTTGGGCGACTAAACCCAAGATAGCAGACATACCTGTATGTCTTGGGCCTTCAGATAATTCTTTTTCATAACTGACAAGCTCTAGTATTTCAAACTCTTTAGCTAGGTCACGAATAAGTTCTTCTGTATAGAGATGTTCAATTAAGGATGGGCCACCAGTTTTGTATTCTAGTTGCTTGGGTGTGTAACCCTGCAATATAAAGAGACCACCAGGCTTAGTCGCTTTGTATGCCTGCTGAAAAATTCTAGCGCGCATGGCTGCATCGGCAAACTGAATAAAGATTCCGATGACTGCATCGTACGTATTTGCATGCCACGCAAAGCTATCGGTATCGGAGAAGGAGTATTCGACTTCTACTTTATTTTCTTTAGCGAACTGCCTTGCTTTGGTAAGTGCAATATCAGAAGCATCAAATCCAACTACTTGCAAGCCTTGCTTAGCAAGCCAAACGCCATTACGACCTTCTCCATCAGCAATGCAAAGCACTTTTTGATTGGGTTTTAAATGCTGATGGGCCTTTTCTACTAGATACTCATTCGGCTCTTTACCAAAAATGAACTCTTCTTTATCGAAGCGCTCATTCCAGAATTGAGTAGCTTCTGCAAAACCCATGGATTTATCTAGGTGCACCTGGTTATTTTTTGAGTCCGCCAATGAGATCACCCTTTAGGTCATTAATGTTTTCCAAGCCAACCGCAATGCGCACCAATCCATCGGTAATCCCTGCGGCTTTACGAGCTTCTGGGCTTACGCGGCAATGGGTAGTTGTAGCTGGATGCGTAATCGTTGTACGTGTATCACCTAAATTAGCCGTAATTGAACACAACTTGGTTTGATTAATTAACTTGAAGGCTGATTTCTTGCCACCCTTTAATGCAAAAGACACAATCGCACCGCCTGCTTTTTGTTGACGCATTGCCAAAGCATGCTGCGGGTGAGATTTCAGTCCTGGGTGATAGACGCGCTCTACTCCAGGCTGTTTTTCTAGCCACTGTGCTAATGCCAGTGCATTTTCACTTTGCTGCTTCATGCGCAGCTCAAGCGTCTCTAACCCCTTGAGAAATATCCAAGCATTAAATGCAGACAATGTTGGCCCAGCAGTCCGAACATAAGGGAAAACTTTACCCATGACAAAGTCGTTGCTACCAACAATAGCGCCGCCAACCATTCTGCCCTGACCATCTAAGTACTTCGTTGCTGAATGAATGACAACATCAGCACCTAGTGCCAGTGGCTTCTGTAAAGCGGGCGTACAAAAACAGTTATCAACTGCAAATAAAGCGCCCGCTTTCTTGGCAATCTTAGAGATCGCTTTGATGTCTGCAATTTCAGTTAA
This sequence comes from Polynucleobacter asymbioticus QLW-P1DMWA-1, assembly GCF_000016345.1. Taxonomy (NCBI): domain Bacteria; kingdom Pseudomonadati; phylum Pseudomonadota; class Betaproteobacteria; order Burkholderiales; family Burkholderiaceae; genus Polynucleobacter; species Polynucleobacter asymbioticus. The sequence continues at coordinate 780,161 of NC_009379.1, read as the reverse complement.
CGGATTCGATGGCGTTTCTAAATAGAATAATTTGGTGTTGGGTTGAACAGCAGCCTGCCATGACTTGGTATCGGCCAAGTCAGCATAGGTTGTAGTGATACCGAAGCGACCCAAGATATTCGTAAACAATTGAATCGTCGCACCGAATACAGAACGAGAGCAAACGACATGATCACCCGCCTGCAGGTGGGCCATTGCCATCGTTAAAATTGCAGACATGCCGGAGGCGGTCGCAATACATGCTTCTCCACCCTCCAAGGCAGCCAAGCGATCTTGAAACATGCTGACCGTTGGATTGGTAAAGCGGGAATAGATAAAACCTTGGTCTGCATGAGCAAAACCATCAGCCGCTAATTCAGCGCTATCAAAACAAAAGCTAGAGGTAAGAAACATGGCCTCTGAATGCTCTTGATATTCAGCGGTACGGCGAGTACCAGCACGAACTGCGAGAGTCTCTAGTGCCAGTTTTGAAAAATCAGGTTTTTTACGGGTGGTTTTGCTCTTCATCCTGCTATTTTGACACCGAATTGAGGAATTGCCTCCCTTGAGGCAATTTCCTGTGGCTTTTTAGTCTTCGGTAGCCAAATGCAAATGAAGCTGGGAACGGGCAAAGTCGCTGGAATCACGCTGACGATCCGCTTTAGCCGCAGTGGAATTGCGCTGCGCCTCGAGGGCATCCAAATACGAGTCGTTAATATCCCCAGTGATGTAATTGCCATCAAAACAAGAAGCTTCAAATTGCTGAATATTCGGATTAATGTCACGAACCGCTTGCTTCATATCCTCAACACTTTGATAAATCAGTTGGTCAGCGCCAATCATCTTATTAATTTCTGCATCAGTGCGGCCATAAGCAACTAACTCACTACGCGTAGGCATGTCGATGCCATAGACGTTAGGGAAGCGTACAGGAGGTGCTGCAGAAGCAAAGATGACTTTCTTAGCACCAGACTCACGAGCCATTTGTACAATCTCAAAAGAGGTAGTACCGCGCACGATAGAGTCATCAACAATTAATACCGTTTTATCTTTGAATTCAATACGCATAGCATTGAGTTTTTGACGCACGGATTTCTTGCGCACAGCCTGCCCCGGCATGATGAAGGTTCTACCGATATAACGGTTCTTAAAAAAGCCTTCACGATAGTCAATGCCTAATTTCTTAGCCACTTGCATCGCAGCTGGACGACTAGAGTCTGGAATCGGCATGACTACATCGATTTCATCAACATTGGTTTCTTTGCGGATCTTTTCAGCTAGGTAATCGCCCATACGCATACGCACGTTGTAGACCGTAACGCCATCAATTGTGGAGTCAGGTCTAGCCATGTAAACATATTCAAAAATACAAGGCGTTAGAACGGCATTCGGAACACACTGACGTGAATAGAAATTACCATCCAAGTCGACATAGATCGCTTCGCCTGGATGAACATCACGGACAAAAGTAAATCCTAAGCCTTCCAAAGCTACTGATTCAGATGCCACCATCCACTCAGGGCCCTGTGGCGTATCAATGCGGCCAATGCATAAAGGACGGATACCAAAAGGATCGCGGAAGGCTAATAAACCATAACCAGCAATTAAAGAAACCACCGCATAAGAACCTTTGACCCTACTTGTTACGCCCGTAACAGCATTAAACATTGCCGTCTCATCTAAAGCGGCGCTGTTCGTTTCTTTTTGAAGTTCATCAGCCAATACATTGAGGAGTACCTCAGTATCTGAGCTGGTATTGATATGGCGACGATCACGATAAGCCATCTCCACACGCAAGCTTGGTGCGTTGGTGAGGTTGCCGTTATGTGCCAAGATAATTCCATAAGGAGCGCTTACATAAAAGGGCTGCGCCTCTTCTTCGCTACTGGCAGAACCGGCAGTTGGGTACCTTACCTGTCCGATACCGGCATTACCAACTAAGCTACGCATATTGCGAGTTCTAAAGACATCTCGTACCAAGCCATTAGCTTTATGCATCGTGAACGAATTGCCGTTCATCGTTGCGATACCGGCTGCATCTTGTCCGCGATGTTGCAAAAGCAACAATGCGTCATAGAGAAGTTGATTTACTGGTGAGTGGGAAACTGTTCCGACGACGCCGCACATATCTCTAGATTCCTATTGTTATTTTAGGAGTAATGGTAGGTGTTACTTTGGGCATTGGATCACCCAATTGCTTAGCCCAGTCAGCTGGCAGCCAACCTTTAATTAAACCGGTAGCCATATCGATAGCTGGTCTTGTTATTGCGTTCTTCCAGGCCATGCTCTGTGGAATAGGAGTCAAGGCAGCTAAGGTAGCTAAGACCACTACGATCAAGCCACCACGAGCTAAACCAAATACAAGCCCAAGAAATCGATCCGTCAAACTCAGGCCTACTGAAAGAATTATTTTTTGTACCAACCCACCAAATAATCCGCAGACGATAAGTGTCAACACAAATAAAATTAAAAAACTCAGACCAAGAGTCAGCAATTCATCTAGATGAAAAGTAGAGAGCCATTCGGTAGCTAAAAAATTACTGTAGTGATAAGCAACCCAGGCAGCCACAAACCATGAGGCAAGTGCTAATACTTCTTTAAATAAGCCCCTCGAAATACCCACTAAGGAAGATACCAACAAGACCACTAGGGTGAAGTAATCCACCGATGTTAGCTTAAGGGTGGATAAGTATTCCATTACTGCTTACCAGTCTCAACGAGCCTGGGCGATAAACCCATGGCCTTAATTTTTTTCTCAGCCACTTCAGCAGCGTCTTTATCGGTATACGGACCGGCACGCAAGACATATAGTTTTGTGCCGTCAGTTCCCGTTTTGGTTAATACATAGTTAGGAATTTTTTGGTCCCTCAACTTAGAAACCCAACCTTTGGCGCGCTCTTCAGAGGCGAAGGCTCCAATCTGAATCACAAATTTTCCCGAGCCTGTGGATACGCTTGTTTTACGGGCTGTGTCATCCGCTTTAGGTTTGACGGCAGCAGAAGCAACCACTTCTTCACCAGCAGCCAACCCCAACCCAGAAGTTTTACTCGGAGCCGTAGTAGGCTTAGCTTCTGTTTTGGTTTCTGTTTTTACTTCGGCCTTGACTTCAGGCTTCGCCTCAGACTTGACTTCAGGTGTTGGCAACACTGCAGCTTTGGGTGCCTCTATCGGAACATCCGCTTTTGGTTTTTCTTCAGGCCTTGCTTCTGGTTTTACATCGGCGCTTGGCACCGGAAGACTGGCAACGATATTGACGGCAATGTCATTGGTAACCGGTTTTGGTTTGCTATCTAAGATGCGTGGGAGGCCAATTACGGCAATCAAGACTAAAACGGCAGCGCCAATTAAACGATGACGTGCTCTTTGTTGTTCTGGGTCCTCTGTGAGAGCCAACTCTTCCGCTTCTGCAGCACGCTGAAAACTGCGTGGACTAGGTTTGGGGCTAACTTTTTTAGCGGTGCGTCTATCCCTTACTGAACCCAATTCAAGGTCATCAGCCTGTGTTTTTCGCTTAAAAAAGCTCGGTAAACGAATCATGGATCAATGCGCCTGGTTGTTTCGATAAGCCATTACACCGGCAACGGTATAGAAGGATCCGAAGGTCACAATTCTATCACCCTCACCTGCGACGGATAGCGCTTTTTGATACGCAGAAGCAGGGTCAGCAAAGCACTCAATACCTCCATCAGCGCCATTTTTAGGCTTTACGCCCATCAACTCAAGCTTCTTTGCCAAAGCCATGGCGCTGGCAGCGCGAGGGGTTGGGAGGTCAGTACAGAACCAGAAATCCACAATATTGAGCAGGGGCTTTATCACCCCTTCAATGTCTTTATCAGCCATGGCCCCAAAAATGGCATAGGTATAGGGGTGATAGCCCATTTTGTCCAAACCTTGCCCCAAAGTAGCCGCTGCGTGCGGGTTATGGGCAACGTCCAAAACCACCGTTGGCTGACCAGGAAGCACCTGAAAGCGCCCCGGCAGTTCAACTAAGGCAAAGCCATTACGAATATCTTGGGCGCCTACTGGCAGGCGTTGATGCAAGGCCATTAAGGCAGCAATCACTGCTGAGGCATTCAGAATTTGATTGGCGCCCCGTAATGCGGGATAACCGAGGCCGCTAAAGCGCTTTTTACGCCCTGCCCATCCCCATTGCTGTTTGTCGCCCTGAAAGTTGTAATCGCGCCCCTGCAACCAAAGGTCACATCCCAACTTTTCAGCGTAATCAATCAAGGATTGCGGTGGAACAGGATCGCCACAGACCGCGATATGCCCTGGCCGAAATATGCCCGCTTTTTCTAAACCAATAGCTTCACGTGTGCCGCCTAAAAAATCAGCATGATCAATATCAATGCTCGTCACAATAGCGCAGTCAGCATCCACAATATTGACGGCATCCAATCGACCACCCATACCTACTTCCAATACCACCGCATCCAGATTGGATTTAGCAAACAAATGCATGATGGCTAAAGTGGTGAACTCAAAATAGGTAAGCGTTGGAGCATCAACCAAACTGACGCGGGCATTTTCAACAGCGGCAAAGTGCTCCAAAAGGAGATTATCTTTTACCTCTTCGCCATTAATACGAGCACGTTCATTAAAAGTCATCAAATGGGGTGACATATGACAACCAACTCGATATCCAGAAGACAACAAAATACTTTCCAAATAAGCGCAGGTAGAACCTTTGCCATTGGTACCAGCTACTGTGATTACGGGACAGTCGAAATGGAGATCTAAAGCAGCCTTCACGCGATTGATACGATCAAGACCCATATCAATGCCAACAGGATGCGCAGTTTCGAGGTGACTAAGCCAAGCCTCGAGGCTGGAAAATAAAATAGGGGTTTGGTGTGCTGTACTCAAGCGCTTAAACGGCTGCGCTACCCGCAATCGCAGGCTCAGGAAGTTTTTGCAGCAGAGCAAGTAAATGCGCAATCTCACCACGCATTTGGCGACGATCGACAATCATGTCAATGCCACCCTTTTGCATTAAGAATTCTGAGCGCTGAAAACCTTCTGGCAATTTCTCACGAACGGTTTGCTCGATCACACGTGGCCCAGCAAAACCAATCAATGCTTTTGGTTCAGCCATCACCACATCACCCATGAAGGCAAAACTAGCAGAGATGCCGCCCATTGTTGGGTCTGTAAGAACGCTGATGTAAGGCAAACCTTTTTTAGACAACAAGGTCAACATCGAGTTTGTTTTAGCCATCTGAAAGAGTGACAGCAAACTCTCTTGCATGCGCGCACCGCCAGTAGCAGTCACGCAGATAAATGCACATTTCTTACTAATTGCTTCTTGTACGCCACGAGCAAAACGTTCGCCCACTACTGAGCCCATTGAGCCACCCATGTATTGGAATTCAAAACAGGCTGCTACAACGGGAATCGTTTCAATCTTGCCGCCCATCACAATCAAGGCTTCAGATTCGCCAGAGGCATCATTAGCCTCCTTAATACGATCAGGATACTTCTTGGAATCCTTAAATTTCAATGGGTCAATTGGATAGATATCTGCGCCGATTTCATAACGGCCTTTTTCATCCAACAAACTGTCTAAACGCAAGCGTGCGCCAATGCGCATATGGTGACTGCATTTTGGACAAACTGATAAATTCGCTTCGATATCGGTGCTATAGAGCACTGTTTCACAACTTGGGCACTTAACCCACAATCCTTCAGGTACTGATTTGCGATTAGCAGGATCAGTATGTTGAATTTGGGGTGGGAGTAATTTATCTATCCAGCTCATTAGTTTTTAACTATCCAATGCGTCGCGAATCTCACGAATGAAGGTTTCCAATGATTGTACTGCCTGCCCAGGGGGTGCATCCTCCAAAAGGCGAATAATCCGGCTCCCTATGACCACTGCGTCAGCGCTGACTGAAACAGCCTTGGCACTTGCTGCATCGTTAATTCCAAAGCCTACGGCGATAGGAATATCGGTTTCTTCCCGAATTTTAGGGATGATGCTGGCTACATCCTGGGTATTGAGATGGGAAGCGCCTGTTACACCACGCATGGAAACGTAATAGATATAACCAGAAGCTATTTTGGCAGCCTCTTTAATGCGCTCATGGGATGAAGTTGGCGCTAATAAGAAAATCGGGTCAATTCCTGCAACACGCATGCGTGCCGCAAAATCAACGCATTCCTCAGGCGGATAGTCAACAATCAGGACTCCATCTACCCCAGCTGCTTTTGCTTCGGTTGCAAATCTCTCTGCACCCATTTGCTCAACAGGATTTGCATATCCCATTAAAACGACTGGAGTCGTTGCATCTTTTTTGCGAAACTCTTTCACCATGTCTAGGCAGCTATGTAAAGTAACTCCCTGTGTCAAAGCACGCTCAGAAGATCTCTGTATCACGGGACCATCAGCCATCGGATCAGAGAATGGCACGCCCAATTCAATTACGCTAGAGCCACCACGCACGAGTGCATGCATTAATTCCACGGTTAATTTGGGATCAGGATCACCGGCAGTAATGAAGGGAATCAATCCCTTCTTTCCGCTTGCTTTGAGCTCTTTAAAGAGTGCAGTTATTTTTGACATAGCAGTTTCGTTTTTCTATTCTTATTTTTCTTTTTATTCTTCTCTTTTACCTAGCCTTCAGAACCAGTTGCCTGAGCAACGGTATGCATATCCTTATCGCCACGACCAGAAAGGTTCACCAAAATGGTTTTATCTTTAGGCAAAGTCTTGGCCAACTTGCAGGCATAGGCAATAGCATGGGCTGACTCCAGCGCAGGAATGATGCCTTCAATCTGACAGCAATCATGGAAGGCTTTTAGAGCTTCCTCGTCGGTAATGGCTACATAGTCAGCACGACCAGAGTCTTTTAACCATGCATGCTCAGGACCAACACCGGGGTAATCCATACCAGCAGAAACAGAATGCGTTTCAGAAATCTGACCGTTCTCATCTTGGAGTAAGTAAGTCCGATTGCCATGCAAGACACCAGGCTTACCGACACACAGAGCCGCTGAATGCAAACCACTACCCAAGCCATGACCTGCAGCTTCTACGCCTACTAATTTCACTTCCGGGAAATCGATGTATGGGTAAAAAATACCCATGGCATTTGAACCACCGCCAACACAGGCCAATACAAAGTCTGGTTGACGCCCAGTCATTTCTGGCATCTGCACTTTGCACTCTTCTCCAATCACGCTTTGGAAATCGCGCACCATCATTGGATAGGGATGTGGACCGGCAACAGTACCGATGATGTAGAAAGTGTTATCGACGTTAGTAACCCAATCACGCATTGCCTCATTGAGCGCATCTTTTAATGTTTTAGTACCAGACTCTACTGGCACCACTTTGGCACCGAGTAATTTCATGCGATATACGTTTTGAGCTTGACGTGCGACGTCCACAGAGCCTTGATAGACAGTACAGTCAAGACCAAATCGTGCACAGATAGTTGCCGTTGCAACACCATGTTGCCCTGCCCCAGTCTCCGCAATGATGCGGGGCTTACCCATACGCTTGGCCAACATCGCTTGACCAATTACGTTATTAATCTTATGGGCACCAGTGTGGTTTAAGTCTTCACGCTTTAAATAGATTTGCGCCCCGCCAAGCATTTCGCTCCAACGTTTTGCGTGATACACCGGAGAAGGTCTACCAACAAAGTGCTTTAACTCGTAATGAAACTCTTCAATAAATTCTGGATCGTGTTGATATTTTGCATAGGCTTCTTTGAGTTCCTCTAATGCATACATCAATGTCTCAGAAACAAACACGCCGCCGTAAGGACCAAAATGTCCTCTTGCATCTGGCTTGTCGTACATAGCTACCTCTTTTGATTTATCTACAGCAAATTATTAGGATGATGCTTTCGCATCTGCCGCGCGCACTGCTTTTATAAAGTCAGCCATGAGCACAGAATCTTTAACACCCTTGCTGCTTTCTACGCCACTAGAGACGTCAACTGCGCAAGGATGTAGGCGAGCAATAGCCTCGCCCACGTTGTGCGTGTTCAATCCACCACTCAAAACGACCCGAGGCGCGTTTTCGCTTACCCATGTCTGTGGAATTCCTTGCCAATCAAAAGGAACGCCCCCTCCACCGTAACCCTCAACCAGGGCATCGAGCAAAAAGGCGTTTGCATCCCCATATTGTAGGGAAAAATCGTCAAATGCGAACTGCCCCCCTACTCGTGCGGCCTTCATCCAAGGCTCGCCTGCAGCTAGCTCAGCACAGCGCTCTGGGGTCTCATCCCCATGAAACTGCCATAAAGTAATCGAGGCAGCAGCCCGAATAGCAGCAAATTGCTCATCCGTGGCATTTACTACGAGCCCGACAGCATCTACCCCTGTTGGTAACCGAGAAATGAGTTGGGCAGCAATATTCGGGCTTACAACGCGGACGCTTGGAGGATAAAAGACAAAGCCAACAGCATCTACCCCTGCTGAAACAGCAGAATCGATATCAGCAGCCGTCCTTAAGCCACAGATTTTTACCCTAGTTCGGCCGGGAGAATATGTCAGTAAGCCCATAAATCAATGATAAGGCCTAGAGCCGTTTATTTCCCGATGACATTGGTTGGAAGCCACGCGTTTTCCAGCCAAGGCTGCGGGATTGCAAATTCTTCTGGATATTTAATTTTGGCTAAATATAGACCATCCGCCATAAAGGTAGGTGCAGCGATTTGCCGATTCTTAGCAGTCAATACCTCAGCCATCCACCCAGACTGTTGTCTGCCCTGACCAATTTGCAAAAAACAACCAACAATATTACGGATCATATGGTGCAAAAAGGCATTACCCCGAATACGGAAATACACCCATGGTTCCTGAGAAATAATGTCAATAGCGTAAATGGTTTTTACAGGCGTTTTACTCTGGCACTCCGAAGAACGAAATGAGCTGAAATCATGCTCTCCGATTAAACACTCAGCCGATTTTTTCATGGCCTCAACATCAAGGAATTGATCCGGGGGTAGCATGAGATAGCCTGCGCGAGCATTGACTATCGGTGAACGGCATGGTCCAGCATGCAACGCATAAATATAAGTTCGTTCATATGCAGAAAAGCGCGCGCTAAATTCTTCTGGCACCTCTTTTGCCCAATTCACCACAATGGATTTAGGCAAAAAGGTATTTACACCTCTTACCCAAGAAAAATCTTCACGCCCTACATTGGTATCGAAATGCACTACTTGCCCTAGGGCATGAACCCCAGTATCGGTTCTTCCGGCAGTAATCGTATGCACTGGAAATGCCTTCGCTTCTTCGCCAATAAAAGCAGTCAGCGCCTTTTCTAGCTCATCTTGAATGGTAGGCTGATGAAGTTGGGTTTGCCAACCAGCATAAGGACTACCATCGTATTGGAGACCAAGTGCTATTCGCATTGTTTTACCTTAGGCCTGGCGATGCGACAGCTCCGCCAATAATCCTTGCGCTTCAATCGTTATAGCAGGATCAACCGTATTGCTAACTCGCAATATCTCCTCTAAAGATTTTTTAGCAGCAGAAAAATCTTCAATCGTGATGTAGGCACGTGCAAGGTTTAATTTGACGCGTAAGGTATCTGCCAATGGATTTGAAGCGGGAACTTGAGCATTGACTGAGGATTCTTTTACGGGCTTAGATAAATCGAGATCGATGCCTGCAAACAAGGCCTTAGTGCGATCCGGTATTTCAAATGGCGCATTGTGCGCGGCTTTCTGAGGAGCATGTTCTACCTTAGCCTCAAAACTAGGTGCTTCAGTACGACGCGCATTACGCGCCAAAGCCCACAATAAAAGGCCAGTCAACGCAATTAAACCAATCGCCAAAATAGCGGGGCCAAAGCCACCTAAACCAAAATTACTATCAAGTGCTTTTTTCTCTTTTGACTTATCGAGCAAACGCTGCAGATCAGTAATATTTTTCTCTAGCTCAGCAACGCGCGCCTTCGCTTGCTCAAGCTCCTTCTCTTGAGCTACAAGATCTTCTGTATAACGACGCTCCTGGGCATTACCATCGGTGCTGGAGCCAATCTTTAAACGATCCTTGGGGCTTGCATTCTCATCTTTGTCGGCAGACTTCTGCGATCTATTTGATCCATCTATTGCATCATGGTCTGCACGCCATTGTTCATTCGCATCAGCAACAAACTGACTGGCTTCGGCTGGGCTAATAGAGCGCAAGAGAGCTTGGCTGGGTTTATTTAACTCAGCACCAGCTGCTAAACGATTGATGCTGCCGCTGGCAAAGGCATCTGGATTGGCTTTGTAGAGCGCCATAATCGTTTGATCTAGGCTGGCACCATCTAACTGCGGCGTCATTAATGCAGCTATCTCAGATAAGGTTTGACCAGGTTTTACAGTAACCTTTTGAGTGTCGCCAATTAACAAGGTATAGGTTTTAGTAATGCTACCGCTCGCCCAATTGAGAGTAATCAGCAAATCCAAAAAAGGATCATCCGTCATTGGCACGGCATTAACAGTCTCGACCAATACCATCAATTGTTCTTGACGATTACGGTAGACCATCGCCTGAGGATTGAGGTCTAGAATTTTTTGTGAGATTCCCAGACGCTCATAAGTCGGTTTACTGGCTAAGGCTACCTTTAGGGAAGCTAGATCCACCTGCTCATCAACAGCAAGACGAATGGGGATTTCAACACGAAGTGGTTCGCCTGGACGAGATTGCAACAGAGGCGAACCCAAAGAAACAGCCCATACCGAACATGCCCAGCTTAGCCATACACAGCAAAGTACTTTAACAAAGCGCGTAAAGCTAAATTGAGTCATTGTCCGCTTGCTTCCAATTACTTCTCAAGCAAAATTCTGAGCATGCGACGCAATGGTTCGGCTGCACCCCACAACAATTGATCACCTACGGTAAAGGCGCCCAAGTATTCTGGACCCATCGCCATCTTATGAAGACGGCCGATGGGCACAGTCAACGTCCCGCTCACTGCTGCTGGCGATAAATCACGCTCAGTAGTTTCGCGATCATTGGGAACTACTTTTACCCATTGATTGTCATTGGCTAAAATAGCTTCGATTTCCTTAAGGGGAATATCTTTTTTCAACTTCACAGTTAAACCTTGTGAGTGACAACGCATTGCGCCAACCCGGACACATAAGCCATCAATTGGAATGCTACCAGGTGTGCGGAATGCAGGACGGCCCAAGATCTTATTGAACTCAGCGCCACCCTTCCACTCTTCTTTAGTCTGGCCATTCTCTACTGGAACATCAATCCATGGAATCAAGCTACCAGCCAAGGCAGTATTACGGAAATTTTTCTTTGGAAAATCAGCGGAGCGCAATGTCTCAGTAATCTTCCGATCGATATCCAAAATCCATGATGAAGGATCAGCCAACTCTGTTGCAACGCTATCGCGTAAGGCACCCATTTGCAATAAGAGCTCACGCATATTTTGAGCGCCAGCCCCAGAGGCAGCCTGGTAAGTCATAGCGCTAATCCATTCAACCATATCGGCCTTAACCAAACCACCCATAGCCATCATCATCAAGCTCACGGTGCAGTTACTACCAATCCAATTTTTACCGCCAGCAGCCAATGCTTTATCAATGACGGGACGATTGACCGGGTCTAAGACCAAAACAGCGTCATCTTTCATACGCAATGCACTCGCTGCATCGATCCAATGACCATTCCACCCTGCTGCACGTAGTTTAGGGAAGATATCGTTGGTGTAGTCACCGCCTTGGCAAGTCAAAATAATGTCGCATCGTGACAATGCTTTGATGTCATTTGCATCTTGCAAGGTGCTTTCGCTCTTGGTGACTTTTTGACCATTAAGCAATGGCACTTCGCCACCTGCCTGGCTAGTACTAAAAAATACCGGCTCGATGAAATCAAAATCTTTTTCAGCCAGCATGCGCTCCATGAGAACGCTTCCAACCATTCCACGCCAGCCAACTAAACCTACCAAAGGTGTTTTTGTATTTGCCATGATCTAACTATCTAGTAAATATATTGATGTTTATCCGTTGCTACCGTATTAAGCCAGAGCGGCAACTACAGCATCGCCCATTTGCACTGTCGTTACCTTCTGAGTTCCTTCGGTATAAATATCAGCAGTACGTAAACCTTGAGCCAGCACTTTTTGAACCGCTTTTTCAATGCGATCTGCTTCTGCAGGCATTCCTAAGGAATAACGCAACATCATTGCAGCGGACAATATAGTTGCCAATGGGTTTGCAATTCCTTTGCCAGCGATATCGGGTGCAGAACCATGGCTAGGCTCATACAAGCCCTTATTGTTCTTATCCAAAGAAGCTGATGGCAGCATACCAATGGAGCCAGTCAACATTGCCGCCTCATCTGACAAGATATCGCCAAATAAATTTCCCGTCACCACAACATCGAATGCTTTAGGCGCCTTTACTAACTGCATGGCTGCGTTATCGACATACATGTGAGACAACTCAACGTCAGGATACTCTTTAGAAATACGAATCATGACTTCACGCCAGAGCTGTGAAGTTTCCAATACATTCGCTTTATCTACGCTACAAACTTTCTTACCGCGTTTGCGCGCAGCTTCAAATGCAACGCGACCAATGCGCTCTACTTCTGGCTCGCTGTAATGCATGGTGTCATAACCTTCACGCGCGCCTTTAAACAAAGGCAATTCTGATGTACGAATTCCACGTGGTTGACCAAAATAGATATCGCCATTCAGTTCACGCACAATCAAAATATCTAAGCCGCCAATAATTTCTGGCTTAAGACTAGATGCAGCAGTGAGCTCTGGATAGCAAATGGCCGGACGGAAGTTGGCAAACAACTCTAAGTGTTTACGTAATCCTAAGATTGCTTGTTCAGGGCGAAGTTCGCGTGCGAGTGTGTCGTATTTCCAGTCACCGACAGCGCCGAACAAAATAGCATCTGCTTTTTTAGCAAGTTCAAGAGTGGCTGGTGGCAAAGGGTGGCCAGCAACATCATAAGCAGCCCCGCCTACTGGCGCTTCCTCTAAATCAAACTTTGGACCAAGCGCATGGAGCACTCGAACGGCTTGAGCAACGATTTCCGGGCCGATACCATCGCCCGGGAGAACTGCAATTTTCATGAAAGGCCTTTAACTCAATAAAATTACGGCAATTGTGTCGCAAGCCAAGGCATCTTCAAAATGCGCTCAGCTTCATAAGCCTTGATTTTATCTGCATGTTGCAGGGTTAAACCAATATCGTCTAGCCCGTAGAGTAGGCAATGCTTACGGAATGGGGCCACATCAAAGCTATATGCTGTGCCATCAGGCGTAATGACCTTTTGGCCTTCTAAATCGATGGTGAGCTGGTAACCGTTAAATGCCTGAGTTTCATTAAATAAATGGTCTACCTGCATCTCAGTCAACACAATTGGCAGAACACCATTTTTGAAACAGTTGTTGTAGAAGATATCGGCAAAGCTAGGGGCAATTACGGCCCTGAAGCCAAATTGATCTAATGCCCAGGGAGCATGCTCACGAGAGCTGCCGCAACCAAAGTTTTTGCGAGCCAGCAAAATACCAGCGCCTTTATAGCGTGGCTGGTTAAGAACAAAGTCTGGGTTAATGGGACGCGTGCTGCAATCTTGGCCAGGTTCACCATGATCTAAATAGCGCCATTCATCAAACAAGTTCTGACCAAAGCCAGTCTTTTTGATGGACTTTAAAAACTGCTTCGGAATAATGGCATCGGTATCCACATTCTCGCGATTAAGCGGAGCAACCAAACCTTTGTATACCGTAAATTTTTCCATGATTCTGACTTTGACTCTAGATGAAATCGAATGAATTACTTCACTGGGGTAACAACAACATCTTTACCCTTAGTTTGTGATTGATTGCTTTGGGATGAGTTAGAGCCGCCCATTGAGGTGCCCATATTTTGTAAATCTTTTCCCATACCTTCCATCGTGCTGCTACATGCGGCAATGACTAAACCAGCAATACCAACAATGGTAAGTTTGGCAATTAAAGAAACAGGTGAAAATTTGTGCACGCGATAACCTCTATGAAATTTTACGAACGTCAACAAAATGACCTTCGATTGCAGCTGCCGCAGCCATTGCTGGGCTAACTAAATGGGTTCTGCCGCCATTACCCTGACGACCTTCAAAGTTCCGGTTAGAGGTTGAAGCACACCGCTCACCTGGCTCTAAACGATCAGCATTCATTGCCAAACACATAGAGCAGCCTGGCTCACGCCATTCAAAGCCGGCAGCTTTAAAAATACGATCTAAACCTTCACGTTCCGCCTGGGCTTTAACCAAGCCAGAGCCAGGAACTACTAATGCTAACTTCACATTAGGCGCTACCTTCTTACCAAGGCGGTCTACAACCTTAGCAGCCGCGCGGATATCTTCGATGCGACTATTGGTGCAAGAGCCGATAAAAACCTTATCAATCGTAATACTGCTTAATGGCGTATTAGGAGTAAGGTTCATATACTCTAAAGCACGTTCCATTGCAGAGCGCTTATTTGGATCTCGTTCTTTTTCTGGATCAGGAATGCGTTCACTAATAGCGAGAACCATTTCTGGTGAAGTACCCCAAGTGACTTGAGGAGCAATTTCTTCTGCACGCAATTCCACAACAGCATCGAACTTAGCATCTGCATCAGTGTGCAAAGTTCTCCAATATTGCAGAGCTTGTAGCATCGCAGGCCCCTTAGGTGAGTATGGGCGACCTTGAATATATTCGATAGTAGTTTCGTCAACAGCAACTAAACCAGCGCGGGCGCCAGCTTCAATCGCCATATTGCAAAGCGTCATACGACCTTCCATAGAAAGGTTTCGAATAGCTTCACCGGCGAACTCGATGGTGTAACCAGTGCCGCCGGCTGTGCCAATCTTCCCAATCACAGCAAGCACAATATCTTTAGCAGTAGAGCCTGGCTGCAAACGGCCATCAACACGCACCAACATATTCTTGCTCTTTTTCATGAGCAACGTTTGAGTGGCTAATACATGCTCCACTTCGGAGGTTCCAATACCAAACGCTAAGGCTCCAAAGGCGCCATGCGTACTTGTATGAGAGTCACCGCATACCACTGTCATACCAGGTAAGGTTGCACCCTGCTCTGGCCCAATGACGTGAACAATTCCCTGACGGGTATCGTTCATCTTGTATTGAGTGATACCAAAAGCATCGCAGTTTTGATCCAAGGTATCTACTTGAAGCTTTGAGATTGGATCTGCAATTCCTTCGGAACGATCAGTAGTAGGAACGTTATGGTCACTGACTGCTAAATTAGCAGAGATGCGCCAAACAGGACGACCAGCCAAATTCAGACCTTCGAACGCCTGAGGACTGGTTACCTCATGCAATAGCTGACGGTCGATATAGATCGTGGCTGTGCCATCCTCTTCAGAGTAAACAACGTGGTCATCCCACAATTTGTCATAAAGCGTACGAGACATGAGAGACCTTAAAACCCTTATTTGCGAACAGTAATGTTAGGAACTTTGCGTGCAGTTTCACCAACATACAACTGACGTGGACGTCCAATTTTGTACTCAGGATCAGTGATCATCTCTTCCCACTGAGCAATCCAGCCAACTGTTCTTGCCAAGGCAAAGATACAGGTAAACATTTCAGTTGGGATGCCCAAGGCGCGCTGAACAATGCCGGAGTAGAAGTCTACGTTTGGATAAAGCTTACGGCTAACGAAATAATCATCTTCCAAAGCAATCTTCTCAAGAGTCATTGCCAACTTGAACAATGGATCATCCTGCAAACCTAATTCATTCAATACTTCGTAGCAAGTTTCACGCATCAACTTAGCGCGTGGGTCAAAGTTTTTATAAACGCGGTGGCCAAAGCCCATCAAGCGAACACTAGAGTTCTTATCTTTGACTTGAGCAATAAATTCGTCAATCTTTTCAACGCCACCATTGGCTTGGATTTCATTCAACATCTGCAAGCAGGCTTCATTTGCACCGCCGTGAGCTGGGCCCCAGAGGCAGGCAATACCAGCAGAGATAGCAGCAAAAGGATTTGTGCCAGAAGAGCCACACAGACGAACCGTTGAAGTAGAAGCATTTTGCTCATGGTCTGCATGCAATGTGAAGATGCGGTCCAAAGCACGTACCAATACTGGGTTTACTTTGTACTCTTCACAAGGTGTTGCAAACATCATGCGCATAAAGTTTGCTGTATATGACAAAGAATTATCTGGATAGATAAATGGCTGTCCTACAGAGTACTTATAGGCCATGGCAACTAGAGTTGGCATTTTCGCGATCAAGCGAATTTGCGCGACTTCACGTGCTTTAGGTTGACTGTAATCAATTTCATCGTGGTAGAAAGCAGCCATTGCGCCAACCAAACCGGTCAATACCGACATTGGATGTGCGTCACGACGGAAGCCACGCAAGAAGAATTGCATTTGCTCATGAACCATAGTGTGGTGCATGACCATTTCTTCGAAACCTTTTTTCTCTGTCGCATTTGGCAGCTCGCCATTAATCAAGAGATAGCAAACCTCTAAAAAGTCACAGTTATGCGCCAAGTCTTCGATAGGGTAGCCGCGATAGAGCAACTCACCCTTATCACCATCGATGTAGGTAATTTTGCTATTGCATGACGCAGTAGAAAGGAAGCCTGAATCATAAGTGAACTTACCAGTCTGACCGTAGAGCTTACGAATGTCGATTACATCAGGACCAACAGTCCCTTTATAAATTGGCAGATCAATATCTGGAGTACCGTCCGAAAACGAGAGCTTTGCCTTGATGTCCGATTCAATCATTTCTAATCCTTAGTCATTCAAATTGATGATTAATACACTATTCGATCACATGCTATTACTGCCACTGCACCAAAATGCTGATTTATTTCTCTCTCAGCTTCTGTAAAACCGCCTTAAAGGAGGCTGTTTCCATCTCCTTCTCCAGTGTTGGTACAGAATCTTTACGCCCAATTAACAAGTCCATCAGATCGTTGTCCTCTAGTGCCAATAACTGGCTCAATACATTTCCATCTTCTACGCTTAGCTGTGCGCCGTAGCGCTCAAAGAAACGTTGCAGAATTAAATCGTTCTCCAGCAATCCCCTGCGGGCATCACTTTTTAAACGATATAACTCTGCATTACCGAGGGTCATACCGCCCTACGAACCATCAACTCCTTGATCTTGCCAATTGCCTTAGTTGGATTCAAATGCTTAGGACATACGTCCACGCAATTCATAATCGTATGGCAACGGAACAATCGGTATGGATCCTCTAAGTTATCCAAGCGGCGCGCAGTATCTTCGTCACGGCTGTCGGCAATAAAGCGATACGCCTGCAACAAACCAGCTGGACCGACAAACTTATCTGGATTCCACCAGAAAGATGGGCAAGATGTTGAGCATGATGCGCACAAAATGCACTCATACAAACCATTCAACTCTTCACGCTCTTCAGGGCTTTGGAGACGCTCTTTTTCTGGAGCTGGATTGTCGTTTACTAAGTAAGGCTTGATAGACAAATATTGCTTGAAGAACAAAGTCATATCGACGATCAAATCGCGCACAACTGGCAAGCCAGGTAATGGGCGCAATGTAATAACTTTTGGCAGAGTCAACATATTGGTTAAACAGGCCAAGCCATTTTTGCCATTGATGTTCATTGCATCTGAACCACAAACGCCTTCACGGCATGAACGACGATAAGAAATCGTTTCGTCTTGTTTCTTCAAAGAAATTAAAGCATCTAACAACATACGCTCGCCAGTAAGTTCTAACTCATAGCGTTGCATGCGCGGCGCAGCATCGACATCTGGATCGTAGCGGTAAATTTCGAATATACGGATATCACTCATTTTCTATTTCTCTTCGCTTAGAAAGTACGTTCTTTAGGAGGGAAGGACTCAACGGTCAAAGGCTTCAATACAACTGGCTTGTAAGACAGCTTATTTCCTTCGCTATACCAAAGGGTATGCTTCATCCAGTTGTCATCATCGCGCTCTTGATGATCATCATGTGAGTGTGCGCCGCGACTTTCTTTGCGGGCTGCCGCAGAAATCATAGTTGCATTTGCAGTCTCAACCAAGTTAGCCACTTCCAAGGCCTCAATACGTGCTGTATTGAAAATCTCTGACTTATCTTTAACCCATAAGTGCTTAGCGCGCTCAGTTAATTTAGCCATTTGACGAACACCTTCGTCCATCAACTCTTGGTTGCGGAATACGCCAGCGTATTTCTGCATGCATTTACGAATGTCATTTGCAACATCTTGTGCATATTCACCAGAAGTGGAGTTATCCAACTTAGCAATACGCTCTAATGTGTGCTGACCAGCATTCTCAGGTAATTTTTTGAACTCACGATTTTTAAGATCCATGGCAACAATGTGATTGCCTGCTGCACGGCCAAATACTAAAAGGTCGAGCAATGAGTTGGTACCCAAACGATTTGCGCCGTGCACTGATACGCATGAGCACTCACCAATCGCATACAAACCATTGACAATTTCGTTATGAATGCCATTGGCAGGCACAACAACTTGACCATTAATATTCGTAGGAATGCCGCCCATTTGATAGTGAATCGTTGGCACTACTGGGATTGGCTCTTTAGTAACGTCAACGTTAGCAAAGTTGATACCGATCTCGTACACAGAAGGCAAGCGCTTCATAATAGTTTCGGCGCCAATGTGCGTTAAATCAAGCACAACGTAATCACCATTAGGACCGCAACCGCGCCCTTCTTTAATCTCTTGGTCCATGCAACGTGAAACGAAATCACGCGGGGCTAAATCTTTATAAGTTGGCGCATATCGCTCCATGAAACGTTCGCCATCTTTATTACGCAAGATGCCGCCTTCACCGCGACAGCCTTCTGTCAGCAACACGCCAGCACCAGCAACGCCAGTTGGGTGAAATTGCCAGAACTCCATATCTTCCAATGGAATGCCTGCACGAGCTGCGAGGCCCATACCATCACCAGTGTTAATAAATGCATTGGTAGATGCATCCCAAATACGGCCAGCACCACCAGTTGCCATCAACACTACTTTGGCTTCGAGAATGTATACCTGACCTGTTTCCATTTCGAGGGCAGTTACACCAACAACATCGCCTTCATCGTCACGGATTAAGTCGAGCGCTAACCACTCAACAAAGAAATTGGTTTTTGCACGTACGTTGCGTTGATACAAAGTGTGCAACATGGCGTGACCGGTTCGGTCAGCAGCAGCACAAGCACGTTGCACTGGCTTCTCACCATAGTTTGCAGTATGACCACCAAATGGGCGCTGATAAATCGTGCCATCTGGGTTACGGTCAAATGGCATACCAAAGTGTTCGAGCTCATAAACGGCTTTTGGTGCTTCACGACACATAAATTCGATCACGTCTTGATCGCCTAACCAGTCAGACCCTTTAATAGTGTCGTAAAAGTGGTAGTGCCAATTGTCTTCACTCATGTTGCCGAGGGAAGCGCCAATACCACCTTGGGCAGCTACCGTATGGGAACGTGTTGGGAATACTTTAGTGAGTACAGCAACATTCAAGCCAGCTTCAGCTAACTGTAACGAGGCGCGCATACCTGAACCACCCGCACCAACAATCACCGCGTCAAAACGGCGGCGTGGCAATGATTTTTGAATTGCAGTCATCTAATTACACTTTCCACAAAATTTGTACGGCATAGGCCGCACAGGCTACGAGATACAGAACGGTCAACACTTGGAGTGTTAAACGAATACTGACCGGCTTGATGTAATCCATCCAGATATCACGGATACCAATCCAAGCGTGATAGAACAAGCTGATGAATGCCAACAACGTCAATAACTTCATGAATTGATTGCTAAAGAGGCTTGACCAGCCTTCATAAGTTGCGCTACCAGTGATGCAGTAGTCAACCAATAAAACAATCGTAAATACCACCATCACAATCGCGGTGACGCGTTGAATGATCCATTCTTTGAGGCCGTAATGCGCACCAACAACTAAGCGCTTTGGTCCAATTTGATAAATAGGCATGAAATTTCCTTAGTGAAGAAACGCTTAGTACAAGCCGAATAATTTAAGACCAACAACCGCAGTCAAAGCCACGCCAAGACAGAATACAAAAATGGCTGAACGATTGGCTTCAGACTTCTCTACGCCGATTTCCAAATCGAGTAAGAGGTAACGGATGCCGGCGCAGAAATGGTGCAAGAAACACCAGATCAATCCAAGACAGACTATCTTCACCAATACATGGCCGGTAATCGCTTGGAACTTTTGATAACTCACTTCAGAAGCGAGGCTCTGGTCTAAAAGATACAAGAGGAACGGCAACATGAGGAACAGTACTGCTCCGCTGATGCGATGAAGAATAGAAACTTTTCCGGCCCAAGGAAGGCGATATTTCACCAACTGGGCTAAACCGATGTTTCGGTAAACCGGTCTATCTTTTTTTACATTTTGCTGTGCTTCAACCATGGGTAATCTCTATCGTTAGGTGGAGGTTCAGTGTGACTTTGTTGTGTCGCAACATATTCTATTGGAAACCTTAAGGGCGGTGGGGATTTTTACGGGTTTATAGGGGTTAATTAGGGGTTTTAACGGATAAATTCAATTCAATTTGTTTTCATAGTGCTGCTCTGAAGTGTCGTATCTGGCATGCCGAATTTCTACTGGTTTATTCCCGTAGGTAAAAGCAACCCGCTCAACCGACAGGAGGGGTGCGCCCAGCGGTAAATTCAGATGCTTTGCCAGGATCTCATCAGCTGACACTGCTTTGATTTTTTCCTCAGCCCTCACCATATGCGTGGCGTACTCACCCTCATAGAAGGCATACATGGGTCCGTGCCACGCGTTCAATGCTTCAAGATCCAAGCCCTTAAAGCGGCCTCCAGGTAGCCAAATCTCTTCAAAAACAATGGGTTGGCCTGCAAAACTTTGTACACGATCAATATGAATAATGGGGTCGCCTGCCTTTAATTTAAGCAAATTGGCGACATATGAGCTAGCTTTGGCTTGTACACAGGCTAGAAATTGATTGGTTAGGTGAAATTTCTCGCCAGAATCAGGCGCCAGACGCAGAAAACGGTACTGCCAGTCATCCTCTTGGTGAGTGGCGACAAATGTCCCTTTGCCTTGGCGACGAACAAGTAGGTTTTGTGCAGCCAACTCATCAATAGCCTTACGAACAGTTCCCTGGCTCACGGCATAGCGAGCCGCCAAGTCCATTTCACTAGGAATAGCGGCGCCCGGCAGCCACTCAGAGGCCTGCAAGCTGGCCAAAATCATCGCCTTAATCTGTTCATACAGAGGGCTAAATGAGGCGATCGGCAAGTTTATTTCTGACAAATTCACTCCATGACGGTTATCAATTGGATAAAATTCACTGTAATTCTAAGTCTTATATAAGACATCATTGACAGTGTAAATGGAAAGTCCATACACTTGAATGGATAATAGAAAAGTTTTCGTTAATTAACCTTCCTCTGGAGTTCTAAGTAATGGCAAAAGCCCCAATGCGTGTCGCCGTAACCGGTGCAGCCGGTCAAATCGGATATTCCCTTTTATTCCGCATCGCCAATGGCGACCTTTTGGGCAAAGATCAGCCCGTAATCCTTCAATTACTAGAAATTCCAGACGAAAAAGCGCAAAAGGCTTTAACTGGCGTGATGATGGAGCTGGAAGACTGTGCATTCCCGCTATTAGCTGGAATGACTGCACACTCCGATCCTATGACTGCATTTAAAGATATCGACGTTGCCCTTTTAGTTGGCGCACGTCCACGCGGACCTGGCATGGAGCGTAAAGATTTGCTCTCAGCCAATGCGCAAATTTTCACAGCGCAAGGTAAAGCATTGAACGCAGTTGCTAAGAAAACTGTAAAAGTATTAGTTGTTGGCAACCCAGCAAACACCAATGCATACATTGCAATGAAATCTGCTCCAGATATCCCTGCGAAAAACTTCACAGCAATGTTACGTCTTGACCACAACCGCGCGCTCTCACAGTTGGCGAATAAATTAAACAAGCCTGTTGCTGATATTGAAAAATTGGTTGTTTGGGGTAATCACAGCCCAACCATGTATCCAGACTATCGCTTTGCAACAATCGATGGCAAGTCAGTAAAAGATAGCATCAACGATGCAGCTTGGAATAAAGATGTTTTCATTCCAACTGTTGGTAAGCGTGGTGCAGCAATTATCGAAGCTCGCGGCTTATCATCAGCAGCTTCTGCAGCAAATGCTGCGATTGATCACATTCACGATTGGGTGCTTGGAACAAACGGCAAATGGGTCACCATGGGCATTCCTTCCAAAGGCGAATACGGCATTCCAGCTGAAGTCATTTATGGCTTCCCTGTCACTTGCGAAAACGGCGAATACAAAATGATCGAAGGATTAGAGATCGATGAGTTTTCCCGTGAGCGCATGACACATACCTTGAACGAATTGCTTGAAGAGCAAGCTGGCGTTAAGCATTTGCTTCCTTAATCCACTCAGGAAATTAAACACATGAAGAAATCCCTTCTCACTATTGGCCTCGCGATTGCATGCCTCATGGGCGCTACTAACGCGAGTGCTGATGAAGAAGCATTTACATGGTCATGCCAAGATAGCAAGCAATTTAAGACGACCGGCTCTTCCGAGAAAGTTCGCTTAACTTGGGAAGCTAAAACGTACGACTTAGAACGTCAAACTTCCTTGCCGGGTAGCTTGCGTTATAAGAACATGAACTCCGGTTTTGATCTTGTAGTGCTGGGCAACAAAGCTATGTTGTTCAACATTAAAGCTGGTGTGCGCCTTGCTGATTTCTGCCAAACAGCAGATATGAAAGCCGGTAAGTTGCCACATTTGTTTGCGGGAACAGAGCCTTTTGTGCAAAACTAAGTTTTAAACAAATGAAAGTAAAAAAAAGCCGAGAGTTTCTCGGCTTTTTTCTTGTTCATATTTTCTTAGTGAAACAACGGCTGTTGTGTTGGGGTATCCTCCGGCATTTCTGCATGCACTGCCTCACCTGATCGATCGGGAAATAAGGGCGCGCCACAGTCATCACATAATTCTGGATCAAACAACATCGCATGACGGAAGACATCTTCTACTCCCGCATCATGCAGGGCATCGCAAATCTTCTTGATTGGACTTTCATCATCCGATAGATCATTTAAGGCATCGCTAGAAACACTCTCACGATCATATAAAGGCCAAATCACTCCATACATCACCTCGGATGAGCCTTTAGCACTAAATGAAATTCGGTATTCATCTGCCTGCTCTTCTCCAAAGGCGCCAACAACACAAGATAAGCCCGCAGGCAGAATGCCTAGTGTACTTTCTAAGAAATTCACTCCCGCACGAATGCTGAGTGGACGCACATGCTTATCAGCTAAACGACAATTGGTGAAATACGCCTCTGGCAATAAAAGCTCAAACTCGCAGCCGGGCAACATCGATGCTACTGGTTCATGCATTGCGGTTTGCCATCCAATCAAACTGACGCCACGCTCTTGACGAGCTGGCGATTCTTCTTGCCATTTGAAAATAGGTGAACCGCTAGGAGCGCTTAAGGCGGCAATGATAAATCGTGGATCCGCTAACACCGCAATAGTCTCAGACATGTCGCGCAACTCCAGCTTGACTTCTTTTGCGCAGATTGCCGCACTAGCTAGGGCTTCCATCAAGATGCGTGTCTGGCAATGGGAATGCGGCATTTGATCAATGCTGTAAAGCCAAGGTACTATTGCTAGACGGGCATCGGTGGCAGCTATAGAAGAATGCAGTGCTTGTGCTGTAGCTTCAATCATATTGGTCTGCAAGGGGCCCGAAGGAATTTGATAGCGTGTATGCGCCACAATTGGCATTGCAATTAAAAGAACATCCCACTCTTGATTTTCATGCTCAATCTTTAAAGACTCGGCAAGCGTTTCAGCAGTATCGGCGAGCACTTCAAACGCGACTGTATTAATACGAAATGTCTGATCCAAAGCCGCATCAATCACATTTTGATTTTGACTTTTTAATAAACGCATTAGACGTACCGTAAGCCGCTCTTCCCAAAAGCGGTCCTCAACCTGACTTCCAGAGGCCGCTAAAGAAATAGCATCCGAGACTAATTTTTCAGCCTCAGGAGAGCTACGCTGCGAAGATTTTGTGCGATGTACGGCCATTATTTTCTTTCCGCCCTTCTAAACACAGGTTTATCTATCTTAGATTCAGCAGCAAAGTATTTGTACCCATCTAGATTAAAGCCTTTTAAGTCCTCTGGATCGGTAATGCGATTTTCGACTACATAACGAGCCATCAAACCACGGGCTCGCTTGGCATAAAAAGAAATAATTTTGTACTTACCATCCTTGGCATCCTGAAATATGGGTGCAATCACAGGGCAATCAAGCTCTTTGGGCTGGAGTACCTTGAAATACTCTTCAGAGGCCAGATTGAGCAATACGGGTTTCTTTTGCTTCCCCAGCAGTGCCTTCAGTGAGTCGGTCACCCTTCCACCCCAAAATGCATATAGATCTTTACCGCGGATATTCTTAAGGCTGGTGCCCATCTCCAGACGATAGGCCTGCATGAGGTCTAAAGGACGTAAAACGCCATAGAGGCCTGAGAGTATTCGCACGTGGTCCTGTGCAAAATCAATCGCCTTGGTATTTAGGCTTTTGACATCAAAGCCATCATAAACATCGCCATCAAATGCATAAATAGCCGGCTTACTATTATCTACAGTGAATTTTTTAGACCAATCACGATAGCGTCCCACGTTTAAGACGGCTAATTGGTCGGATAAGCTCATTAACTTCGCCACGTCCTGTGGAGCTAATTTTTTTAGTTCAGCAATCAACTTGGCTGATTCCGAGGCAAACTCAGGCAATGTGGGTGCCTTGACCTTGATTGGGGTCTTGTAATCCAAGGATTTAGCAGGAGAAAGTACGATCAACATGGCACAATTTGTATATGAATTTCTTCCATTCTAGCGACTACCTGATATATCCGCATAAAAGCCCTGTAGGACGTATTTAGCCCATTTTTTATTTATGACCTCACCAAACATCACTCCATCGTTTCCCAGTCGCTTACCCAATGTGGGCACTACGATTTTTACTGTGATGTCGGCGCTTGCCGCAGAACATCAGGCCATTAACTTAGGTCAAGGGTTTCCGGATTTCCCATGCGATCGAAATTTAATTGGCAAGGTGAACGAAGCCATGCTGGCAGATCACAATCAATACCCTCCAATGATTGGTATAGGTGATTTACGAAATGGGATCGCAAAGAAGATAGGTGATTTATATCAGCATCACTATGATCCCGACACTGAAATCACAGTCACTGCTGGCGGCACTCAAGGAATTTTGACTGTCATTCTTTCTTGTGTTGGTCCTGGTGATGAAGTCATCATTATTGAACCCGCATACGATAGCTATCGACCATCTATTGAATTGGCTGGTGGAAAAGCAATTGCCGTTTCCCTGGAAACTATGCGCGATCAAAATGGCCAAGTAGCCTCTTACGTCATCCCATGGGAAGCATTAACAAAAGCGATTAATCCCAAAACACGCCTAATGATTATCAATACACCACACAACCCTACGGGTATGGTTTGGCAAAAGGCAGACTTAGATCGTTTAGCGTCCTTGTTAAAGAACACCTCAACCCTAGTCTTAAGCGACGAAGTGTACGAGCATATGGTCTACGATGGCGCCAAGCATCACAGCGTTGCCTCGCATCCAGAGCTGGCGGCCAGAAGCTTTTTGATTTCTAGTTTTGGTAAAACTTACCATGTCACGGGCTGGAAGGTCGGTTATGTTGCTGCCCCCGCCTCTTTAACAGCAGAGTTTCGCAAGGTTCACCAGTTCAATGTATTTACTGTAAATACACCAATGCAATATGGGCTAGCATCTTACCTTTCTGAAGCAGCACATTATTTGAATCTTCCAGACTTCTACCAGGCAAAGCGTGATTTCTTTAGGGCTGAATTAGAGAAAACAGGATTTAAGCAATTACCTACACCTGGAACTTATTTTCAATGCGTTGATTACACGGCGCTCAATATTCCTGAAGCAAAATTACCAGAAGCAGAATTTTGCAAATGGCTCACTACCGAAGTTGGTGTAGCAGCGATTCCGGTTTCCGCTTTTTATCAAAAGCCTACCGAATCCGGTGTGGTCCGTTTTTGTTTTGCCAAACAAGAAAAAACTTTAGCTAGCGCCTTGCAACGTTTGCAATCACTGTAAAAAAGAGAAGAAGATGAGTAAAAAAAATAAAGATGTGATTGATGTTTATAGCTGGCCAACACCTAATGGTCATAAAGTTCACATCATGCTCGAAGAGTGTGGCTATCGCTTGGGTCGAGACTGGATAGCTCACCCTATTGATATAGGTGCAGGTGATCAATTTACCCCTGACTTTTTGAAGATCAGCCCAAACAATAAGATCCCAGCAATTACTGATCCCAATGGTCCGGATGGAAAATCTATTCACGTCTTTGAATCGGGTGCCATTCTTCTATATCTAGCTGGTAAGACTGGAAAATTTTTACCCAAATCGGCCCGTGGGAAATACGAAGTATTGCAATGGCTCATGTTCCAAATGGGTGGCTTAGGCCCCATGCTTGGGCAAAATCACCACTTTCGACTCTATGCGCCTGAGAAAATTGAGTACGCCATTAATCGCTATACCAATGAAGCAAAGCGGCTATATGGGGTCTTAGATACCCAACTGAAAGATAATCCATATATTGCCGGTAAAACCTATTCCATTGCCGATATTGCCATTTATCCCTGGACTCGGAATTGGAAAAATCAGGGAATCGATCTTGAAGATTTTCCTAACTTTAAGCGTTGGTATGAAATGGTTGGCAAACGCCCTGCAGTAATCCGCGGGTGTGAGGTATTAACATCATTACGTAAGCCCTTGCATGATGACAAAGCAAGAGAGCAGTTATTTGGATCAACCCAGTATCAAAGAAAGAAATAAGATGAAGATTCAATCAGTAGGTGTAATCGGCGCAGGTACCATGGGAAATGGTATCGCTCAAGTATGCGCAGTAGCTGGTTTAGATGTTGTGATGGTAGATATTAATGATGCCGCTGTTCAACGCGGACTGGATCAAATCAGTAAGAGCTTGGATCGTCTTGTAAAAAAAGAAACCTTAACGCCTGAAGCAAAGGATGCAGCTCTGAAGCGCGTCAAAGGAAGCGCTTCTTATGCCGACTTCAAGGGTCTGGAGCTAGTGATTGAGGCTGCGACTGAGAATCAGGCTATCAAAGAAAAGATTTTGAAACAAGTCGATGAGATCGTCGGTAAAGAAACTATTATTGCCACCAATACTTCATCGCTTTCTATTACCAAGTTAGCTGCGTTGGATTCCAATCCTGCACGCTTCATTGGCATGCACTTCTTCAATCCCCCGCCCTTGATGGCACTAGTTGAGGTAATTCGTGGATTGCAAACAAGTGACGAAACACATGCAGCTATTATTGAGATGGCTAAGCGTATTGGCAAAGAACCCATCACCGTAAAGAACTCACCCGGGTTTGTTGTTAACCGCATCTTGCTTCCAATGATTAATGAAGCCTTCTTCGTGCTTTCTGAAGGTTTAGCTAGCCCTGAAGATATCGATGCCGGCATGAAATTGGGCTGCAACCAACCTATTGGACCGCTTGCACTCGCAGACCTAATCGGTCTTGATACCTGCCTTGCAGTAATGGAAGTGTATTTTGAAAACTTCAGCGACTCTAAATATCGTCCGTGCCCTCTTCTTCGTGAAATGGTTGCAGCAGGTTACCTCGGTCGTAAAACTGGTCGTGGCGTTTACACCTACGACAAATAAACTATTCGTCATTTTATCAATCTAACCATCAATCCTCTTGTGAATCCCCTTCCACCTCTTGTTCGCAAATTAGCATATGCCGGCCTGATCCCTTTTGTAGGGTTGGCACTGATGGTGCAACTAGCACCTACACCTGTGAACTATCTCAGCGCAGAGTCTTTAGCGGGATATGGCGCCATCATCACCTCCTTTATGGGAGCTTTGCATTGGGGTGCAAGTCTTCATACTCTAGGCAAGCCTCTCACAGGAGATCGTTGGGTCGATCGTAATGCGTGGATATGGGGAGTGATACCCGCTTTGGTTGCATGGGTTGCTCTTCATATTTATATACCAGTGGGTTTACTAATTCTGGCAGCCATGCTCATCATCCAACGTAGTATTGATCAAAACACCTACCGTTATTATTTTTCAGATGATGTAACTCGTGCAGCCTTTATGACCATGCGCAATCGCTTAACTTATGTTGCGGTAGCTTGCCTTACCTGGGCTGCAGTAGTCATCCTCTTTATTCAAGCATGATGCAATGAGCGGTCTTTTTGATAGCACGCCAACGCCACCATTAGCGGAAGCGCTCCGTCCAAAAACGATCACTGAAGTCATTGGACAAACCCATTTACTAGCCACTGGCAAGCCCCTGAATTTGGCCTTTGCCTCTGGTAAGCCGCACTCAATGATTTTATGGGGGCCTCCAGGCGTAGGAAAAACTACCTTGGCGCGCTTATCAGCCAAAGCCTTTGACCGCGAGTTCATTGCAATCTCAGCTGTATTGGCTGGTGTAAAAGAAATTCGTGAATCTATCGAGCAAGCCCAGCAAAATATGGCGCAATATGGCAAACAAACGATTTTGTTTGTTGATGAGATCCATCGCTTCAATAAAAGTCAACAAGATGCCCTCTTACCTCATGTGGAATCAGGCTTATTTACTTTTATTGGCGCCACTACTGAAAACCCCTCTTTTGAGGTTAACTCTGCCCTACTTTCAAGAGCACAAGTCTATGTACTGAAATCATTAAGCGCGGATGAGCTCAAGCAACTATTTGATCGTGCCCATCAATTTGCAATGCCAGACGTCACGTTTGAAGATAGTGCTACAGAAACCCTCATCTCGAATGCTGATGGTGATGCCAGACGCCTTCTCAACTTGGTTGAGCAAATTCGGAATGCGGTTACCACTCCTGGAGCAGAAGTAGCTTCAGTGAACCAGGCATTCGTTGAGAGCGCGCTCAGTGCACAAGCGCGACGCTTTGATAAAGGTGGCGATCACTTTTATGATCAAATTTCTGCGCTCCATAAATCTGTCAGAGGGTCAGACCCGGATGCATCCCTGTATTGGTTCTGTCGCATGCTTGATGGTGGAGCAGACCCACGCTATTTAGCCCGGCGCATCATTAGAATGGCTTGGGAAGATATTGGACTTGCCGATCCTCGAGCAATGCAAATCGCAAACGATGCTGCACAAACTTTTGAAAGGCTCGGCTCTCCTGAGGGTGAGCTCGCTTTAGGTCAAGCGGTAGTCTATTTGGCGGTTGCCTCTAAAAGCAATGCGAGCTATAACGCCTTTAATGCAGCGCGTGCCTATGTGGCCAACGATCAATCCAAGCCAGTCCCAAATCATCTACGAAACGCACCTACTAAGCTCATGAAAGAGCTTGGACACGGCAAAGCCTATCGCTACGCGCATGATGAACCCCATGCTTATGCCGCCGGTGAAACCTATTTTCCTGATGGCATGGAGAATCCTCGTTGGTATGAACCAGTAGAGCGCGGCCTTGAGAGCCAGATCAAAGAGAAGATTGCTTTTTTACGCAAGCTAGATTCTGAACATAAAAAGAAATAAAAGGATTTCGGATGAGCGCTAAATTACCAGCCACTTTTTACTATGACATCATCTCCCCATTCGCTTACCTGTATGTCAAGCAAAGATATCGCCTTGAAGATAAGCTTGATATCACGCCCGTTCCAGTTCTATTGGGTGGCTTACTAAGAGCAACGGAAAATATTGGGCCCGCTGAAGTCACCGAAAAACGCCCTCATACCTATCATTTTTGTATCTGGCAGGCCGAGAGACTGGGCATCCCCTTCCGCTTCCCTGAACGTCATCCTTTTTTAAGTGTTGCTCCTCAGCGTTTGCTTCTTGAGCTTAATGCAGATTGGCAAATGGTAGAGCGTGCTTTTGACTTTGTATGGCTTGAAGGCAAAGACCCGACGCTTTCTTGGTCTGAGTTTTGTGCTTATCTTGGCCTAGGAGCCAATACCCCCAAACCCGAAAGCCCAGAAGTCAAAGCAGCCTTGGTTTCCAATACCAATAAAGCAAAAGCTGATGGTGCGTTTGGAGTCCCCGCTCTTATCCTCAATCAGCACTGTTTTTGGGGCCTGGACACCATTGACTGGACCCTGGATTACCTTGAAAGACCCGGCATGTTTGAGGAGGCCCCATACGCCTTTGCCAGCACTATTCCAAACGGTCTAAGGTAATCCACTTACCCCACGGTGATATTGCATCGATTTATTAATTGGGCAATACAATCATTAGTATTCATTTCAATTACTCAGGGAGTTTTCATGCGCAAACTATTTGCCAGCCTTATTTTGATTGCTAGCTGCTTCGCTAGCCAAGCAGCGATTGCAGGTCCTAAGGTTGAATTTAAAACTACTTTAGGTAATTTTGTTGTGGAATTAGATTCAGATAAAGCGCCGAAGACAACCGCTAACTTTTTAAACTATGTAAAAAGCGGTTTCTATAACGGCACTATTTTTCACCGTGTCATTGATGGCTTCATGATTCAAGGTGGTGGATTTACACCTGACCTCACTCAAAAGCAAACCGATGCTCCGGTTGCTTCAGAAGCTCAAAATGGTTTAAAGAACAATGCTTACACCATTGCTATGGCTCGCACTTCGGATCCCGATTCAGCTACTGCGCAATTTTTTATTAACGTCAAAGATAACCAGGCGCTTGATTATCCCAATGCCATGGGAAATGGTTACACCGTCTTTGGAAAAGTGATTTCAGGCACGCAGACTATTGATGCCATCCGCAAAGTGCCCACTATGGTTGCCCCTACACCACGCATGGGTCGCATGTCTGATGTCCCGACTAACCCAGTCATCATTCAATCAGCGACCATCCTGAAATAATTCAGCCTACTGAATAGCCGCCATGATTTTGCTCGATGATGCGCAAAGTACAGCGGCTAATCCAACCAGTCGCCTATACCAAAATCCGCTTCACTACTGGTGCGTCAGTCCAAGTGGCGATAACGCCATCGATCATGAAGCAACTCAAACTTGCCTTATAGAAATCACCACTGCACTGAGTAAGGGGCAATTTGTGGTTACGGCATTTGCCTATGAGCTTGGAAGATCAATCCATCATTTGCCACAAAAACCAAATTCCTCTAATCATCACCCCTTGATCGAAGCTTGGTCATTTCAAGATTACAAGAAGCTCTCAAAATCAGAGGTAGATACTCTGATTGAGGATGAATTAGGAAAAGAAGGTGTATCTCAAGGTATTGCAGGAGTATTGGAGGTTGAGGAAACCTTAACAGAAGCCCAGTTTGCATCAGACATTGCCGTAATACAGGAATATATTCGTAGTGGCGATAGCTATCAAATCAATCACACCTATCGGATCAAAGGGAAAACCTACGGATCACCCCTAGGACTATACCAACGCCTTCGCAATCGTCAGCCAGGTAGATTTGGTGCTTACATCAAATCAAATACCCATCACCTCCTCTCTCAATCGCCTGAATTATTCATTGAGCGCAATGGAGATATTCTGAAAGCAATGCCAATGAAGGGGACTGCAAGCGCTCTATCGGATACACCAGGTGCATTATCTGCGGACCCCAAGAATCAAGCTGAGAACGTGATGATTGTCGATTTATTGCGCAACGATTTAAGCCGCATCTCCCTACCTGGTAGCGTGACAGTACCTAACTTATTTGCAGTTGCAAGACATGGTGATGTCTTGCAAATGACCTCAACTGTAGAGGGTCAGATCAAACCAAGCATCTCCCTTGTCAATATATTGGAGGCAGTCTTTCCCTGTGGGTCAGTCACTGGCGCCCCCAAAAAACGCAGCATGGAAATTATTCAAGAACTAGAACCCGAGGATCGCGGATATTACTGTGGCGCCTTGGGGTGGCTCGATCCAAGCGGTGATTTTGCGC
This sequence comes from Polynucleobacter asymbioticus QLW-P1DMWA-1, assembly GCF_000016345.1. NCBI lineage: Bacteria > Pseudomonadati > Pseudomonadota > Betaproteobacteria > Burkholderiales > Burkholderiaceae > Polynucleobacter > Polynucleobacter asymbioticus. Next base: position 748,276 of record NC_009379.1, on the reverse strand, counting down.
TGAGTGTCCCCATCAGAACAGTAGAAATATCTGAAGATGCCAACAGTCATGCTGCCCATTTCACATTAGGAATCGGCGCTGGAATAACAATTGATTCAGATGCGCAACAAGAATGGCAAGAGTGCCATATTAAGTCTGCTTTTTTAAAGAATTTACCTAGCCATACTGGTTTATTCGAAACCATTGCCATTAAACAAGGCAAAACTCAGAATATTGAAGCTCATCTCAATAGAATGCAAGCATCCGCATTGGCTCTAGGCATTCAGTTTGATCGAGTAAATGCTCAAACAACGATAAGTGAAGCATGCAAAGCGCTTAATTCAGATCATGACTTTAGGCTCCGCTTAGATCTAAGTCCTACTGGAATCATTAGCGCGACTACCGGACAACTTGAAGCCCTTAAACCGTTAGTAAAGATTTTTTGGGCTGCCGATATTCTGCCTTTTGATTGCACGATGTTTTCAGGGAATGCATTGCTGCGCCACAAAGTTACCCATCGAGGTCTCTATGATCAAGCCTGGCAAGCTGCTGTTCAGCAAGGAGGGTTTGATGCGCTCTTTATAAATGAACAAGGATTTGTGACTGAGGGTGGGCGTTCAAGCATCTTTATTAAACCATCCAACAGCACTTCCTGGCTAACGCCCCCTGTATCTACAGGTCTATTACCAGGTGTTATGCGTGCAAGCTTACTCACAGACCCTAAGATGAATGCCCGTGAAGCGAACCTGACTATTCAGGATGTATTAGAAGCAGATGAGATTATTCTTAGTAATGCGCTTCGAGGCGCTATCAAAGCCCATTTTTAGAAAGTATTTATGAAGTTTTGCCCTCACTGCGCATCTCCTCTCACCATCAAAATTCCAGCGGATGATTCACGCGAACGTCATGTTTGCGAAGCATGTGGCAGCATTCACTATCAAAACCCCCGTAATGTGGTTGGCAGTATTCCAGTTTTCGGCGAACAAGTTCTGTTATGTCGTCGTGCAATTGAGCCTCGACATGGTTACTGGACTTTGCCAGCGGGTTTTATGGAGTTAGGTGAAAGCACTAGTCATGGTGCTGCTCGAGAGACGCTTGAGGAGGCAGGTGCCGTGGTGGAAATTGGCCCACTATATTCCCTGCTTAATGTTCCGCATGCAGAACAGGTTCATTTGTTTTACCTTGCCACCATGTCCTCTCCAGATTTCTGTGCTGGCGAAGAAAGTCTTGAGGTAGCGCTCTTTCATGAACATGAAATTCCCTGGAATGACCTAGCCTTTCCTACCGTCAAGCAAACGCTTGAATGGTTTTTTGCGGATCGCGCTACTGGACGCCTAGATGCCGGAAAAGAATTGAATGTTCGCAGTCGAGACATTCTTCCATCAGAAAAGATTTAATTACTCAGATGAGTCAGATTGCCTGGCTAGGACCTCATGATCCTTTTCCTAACCCCTATCGAGATCCGGATCCAGATCAAAGTGTGCCCGGACTTTTTGCTGTTAGCGAGCGCATCTACCCCGGACAGCTAGAACAAGCATATCAATTGGGTATATTTCCCTGGTACTCAGATAATCAGCCGGTCTTATGGTGGTCTCCTGACCCGCGCATGGTTCTGAAACCAAGTGAATTTAAGTGCAGCATATCGCTTCAAAAAAATATTCGTCATTTTTGCCAGGATGATAAGTCAAAACTATTGGTAGATAATGATTTTGGCGCAGTAATTCGGGCATGCGCCACAAGCTCTCGCAAAGAGCAGGATGGAACTTGGATCACCCACGAAATTATGGATGCCTATACCTCCTTATTTGAACAAGGGCGTGCACACAGTATTGCTCTTATAGAAAATGGGCAACTCATTGGTGGGCTTTATTGCGTTGCATTAGGCAGTATGGTTTTTGGGGAATCTATGTTTAGCCTTAAACCAAATGCATCAAAAATTGCCCTGTCTGCCCTGAGCGCCTGGTGTATTCAGAATGCCATCGCCATGATCGACTGCCAACAAGAAACCAACCATCTGCGCTCATTGGGTGGCGCACCCATACCAAGACCAGAATTTCTAGAGCATCTGCAAAAATCGGTAAATCAATCTACTATAGACAGACCTTGGAACTTTGATAAATCCATTCTGAACTACTGGCTATGACACGGCTCAAAGAACTACCCTTAACAGCGCTGCAGTTTTACGCCACTGCACCCTATCCCTGTAGTTATTTGCCCAATAAAACTGCTCGCTCGCAGGTCGCCACGCCCTCCCATTTAATTCATGCAGATATTTACAACGAGCTGTTGAATGCCGGTTTTCGTCGCAGCGGTCTTTACACCTATCGCCCCTATTGTGACGAATGCAAAGCGTGTGTTGCGACGCGAATTTTGGTCAATCAATTTGCTCCCACACGCAGCCAACGCCGTGCCTGGAAAAAACATGCTGGCCTTGTTGCCTCAGTTCTGAACCTGGGTTATCAAGAAGAGCATTACCAGCTCTATCAGAACTATCAAAATCAAAGGCACGCTGGTGGAGATATGGACAGCGATGACCAAGATCAATACATGCAGTTTCTTTTGCAAAGTCGCGTGAACTCGCGCATTGTCGAATATAGAGATGGACCGCAAGACCCCCACCCTGGTCGCTTACGCATGGTCAGCATGATCGACTTATTAGAGCAAGGTATTTCATCTGTCTATACCTTTTATGACGCATCAGATACTACGGCTAGTTTTGGTAGCTACAGTATTTTGTGGCAATTAGAACAGACCAAGGAACTGAATCTGCCATACCTCTATCTTGGCTATTACATCAAAGACAGTGAAAAGATGTCCTATAAAGCCAAGTATCAACCCATGGAAGGTTTAATCGACGATCATTGGCAAGCGCTGACTGGGTCATAATATCTACCCATGATCGATCGTTACTCTTTATTGCGCCCTTGGCTCTTTTGCTTAGACCCCGAGCAAGCCCATAACCTCACTTTAAAAAATCTAGACCGAGCTCAACGTTTTGGTCTATTGCAACGATTGGTAAGCAAACCGATTGCTGATCCACAGAATCTGTGTGGCATTGAGTTTCCCAACCCAGTAGGCCTAGCAGCCGGCTTGGATAAGGATGGAAAACACATTGATTCACTAGCAGCTCTCGGTTTTGGTTTTTTAGAAATTGGAACAGTAACGCCACGACCACAAGCAGGAAACCCAAAGCCGCGCATGTTTCGACTCCCTCAAGCCGAAGCGATCATCAATCGCATGGGTTTTAATAATGATGGTGTTGAGGCATGCGTATCCCGAGTGCGTCAATCAATATTTTGGCAACGCGGTGGTGTTCTAGGTTTGAATATTGGCAAAAATGCAATCACCCCAATAGAAGACGCAGCAAGTGATTACATTGCTGCAATGGAAGCGGTATACGAGATTGCCACTTACATTACCGTGAATATTTCATCACCTAATACTCAAAATCTACGAGCCCTCCAAGGTGAAGACATGTTGCGCTCTTTGCTAAGGAGCTTAGATGATGCTAGAAAACGCTTAAGTGATCGCTATGGGGTACGTAAACCCCTCTTCTTAAAAATCGCTCCCGATTTAGATCAAAATGATATTCATCTGATCGCCGATCTGTTGATGGAATTTAATATTGATGCGGTCATTGCCACCAACACTACTATTTCACGTGAGGCAGTAACAGGCATGCAATATGGAGAGGAAACGGGTGGTCTATCAGGCGCTCCGGTTCGAATCGCTTCCAATATTGTCATCAGAGCGCTCAAGGCGCGATTAGGTGTCCAACTTCCCATCATTGGTGTAGGCGGCATCTTAAGCGGTGCTGATGCCCGAGAAAAGATCATGGCTGGGGCCAGTTTGGTTCAACTTTATAGCGGCCTTATTTATAAGGGCCCAGATCTGGTAAGTGAATGCGCTAAGGCGCTAAGACAGTCGTAATCTCGCTTTAAACCCATTAGAACCCCGCTTTTTTGCGGAAAATTTTATAAAATCCCATTTCATAATATGCAATATCTTGCAGAATCGCTACAATGGGTGGCATGAACACTAGCAAAACTGTCAAAACCTCTAAAACTACCGGAGAAGTTGCAAAAACTGCTATCCAGGTAGTTGAGCGCATGATGAACTTGCTTGATGCGTTGTCAGAACAAGAAGAATCGAGCAGCCTAAAAAATCTGGCTGAACAAACTGGACTTCACCCCTCTACAGCACACCGCATCCTAAATGACATGGTGGCATGTCGTTTAGTTGAACGTGGTGATGGTGGCACCTATCGCCTCGGTTTAAAACTCTTAGAGCTTGGCAATTTGGTTAAGGCAAGATTATCTGTACGTGATGCAGCACAAGCTCCGATGCGCACTCTTCATAAAGTGACCGGTGAGACAGTGAACCTTTCTGTACGTCAAGGCGATGAAATTGTTTATGTTGATCGCGCCTATAGCGAACGCTCGGGAATGCAGGTGGTTCGAGCAATCGGCGGTCGAGCACCCCTTCACCTCACATCTGTTGGCAAGTTATTTTTGGCAAGCGATGATCCCAATCAAGTACGTGCTTATGTCACTCGCACCGGTTTATCGGGTCATACCCGCAACAGCATTACCGATTTAAGCAAACTGGAAACCGAACTCAATCTCGTAAGAAAAGTGGGTAACGCTCGTGACAATGAAGAATTAGAGCTTGGGGTGAGTTGCATTGCTGCGGCTATTTTGGATGACACTGGAAAACTCGTTGCCGGCCTATCACTTAGCGCCCCAACTGACCGTATACAGGCTGACTGGTTGCGCTCCTTACAAGACACCGCCTTGCAAATCTCCAAGGGGATGGGCTACAAACCCAAGATTGGTGAGCCAGGCACTTCCGCCTAACTCAAACACCTTACATTAAGCGACGTATGGGTGGCGCACCAGATGGCATGCGTTCATACCAATCACGCACACGAACTGCATCAGCAAAACGTGATTGTGTTCCTACAGAATCTAAAAAGACCAATAGAAGTGGTGTGTTATTCACGCGCGCTTGCATTACCAAACACTTTCCGGCGGCATTAATAAAACCTGTTTTTTGCAGACCGATATCCATATCTCCAGAACGCACCAAACGATTGGTATTCAGAAATTTTTGCGGGCGATTTGCAATCACCATGGTGAGATCTGGCCATGTAGAAAATTCACGAATCAACTTATATTGATAGGCTGCGTTCAACATGCGGGTTAAATCTTCAGCGGAAGAAACGTTCTCACTCATCAATCCAGTAGGATCTGCAAAATGAGAATGGTCCATACCCAATTCTTTTGCCTTACGATTCATTGCATCTACAAAGGCCGGAATTCCACCTGGATAATTTCTCCCTAAGGTATATGCAGCACGGTTCTCAGAAGACATGAGTGCAAGATGTAATGCATCTTCACGACTCAAAGCAGTTCCTCCGGCTAAACGAGAGTGTTTGTAAATATAAACATCTTGCTCATTGATAACAATGGTTTCATTAAGGGGTAATTTAGAATCGAGCACCACCATTGCAGTCATCAACTTAGTAATGGATGCAATTGGCAAGCTCACTGAAGGATTTTTTTCGAAATATACTTCTTTGGTATCTTGATTAACTACCATCGCAACGCTTGACTTCAAACTCAGGTTGTCATGTTGGCCACGCAATCCCAACGCTGTTGCTAGTGATGGGGGTGCAGCAACTACTGGGCCAGTAGAACGCGTCACAGTTACTCGCACGGTCTTGGGCGTTTTAGGAGACCTCACTACTACTTTTTTGGTAGATTGGGTGGCTACCTTGGTGGTAGTTTTAGCGGGCTTATCTTTACTCTTAGAGGTATTTGCTGACGCGTTTCCCAATACCGCAAAGGTAAAGAATAAAGAAGCTACCAACAACCAAAACCGATTCAAATGCATCCCAAAATACCTTCCAAAACTTTCAACATACGGAATGATAATTAATTTCCGTGCGGGAGGCGGATTTATTCGCCCCAATTCGATAAATACGGCTTGATAGAGCCGCCCTATTCCGCAATGGTTGCCACAGTATTGGGTTGGCGGGCATTGACCAAAACTACGCCCGTCATCGTCAAACACAGGCCAATTGCCATCAATACTGTAAATGGCTCTTTGAATAAGAACCATGCCATTAAAGCCGTAGTTGGCGGAGTTAAATACAGCAAGCTCGTTACTTTGGTGGCGGCACCCTTGCGAATCATCATAAATAAGAGACTGATAGAACCGATAGATAGAGGGAAAATGGCCCACAATAATGCGCCAATAACTGAAGCATTCCACACCATCACGCCGGTTTCGAAGAAATACATACAGAAGAAGCTGAGCACTGCTGAAACCCCGAATTGAATCGAAGATCCAGCACGTAGATCAAATACGGGGCAATATTTTTTCTGATAGAGAGTTCCAAACGTGATCGACAAAAGCGCTATGAATGCCAAAACGAAGCTAACAAAAGGAATATGGTTAAAACCAATTTTTTCAGCAACCACTAAAGCAACGCCCGCAAAACCGAATGCCAAACCGAACCACTGACGCGGTGACACTTTTTCGGAGATCCAAGCTGCAAACCAAGCAGTCAAGATAGGCTGCAGGCCAACAATAATGGCAACCAACCCAGCGGTCATGCCAAGCCTGACCGCAAACCAGACACCCATCAAATAGCCAAATTGCAGCAAGGTTCCAGCAACAGCTATATGGCCTATTTGCGACCGACTTGGCCAAGTGATGCGCCATATGAGATTGAGGATAGCCATCGCCGTAAGAACCCCAGCAAAACGCCAAAATAGAAACGTTGCAGGCTCAACATAAGGCATCGCCAAGCGGGCAATCACAAACCCAGTACTCCATATCAGCACAAATATAGGGGCTGTTGCATTATCTAGGCTGAGTTTCATGGGTAACTTGCTGAAATTATTAGAATTTTTAACTAAAGAGTGATTTTAGGCTCTTTTACACCCACCCTGCTTGTTCAAGCTTGGCCTAAGGGTGATTATATTGCATTGCAATATACCTGATCTACAATGGTGCATAAATTTGAAGCCGACCCTAGAGGTCATAATAGAAAGAAGCATTACCCCAAATGAAAGGGATTGACATGAACTTAACGCCAGAACAAATTGCAGCAGCGCAAAAAGCCAATTTAGAAACCTTAAGCGGCTTAACGAACCAAGCTTTGCAAAGTATTGAGAAATTAGTTGAACTCAATTTGGCCATCGCCAAACAAAGTTTGAGCGACAGTGTGAACAACGCAAAGAAGGCTCTTGAGGTAAAAGATATTCAACAGCTTCTCGCTCATCAAGCCGAGACAGTGCAGCCAATCGCTGAAAAAATTATTTCGTATAGCCGCCATCTTTATGAATTAGCGCATGAAACTCAAGAGAGTTTTACTAAATCTGCAGAAAAAGAATTTCAAGCAGGCCAAGAAAAAATGAATGCCCTTGTTGAAGAGTGGACCAAGAACGCACCAGCTGGCTCTGATGTGGCTGTTCAAGCCCTCAAGCAAGCAATCGCTTCCGCTAACAATGTATATGAAACAAGTCAAAAGGCAGTAAAGCATGCAGTTGAGGTTGCGCAAACCAACATCAATACTGCAACCGATGCCGTTGCCAAAACAACTAGCGCTGCTAGCAAAGCAAGCAAGAAGAAGTGAGAGATCTTCGCCTGTAATGCAAAAGCCCCGATTGCTCGGGGCTTTTTATTTTAGTGAGGCGACAAATTAAGACTTTTTCTTCACCGGTGGTAAGTCTGTGCAGTGGCCATGTGCGGCTTCAGCAGCCAGGCCAACAGATTCACCAAGTGTGGGGTGTGGATGAATGGTTTTACCAATATCTACCGCATCAGCACCCATCTCGATCGCCAAACATACTTCACCAATGAGATCGCCAGCATGCGTTCCAACTATACCGCCACCAATAATGCGGTGGGTGTTGGCATCAAAAATGAGTTTTGTGAAACCTTCATCTCGTCCATTGGCAATGGCACGTCCACTAGCCGCCCAAGGGAATAAGCCCTTTTCATAAGCGATACCTTGAGACTTGCATTGTTCTTCAGTCAAACCTGCCCAAGCAACCTCTGGATCAGTGTAGGCAACTGATGGAATTTGCTTGGCATCGAAGTAAGACTTCTCACCAAAGGCTGCTTCCGCTGCAACGTGACCTTCATGCACCGCTTTATGAGCCAACATCGGCTGACCAACCAAATCACCGATAGCAAAAATATTAGGAACATTAGTTCGCATTTGCTTATCAACAGAAATAAAGCCGCGCTCGTCTACTTGCACACCCGCTAAACCAGCGTCAATCTTCTTGCCGTTTGGTGTACGACCCACCGCAACCAATACGAGATCGTATGTTTGTGGCTCAGCTGGTGCATTTTCACCCTCGAAAGTGACTTGAATCCCGTCAGGCTTTACCTCAGCTTTAGCTGCACGGGTCTTGAGCATGATTTTTTCAAAGCGTCCAGCATTGAACTTCTCCCAGACCTTCTCCAAATCGCGATCAGCACCCGCCATCAAACCATCCATCATCTCGGCAATATCAATACGAGAGCCAAGAGTACTGTAGACAGTTGCCATTTCTAAACCAATGATGCCACCGCCTATCACCAGCATTCTTTTAGGAATACTTTTAAGCAAGAGTGCGCCAGTGCTATCGACAATACGCGGATCTTCTGGCAAGAAAGGTAATTTCACTGGCTGACTACCAGCAGCAATGATGGCCTTCTGAAAGTGCACTACTTCTTTTTTTCCAGTTAAGTCTTGGCCTGTGCCATCAGTAAGCTCCACCTCAACATGGTTTGCATCCAAGAATCGACCTAAGCCACGTACCACTTTTACCTTACGCGCCTTAGCCATACCAGCTAAACCACCAGTGAGTTTTGCAATGACAGAATCTTTGTAGCCACGCAGTTGATCAATTTCAATCTTTGGTGCGCCAAAAGTGATGCCATGTTTAGCCATGGTTTTTACTTCATCCATTACAGAGGTGGTATGCAGTAATGCTTTTGATGGAATACAACCCACGTTCAAACACACACCGCCTAATGTGGCGTAGCGCTCTACGATGATGGTGTTCATACCAAGATCAGCACTACGGAAGGCTGCGCTGTAGCCACCGGGGCCAGCACCAAGGACCAATACTTCGCACTCATGATCGACTTTACCGCTGTGTTGCCCTGCCTTGGGTGCTGCTACTGGAGCAGAAACTGCGGCTGGCGCTGGAGCCGCGATAGGCGCTACGGCAGGAGCGGGCTTGGCTGCACCAGCGCTGGCTTCAATTTCAGCGATGACAGAACCCTTGCTCACTTTGTCGCCCAATTTCACTGTAATACTAGTAATCGTTCCACTGGCATCTGCCGGCACTTCCATAGTTGCTTTATCTGATTCAAGAACTAATAGAGGCTGCTCTTTTTCAATCACATCTCCAACCTTGACCAGCACTTCAATCACTGGCACATCTGAGTAGTCACCAATATCTGGAACGAGGATTGTTTGCTTAGCCATACACCCTCCTTACAGACTAGCGCGACGGAAGTCGGCTAAAAGTTGAGCAATGTACACGTTAAAACGTGTCGCTAAGGCGCCATCAATCACACGATGATCTGCAGATAATGACAATGGGCAAATCAGGCGTGGGACAAATTGCTTACCGTCCCATACTGGCTTCATAGCAGCCTTACTCACACCTAAAATAGCCACTTCTGGCGCATTCACGATCGGGGAGAAATAGGTACCGCCGATACCTCCTAAAGAGGAAATAGTGAAGCTAGCACCTTGCATTTGCTCGGGTTTCAGCTTGCCATCACGGGCCAAGGCGGCCAAGTCAGAAGTTTCTTTAGCTAAATCAAAGATACCTTTTTTATCTACGTCTTTAATGACAGGCACCACTAAACCGGTAGGGGTATCAGCAGCAAAACCAATATTGAAATACTTCTTCAATATCAAATCATCACCATCCAAGGAACTATTAAATTCTGGGTATTTTTTCAAGGCAGCTACTGCAGCCTTCATTAAGAAGGCGAGCATCGTAATTTTGACACCCTTCTTTTCATTCTCTTTATTAGTCAATACTCGGAATGCTTCTAAATCAGTGATATCCGCATCTTCGTGATATGTCACAGCAGGAATCATGATCCAGTTACGGCCGAGATTGGCAGCAGTGAGTTTCTTAATGCGATTTAATGGTTGACGCTCGATCTCACCAAACTTAGCGAAATCAACTTTAGGCCAAGGAATAATATTGAGTCCACCCAAACTATCACCACTGGGTGCAGCAGCAGGATTACCAGCGCCACCACTCATAGCCGCTTTAACAAATGCCTGGACGTCTTCCTGAGTAATGCGGCCTTTAGGACCAGATCCTTTTACCTGGGTGATAGTGACACCGAGTTCGCGAGCGAACTTACGAACAGAAGGACTGGCGTGACTCAATGCGGCATCTATTGGAGCCGGCGTATTGCTCACCGGAGGAGGTGCCGGAGCCCGAGCAATTGGCGGCTCTACTGCTACCGCTTTAGTCGCAGCAGGAGCAGGAGCTGCAGAAGACACTGCTGGTGGAGTAGCAACTGCAGAGCCTCCCTCTAAGATCACTACAACCGACCCCTCAGAAAGGTTGTCGCCAACTTTGACCTTCACTTCTTTCACAATTCCAGCGTGAGAAGAAGGAACATCCATCGTTGCTTTATCAGATTCTAGAACAACAATGGATTGTTCTTTTTCAACTTTGTCACCAGCCTTAACCAGAACTTCAATGACTGGAACGTCTTTGTAATCACCGATATCGGGAACTTTAATTTCGATTGGCGCTCCGCCCGAACTAGCCTCGACCGCAACGGGTGCTGGCGCACTTGCTGTTGGAGTTGGTGCGGCTGCAGCAGCGCCCTCCTCCAACATGATCACAACCGATCCCTCAGAAAGGTTATCGCCAACCTTGACCTTCACTTCTTTCACAATTCCAGAGTGAGAAGAAGGAACATCCATCGTGGCTTTATCGGACTCAAGAACAACAATAGATTGCTCTTTCTCTACTTGATCACCAGGCTTAACCAGAACTTCAATGACTGGAACGTCTTTGTAATCACCAATATCGGGAACTTTAATTTCGATTATTTGACTCATGAATTTATCTCTTCTTAAACCGTCATTGGGTTAGGTTTAGTGGCATCAATCTCATACTTCTTGATGGCTTCAGCCAATTTTTGACGATCCAATTGACCGGCATCAACTAAAGATCTCAAAGCAGTGATTACCACCCAGCGACGATCTACTTCAAAGAAGTCACGGAGCTTCTCACGAGTATCCGAGCGACCAAAACCATCGGTACCTAACACCTCATAACGACGTCCTAAGTGTTGAATGGCTGGACGAATTTGCTCAGCAAATAAACGTACGTAGTCTGTAGCCGCAATCACAGGACCAGAAGTGTCCTTGAGGCACTTCTCCACATGTGAGAGTGCTGGTGTTGCTGATGGATTAAGTAGGTTGGCACGATGCACTGCAGTCCAATCACGACCCAATTCTGTAAAGCTTGGACAGCCCCACAAATCAGAGGCAATACCCCAATCTTTGTGTAGCATCTCAGCTGCCTCAATCACTTCACGGAAAATCGTACCTGAGCCCAAGAGCTGCACGCGCAATTTAGCCTTGTCATCACCAACTGACTTGAGCTTGTACATTCCCTTAATGATGTCTTTCTCAGCACCTTTTGGCATAGCTGGATGAGCATAGTTTTCGTTCATTAAAGTGACGTAGTAATACACATCCTCCTGAACTTCCAACATGCGACGCATACCATCTTGGATTACTACAGCCAACTCAAATGAGAATGTTGGGTCATAGCTAATGCAATTCGGAACTGCACCACTCCACAGGTGGCTATGGCCATCTTCATGCTGTAAGCCTTCACCATTGAGTGTGGTTCTACCGGCAGTACCACCTAATAGGAATCCACGGCTACGCATATCTCCTGCAGCCCACGCTAAGTCACCGATACGTTGGAAACCAAACATGGAGTAGAAAATATAGAACGGCAACATGGGAACACCATGGGTCGAGTAAGAAGTAGCAGCTGCGATCCAGTCGCACATACCACCTGCCTCGTTAATACCCTCCTGCAAAATCTGACCGTGCTGATCCTCTTTATAGAACATCAATTGATCGTGGTCTTCTGGGGTATATAACTGTCCCAATTGATTCCAAATACCCAATTGACGGAACATACCTTCCATACCAAAAGTACGTGATTCATCAGGAACAATAGGCACTACCCGTTTGCCCAAAACCTTATCGCGCACTACTGTGTTGAGCATGCGAACAAAAGCCATTGTTGTAGAAATTTCACGGCCTTCGGTAGTTGCCTCTAGCAATGGAGCAAAAACATCTAGTGCGGGTACAGGCAAGCTATCTGCTTTTTGGCGACGCTGCGGGAGATATCCACCCAATTCATTCCGACGCGCTTTCATATATTCAAGTTCAGCACTACCTTCAGCGAATTTCACTAAAGGCATCTCATCTAGATGCTCATCTTTTACTGGAATTTCAAAACGATCGCGGAAGCGACGCACGTCATCCGCATTCATCTTCTTAGCTTGGTGAGCAATATTCATTGCCTCACCAGAGCCGCCCATGCCGTAGCCTTTAATAGTATGGGCCAAGATTACCGTTGGCTGATCTTTATGGTTTACGGCAGCATGGAAAGCGGCATAGACCTTATGGGGATCATGTCCGCCACGATTAAGCTGCCAAATCTCATCATCGCTCCAGTCACTTACCAGGGCTTTTAACTCAGGAGTGTTGAAAACAATTTCTCGAACATAGGCACCATTCTTTGCCTTCATTGTTTGATATTGACCATCAACAATTTCGCCAAGACGTTGCATTAAGATACCTTTCTTATCCCGTGCAAACAACGCATCCCACTGACCACCCCAAACTACTTTAAGAACATTCCAGCCAGCGCCTCGGAATTCACTTTCCAATTCTTGAATGATTTTTCCGTTACCGCGAACAGGTCCATCTAAACGCTGTAAGTTGCAATTAATTACGAATATCAAGTTATCCAACTTCTCACGACCGGCCATACCGATCGCGCCCAAAGATTCAGGCTCATCAGTTTCACCATCACCCAAGAAAGCCCAAACTTTGCGGCCTTGCTCTTGAATAAAGCCACGATCCCTCAAGTACTTCATAAAGCGGGCTTGATAAATCGCCATGATTGGGCCCAGACCCATCGACACTGTAGGGAACTGCCAGAAATCGGGCATTAACCAAGGATGCGGATAGGATGAAATACCTTTGCCCCCAACCTCTTGACGGAAGTTATCTAATTGCTCGTCCGCTAAACGGCCCAACATATATGCCCGTGCATATACACCTGGTGCAGAGTGTCCTTGAACAAAAATTAAGTCGCCACCATGCTCAGGAGAAGGTGCATGCCAGAAATGATTAAAGCCTACGTCATACAAAGTCGCTGCAGATTGAAACGAGGAAATATGTCCGCCTACGTTGGTATCTTTATTTGCGCGCAGAACCATCGCCATTGCGTTCCAACGAGTGTATGAACGAATGCGATGCTCTACATTTTGATCGCCTGGTAATCGCGCTTGATTCTCTACAGGAATCGTATTGATGTAAGGCGTCTCTGCATGAAATGGTTGATTCACGCCATTGACACGTGCATGAGAAATTTGCTGATCAATTAAATAAGCAGCGCGCTCAGCGCCTTCAGTGCGGATGACACCATCGAGTGCCTGCAACCATTCTTGTGTTTCTCCAGGATCTACGTCCTGCGCATTTTGCTTACCTAAAAACTGTTCTGGAACTGCGGCCATATTTTGTCTCCGTTTAATAGTTCTTAATTTGTCATTAACTCTATAGGCAACATTCTAGGAAGGTATATGGGTGTAAACAAGCAATTTTCCACATAATGATAATATTTCTCATAATGTGGTATTTTGCTGCGTTGCATATAGAATGGGTGCTCTAGCCTCGAGAAATCCAATTTTTACTGGTTAATCAGGCAAAATGACCCTTAATCATATGAAATTCAGCGCTTTTTCCAGCCTACTGCTCAGCCCATTTAAATGGCTCCGAAAAATACGGGGATTTCGGCTCGTTTACACACCGCTGCTCGCCATCGTTCTTTTTACTGCGGTAATGGGCATCATTTTGGGAACGCTGCACCTCCAAGAGAAGAATCAACAAGAAGCCGCTCTATTTAGAGAGCTCTCATTTGCCAAGCAGCGCATTCAAGTGCGCTTTGCAAATAATCTTGAAACGCTCAATACAATCAATCGCGAAATTGCAGTGAGTGCTGATGACACAAAGCTGAAACAGCTTGCGCATGAACAATCTGATGATCTGGTTATTAATAATCATGAGATTGTCAAAGTTCTCTGGTTGAATGAAAAATATCAACGCCAATGGAGTGCTCCACCAAGTACGTCCAAACCCGATTGGATTGGTAAAACTCAGAATGATCAAGCAATTAATACTGCTCTAAGTAATGCAATTGAATTGAGTAGGTTAACTGGTCGTGCAGCATTCAGCCCATTTCTGACTCTGACTTTGCCAAGCACTGATCCGCCCGTCAACGATAGGATTGTTTTTTGGCAAGTGGTGCCCAATATTGTTGGTGGAGAGGCGATTGGCTTTTTAGCCGCTCTATACACCACACAAGGAATACTCGACATCATTCCAGGTGACTTAAAAGCCCACTACCGCTTTACCCTTCTTGCTGATAACGAACGAGTCTTATCCATTTCATCGGACCGCGATATCCCCAAAAGGGCTTTTAGCAATCAGACCAGCTTAGATATTGGGGTTCTTAGTCCTAATATGACTTTGCGGATTGATACTTACCCGCCCCCAACTAATCTCACATTCAGAATGCTGATCGGGGTTGTTTTAGGATTATCTGCCTTCGTGATTTGGAGTTTGTGGTCAGTTCTAAAACAAATGCAAGTTCGCCAAGAAGCAGAGGCCAATTTACGGACAGAAACAAACTTTCGTAATGCAATGGAAAACTCCACACCAATTGGTATCCGTGCACATGATATGCAAAAACGCATTACGTATGTCAACCGCGCATTCTGTGAAATGACGGGTTGGACACCAAATGAGCTCATTGGCCTTCACCCTCCCTTCCCCTTTTGGCCAGATAGCAGAAGAGATGAGTTAGTCGAGAAAATGAATCGCGCCCTTAATTCAGATATTGATGCGGGAATGAAAAAGGGGATCGAAGGGGCCATTTTGCGTAAAGATGGATCGCTTATTCAGACCCGCACCTTTATTGCTCCGCTGATTGATCAAAGGGGTAAGCAAACTGGCTGGGTTACCTCATTAATTGATATTTCTGAACCTAAAAAGATCCGCGAAGAATTGGCTGCGTCACAGGAACGCTTTACCACTGTTCTTGAAGGTCTAGATGCCGCCGTTTCAGTGGTATCCCTTGAGGATGATGAGCTCTTGTTCGCCAACCGTTTTTATCGCGAGCATTTTGGCAATGACTCGAAGGGTCACTTTTTGTTGGCCCATCAAGAAAATAGAATTGAGACACTACATAACATTGCACAAGATCTTCAAGATTACATTCGGGATGGCATCCCTACTTCATTCCTCTATCAAGAATCGGAATCTGAAGAAATCCAGCTAAGTGATGGCAGCAATAAATGGTATGAAGTACGACGTCGATATATTCCTTGGGTTGATGGGCATCTAGCGCAACTACTCATTGCTACTGACATTACCCCTAGAAAGGTGGCAGACGACTTAGCGCGCCAGCAAGAAGAGCGCATGCAATTTACTAGCCGCCTCACCACTATGGGTGAAATGGCGTCCTCTCTTGCTCACGAGTTAAACCAACCACTTTCGGCAATTTCCAATTACTGTATGGGTGTAGCTAAGCGCCTGGAGGGAAATATAGACCCGGCCCTTGGCAAAGACATCTTGCCAGCACTAGAAAAAGCATCGGATCAAGCGCACCGTGCGGGAATGATTATTCAACGCATTCGAGGATTTGTGAAACGCAGCGAACCCCAACGAAAGTCTTTAGCGATTTCGGAAATCATTAATGACGCAGTCGGTTTAGTTGAGATTGAGGCGCATCGTCATCGTCTCAGTATCTCTTCTAATATCGCGCCCAATCTTCCTGAGGTTGATGTCGACCCTGTGCTGATTTTGCAAGTTTTGGTCAATTTATTAAAAAATGCCTTAGATAGCACGCGAGAGGCCTACCCACTCTCCTCTCGCTGGTCGGCTCCTGTGGTTAATATCAGCGCCGATTTAGACACCAGTATTTTCCCAGCCATGCTCAAAATTCAGGTAACTGACGGAGGGGCAGGAATCCCAGAATCCGTCTCTCAGCGTATGTTTGAGCCCTTTTTCAGCACCAAATCCGACGGGATGGGTATGGGCCTCAATATTTGCCGGTCCATTATTGAGTCACACCATGGCCGCCTGTGGGCAATCAATACCATGGATGCGGAACATACCAAGCTGTCAGGCTGCACCTTTACAATACTTCTACCCCTTGAATCTCCAGAGATTAAGGCTGCTGTTTAGTAGTCCTACTTTTAGACTCACCTTGCGAGACCGAATATGAACTTAAGCGTTAGC
This sequence comes from Polynucleobacter asymbioticus QLW-P1DMWA-1, assembly GCF_000016345.1. NCBI lineage: Bacteria > Pseudomonadati > Pseudomonadota > Betaproteobacteria > Burkholderiales > Burkholderiaceae > Polynucleobacter > Polynucleobacter asymbioticus. Next base: position 731,691 of record NC_009379.1, on the reverse strand, counting down.
TCTAAACCAAACCAGGCCGAAGTGGTCTATGTAGTTGATGATGATGAGGCAGTGCGCGACTCGTTAACTTGGCTTCTAGAAAGCAATGGTTATGTTGTTCGGTGTCATGCGAGCGCTGAACGTTTCTTGCAATCTCTTCAAAGTACGGATAAGTCTACGATCTCTTGCGCTATTTTGGATGTTCGCATGCCAGGCATGTCTGGACTTGAACTACAAGAACGCTTGATCAGCGAGAACTTACCGATGCCAGTGGCATTCATTACCGGTCATGGCGATGTCTCCATGGCAGTGTCAACAATGAAACGTGGTGCAGTAGACTTCATTGAAAAACCATTTAAAGAAAATGATCTCTGCGGTTTAGTTGATCGCATGCTCGCTAAAGCGCGCGTGGATTACTCACAAGCTAGCCAAAGAAAAATTACTCAAAGCCTACTCAGTAAATTAACTGGTCGCGAACGTCAAGTGCTCGAGCGCATCGTCGCTGGTCGCTTGAATAAACAAATTGCTGATGATTTAGGAATTTCCATTAAGACCGTTGAAGCACACCGTGCCAACATTATGGAAAAGCTCAATGTGAATACTGTGGCTGATTTACTCCGCCTAGCGCTTTCTGATCCACAACCCAATTAATTAACATCGTCTTTGCAATATGCCAGCTCAATTACTTGACGGAAACGCCCTCTCTAAAAAGCTACGAGCTGAAATCGCTGCGCGGGCTGCCATTGTTACCGCTAAAGGGGTTAGGCCTGGTCTAGCGGTTATCGTCGTTGGCGATAACCCTGCAAGCCAGGTATATGTCCGTAATAAAGTAAAAGCTTGTGAAGATGTTGGCTTTCATTCGGTATTAGAACCCTACCCAGCAGAATTAGGTGAAGAAGAGTTACTTGCTCGAATTGCGACTCTCAATGCTGATCCTGCAATCCATGGGATTTTGGTACAACTACCATTGCCAGAGCATATTGCCGCTGAGCGTGTTCTTGAAGCGATTGCACCTGAAAAAGATGTGGATGGCTTTCACGTTTCGAATGCTGGCGCTTTAATGGTGGGTAAACCAGAATTCATCCCATGCACTCCTTATGGCTGCATGAAACTTCTAGAAAGTATTGAGTACCCTATTCGCGGCGCACGAGCTGTCATTGTGGGGGCCTCTAATATTGTTGGCAAACCTATGGCAATGCTCCTTCTGCAGGCAGGTGCCACCGTCACTATATGCAATAGCAAAACTCGGGATCTAGCTCATCACACTAAAGATGCTGACATTCTGGTGGTAGCTACCGGTAAACCCAAGATGGTTTCTGGTGACATGATTAAAAATGGCGCTGTTGTAATTGACGTGGGTATTAACCGCCTGCCTGATGGCAAGCTCTGTGGCGACGTTGACTTTGATGCCGCTAAATACGTTGCCGGCTGGATCACCCCCGTTCCTGGTGGTGTCGGCCCAATGACCATCACCATGCTGCTCATGAATACGCTAGAAGCCGCTGAAAAGGCCTCAAAACCCTAAGAAAACGCAGGGAGTTTTAAGCAAAAACAATCTGCGTCCATTAAGCTAGAGGGATGACTACAAATCCTTCTGCAGCCTTACCTGCCTCATTACAAAATAATCCCTTACTGAACTTTGGCCGCGGCATAGCCGCTTATGCTGAGGTAAAGCCCGAGCATATTGCACCAGCAATTCAGTTCCTCCTAAAACACGCGCAAACTGCAGTCGACCTTGCCGTAAATCCCAACACGTCGCCCACATGGGATCAATTGGCCGAACCCCTTGAGGATGCAACCGAATCACTCGGCAGATCTTGGAGTGTGATCTCCCATTTAAATAGTGTTGCTGATTCACCAGAGCTGCGAATAGCTTATGGAGAAATGCTGCCAGAGGTCACTGCTTTTTTTTCTAGCCTGGGACAAAATTTAGCCCTGTATCAAAAATTTAAAGCCTTACGTAATAGTCCTGAATTCAACTTATTGAATCGGGCCCAGAAAAAAGTGATTGAAAATTCATTGCGTGACTTCCGTTTGGGTGGCGCTGAACTGAGCGAAGCGGATAAACCCCGCTTTGCTCAAATTCAAGACGAGCAAGCCCAACTAGGAAAGGCATTTTCAGATCATGTTTTAGATGCAACTGATCGCTTTGTTCACCTAATAACAAAGACGGAGGAATTAGCTGGTCTTCCTGAGGATGTAGTCGCTGCAGCTGCGGATACCGCAAGTCAAAAGAACCTCAAAGGCTGGGCCTTTACGTTGCACTTCCCTTCTTACTATCCAGTGCTTCAGTACTCAGAAAACCGAGAGCTACGGCGTTTAATGTATGAGGCTTACGTTACACGCGCCTCAGAGTTGGCGCCCAAATACGCCGATGGCAATATTGATTGGGATAACACTCAGAATATGCTCAATCAGTTGCGCTTACGTGATGAAGAAGCGCGCATGCTTGGATTTGCAAATTATGCAGCCCTGAGCTTGGCGCCTAAGATGGCTAGTACTGTTGATGAAGTTGATCTCTTCTTAACCAATTTCGCCGAAAAATCTAAGCCGTTTGCCCAAAGGGATTGGGATGAGCTTAATGCGTTTGCTAAAACGGAATTGGGAGTTACCGATGGCCTTCAAGCATGGGATGTTCCATTTGCTTCTGAGAGATTAAAGCAAGCACGTTATGCATTTTCAGAAAATGAACTCAAGCAATACTTTCCATTACCAAAAGTGCTAGATGGTCTCTTTGGCGTCATTCAAACATTGTTTGGCGTAAAAATTGAGCCTGCCAATTTACCAACATGGCACGCTGATGTGCAGTCATTTTCTGTTAGCGATGTTAAAGGGAAAATATTGGCCTATTTCTATCTAGACCCATATGCACGATCAGGCAAGCGTGGTGGGGCCTGGATGGATGATGCTCGAGGCCGCCGCGAACTACCGAATGGTGAAGTCCAAGTACCAGTTGCCTATCTGGTTTGTAACTTTGCACCGCCCGTCAAAGTAGATGGCGTATTACGCCAGCCTACTATTACCCATGATGATGTCATTACTCTTTTCCATGAAAGTGGTCATGGCTTACATCACCTATTAACCCAAGTAGGCGCGTTAGGCGTTTCAGGAATTAATGGCGTTGAATGGGATGCTGTTGAACTACCGAGCCAGTTCATGGAAAACTTTTGCTGGGAATGGGAGGTATTAGAAAAAATGACTGCCCATGTAGACACCGGAAAACCATTACCCCGCGAACTCTTTGACAAGATACTGGCGGCAAAAAATTTCCAGAACGGCTTAATGACATTACGTCAAATTGTGATGTCCTTGACTGATTGGCGACTGCATTCTTGCTTTGATGCCGCCCTTGCTCAAGGCCAAGCCATTCTTCATTTATCCAGAAAGCTTGCCGTGGAGTTTAATGTGATTCCACAGCCGGATATTTCTCGTTGGATCAATACCTTTAGCCATATATTTGCTGGTGGTTATGCTGCAGGTTATTACAGCTATAAATGGGCGGAGGTATTATCTGCGGATGCCTACTCTGCATTTGAAGAGGCCGCAAAACTCACCGGCTCAGTGCTAGATCCAGTGACTGGAGGCCGTTATCGTCAAGAGATCCTAGAGGTTGGCGGAAGTCGACCCGCCGCCGAATCTTTTAAAGCATTCCGCGGCAGAGAACCCAGTATTGATGCGCTACTTCGTCACGGCGGACTTCATTAAAGAGATGATTTAACTATGCAAAAAAAAATTCTTAAGACTGCTTTTACAAGCAACGTCTTTTTGATTCTTGCTGGAATAAGCAGTGTCAGCTTCGCGCAATCCCCGCAAACTCTTTCTTTGTATCATCGCTCATTAGCAGCTACCTGCGCCAATTGTCACGGTACGGACGGTAAAGGCGTAGTGGATGGTGGCATGCCCCTCATTAATAATCTCAGCAGCCAGCAGTTGCTCGAGCAGCTTAAGGCATATAAATCGGGTGCTCGCGAAGGCACCATCATGCCCCAGCTGGCTAAAGGTTATTCAGATGAGCAACTCGAAATCATCTCTGTGCAGCTAGGCAAAAAATAATAAGGATGTACATCATGGATCGTCGACAATTTATTGGCCAAGGTACAGCAGCACTGGGATTATTAGCAGGCTTCTCTAATCCGGCTCATGCTAATTTGCAAAAAGCGCAGATCTTGGTGATTGGCGGTGGTTATGGCGGCGCTACTGCCGCAAAATATTTACGCCTCTTCTCTAACAATACCGCTCAAGTGACCCTGATTGAGCCTAACGCGTCCTTTGTGTCCTGCCCACTCTCTAATTTAGTTGTTGGCGGATCTCGCTCACTTGCAGAGATAACAAGTCCCTATGACACCCTCAGCAAGCGGCACGGAGTCAAGATTATTCAAGATAGCGTCATCAGTATTGATCCTGATAAAAGAATCGTCAAACTTTCGTCTGGAATAGCGCTTCCTTATGACAAGGTCGTGGTATCACCTGGGGTCAGCCTCTTAATGGACAGTATTGAAGGACTTGCGAGTGCCAATAAAGCTGGGGCGACTCTTCAGGCATGGAAAGCTGGGCCTGAAACGGTGGCCTTATACAAGCAATTGGCTGCGATGCGTGATGGCGGTACTTTTGCAATCACTATTCCTGAAGCGCCCTACCGCTGTCCACCAGCCCCGTATGAGCGAGCTTGTCAGGTAGCCAGCTATCTTAAAAAGTACAAACCTAAATCCAAGGTGCTTATCTTGGATGCAAATGACGACGTTACCTCTAAAGGCGCACTTTTTAAAAAAGCGTGGGCCGATGAATATCCAGGCTTAATTGATTACCGCCCAAGAAATAATGTGATTGCAGTAGACGGCAAGACAAAAACTTTGAAAATAGAGGTAGAAGAAGACGTCCGTGCCGACGTCTTAAATGTTTTACCCGCTATGAATGCCGGTTTAATTGCTATCAAAACGGGGTTAGCAAACTCAAATGGGCGTTGGGTGAATGTGAACTATCTTAATTTTGAATCAACTGCTCAAAAAAATATCCATGTATTGGGTGATTCAATTCAAGTAGCGCCAGCAATGCCAAAGTCTGGGCATATGGCTAATCAACAAGCAAAAGTCGCTGCAGCTGCGATAGTAGCCGAGCTCAATGGGTGGGAAATCAATCCTACGCCAGTCGTAAATAATGCCTGCTATAGTTTTGTAAATGCCACAGAAACGATTCATGTAGCTAGCGTGCATCAATATAGCGCAGTGAATAAAACGTTTGAGCCCGTTCACGGAGCTGGAGGCCTTTCAACAAAACCGTCGTCTCTTGAAGGACGTTACGCATGGGGGTGGGCCCACAACATCTGGGCCGATACCCTAGGTTGACCTGATGTAATTCTAGAAAAAAAGAGGCTCTAGTGCCTCTTTTTTCTTCCTTTATCTCATTTGAGAAATATACTAATGGGAATGATTAGATCTCTGGAGACTTGATGACTATGACCCCCAATCCACCAAAAGATATAACCAAGCTGGAAGATGCCATTGAAAAGTGGAGCGTACCTATCGGTAACTTATTTGTATCCCTCTTTCATCGCATAGCACTATTTGCAATAGGCGCTGCAACAGTGTGGTCTGCAGCAGTTGCTTTTCTGGGAATGGTCAGCAAAGGATCAGCCTCGATCGAAGACTTGTTATTGCTATTTATTTATTTAGAAATCGGCGCCATGGTTGGGATCTACTTCAAAACCAACCATATGCCTGTGCGGTTTTTGATTTATGTTGCAATCACTGCGGTCACCCGCCTCATCATTGATTTGGTGAACACCAAACATGAAGCGGACATGGCAATTCTCTTCATGGGAATTACCATATTGATTTTGGCCCTAGCAAATGCCATTGTTCGCTACGCCTCGTACAAATTCCCGAGTCGCGGCGGTGAAAGCGAATAACGACTATAAATCGAGATCTACAGCCCCTTCATATTGATAGGACTGTACCCCCCTATTGAGGCAGTTGCGCACGAAATCAATACTAGTCCTCAAGGAATAGTAATCAGCTGCAATTGATTTAGAAACCTGAATCTTTAAGGCCTGATACTCGATTAAATCTAAACGCTTGAGATATTCATCACGCTGTGCAGGGCTATAGCTCACCAATAAATCTTGCTCAAATTCTTTTAAGTTGCCATAAAGACGATTGATCTTTCCATACATACGTTTAGTACGATAACCAGGCAATGCTCGTAAGATGGGATAAGCGAGTGCACAGAACGGCAAGAAAATAATAACGAGTCTATTAATGAGCTCAGCAAGCCAAAATGGAAAATAAGCAGCCAGCAGAGGGTAATGATTTTTTTCATAATGAACTGCCACTGGACTCTCGGGCAATAGAGAATCTTTAAAAGATGGAAACTCCCCTCTTCTTGCGAAAAAAGAGGCTTTGCCATTAATCTGCCTAGCTGCTTCCAGAAAAAGGAATTGAATTGCTGGATGCATCCGATCATCGATTAATAAATTTGTTGTAGTAGCCAGCAACTTCATATCTTCACGGGGAAAATTGCGAGGTAGATCAAAAGATCCTTCAGGCACATCCATGATATGCAGATAGGGAATAATCTTCACAAAAGCTGAAGCACGTTTAAAGGCTACTAAATGGATTTTGGGATCGTGTAGAAGCATCTGAACATTTGGCGAATCATAGCCATCAGCAATAAAGGTGCCGTCAATCTCTCCGCTTTGCAAGGCTTTTACAGCCTGATCTCCGCGCATACGTAAGAAATCACGTTCATCTTCTAGTCCCGTAACACGAAGAATACGGGTCGCTTGAGCATTGGTTCCGCTACCATCAATACCAATATTGATTTTTTTATCTTTGAAATACTTCAGCTTTTGGTGTAACTCCTCAAAGTCAGCGCTATTGATCTCTTGGCCGCGATAGAAAAACCAAATTGGGTCATAAGCAATCGCGCCCAATGTTTGAATACCTCGGCTAATATCTTTTGGGCGTGTAACTCCTGCTTGCACAAATGCAGCTTGTACTGGATCCTTTTTATCGACTAGGCGATTGATATTTTCTTGTGCGCCATTAGTAGAAACGAGCTCAAGAGTAACGCCTTTTTTTGCAAAAAATTCAGCATATTGTTTTCCTAAAACCTCATAAGCCCCACCAGCAGATCCAGTCGCTATAGAAATTCTTCTCGGAGGGGGTGGATCCGCATACCACCAGATGCCCATTAAAATCAGCAGCAGCAAAAGCAAAAGAGGCCATGCTTCTTTCAAAAATTGAGTGAAGTCAGCCCATTTTTCCTTAACTGACTCAGAAAGCCCCAAAAAGGTCTCGTGCGTATTTTGTTTGAAGCTTCCCATAGGCCGGCAATCTGCAAATTTTGTAAAAGCTAATGATAATGTGCATATCTCTCTTCCATTAAATGAAAAGGCTCAGAATTTATGCTAGTCCTTAGAAAATCCGCCGATAGAGGTTATGCAGACCATGGGTGGCTTAAAAGCTTTCACTCCTTCTCTTTTGCGGGCTACCATGACCCCAAATTCATGGGCTGGGGCAATCTCAGGGTAATCAATGAAGATCGGGTTGCTGCAGGAATGGGCTTTGGGAAACATGGCCATAAGAACATGGAAATTATTAGCTATGTTCTCTCAGGAGAATTGGCTCACGAAGACAGCATGGGAAATATTAAAGGTATCCCGCCTGGAGATGTACAGCGCATGAGCGCAGGTACAGGTGTGGTACACAGCGAATTTAATCACGCAAAAGATCAGACTACCCATTTTTTACAAATTTGGATTGAACCCAATCAATTCGATATTGCACCTGGTTACGAACAAAAAACGATTCCTGCAATAGAAAAAGATGGGGTACTTCGTTTAGTTGCTTCCCCAGAAGGAAATGATGGCGCTGTGAAAATCCATGCGGATGCTAAGGTGTATGCCGGCCTATTTAATGGACCTCAATCAGCAACGCATCAGTTAGACCCGAAGCGCAAGGCATATGCGCATCTGATTCGTGGCTCCCTCAATGTCAATGGTCAACCATTATCTGAAGGCGATGCTCTGCTTATCGATGGGGAAACTCAATTAAAAATTGATGGCGGCAAAGATGCAGAAGTGCTGATTTTTGACTTGAGTCATTAATTTATCGCGCGACTGTCTTTAGGATGAATTCATTCACCAATACTCAGAAATCATGATTGAAACCTCAGAAAAGCGATTGATTGGCCCCATTATTCGGCTACATCCTAATGACAATATTGTTGTGGCACGTGTGGATATTGGTATCGGCACAGAAGTAGCGAGTGAAAAATTTACGAGCCGCAGCCAGGTCCCCGCTGGTTACAAGATAGCTGCCAAACAGATTCTCAAGGGTGAACCCATTCTTAAATATAACGTTACTGTTGGTTTTGCAAATGTCGATATTGAAGCCGGCACCATGGTGCATAGCCATAACACTGAATTTCGAGAATTTGATCGTGACTATGCTTATGCAAGTGAATTTAAGCCGACCACCCTTCTGCCTGAATCTGAACGCGCTACCTTTCAGGGTTATGTAAGGCACAACGGCAAAGTGGGGACGCGTAACTTTATTGGCATTCTTTCAACGGTCAATTGCTCTGCAACCGTTGTAAACAAAATTGCTCAATGGTTTACACCTGAGCGACTAAAAGAGTTTCCTAATGTAGATGGTGTGGTTGCTTTTAGTCATGACATAGGTTGCGGCATGGAGATGAGCGGTGAGCCGATGGAGCTTTTACGTCGCACGATGGCTGGATACGCTCGCCACCCCAATCTGGCAGCAGCTTTGATTGTGGGTCTAGGCTGCGAACGCAATCAACTCAAAGGCCTGATGGAGCAGGAACACCTTCAATCAGACTCGACTTTACATACCTTCATCATGCAAGAGTCTGGAGGAACTCGTAAAACCATTGAGGCTGGTATCGAGGCTGTTAAAGCCCTACTGCCAGAGGCCAATAAAGCTAAAAGGCAAACTGTTGCAGCAAGTCATCTGTGCGTGGGTCTGCAATGTGGAGGATCAGATGGATTTTCATCAATTACCGCCAACCCTGCCCTAGGTGCAGCAATTGATATTTTGTCGCGCCATGGTGGCACAGGGATTCTTTCTGAAACTCCTGAGATCTACGGAGTTGAACATACGCTGACTCGCAGAGCTGCAAGCAAAGCCATTGGTGAAAAACTGATTGAACGCATTCGGTGGTGGAAAGATGAGTACTCTGTTGGCAGAGATGTGCAAATTAACGGGCAAGTAAGCCCAGGCAATCAAATTGGTGGCCTTGCTAATATTTTTGAAAAATCATTAGGCTCTTCGATGAAGGGTGGCACTGGTCCACTCATGCAGGTATACAAATATGCCGAACCCATTACCAGCAGTGGTTTTGTTTTTATGGACACCCCTGGATTTGATCCGGTTTCTGCCACAGGACAAATTGCTGGAGGAGCCAATTTAATTGCCTTCACCACAGGTCGTGGATCCATGTTTGGCTCAAAGCCAGCACCCTGCATTAAATTAGCTACCAATACCCCAATGTACGAACGTTTAACCGAGGATATGGATATTAATTGCGGGGAAATTTTGGACGGCACAGTCTCGGTCCAAGAGATGGGGCAGCGCATATTTGAGCTTTTCTTGCGCACTGCATCAGGGGAAGCTAGCAAAAGCGAGCTTCTGGGCCTAGGAGACTATGAATTTGTTCCATGGCAAATTGGGGTAATGAGCTAATAGAACGGTAAAATCGATTATTAGCTCAATCAAGACTTAATCGAAACTGAACAGGCTTATGAAATTTAGGGACTATTACGAAACACTAGGCGTCGCCCGTGGCGCCACCGAAGCTGAAATCAAAACAGCCTATAGAAAGCTGGCGCGCAAATACCATCCAGATGTGAATAAGGAAGCTGGCGCAGAAGAACAGTTCAAGGCAATCGGCGAAGCTTATTCAGTATTAAAAGATACCGAAAAGCGGGCTGCATATGACCGCTTTGGTGCCAACTGGAAAAATGGTCAAGACTTCAATCCCCCACCAAATTGGAATGAAGGATTTGAATACTCTGATGATGGGTTTGGTGGTGGCCATCCTGGATACGGCGGCGGCTTTGAAGGGGATCAAAGTGAATTCTTTGAATCTCTCTTTGGCAGAGGCAAACATCGCCAAGGTGGACGCGGTGGACAAAGTCGTCAAGGCATGAATTTCAAGGGGCAAGATCACCACGCTAAGATTTTGATTGATTTAGCTGATGCATACAACGGCGCAAAACGCACAATCTCTCTTCACATGCCAACCCAAGATGCCAATGGACATGTCAGTACACAAGAGCGTAAGTTAGACGTCAGTATTCCTAAAGGAATTAAGGCCGGTCAAAATCTAAGACTATCCGGTCAAGGTGGGCCCGGTATGGGCGAAGGCCCAGCAGGAGACCTCTATCTAGAAATTGATTTCCACCCCAATCCCATTTATCGAGTCGATGGTAAGGATGTATTTATTGATATTCCTTTGGCACCATGGGAAGCTGCATTAGGAACAACGGTAAATGTCCCAACGCCGGCAGGGTCTACCTTGGAACTGAAGATACCCGCAGGAACAGTTGCAGGGCGGAAGATGCGCCTAAAAGGTAAAGGCATTCCTAGCGCTGAAGCTGGTGATCTTTATGTGATTCCGACTATCGTTCTGCCGCCAGCAGAAACTGAGGCACAGAAAACAGCCTATCAAGATTTTGAAAAGGCTTTTGATTTCAACCCAAGATCACATTTGAAGGGATGATGCGATGACTCAAACTAATATCACCTGGATTGAAGGTAGCATTGTTGAGAATGAAGTGCACATGAGCATCGTAGAGCTGTCGCACGCCTCACGTACGCCGCAAGAACTCATTATGTCGTGGGTAACTGAAGGTGTTCTGAGCCCACAGGGCACTTCTCCTGAGGATTGGCGCTTTAGCGGCGACTCCCTTAGAAGAGCAAAGACAGCCGCACATCTGACTCACGATTTAGAACTCAATGTGCCAGGCGTTGCTTTAGCGCTTGAGCTCTTAGATGAAATCACCAGGCTGCGTGCGCTTTTGCCGCGCTAAACTCAGACCCAGTTTATTAAGTCTCTGATCGACTCAAAAGCTGCTCCCAGCGTTGCAGCTTTTGATCTAGATCTGCAGTAATCTCACTTAAGCGAGCTTGCATACTAGCCGCCAGCTCTGGTTCATTTTTGTAGAGATCGGGATTACTCATCGCAATACCAATTTCAGCCTGCTCTGTTTCCATTTCTTCAATTTGCAATGGCAAAGTCTCTAACTCTTGCCGCTCTTTACCGTTTAGCTTTTGTACACCACTCTTTGCCGCTGGTTTAGCTTCAACTTTAATGGCAGGCTTGGTATCAATTTTGACTTCTACTTTTTCAGAAGATTTGGCATTGGCAGCTCGTATTTTGTCCGAGCGGGCTTTTTGAATTTTCCAATCCTCATAGCCACCCTCATACTCGCGCCAGAATCCATCACCCTCATTCGCAATGATGCTGGTGACTACGTTATCTAAAAAGTAACGGTCATGACTGACTAAAAAGACGGTGCCCTTGTAATCTTGTAATAGCTGCTCTAACAAATCGAGGGTATCGATATCCAAATCATTAGTCGGCTCATCTAATACCAATACATTGGCAGGCCTTGCAAATAAACGCGCTAGTAAAAGACGGTTACGCTCACCACCAGATAATGTACTTACAGGAGAATTTGTTCTCTCTGGAGCAAATAAGAAATCACTCAAATAACTCTTAACGTGTTTTTTATTGCCATTAATTTCTATCCATTCACTACCAGGGCTAATGTAGTCTTCGAGCGAGGCATTCAGATCCAGTCCTTCGCGCATCTGATCAAAATAGGCAACCTCAATACGAGTACCCATAGTCGCGGT